>NZ_JABAFC010000092.1 GCF_012843435.1 Psychrobacillus sp. BL-248-WT-3 | reverse complement strand
TAAAGCACCCGTTAGTTCAACAAGCTCTATTAATCAACAACATTAGAGAGTACCTCACAATCACAGAATCCGCCTTGATTCTTCAATGCTTTTACGATTTTAGATAGTTTACTCTTAGGTATGTTATCTTCCAGCCATCTCTTTGTAAATTTAAGAGAGTGGTCACAATCATCGGCATTTAACTTTTCATTCAAAAATATACCGAGGGACTCCAACTGTTCTGCGGATAAGTTTAGCTCATTCCACATTCCACCATAGTCTTTTAATAGGGCAAGTCTTTTAAGGTCCTTTTGGTTCTTTTTAACCAACTCCATAGCCCTTTCCAGACAATAAATAGCATTGTTATAATTGAGTAAGCATTCTTCGGCTTGCGACAACAAACGCCAAGCAAGAGGATTTGTTCCGTTTTCTATTACATAATCCTTTAACCCTTGCCTTGCTTCTAAAAGAAAAGGAACCGCTTTTTTTGCTGGGGCTCTCCTTTCCAACGAACCTTGCATTGATAATTTTTGACCTTCGATTAGAGTTTCTTTTAATGCTTCGAGCTTTTCCATAAAAACCTCACCTTTAATTCCATTTATATTTTCGTTTTCTATCATTCATTTTCCTTCTTCAACTAACCTGCGGCGTTAGTT
>NZ_JABAFC010000091.1 GCF_012843435.1 Psychrobacillus sp. BL-248-WT-3 | reverse complement strand
GAGACTGGGACAAAACCATCCTCTTAAATGAAAAAGCCGATGAAATTTTACAATAAGTAAAATTTCACCGGCTTTATATTTTTTGTCATAAACAAAGGACACTTTCTGATAAAATTAAGTTACCACACCAAATCCAACAGAAAGAAGTGTCCTTATGTTTAAAGATTATAACATGAATCAAGTGGTATTGCCTTTAGATTTAGAAGTAAAATTACAAGAAAACGATATTGCCTTCCATATTCACCATTTAGTTGAAAGCATCCCTGACGAAGCGTTTAAAGTATTTCTTCGAAATACGGGTTGCCCTGCCTATCATCCCCGCATGATGATGAAAATCATCCTTTGTGCTTACTCCCAGTCTGTTTTTTCAGGTCGAAAAATTGAAGGACTCTTATACGATAGTGTCCGGATAATGTGGCTGGCCCAGGGCTATCAACCAAGCTACCGCACAATCAATCGATTTCGTGTGCAGCCAGAGGTGAGCGAATTAATCCGTCAATGTTTCGTACAATTCCGCTGTCAGTTGGTCCAAGAAAAACTCATTGACCAAGAGGCAATCTTTATTGATGGTACAAAGATTGAAGCAAACGCTAACAAGTTCACGTTTGTCTGGAGAAAATCCGTAGAGAAATATAACAAAGGATTGATAGAAAAATCGAACCAGCTATATAACGAACTGCTTGAAAAGGAGATCATCCCTCAAATGGAACGAGAAGATGAAGAGCACCT
>NZ_JABAFC010000090.1 GCF_012843435.1 Psychrobacillus sp. BL-248-WT-3 | reverse complement strand
TACTGAAAATCTATTAGATTAGCGAAAGTGTTCAATGTTATTTAGCAGCAACTGTCCATTTTATTTTAGCGTTTACAGATGTACCATCAGAGGGTCGTAACCATAGATTTATGGGGTGGAAAACTAATAGAGAGCATCAATTCTTTTCTGATTTAGAATTTAATTATCTTTGCATGGTGGATTGGGTTTCTGATGTCATAGATATTCGTGAACAATACCCTCTTGACAGAATGGTTACTTTAAAGATTTCAGAGGAATTAGGAATTAAACATCCCACAGATCCTAAAACAGGTACTCCTATCGTTATGACAACTGATTTCTTACTTACTTTTAGAGAAGACAATCATTTAGTCTATAAGGCTAGAACAATAAAACCTTCAACTAAATTAAATGAAGAAAATATTATGAAGAAGTTTGAAATTGAAAGAATTTATTGGGAGAATCAAGGTGTTAACTGGGGCATTGTTACTGAGGAAGAAATGCCTTCCCCTATTGTTAAAAATCTTAAATATCTTAGAAATTCCTATTTATTAGATGATGAACTTAATATTGATACTTTTTTGGATGAATGGAATTATTTTAGTGGTGAATTACTTAAAAATCTAAAAGACTTTGAGAAAAAATATAATTATGAGCATGGAACTGGAATTTCAATCTATAGACATTTACTAGCTCGTAAAACGTTACTTGTAGACATGAACAAAGACATTGATTTAAGTGAAGACGTTAATAACATTCGGATAAATAGAAAATTAATTAATGATGCTAGTATGGATGTATGGACACAAGTTAGTTAAGTCTCTATCCTATAAATAGAGAGGACGTGTCCGGAAT
>NZ_JABAFC010000009.1 GCF_012843435.1 Psychrobacillus sp. BL-248-WT-3 | reverse complement strand
ATAGGCGGTTGCGCTTTTCTCGATGTCTAGCTGCACCGCCTTGCCCCTCGGGGTCAAATGGAGAAAAGCTCCGGTGGCTGAGGAACTGCCTCCTCGTTTTTCTCCATTTGCCTGTCGGGGCAGAGATAGGCGGTTGCGCTTTTCTCGATGTCTAGCTGCACCGCCTTGCCCCTCGGGGTCAAATGGAGAAAAGCTCCGGTGGCTGAGGAACTGCCTCCTCGCATTTCCCCATTTGCCTGTCGGGGCAGAGATAGGCGGTTGTGCTTTTCTCGATGTCTAGCTGCACCGCCTTGCCCCTTGGGGTCAAATGGGAAAAAACTGCGGTGGCTGAGGAACTGCCTCCTCGCATTTCTCCATTTGCCTGTCGGGGCAGAGATAGGCGGTTGCGCTTTTCTCGATGTCTAGCTGCACCGCCTTGCCCCTAGGGTCAAATGGGAAAAAACTGCGGTGGCTGAAGAACTGCCTCCTCGCATTTCCCCATTTGCCTGTCGGGGCAGAGATAGGCGGTTGCGCTTTTCTTGTTAATGAATGTCTTTTTTCTTAAATCTGCCGCCTTGTACCTCGGCTATGTTGCCTACTGCTAAAAAGGCATGGGAATCTATTTCTTCCACAATAGATTTTAGCTTGGCTTCCTCTAATCGAGTAACAACTGTAAAGATTACCTTCTTACTATCTCCTGTATAGGCACCTTCCCCATGAAGATATGTTACTCCCCGACCAAGACGGTCCATGACAGTGTCTCCAATAATCTCTACTTTCTCACTAATAATAAAGACGGATTTAGATTCATCTAAACCTTGAATAACGATATCAATAGTTTTAAATGCTACAAAGTAGGCTAAAAAGGAATACATAGCTTGCTCCCAAGTGAAGACGAAACCGGCAACAGAGAATATGACTAGATTTATTATCATAATAATCTCGCCAACTGAAAAAGGTAATGCTTTATTAAAAAGAATAGCTAAAATTTCAGAGCCATCCAAGGAACCTCCATGACGAATAACTAATCCTACTCCGACGCCAAGAACGATGCCTCCAAATACAGTTGATAGGAGTAAATCCTTTGTAAAAGCATCAATATGGTGTAAATAAGATGTACAGAGTGACAGTATAGTAATACCAAAAAGAGTGGATAGTGCAAAGGTTTTTCCGATTTGCTTGTATCCTAAGAAAAAGAATGGAATGTTTAGTATGAAGATAAAAACTCCTAATCTTACTCCCGTTAGATGTGAAATAATGATAGAAACTCCTACTACTCCACCATCGAGAATTTGATTGGGAACTAAGAAAAGTTCTAGACCGACGGCCATCAGGATAGCTCCAATTGCTATCATGATCATGCGCCCAGCAACAACTTTTTTGGGGGTTTTTCTGTGAGGTATTTTAACTTTTGCCAGCTCAATCGCTATATCACTCAATTTAATCTCCTCTTTTCTAAAAAATAGCCATTCTTCTATTTTATAAAAAAATTCAAAAAATTAAAAGAGTGTTTTCTATATATTAATAAAATTATCCAAAAAATGTTATAATCATTTTTAATCTATCTATTTAAATTTATGTAGTCCTTTCTGAAAAGAATAATGAAGGCTTTAATATTGCACGTGGCTGATAGAGGAATTATGAAAATAACAGAGCCCATCTTTAAATAAGTTTATCAAATTATATAATTTGAATATTCATTTTAATCTGTTAATATTATTGTAAGATTGATATTATTAGAGGGGGGATATAAGATTCAAATTCATGGAAAGTAATTAAAATTGTAAGCGCATACATAATTATTCTTTTGCATATTATTTAAATGCGCAAAAAAATGTGGGGGAGGAATAGGGATGGTTTATGCATTTCCTAATACTGAAGGGGCAAAGGTTTCCTTTAAGGACAAGTATGATAATTATATCAACGGAGAGTGGACACCACCGGTTAATGGGCAGTACTTTGAGAATGTCACTCCTGTGACAGGAAAGGTATTTACAATGGTTGCTCGTTCCACATCGGAGGATATTGAATTGGCTTTAGATGCAGCTCATGCCGCAAAGGAAGCTTGGGGATTGACATCGGTAACTGAGCGATCAAATATTTTGAACAAAATTGCTAACCGTTTAGAAGAAAATTTAGAAATGTTAGCTATTGCAGAGACTTGGGATAACGGTAAAGCGGTACGAGAGACTTTAAATGCTGATTTACCTTTAGCTATTGATCACTTTCGTTATTTTGCTGGTGCCATAAGAGCACAAGAAGGTCGACTTAGCCAAATAGACAATGATACAGTTGCATATCATTTCCATGAACCTCTTGGTGTAGTGGGACAAATTATTCCTTGGAATTTCCCTATCCTAATGGCAGTATGGAAGCTAGCCCCGGCCTTAGCAGCTGGTAACTGTGTCGTGCTAAAACCAGCAGAGCAAACGCCAGCCTCTATATTAGTACTAATGGAGCTGATTGAGGATTTACTTCCCGCTGGCGTGGTGAATATCGTAAATGGATTTGGCTTAGAAGCTGGTAAACCTTTAGCCTCTAGTCCTAGAATCAGTAAAATTGCCTTTACCGGAGAAACTACCACTGGCCGTTTAATCATGCAGTATGCTTCTCAAAACCTTATTCCAGTAACACTAGAGCTTGGTGGGAAATCACCAAATATCTTCTTTGAGGACATAATGGATGAAGATGATGCATTTTTAGACAAAGCAATAGAGGGCTTTGTATTGTTCGCTTTAAATCAAGGAGAAGTGTGTACATGTCCTTCAAGGGTGCTTATTCAAGAGTCTATTTATGATAAGTTTATGGAACGAGTAATTGCTCGAGTGGAGTCTATTAACATAGGAAATCCTTTAGACCCTGATGTAATGATGGGAGCACAGGCTTCCACAGAGCAAATGGAGAAAATTCTATCCTACTTGGATATTGGAAAACAAGAGGGAGCAGAGTGCCTGATCGGTGGCGAACGGAATACATTAGAAGGTGAATTGGCAGAGGGCTATTACATTAAGCCGACAGTCTTTAAGGGTCATAACAAAATGCGTATATTCCAGGAAGAAATTTTTGGTCCAGTGGTGTCGGTTACCACATTTAAGACGAAAGAAGAAGCTCTGGAAATTGCTAATGACACGTTATACGGCTTAGGTTCTGGAATATGGACACGCAATATGAATACAGCATATCGTTTTGGACGTGCTATTCAAGCAGGACGTGTATGGACAAATTGTTATCATCAATACCCGGCCCATGCTGCTTTCGGAGGCTACAAAATGTCTGGAATAGGCCGAGAAAATCATTTGATGATGCTCAGTCACTATCAACAAACCAAAAATCTATTAGTGAGCTATAGTGAAAATAAATTAGGATTCTTTTAAGCAACAGAGAGGATGAATGTAGATGGTCGAAAGGGTCATCGCAACAGATGCTTCACTAGAGCTAATCGAGCAATTGAAAAGTAAGCACGGTCCCTTAATGTTTCATCAATCAGGAGGGTGCTGTGACGGGTCCTCTCCTATGTGCTATCCCAATGGGGAGCTAATTGTCGGAGATCAGGATATCCTCTTAGGACATATTGGGGATGTTCCGTTTTACATGCACAAGAATCAGTTTGAATACTGGAAGCATACCCAGCTAATCATTGATGTGGTAGAGGGAAGAGGAGGAATGTTTTCTTTAGAAGGAGTAGAGGGCAAACGATTCCTAACAAGATCTCGGGCATTTACCTCTGACGAGAACACTCAGCTTAGTAGTTATGAATAATGGAAATAAGCACAGTAATGGTATCCCCTTCCTGTGCTTATTTGTAATTGACTCAACAAACACTGCAGAGCCCATAGCTTGTTACTTGCCGTCTTTAATAGCCATTCCGTTTCCTTAGAGTGTGATTTGTTTCATTCTTAAAATAAATTAAGCTATACTTACTTTAGAAAAAACAACGAAAGAAGGAATACGAATGGTTAAAGAACTGTTACGAGCGCATGCTTCTGTGAGAAAATATAAAGACTATAAGTTGCCGAGAGAAGAAGTAGTAGAGCTTATAGAAACTGCTCAACATGCTGCCAGCTCCCACTTCGTACAAGCCTATAGCGTGATATGGGTTTCCGATGAGGAGAAAAAAGAAGAACTAGGTAGACTATCCAAAAACCCTACTCAATTTGCTACTGCAGGAGCAGCTCTTCTAATGTGTGCAGACTTCAATCGCTTACAAGCGGCTGGCAAAATTCAAGAAAAAGAAATAACGATTGATACGGTTGAAAATGTAATTGTCGGAACAGTAGACGTAGCCCTGTTCTCGCAAAATCTTGTTATTGCTGCCGAAGACAAAGGCTATGGCATCTGCTACATAGGTGGGGTAAGAAATGCATTAGATGAAATTAGTACTTTGTTTAATCTGCCAGAGAAGGGGTATTTCCACTCTTTGCAATTACACTAGGTGTGCCTGACCAACAAAATGAGGTGAAGCCACGTCTACCAGTGGAGGCCATTCTCCACGAAAATGATTATAATTCTGGTAAATACGGAGAGCTTCTCAAAGAGTATGATGAAACGATGAAGGAATATTACTTGAGTCGTGGATCTAACCAAAAAGTATCTACTTGGACAAGGCAAATGGCAGACTTCCTAGAAAGTCCTCGCAGACCCCATGTGAGAGATTTCTTAGCAAGTAAAGGATTTAACTTAAAGTAAGTGAAATTTAGAAGAGAGGATCCGACATTAGTCGTGATCCTCTCTATAGCTTTTTACTGTGTAAAAAAGTTTTCAGTGTAGTAGGGTGTAGCAGTATCATTAAAAGCAGTTCCGACTCCTAAGTTCCTGTAATTTGGACTGAGAATATTTTTACGATGACCAAGTGAGTTCATCAATCCCTCATGGGCAAATATACTGCTGCTTTGTCCGTATGCTAAATTTTCACCAGCATAGGTAAAGCTAAGACCGTCCTGCTCCATTCGGTCAAAAGGAGTTAGCCCCTGTAAGTTGTCATGACTAAAATAATTATGGACAGCCATATCCTCACTATGCTTCCGAGCGGTGTCACTTACTGATTCATCGTACGCAAGGATAGGTAAACCACGAATCGCACGAGCAGCATTTGTTAAATCGAAAAGCTGATATTCAAATCCTTTTTTCAATTCCTCAGAAGGCTCACCAAATGTTTTTTTATGATTTTTTTCCACGGATTCCTCTACAATTTGTATTGCTGTAATAGTACTGCTCTCATGTATATCATAAAAAAAAGTAACATAGTTGTTATTGACCAAAAACAAATCATATTCCCCCGAGTCTGGGAGTATATAGACGATGTTACCCTTTTTTAAACGTTTGATAGGTTCTCCTAAAGCAGCAAGCACCTGCTCTCTATTACTATCCATAGTCATCCCTAAAAACATGGAGTTAGAGGGCTGATTAGTGAACATGGCATTTACCTTATTTTGAGAATCATAAGAAACCATCATGAAATTTTGATAGTTTTCATGGTGAGTATGCCAAACTAACCCGTATTCGTTTAGACTAACTCTTTGAGCTTTTCCATATATCGTTTCAATCTCGGTTTTTTTCATACCCATCTTAATCTGATCTAGCTCAATGCCTGCATCAGAAAGAGGAATGTTCGTTTTAGTTGGGGAGGAAGTAGGATTAGATTTCATCTCTTGCCAGTAAGCCTTCGCTTCATTTAGATACTGACCAACCTCCATAGACTCTATCCATTCATCTACAGGCTGAAGAAAAGAAAGATCAACATATTCAGTTGTATATTCCTCCCACAAAGGTCTGGAGAAGAAAATGGCTACTAACAAAAGAAGAAACCAGCCTACTTTTCTCACGTGTTTCACACTCCAACTTATTTCTTAATTTCTCCGCATACAATTCTTTTGCCAGAATTACCTGCAGGATCGGTTTTATAGTCATCAGCACTTTCATGAATAACAATAGCACTACCATCAGCATCTAACAAAGAATTACTTTTCCCTTGAGTTAACACTACAGCAGGTGAAATAGTTTCTAACTCAACAGTTCCATCCTTGTCTATTTCAATATTGGGTAGATCTCCGGCATGATACCCCTTATGATTTTGAAATCCATGCTCTTTTCCAGTAGGATTAAAATGACCTCCGGCGGATTCAAACGTTGGTTTTTCACAGCTAGCCTTCTCATGAAAATGGATGGCCTTAATTCCAGGAGCTAACCCCTCTGCTTTTAATAAAATATGGGTACCCTTGGAGGTTTCTGAAAGCGTTGCAGTTCCTACTTGTTTACCTTCTGAATTCATCAATGAAACATCCACCATCTCACCTTTATCTGCATCAACTGAAGAAAAGCTACACCCTGCCAATAAAACGCTAGTAATTACTAAAGTAACTGTAATATGTTTATACACTTATGTCCCTCCTAATTTTACATTTTTAAGTCCACATAAGTCTTACCAAATATAGGGTTTATATACATCTATTTAAATAAAAAGCACAATGCAGTCGACTTCTGCATTGTGCTTTTTATAATATAAACGGATTAACTCGGAACAAAGCGTTTGTCCCTCAAAAGGCATTAAGCTTAGCGATTAAGGTTTGCTCTCAATCGCTTCATTTGCATTAAGAATACAATCAAGGTCAAGGCAACAATACCGCTAGATAGCAGGTAAAGCCCTTGATACCCAAGTTTCGATGCAACAATTCCGAGGATGAAAGAACCTATAGCAATACCAGTATCGAACAATGTAAAGAAGGTAGCTGTTGCATAGCCACTTCTCTCATGAGTAGTCGATTGTATAGCTAGTGTTTGGAAGCTAGGCACAATCGCTCCATATCCTAAACCAATAAAAGCGCCAGACAATAAGAATGTAAAGGGACTATCCATATATGCTAATAAAATAAGTCCAAACATAAAGAAGACTAATCCCGGTATTATTATGTATCTTGGTCCTTTTTCATCAAAAATTCTTCCGGTAAATGGTCTACTTACAAGCATCACAATAGCAAAAACTGCAAAGAAGCTACTAGTTAGATACAACAAATCTTTTTGTTGGGAGTATATAGAAAGATAAGATAGAATGCTTGCGTATGAAAAAGCGACTAAGCTCCCGATTAATGCGATTGGTAAAGATTTCTTTTCAAAAAGATCGTTTAAAGTCATTTTTGCTCTGACAGGTGGCACGGCTGGCTGTTTCTCAGGTGGAATGGATAATGCCGTTAAAGCACCAATTAATAAAAGTAGACTCATAGCTATAAAGAAAATATCATATGAGAAGTACTGAACAATCGTCAAAGCGATGAAGGGACCTACTACTACAGCTAAATTTGTAGACATAGTAAAGTATCCTAATCCTGCACCACGTCTAGATGGTGGAATATTGTCTGCAGCAAGGGAGCCACTGGCGGTTGTAGCGATACTAAACCAAATACCTTGGACAAAGCGCAAAATAAGCAAGATACTAAAGGGTTCTATGAAGTAATACATAACTGTGCAAATCAAGTATAAAAATAAACTGATCCATAGCATCTTTCTCTTACCGGCTAAATCTAAAAGCTTACCGGTAAACGGACGCATAATAATTGCAGAAATTAAAAAAATGGTCATTAGTAAACCGGCATCTTCATCCGAACGCTCTAATACATCGGTAGCGTAAAGAGGAAGAACAGTTACTAAGCCATAGAAGATGATAAATATGGAGAAGTTTGTACTGAACAAACTGATAAAAGGTTTAGTCCATATTGGTTCCTTGTTAGTCAAAAAACATTACTCCTTATTAATTTTTTTTAACAACTCCATTAAAAGCTGTTGGTCTTCTTTAGACAGGGCAGAAATCATTTCGTTTTCGAAAACATTCATAGAGTTTTCAATAGTAGGAAAGGTTTCTAGCGCTTTGGTTGAAAGTCTTACTATTTTTTCACGACGGTCTTTTCCAGCCTTTATGTCTAGCCAACCTAAAACAGCCAATCGATTGACTGTACGAGTGATCGTAGGGGCTTCCACATTTAAATACTTCCAAATTTGAGTCAGTGTCATTTCATTATGTCGATAGACGCAATTCAAGACAGACCATTGAGATGAATAAAGATTATAACCCTTTAGCGTTTTGTTTACCTCATACGATAAATAACGAGTCTTTTGGAAAAGCTCATGAATAAGTGGATTTGTCATCTTCTAGCTCCTTGTCTGGAAAATTATTTAACTAGCTAAGTTTTATTTTAATCCTCATTATACACTTTGTAAAGTGGGAGAAAACTGGAGAAATAAGAAAAAGCCGAGAAGACTCGGCTTTTTAAAAGCATTGAAAAGATGTTATTCTTCCTAGGTCTGTACCGTAGAAGGTCCAACGAAAACCATTCCAGCGAAAACCAGAAACTGAATTTCTACCTACATAGGTTGGGTAAATCCAAAAGCCTCTTCCGTTATTTAACCAAATATAAGTGTTCCGGAACAAGCAATTTCTAATAGCGCCAGGGTCAACCGCAAACACGCCTACATCCTGTCTTTGTTGAGGAATAAACGAGGGCGGAGGGCTAGTAGGTGGCCCTCCTTGTGTATTTTGTCCTGGAGGCCTACCTGGTGTACCTGGAGTCTGCCCGCCACCTGGCGGTCTATTTGGAAATCCAGGCATCCCTGGCGAGCCCGGAAAACCCGGAGACCCTGGAAAACCTGGCGAACCCGGTGATCCTGGAAAACCTGGTATACCCGGAAAGCCACCTGGCCCACCTGGCGGTCTTCCTGTGCTTCCAGGTCCACCAGGTGGTCTTCCCGGAAATCCGCCGGGAAATAAACCCGGAAAATTAAATTGATTCGTCAAAATAATATCCTCCTTCTACTTAGTCAAGTTAGTATATGTAGAAGGAGCTTTTATGGCACGGCTACTTAATGTAAGTTAAAGCCTTATTTAAGAGCTCTGTACTAGAGAGCGCTGCTTCGCCTCCACCTTGGGCAAGTGTATCATTTCCTCCACCCTTACCATTAATTAGAGGAAGTAGCTGTAGAAGCAATGCTTTCATACTCTCTTCTCTATTTGTACCACGGGCAGTTACGATTTGAAGCTTTTCTTCATTGTGTGAAACTAATACACATAGGGAGGAAGGGGATTCCTCTACAAGGAAGCGAGCAAGCCTTTGTAGATCCTGAATAGTTCTATTTTCAAAAGTAACACCTACTATATCGTTAATAGATTGTTTTAATAACTCCTTGGCTTCGAACTTTAAAAGCTCCTGTTTGTGCTCATTTAATAGCTTTTCTAAATTTTTGTTAGTATGCAATAGGTTATTTGCAGTATCGACTAGCTTTTCCTCCGGTGAACTCAGCTTGCTAATTAGGCTAAGTAATACATTTTGCTTACGGTCAAGTTGTGTTAACACTCTTTTACCGCAGACAAATTCCACTCGAATATGCCGTTTTTCTTTCTCTGTCTGTAGGATTTTAATGGAACCTACTTGTCCAGTCGAAGATGGATGAGTGCCGCCGCAAGCGTTGTAATCGAAATCAGGAATGATGACTAATCGGATATCTTCCTTAATACTAGTTGATTTACGTAATTTGTATTGAGTAAGCTCATCTTCTGTCACCCACTTTGTTTCAATAGCGCGGTTTTCAAGAATTATTTGATTAGCTAATTCTTCTACTTTTTTCAATTGCTCCTCAGTAACTTCGGTTGTATCTAAATCAATTGTTGCAGTTTCTTTACCAAGGTGGAAGCTTACTGTTTGCATTTGGAAAAGCTCTGCAAAGGCTGCAGATAAGATGTGCTGACCAGCATGCTGCTGCATATGGTCGAAACGTCTCCTCCAGTTAATACTCCCCTTCACTTCTATGGACTGAGAATCTAATGGCTCAGCTAGAAAATGTCTTATTTCTCCATCTATAATCTCTACGTTTACTACGGAAATATCATTTAGACTACCAATATCACATGGTTGGCCGCCTCCAGTAGGATAGAAAGCTGTTTCTGAAATTATTACATATTCCGGTTCTTTTTTTATGATAGAGGCAGTAAAAGTAGTTAGGTAAGGATCTTCGTAATATAATTTGTTAGTCATTTCATTAGCTCCCTTATGTAGGATGTCCTGATCGCTTTATTAACGATTGCATGCCTGTATGTTTGTTCTTCTTGTCTTACTGTATACACTAATATCTTATAAATCCTCCATTACTTCTAGTTAGTTCTGGTAACCTTGAAAGAAATAGTGAAAATATCAATAGTATTTTGAAAAATCCTTCTCTATACTAAAATTAACGAAATATTAAATAAAAGAGGTAATCCATATGAATGTAGCTGCTAGAGAATACTGGAACAGTTTTTGGAAAGACAAAGAGTATGAGCCCAAGGTCTCCGCTTGGCAATTTGGAGAAGATGCGGACACTTTGGCACAACTAGTTGTAAACAGAATAAAAACTGCTACTTGTTCCGCTCATATTCTATATGAAAAAGAAAATGAGCCACTTCCACAGGTTGGTGAGTATAATATTATCTTAAATACCAAGGATGAACCAGTTTGTATTATAAAAACAAAGGATGTCACCATTAAACCGATGAATAGAATTTCTGAAGAATTTGCGCATGCAGAGGGTGAAGGAGACAGAAGTTATAATTACTGGAAAAAAACCCACATAAATTTTTTCACAAATGAATTAGACAAAGTTGGGTTGAAGTTTGAAGAAGATTTATTGTTAGTCTGTGAACGATTTGAAGTAATTGATGTTAAATAAAAAGGGGTGCGAGTATGTTTAAAACAGTAACCATGTATACAAATAAGTTACAGGAGCTGCGAGGATTTTATGGGAATGTGCTAGAGCTCAATGTTACAGCAGCAGATGACCATTATTTTCAAGTAGAAATTGGCGAGTCTACTCTTGTTTTTCAAGAAACAGAACTTGCTTCGTTGTATCATTTTGCGATTAATATTCCAGGCAATCAATACACACTTGCTAAACTTTGGGCAAAGGAAAGAGTTGTGCTAAATAGAGAGGATGGGTTAGACGATATATACTATAGTCGGTTTGACGCAGACGCATTCTATTTTGAGGACCCGGCTGGTAATGTAATCGAGTTTATCGCTAGAAGACATGTAGATAAATGGAGTGACTTCAGTATTGAATCTTTACTGAATATAAGTGAGGTAAGTATAACAACTCCTTTTGTAAAACAGGTAGGAGAACAGCTTCAAAATCTAGGTATTGCTGTATCAGGTCATGTTCGGATCGAGCCTGAGGAGCTAAACTTTATAGGTAGAAAAGATACATTTATATTACTCGTCCCTCCACAACGCAGATGGTATTTCTCTAGAAAGATGAGTGTTACCTCTCCAATAGACATTCATTTTACGAATGGTAAAAGAGTTGCAATTAATGAAAAAGGCGAGTTATCAGAGGATGAGAGCGACTAGGTAACACTTCTAGTGTTACAGTCGCTTTTTTTTAGAATGTCGCTTTTTTAGACCATAAAGTACAACTGATATTTAAAATTATTTACATTAAAATTTTTTCTAGGGGAAAGATATACATAAAAAGGAGGCATGAAAACTTATGTGGTATAACAAAAGGACCGAAGAGATAGCAACAGAGTTACAGGTTAATCTACAAGAAGGTCTAACCACTGATGAAGCACGGCAGAGATTAGAAAAAAATGGACCTAATCGACTGGCAGCTGCCAAAAAGAAATCATGGTTTGAAAGAATATTTGCTCAAATTAACAATGTGCTTATTTATGTACTTATAGTTGCTGCAGCGGTTTCAGCTTTTGTAGGAGAAGTGGCAGACGCAATTATTATTGGGATAGTAGTTATTATCAATGCAGTTGTAGGTGTCGTTCAAGAGTCAAAAGCAGAGGAAGCATTAGAAGCACTAAAAAATATGTCCACTCCAAAGGCTGTAGTCAAAAGGGATGGTCAATCTAAAGAGATAGATTCGATTGAGGTAGTAACGGGTGACATTATTGTGGTAGGTGCGGGATCGTATATACCATGTGATATTAGGTTAATTGAATCCGCCAACCTCAAAGTAGAGGAAGCAGCTTTAACTGGAGAATCTGTTCCCGTTGAAAAGGATGCACATGTAAAGCTTAATACAGAGGAAAAGACAATTCCTCTAGGTGATCAAAAAAATATGTTATTCATGTCCACCCTAGTCACAGCTGGTAGAGGAACAGGCATAGCAGTAGGAACAGGTATGAACACCCAAATTGGTAAAATAGCAGGCATGCTACATACGGGGGATGAGCAAACTCCATTACAAAAAAGCCTTGCTCAAGTAGGTAAGTATTTAGGTTTTGCAGCAATGGGGATTTCTTTGCTGATTTTCTTAATCGGAATGTTTCAAGGAAGAGATTTACTAGAGATGTTCATGATTGCGATCAGTCTTGCAGTTGCTGCTATTCCTGAAGGTATGCCGGCTATAGTCTCTATTGTGTTGGCAATTGGTGTACAAAGAATGATTAAACAACATGTAATCATTCGTAAGCTCCCAGCGGTTGAGGCTTTAGGATCCGTAAATGTAATCTGTTCTGATAAGACCGGCACACTTACGCAAAACAAAATGACTGTAACAAAGTTTTTCTTAAATGGAGAGACTCAGGAAATAGCAAATCTAAAAAAGGCTAGTACTGGGCATGAACGTTTAATGAGAATTTTTGTTTTATGTAATGATGCTACCTATACGAGAGGTGCTGAAACAGGTGATCCAACTGAAATTGCATTAATCGCTGCAGGAGCGAGCCATGGGATTGACAAAAATGTCCTAGAAGCGGAGTTAAAAAGAGTCGCAGAGATTCCATTTGATTCGGAACGAAAGTTAATGACGACGATCCACGAGTCTGAAGACGGCTATTACTATATGACCAAAGGGGCAATAGATCGATTACTTGGTCGATGTAATAGAATTTGGAGTAATGGAGAAGTTAAACCATTAACGGAAGAGGATAAAGTAATCATTTTAAATGCATCTCACTCGATGTCTAGCGAGGCACTGCGAGTGTTAGCTGCGGCATATAAGGTGGATGCAGAGATAGAGCTGGAGCAGGCTGAAAATGACCTTATTTTCGTTGGATTCGTTGGAATGATTGACCCTCCTAGATTAGAAGTTAAAGACTCTATTGCACTATGTAAAAGTGCAGGTATTCGTACGGTAATGATAACGGGAGATCACAAGGACACCGCATTTGCTATTGCCAAGGATCTTGGAATTGCTTCTTCTGATGAGGAGGTTATGGAGGGCGTTGAATTAGACTCCTTAGACCAAGCACAATTGGTTAAGACATGCCAAAACATCAATGTGTTTGCTCGTGTTTCTCCTGAGCACAAGGTGAAAATTGTCCAAGCTATGAAGGCCGCTGGTAATACGGTTTCGATGACAGGAGATGGAGTGAACGATGCACCATCCTTAAAAGAGGCAGATATAGGAGTTGCTATGGGTATAACCGGAACGGATGTAGCAAAAGGTGCCTCAGACATGGTACTTACGGATGATAATTTTTCTTCCATTGTAAAAGCAGTTGAAGAAGGTCGAAATATTTATAAAAACATAAAAAAGTCTATTATCTTCCTTTTGTCTTGTAATCTTGGAGAAATCATAGCATTATTTTTCGCAATCATTGCTGGATGGCCGACTCCTTTACGTTCCATTCACATTTTATGGATTAACCTAGTGACCGATACTTTCCCAGCTCTTGCTCTTGGGATGGATCCTGAGGAACCGGGAGTAATGAAGGAAAAGCCAAGACCAAAAAAGGAACAATTATTTCATGGAATGATTCCTTTCTTATTGCTAAACGGTCTACTAATAGGTATTGCAACTTTAGTTGCCTTTTTAATTGGGCTAGAGGGAGTTACAAAGAATGTGTCCGAGGAAGTATTGACACATGCTCAGACGATGGCCTTTATCACTTTAAGCTTTTCTCAGCTAGTTCATTCCTTAAATTTCCGATCTATGAACCAGTCAGTGTTTAAAGCGGGGTTGTTTAAAAATAAGTTATTAATATATTCT
Organism: Psychrobacillus sp. BL-248-WT-3; assembly: GCF_012843435.1. Taxonomy (GTDB): domain Bacteria; phylum Bacillota; class Bacilli; order Bacillales_A; family Planococcaceae; genus Psychrobacillus. Next base: position 89,874 of record NZ_JABAFC010000009.1, on the reverse strand, counting down.
ATTTTGTTAGGTGTTGTATTGCAGGTGCTCATTGTTTCAATTGGACCAATTGCAGATGTGTTTAGTGTACAGTCGCTACAATTAGAGGACTGGTTAATTGTTATTGGGCTTAGCTTACTACCACTAATCGTAAACGAGGTAGTAAAGATTTTTAGAAAATAGAGATAATCTTCAGGGGGAAATGTTATGGGAGAGATGAACAATCAACAAATAGAAGTGGCTCAAAAAGAATCGCAGTTTTCAGGAAGTATTCTATTGAAAAACAAGGATTCCTCGCTAGTAGAGACTAATTTTGGATATGCTAACCGCTCCGATCTGCTACTTAACACGATAGATACCAGGTTTGGTATTGCATCTGGTTGCAAAATTTTTACAGCGGTTGCCATTAGCCAGCTAGTAGAGGCAGGGAAATTAGCTTATGACCAAAAATTAAAGGATTGTACGTCCATCACTCTTCCTCACTTTGATAATTCAATAACTATTCATCACTTACTGACACATACTTCTGGAGTCCCAGACTATTTTGATGAAGAAGTGATGGATGACTTTGAAGAGCTTTGGATTGAAAAGCCGATGTACCATATGCGTAAGTTAGAGGACTTCTTACCATTATTTCAGAATGGTAAGATGAGATTTACGCCAGGAGAACAATTTCATTACAACAACGCAGGTTATATCTTACTTGGTTTAATCGTAGAAGAAACTACAGGGCTTTCGTTTCAACGATATGTAGAAAAAAATATTTTTGAGAAAGCGGGAATGAAGGACTCAGGGTATTTTCCGATGGATGCCTTACCAAATAATACGGCAATAGGTTATATAGACTATGAGGATGGATCATGGAAAACTAATATTTATTCTCTACCCGTCCTAGGCGGGTCGGATGGAGGAGCTTTTACAACGGCTCAGGATATGCTTCATTTTTGGGATGCCCTCCTAGACAATAAACTATTAGAAGAGCAAACAACGGCAGCCTTACTCCAACCATACGTAAAAGAACAGGATGATGATTACTATGGATATGGGGTATGGATAAAGAAAGACGGGAACAATATTAGCAAGTACCACGTAATGGGATATGACCCTGGAGTTAGCTTTCACTCGGCGTACTATCCTGCTCAACAACTTAAATTAGCTATCTGCTCTAATAAGTCCAAGGGTGCTTTTGCTATGATGAAAGTGTTGGAGCAAATGTACTGCCTTTAAATATTATTTGCGTTGCTTTCGCTCCTCGCGTTGTTTACGTAAAAGGGAATAAGCAAGGTAAAGCATCGACAAGCCTAAGAGGAAAGATAGGATAGAATATACGATATTATTTAGACCTTCACCGAATACTAATACGAGAAGAAAAACAGGTACAAGTATATATATTATTTTTTCAGGGTTAAGCATGAGAGACTCTCTCCTTCTTTTTATAATCTCTCTATTATAGCGAACAAAATAAGAAAAAGCTCTGTAAAAATGATAAACTATAGACGGAGGTGGACTTTGTGAATATAACATCTTATGAGGTTGAAAAGATAAAGGACCCAACAGGAATAATTGCTGGGGATCGATATGAATTTTTATTAGGCTTTGAAGTTCCAGAGGATGACGAGTTATTTGAAGAGGCAAGCTCTTTAGATTTAAGAGTTATTTTAGCTGTTTTAGATACGGGGTCAAAAATTGTTCAATATCACATTCTTGATCGCAGTAATGGAAAAGTATTAGACTACGGATTAGAAGAAAATGAAGAGTCTGTAGTTCTTGCTTTTTGCATGGAACACTATAACGAGGCGGAATAACGCAACTAGCCTCAAATAATGAGAAACGTGAAATCGTTAGGATATCACGTTTTTTCATTTGAGGCGAAGGTAGACAGATTAAGGGCGAGATGCCTAGACGAAAGATGTCTCGTTGTAAGTGAAAAATTGATTACTTTCTTCTCACGAAAAGCATATATTTTATGTCGCCATTCTTTCCAGGAACGGCCTGACTTTTTAACAAGAGAAATGATGGAATAGACTCAATTGAAGGACTATTAAGGAAATAGTTTTTGTATTTCCTTTTAGTTTCCTTCTTATTTGAATTGATGTAAACTTAACTGAGAAGATTTTACATATAAAGGTGGCTGTTTTGATGGAACTAACAAATTTGATGAATCAACTATCTATAATTGACGTCAAAAATGCTAAAAATATGAATATTACAGGACTTGCTTATAATTCACAGAAGGTGGAGAAGGGCCAAGTATTTGTTTGTATAAAAGGCTTTAAAGCGGACGGACATAAGTTTGCTGGACAAGCAGTGGAAAATGGTGCTGTAGCACTTGTGGTAGAGGAGTTTATAGATGCTTTAGAGGTTCCACAATATAAAGTTGGGGATGCACGTAAAGCTCTAGCTGCACTTGCTGCTGCTTACTATGATCATCCAACCCATAAGCTTAAAACGATAGGTATTACGGCAACTAATGGAAAGACATCAACCTCCTTTATGACTAATGCAATTTTAGAGAATCATGGTCTTAAAACAGGTCTAATGGGAACTGTCGTAGTTAAAATTGGTGATTATGCAGAGCCTTCTGAACTGACAACACCAGAATCGCTGGATCTACAGCGATTTTACGCTAAGATGGTCGATGAAGGTGTGACTCACGCTACTATGGAGGTTTCATCCTCTGCTTTAGAGTTAAAACGTGTAGGCTGTGTCGATTTTGACATTGTGACGTTAAACAATATAAGTCGAGAACATATCGACTTACATTCATCCTTTGAAAAATATTTTGAACATAAATCTAGTCTTATACGAGACGCTGGAGCAGACAAGGTAGCGATTCTGAATTTAGATGATGCTTATTCTGCCTCTCTAATTAACAAAACAAAGGCTACAGTTATTACTATTGGTGTAGAAGACCAATCGGCAGATGTAATATGTGAAGAATTGGATTTATCAACAGGAAGAGCAAAATTCAATCTAGTTATTCAACGTGATTTAGTTACAAATGATATGATCATACCCAAGCAACAATTTTCAATTGAGCTTTCTACACCGGGTTACCACTCCGTTTACAATTCCATGGTTAGTATTGTAGCCGGCTTGTTATGTGGTGTTCCAGTGGAGACCATCCAAAAAAGCCTCTCCGAATTTGTAGGGGTAGAAAGACGTTTTGAAATCATCTTTGAGGAAGATTTTAAAATTATAGATGACCACTTTGCAAATAGTGGGAACATAGATATTACACTTGGAACTTTAGAAAAAATGGATTTTAACCGCTTGTCCCTTGTATATGCAATTCGTGGAGATAGAGGGGTAACCGTCAATAGAGAAAATGCAGAAGCTATCGCTAAATGGGCACCAAGATTAGGTATTCATGAGATCACTGCTACCATTAGTAAATCCCACGTTACTAAGAAAGATGTTGTGTCTGAACAAGAGTTACAAGTATTTAAAGAAGTAATGGACGAAGCAGGCATTACGGTTCATTTATATGAAGAACTACCAGAGGCCATTAGCTTTGGCTTGAGTGAGGTGTCTGAAGGCGATCTTGTTCTGTTAGGTGGATGTCAAGGAATGGACTATGGTGCTAAGATTGCTTTAGAACAGCTAGAATCCCTTCGACCAGATGTAGATAAAAAGAAATTATTCCAACCATTAGAGAAACGTGTGGCTGGAAACTAGATAATAAAAGAAGCAGTCCGCATTTAAAATGGGGACTGCTTCTTTTATTATCGTTTTGGATGATAATCTAATTCCATAAATAGTTCTTTTCTTTCTTGCTCAGTTAAATCGCGCCATTCACCAATAGCAAGACCATCAATGGAAATGTTCATAATACGAACTCGTTGTAATCTCTTAACTGTAAATCCTAAGGCAGAACACATCCTACGTATTTGGCGATTTAAGCCTTGAGTTAAAATAATATTAAATGTTTTTGGTCCTATTTTTTTTACTTTACATGGTAAAGTAGTTGTATCAAGAATGTTAACTCCAGACGACATTTTTTCAATAAAAGTGTCTGTTATTTTCTCATTGACAGTTACAATATATTCTTTTTCATGCTTGTTTTCTGCCCGAAGAATTTCATTCACAATATCCCCATCGTTTGTTAGTAATATTAAGCCATCAGAATCTTTGTCTAAGCGACCAATATGGAAGATGCGGAGTGGGTGATTAACAAAGTCCACGATATTTCCTTTAATATTACGCTCTGTTGTGCTAGTTATACCTACTGGCTTATTTAAAGCAAGGTATACTAAAGGCTGCTCCACAGTTACCGGCTTTCCATCTACACGTACATCATCGCCAGTCTCTACTTTACTTCCTAGTTCAGCAACTGCCCCATTAATGGTAACCTTGCCCTCTGCTATCCATTTGTCTGCACCACGTCTAGATACTATGCCAGCCTCGCTTAAAAATTTATTTATACGCATCATTTAACACCTACTTTTCTTTGTGGTATTAGTATAACAAATTAGTGAAACTTTCATGGGTTTTAAGCAGTAAAAAAGTAAAGGAGTGGGTAAAATGATGAAAATACAAAAAGTAGAGCATAATTATAATAAGCTCAAAGAGATTTTAGGATGGTCAGTAGATAAAAGAGTAACACTGTCCCTTGCTGGCTATTATACGTCCCTAGAAAAAGATGTGGATTCAGTTCGCTTTAACAAGATAAAAGAGATTCTGAAGAACAGAGTAAGTGTGTTCTCTCCCTTGCGTTCCCACCTACAACCATTATTTACTTCCGTTTTGGATGTAAGTGGCCAAGAACCGGAAGAAGCAATCGATCAGTTGTTACTGAAGGTAGAGGAATTGAAGAAAAAATCGTTTAAGATGAATGATTACACATACGTTGCTGCTCTAATGATGTCGGATGAATCAGATAAGTGGGATTTTGAAATCAGTAGAGCTATGGAGCTTATGTCAGCGATGAAGGTCCATCATCGTTTCTTAACTAATAGTGATGATTATCCATTTGCCATCTTTTTAGGTAAGCTGGAAGGGGATATTACAACGAGGGCAGCGACCATGAATAAATACTATGAGGAGTTAAAGAATCATAAATTTTATGCAGGAAATGAGCTCCAGTGGTTATCTCAAGTGCTTACTTATACAAATCCAGGGTATGATAAGGAAACAGTACCAAGGGTAGTGGTTATTAGGGATGGTTTTAAAAGTGTGAAGATAAAATTCTCTATTTCGCAATATCCACTTATTGGTTTTATGGCTGCTCTTAAATTAAACGAGAATCAGCTAATGGATATAGTAGAGACATACAGAGCATTGACTAATATGAAGCTTTTTACCTGGTACAAGGAATCAGCACTACCTATTGCTCTTGGACTGACTTTGAATCCTTCTAGGGACATACGTGAAACTACCGCAATATCAATGACTACCTCCCTTGAATTACTTTTGCAGGCTCAGCAGGCTATGATGATTTCATCTATTGCAGCGACAAGTTTCGCATCTTCTTCCAACTCAAATTAAAGAAGGAATGCTATACTAAGTAAGTAAGAATATAAGAAAGATCTATACATCGAAGTTAAACATCAAGGAGAGATTTTCGTGAATACTAATCCAATGAGTCAATCAAGAACAATTCAAACCCATTTAATCTTACCTCCAGATACTAATCATCATGAAACTATATTTGGTGGCAAGGTTTTAGCGTTTATAGATGAAATCGCAGCCATCACTGCGATGAAACATGCAAAAGGAGCTGTCGTGACTGCTTCTATTGATTCCGTAGACTTTTTATCTTCAGCAAAAGTTGGAGATGTAATTGAATTAGATGCAATTGTATCCTCAACGGGACGCAGTTCAATGGAGGTATACGTTCGCGTAACTTCCATGAATTTACTGACAGGAGAAGAAAAACTTACAACCGAATCATTCCTGACAATGGTTGCAGTAGATGAAGAGGGGAAACCAGTTCCAGTCCCGGGTATTCATCCAGAAAATGAGGATGAAAAACGTCTGTATGAAACTGGACCAGCAAGAAGGGCCCACCGTAAACAACGTCTAGCGATGAAATATTAAAAACCGAGGTGACTGTATGTTAAAGCTAATAGATGAGAATTATAAGTACTTAATGATTTTATTTCTTGGCATCTATTTAATAAATTCTATCTATCTCCATGAGATGACAATTACAATTATGGTTATCCTTTTGGTCATCATTTTAGAATTATTTATACACCGTCATCAAATGAAGCAACTTAGTTATATGCAGATTGCAATAATGGGTATTGTAGTTATTGCTGGAATCGCCGGACTCATCTATTTGCTAGTTACGCTTCAAATCTTCTTAAACCCATTTAATCTACCACACGCAGTAGAGACCATTTTAGTGGTATTATTTCTAGCGTTTGGCCTCTATATTTTGTGGCAATTTTTACGAAAACTGTTTAAGCGAGCATTAGAGCATTAAAAGAAGACCCTCCAAAAGAGAAATCTTTAGGAGGGATTTTTTTATGAAACTATTTCCTGAAGGTTTTCGTAAAAGGGGTAGGGGGGATGTAGATGAAACATATTTATGAACGGACAGCCAAATATGCTAAAATAGCCTCTATTACTGTTTTAATAGTTTACATAGCAGCAATTTTGGGCTTTAGGGACACTTTATTAACGGATTGGGAATTACATATATCTGTAGGATGGACGCTTCTCATTTTCTTTAGTTTGACTTTCTTGTTCCAACAAGCAGCGAACAAGCTACCAGTGGAGCAGAGCACAGTTACAGAACAAACTCCATCTGAATTTACATTAAAGGAGTTAAATTTCCAAAGTGATGTCTCGATTATTCCGAGGAGCTTTTTAGTATCCCCCACTGGTGAAAGGCTTTATAGCATCAGTCCTACAGTGGAACAGCCGGTCATAAGAAGGCTAAATGCATTTCCACTTATTCGAAAAGGAATGATATTTCCAGTAACTTATGATGTTATAACAATGGATGGTCAAGTGGTTAGCAAGTTTACTATTGCAAACAAATTTAAATTTATGGAGATACAAGTGTTTGATCATAAACAGGTACACCTTTCAACTGTAGTACTTCCAGTTTTTTCAGTAAAAAATAGAGCACTAGTATTTGACCCAAATCGGGAAAAAACACATCAGATGGAAGCAAAGAGTGTATACGGTGATATAGACGTAAATGATTTGAACGGTAAAAGATTAGCAACCTATCGCTTTGGTATGTTTCCGTATGCTACACACCCGGCCTTTGAGCTGCAAGGGATGAATGTTCACGTTTCATTTGCAGAAGGCCTATCATATGTAGAAAAACTAACTTTTACAGCTTTATTTTATTACTGGACAGCTAATCAGTCCTGATTTAAATGGAGATATAAGAAGGAGGCTCATCATAAGAAAATATGATGAGCCTCCTTTATATTAGTGTGCTTTATAATTATAGATGGGCTTAATAACCTCTAATACATCAACCGTGTCATGAATATGAGCAAGTATATCCTCCATAGCCTTGTAGGCAAAAGGAGATTCATCTACTGTGGCAGACACTACGGAAGTACTCCAAATTCCTTCCATTGAAGCTTGAAAGTCCTCTAACGCTACTTGTTTTCTTGCTTGAGAACGGCTCATTAAACGGCCAGCTCCATGAGGGCCTGAATAATTCCATTCAGGATTTCCTTTTCCGCGACAGATAAGTGAGCCATCACGCATATTCATTGGTATAATTACGATTTCATCAGCTTGAGCCGATATTGCTCCCTTGCGTAAAATCATGTTATCTAAGTCAATATAATTATGAATGGTATCAAACTCTGATTGAACACTCCAGTTCATTCCTCTACAAATAACATCAACCATTGTCTTACGATTAAATGCGGCGTACTTTTGGGCAATGGAAAGATCATATAAATAATCCTTCATATTGTCTCCTTCTACATATGCAAGATCTCTTGATACGCTGTTACCTAAAGTATCGGCTGCTACTTGCTGATAATGCTCTGCAATTTGTTTTCCTAAGTTTCTACTTCCAGAGTGAATGACTAGATAGATACTGCCATCTTCCCCTTCATTCAGTTCTATAAAGTGGTTTCCCCCTCCTAGTGAACCTAGGCTTAACCTTGCGCGCTGTTCATTAATAGGAGCAGCTACTTCTTCGAAAGGTATTTCTATTGTATTACGATGTTCTTTTTGGCGAATACGAGTTCCGCTTGGTACATTTTTCTTGATTGTCTTATCAAGCTTGGCAAAATCCACATCTTCTTTTCTAGTATCTAGCTTTGCACAAATCATTCCGCATCCTAAATCGACTCCTACAAAATTAGGGACTACTTTATCAGTAATCGTCATAGTAGTGCCTACCGTACAGCCTTTTCCAGCATGTAAATCTGGCATCATTCTAATTTTGGTGTCCTGAAGAAATGGAAGACTACAAAGCTGTTCTACCTGAGATTTTGCAGTTTCTTCTATTGTATCTGTAAAAACTAATGCATTATTATGTGTTCCTTTAATCTCAATCATATTATCCCCCTAAGTAAATTTTAACTTCTAAACAAATTAAACCAGCCCTTATACTTGAACCAAGCAATCATCCCAGTAGCAATTACTACCATTAAACCAACGACAATAAAGTAGCCATACTTCCACTCTAACTCAGGCATATTAATAAAATTCATGCCGTACACTCCAACGATAAACGTTAACGGGATAAAGACGGTAGAAACCGTGGTCAGTATCATCATAATACGATTCATTCGGCTAGCATTGATTGAATCATAGCTGTCCCTTATATCTGCAGTTAACTCTCGATTAGCTTCTACCATCTCGGTTAACTTCAGAAGATGATCATAAATGTCATCAAAATATGCACGCTCACTCTGGTTTAAGTTAATACGCTCGGAGTACATCACTCGGTATAGCAAGTCTCGCATAGGAATGATAGTTCTTCGTAAACGCAATAAGTCACTTCGTAGGTCAAATACTTGATCCATAGACAAATGATCCATGTCCATCGATAGCCTTTCGTCTACCTCATTCAAATAATCCTCGATGTGGTAAACAATTGGGAAGTAGGTGTCTACTACTTTATCCACGATATTGTACGTAATGAGGATGTTGCCACGATCCCAATTTCTAGGGTTACTTCTAATTCTCTCTCTAGCTTCTTGTAACTCTTGCATAGGGGGAAAGTGGAAACTTACAACAAAATCCTTTCCGACAAAAAGGTTGAGCTCCTCAGCCTCCATTTCTTTCTCATTAAAGGCATGTAAAACAAAAAATTCATAATCACCATAGTGATCTAACTTAGGACGTTGCAACATTTGCAAACAATCCTCGATAGCAAGTGGATGGAAGTGAAAGAAGGAGCTTAAAAGTTGTTCCTCTTCTTTTGTCGGTTCACCAATATCCACCCAATACCATTCCAGTTCGTTTGTTTGTATATATTCTAAAGGAAAATCCATAATGACCTCTTGGTTGACTGTCCTGCCTATTGTACTTATCATAAAGAAACCACACTTTCACCAGATCTTTGTATATTATCTCATAATATCCCAATGAAAAATATTAAAACAAAAATGCCAAGGGGTTTTCCCTGGCATTTTTGTTTATCTTTTCTTTTTTAACTTAGTTTCACCGTTTAATGATTTAAATAATGATATGACCATGAGTATCATAATAAAAGAGAACGGTAGAGCTGCAATGATGATAGTGTTTTGTAAAGCAGTGAGCCCATTGACCGATAGTAATATAAGCGCAATGGTCGACTGGATTACTCCCCACGTAAGCTTGACACTATTAGGTGGGGTAAGTGACCCATTAGTAGACTGCATACCGAGAACAAATGTTGCAGAGTCCGCTGACGTAATAAAGAACGATGCTATTAACAAAATTGCTACCAAAGAAATAATAAAAGAGAATGGCATGGTATTAAACATCTCGAAAATAGTTAGCTCCGTTGAAAGGCTTGCTAAATCTGCCACGCCTCTTTTTTGTATATCAATAGCTGTTGTTCCGAAAGATGAGAACCAAATTGCACCCAAAAGAGTAGGTACTAGTAATACTCCAATCATAAACTCGCGAATGGTTCTACCTTTAGAAACTCGAGCGATGAACATGCTCACAAATGGAGCCCAGGATATCCACCAAGCCCAGTAAAAGATCGTCCACATATCCAACCAATCTCTATTGGTAGAACTTAATGGAGCCGTTCTAAAGCTCATTTGAATAATATTTGCTAAATAACCACCAAATGAATCCGTGAACATATTTAGAATGAGTAAAGTTGGTCCTAGAACAATTACAAAAAGTAAAAGGGCAAGAGCAAGTATTAAGTTTAGATTTGAAAGATACTTAATACCTTTACTCAACCCTGACCATGCAGAGGCCACAAATAAGACAGTAACCACAGAAATAATGATAAATTGTGAAAAGATACCTATTTCAAAACCGAATAAGTAGTTAAGACCTGCGTTAATTTGAACAGCGCCGAAGCCAAGGGAAGTAGCAACTCCAAATGCTGTTGCAAAGACAGCTAGCACATCGACAAGGACACCCCAAGGACCTTCCATTTTTTTGCCGAAGATTGGCTTCAGTGTTGCCGAAATTAACCCCGGTTCCCCTTTACGGAACTGGAAGTAAGCAAGTGTTAAAGCAATTACTCCATACATTGCCCAAACGTGTAATCCCCAATGAAAAAAGGATTGTCGTAATCCTTCTTTAAATGCAGCATCCGTATTAGGTTCTTCAGTAGCAGGACTAGTTGCGAAGTGAGATAGAGGTTCAGCGGCACCATAAAAGACAAGACCGATTCCCATTCCTGCTGAGAATAGCATGGCTAACCAGGAAATTAAACTGAAATCTGGTCGATCAGTATCCTTACCTAATCGTATCTTCCCGTACGGACTGAAGATAAAAAATATACTAACTAACAACATCACTGACATGAGTAGCATGTAATACCAACCAAATGATGTTGAAACAAACGACTTACCTCGTGTAGTAAGCGCCTCAAAACTTTCCGGAGCTAGTGCTCCATAACCGACCGCTATAATAATAAGGCCGATCGTGATATAAAATACTTTTGAAATATTCTTCATGTTTCCTCCTTTTAAAATCAACTAAGTTAAGTCTATTACTATACTAAGATAAAGTTGTTTAATCAACCCATATGCCCAGAATAACCATTTTTCAATCAACTTAAACGCTTTTTTTAGGTATTTTATACGATAAAATCTATGAGTATTAATTTGATAAACAGATATTATCCATATTAAACATTATTTGGTAATAATTTTAATGAGTACTAGCATGACCAGACCGAATTGTAGGGGCCGATTCGATTATGTTTGCGATAGTGTCTCTTAAAGTATGGTCCGTATCAAATGAAGCTATTCATAAGCTGCCCATAGCTAAGGAATATTAAATAAGGATCAAGTCTGTCTTGGTTTTATCTTGCATAATGGCTTACATAAAATTATTCTTTTTTTTTTGGTGATTGAGGTGTTTGTCTATTCCTCTTATGATTTCTTGCATTTATTACTATAAGTGCAAGAGGAGGTGAAAAATATGAGTAATCATCATATGTGCCATTCATGCGGGAAGAATATGAGTTGGGGCCAACAATGTGGGTGCAATAGACAGCTACCAGCAGCTGAGCCAATTATTTGCCCACCGCAATATCGCGTTTGTGATTCTTTCATACCAAGAGTTCAGCCAGTCATTCAACCAATTGTAAATGTTAATAGAGAGCATATCGTAAATGTTCCGCAATATTACGTTACAGAATCGAATGAAACAGTGGTAGTACCTGAAGCACAAAATGCTTACCCTGTTAACAATCAGTTTTCAGGTGGATCCCATCGTGGATTTTTCTCTAGATTTCGTTAATTTTTGAACTATAGCGTCGACTTAACCAAGTTTTGTCTATCTTTATCGAATATTGCAAATGCCCTTTATAAAAGGTGCATTTGCTTTTTTATTTTCTCGGTAAAGGAAGAAATGAATTTATTAATTTTTTTTTAATATACTAAACATGTAGCAAAAACGAGATATTGTAATTTTCCGTAAATTTTGATAAAGTTGGTCTTACTAATAGAAAAATAGAGTTAGAATTTGGGGGAGAATGTATTGAAGCTATTTCTTTCGGTTGATATGGAAGGCATAACAGGTCTGCCGGATTACACATTTGTGGAGTCGAACAAGCATAACTATGAAAGAGCAAGACGCATCATGACGCAAGAAGCCAATGCAATTATAGAAGGGGCACTATCTACAGGAGTTAACGAGGTCCTAGTTAATGACAGCCATTCAAAAATGAATAATCTTTTAGTGGAGGAATTACATCCAGAAGCCTCTTTAATAACAGGAGACCTTAAGCCTTATTCGATGGTACAGTCTTTAGACGAAAGTTACATAGGAGCAGTATTTGCGGGATATCATTCTAGAGCAGGACAACCTGGGGTTATGAGCCATTCCATGATTTTTGGAGTTCGTAATATGTACATCAATGACGTAGAGATAGGCGAGCTTGGACTTAATGCATACGTGGCTGGCTATTACGGAGTTCCTGTCATTATGGTTGCTGGAGATGACGGAGCTTGTCGAGAGGCAGAAGCTCTTATACCTGGCATTGTAACAGCTGCTGTAAAGCAGTCTATATCTAGGTCTGCTGTAAAAACATTACATCCTCAAAAATCACAAGCCCTTCTTAAAGAAAAAGTAGCAGAGGCTATTAAAAAAAGAAATCATATTCCACCACTGACACCTCCCGAGCACCCAATATTAAAAATTGAATTTACAAACTACGGACAAGCTGAGTGGGCAGCACTTATGCCTGGCTGTGAAATAATAGAAGGAACAACTATCGTAAAATTTGAAGCAAAAGATATTCTTGAAGCGTATCGTGCGATGCTTGTCATGGTAGAGCTAGCAATGCAAACCAAATTCTGTTAGGAGGAAGCCTGCCGTGACGAAGTATATTATTAAGCGTTTTATGATGATGATAGCAACAATCCTCATCATCGCGACTCTCACATTTGCATTAATGCACACCATACCGGGTTCTCCTTTTGATGGTGAAAGAACTTCGAATCCTACTATTCAAGCAAACTTAGAAAAGTTTTATAAGCTAGACCAGCCTATGTACGTCCAATATTTGAACTATTTGAAGTCAATTGTTACATTCGATTTTGGTCCATCGATTAAAAAACCAAATGAATCAGTCAATGAACTGTTAGCAAGGGGATTTCCAATTTCCTTTGAGTTAGGGATGGCAACTATCCTAGTTGCTTTATTGTCTGGGGTTCTTTTAGGTACATTGGCAGCTCTCCGGCATAACGGTGTTATTGATTATTTGGCTATGACTTTTGCGGTAATTGGTATATCAGTTCCTAACTTTGTTTTAGCTACTTTACTGATTCAGCAAGTGGCAGTAACGTGGGAGTTATTACCGCCAGCCACTTGGAGTAGTCCGTTGCATATGATTCTTCCAACCCTAGCATTGGCCACGGGACCTACGGCAATAATCGCTCGTTTGACTAGATCCAGCATGCTAGAAGTATTGACACAGGATTATATCAAAATGGCAAGAGCTAAAGGACTTTCTCCAGTTAGAATTGTTTTTCGTCATGCCTTAAGAAATGCCTTAATGCCAGTAGTAACCATTATGGGTACGATGTTAGCAGGTATTCTAACAGGTACCTTCGTAATAGAACGCATTTTTGCCATTCCAGGAATGGGAAAATACTTTGTAGAAAGCATTAATAATCGTGATTATCCAGTTATCATGGGAACGACGGTCTTTTATAGTGCATTCTTAGTATTTATGCTGTTCTTAGTAGACATTGTCTATGGCATATTAGATCCACGTATCAAATTACATCGTAAAGAGGGGGATGCTTAATGGTTAAAACACAAGAGACTGTATCCCCAGTAGAAATAAAGGATGAATGGTTTCGTCCAAAAGTAAAAGAAGAGGGAGAAGCCGAATCTGTTGTAAGACCTTCTTTGTCCTATTGGAAGGATGCATGGAGAAGACTAAAGAAAAATAAGCTTGCAATGGGAGGACTGCTCTTTTTAGTTCTTCTCACCCTGTTTGCTATATTTGGTCCGATCTTTTCACCCTATGATATGGATGAAGTAAATTATCCAATGCAAAATCAAGGTCCATCAGCTGAGCATTGGTTCGGTACGGACGAGGCAGGTCGAGATGTTTTTACAAGAACATGGTACGGTGCTAGGGTTTCGTTATTTGTAGGGGTAATGGCTGCATTAATTGATTTCTTTATTGGAATTATTTATGGAGGCTTTAGTGGTTACAAAGGCGGCAGAGCAGATGCGATCATGATGCGTATTATTGAAGTACTTTATGGTCTACCGCATTTACTGGTAGTTATTTTATTGATGGTTGTAATGGGTCCAAGTCTAACAACCATTATAGTGGCGTTAACGGTAACTGGCTGGGTAGGTATGGCTAGGATTGTACGGGGCCAGGTATTACAGATTAAAAATTATGAATTTGTAACTGCATCCAAATCCTTTGGTGCCAAAAGCTCAAGAATCATACGGAAAAACTTATTGCCTAATACGATGGGTCCTATTATTGTCCAAATGACTCTTACTGTACCGAGTGCGATATTTGCAGAGGCATTTCTTAGTTTTTTAGGACTAGGAGTATCTGCACCCGCTGCCAGCTGGGGTGTAATGGCAAATGATGCCTTGCCAGTAATTTTATCTGGCCATTGGTGGAGGTTGTTTTTCCCTGCATTCTTTATCTCTGTGACAATGTTTGCATTTAATGTATTAGGAGATGGCTTACAGGATGCACTTGATCCAAAGCTTAGGAGGTAAGAATGGATGAATGAACATCAATTAGATCATGCAAAGGAACTTGCTCGAGGGAAAGTAGATGAAGTAGCTGCATCCTTACAATCGGGTGACTCTTTAGCTAGGCCTAACGGTAAGAAAGCAAGAAAGAAGATAACGGATGAAAAAATATTACAGGTTAATAACCTACAAGTTTCATTTAAAACGTATGGGGGAGAGGTAGAAGCAGTCAGGGGAGTCAACTTTGATTTATATAAAGGTGAAACATTAGCAATCGTTGGTGAATCTGGCTGTGGTAAGAGTGTGACCTCTAATGCCATCATGGGATTGATACCGGAGCCAGCAGGCAAGATTAAGAATGGAAGTATCTTATTTAAAAACAAAGAGCTTACGAAGCTAAGTAAATCAGAACTCAGAAAGATCCAAGGTATTGATGTATCCATGATTTTTCAAGACCCTATGACAGCCTTAAATCCTACGCTTACTATAGGGGAGCAGTTAACGGAAGGTTTGAGGACACATAAGAAGGTTGGAAAACAAGAGGCTAGGCTAAAGGCAATCGAAATGCTAAACCTGGTAGGCATCCCGAATCCTTCGGAAAGATTAAAACAGTATCCTCACCAATTCTCTGGTGGGATGAGACAGCGTATCGTAATCGCCATTGCTTTAATCTGTGATCCAGAACTGCTTATAGCAGATGAACCTACCACTGCCTTAGACGTAACGATACAAGCACAAATATTGGAGCTCTTTGAAGAAATTCAAAGGAAAACCGATATTTCAATTATTTTAATTACTCATGATTTAGGGGTAGTAGCAAAGATAGCTGATCGCATAGCGGTGATGTATGCAGGTAAAATTGTGGAGATAGGGGATAAAAGAGAAATTTTTTACACTCCACAGCATCCTTATACTCAAGGGCTTCTAAACTCAGTTCCACGTTTGGATTTAATGGATGAGGAGTTGCAGCCAATTGATGGAACACCACCTGACCTTTTCTCACCTCCTACTGGCTGTCCGTTTACTGCACGATGCAAGTTTGCCATGGAAGTATGTGATCATGTGTATCCATTTACAAGTAAGCTATCAGATGCCCATAAGGTAGATTGCTGGCTCCAGGATGACAGAGCAAAGGTTTTACAATTACAAAAGTAAAAAGGATGAGAGCGCGCAAGTGCATTCACATATACAATACAGAGGGGGAAACTAGGATGAAAAAATGGCTTTCATTATTAATTGTGGCTTTGTTTGTTCTTGTGTTAAGCGCGTGTACAGCCAATGAAGAGGCTGGGAAGACACCGACCGAGACTGAGCCGACGACAACAAAGACGGACGAGGGTAAAGAGGAACCTGCTCCAGAGGCAGAAAAAGTACTTAAGCTAAATAATGGCAATGAGCCAACGTCATTTGATCCATCGGTAGGGTTTGATGCAGTATCATGGAGCGCGTTAAACAACCTTATGGAGGGTCTAGTAAGATTAAACAAAGACCATCAAGCTGAAGAGGCTACGGCGGAGAAGATTGATATATCAGAGGATGGGCTAACGTATACATTTACGATTCGTGAAAATGCAAAATGGTCTAATGGAGACCCTGTTGTAGCAGGAGATTTTGTTTATGGATGGTTGCATATGTTAAATCCTGAAACTGCTTCTCCAGCAGCGTTCTTGGCCTATTTTATTGAAGGGGCAGAGGCTTATAACAATGGAGAAGGAGCAGCTGATGCAGTAGCGATTAAAGCTGTTAGTGAGAAAGTATTTGAAGTTAAACTTGCTGCTCCAACTGAAGCATTTTTAAATATTATCACGAACCCAAGCTTCTTCCCGGTCAACGAGAAGGTAGCTACAGAAAATCCTGAATGGTTTACAGAAGCAGAATCATTTGTTGGGAATGGTCCTTTTAAATTGGCTAGTTGGGATCATGATGTAAGCTTCACTTTTGAGAAAAACGAAAGCTATTGGGATGCTGAAACTGTGAAGCTAGACAAAGTCGAGTGGGCAATGATTGATGATTCGAATACAGAATATCAAATGTACTCAACAGGTGATTTAGATGTCTCTGGTGTTCCAGCAGAGCTTGCAGACCAATTAAAAGATGATCCGGAGTTAAAAAACGAAGACCAAGCCGGTCTGTATTTCTTCCGCTATAACGTTTCAATGGAACCATTTACAAACAAAAAAATTCGCCAAGCATTTGGTATGGCTGTTGACCAACAAGAAATCGTAGAATTCGTTACGAAAAATGGCGAGAAACCTGCTGAGGGATTTGTACCATACGGATTTAAAGGTCCTGATGGCAAGGAATTTAGAGAGACTGCTGGAAAGCTAATACAGCATGATGCGGAAAAAGCAAAAGCACTTTTAGCAGAAGGTATGAAAGAGGAAGGTTACACAGAATTACCTCAAGTAACGTTAACTTATTCTACAAGTGATACACACAAGAAAATTGCAGAGGCACTTCAAAGTAAATTTAAGGAAGTTCTAGGAGTAGAAGTAGCACTACAAAATGTAGAGGCTAGCGTATTTGCTTCAGAGCAAAAAGAGTTCAAATACATGTTATCACGCTCTTCCTTCTTATTTGACTATGCTGATCCTGTAAACGCATTAGAAAGCTTCATTACTGGTTCTTCTATGAATCGTACTACTTGGTCTAGCCCAGAGTTCGATAAAATGATTGCTGATATTAAAAATGAAACAGATGAGCAAAAACGTTGGGATATGCTAATAGAGGCTGACAAATTCTTAATGGAAGAAATGCCTGTTATTCCAATCCACTATTACAACCAAGTAACACTAGAGAAATCGAATGTTAAAGGTATTGTAAGACATCCAGTTGGATACATGGATTTAAAATGGGCAGATAAGGAATAAAAGTATTTATTCCCAAACAAAAGATGCGGCACTTTTGCAAGTGCCGCCCTTTTCTTTAAAAACAAAGGAGATTATACATATGAAAATAAAGCCAAATAGATTGAAAAAAGGGGATACAATTGGAATTATTGCTCCAGCTAGTCCTCCTAACTTAGATCAACTGAAACGCTCCCTATCGTTTTTAGAGGAATTAGGATTATCTTATAGAATGGGAAAAAGTGTAGAGCAAGTTAACGGGTATTTAGCGGGCACAGACGAAGAGCGACTAGAGGATTTACATGAGATGTTCGCAGACCCTAACATCAATGGAATAATTTGTGCTGGCGGAGGATACGGTACTGCAAGGTATGCAGACCAAATCGATTATCAATTAATGAATGAAAATCCGAAAATTTTTTGGGGTTATTCAGACATCACTTATTTACATAGTGCAATGAATTTATATTCGGATATTGTCACATTCCATGGTCCCATGTTAGCTTCAGACGTGGGTAAAAGTACATTTAATGAGCTATCCAAAAAAATGTTTTATCAGCTGTTTCAGCCAATAGAGTTACATTACACAGAGGATATATCTCCTTTATCCATAGTTGCTCCTGGGGTAGCCAGAGGGGAGCTGGTTGGTGGAAATCTCTCTCTTCTTGCAAGCGGAATTGGGACCAAATATGAAGTGGATACCAATCGTAAGCTTCTGCTAATAGAGGACATTGGAGAAGAGCCATATAAGGTAGACGGAATGCTAAATCAGCTACGTTTAGCTGGCAAGCTAGATGCAGCTGCTGGATTCGTCATTGGAGACTTCTGTGACGCGGAGCCAAGGAGAGGTAAAAAATCTCTTACAATGGATGAGGTTTTTGACCATTACTTAGGGAACTTAGGTAAACCAGCAATAAAAGGTTTTCTTATCGGACACTGTCAGCCTCACTTTGCGATTCCATTAGGAGTAGACGGCATGTTAAATACAGAGAACCTAACGTTATCTATATTACCAGGAGTAGAGTAGGAGGAATTTAGGGTGAAAATACAAGCTATTGAAACGTTTTATGTTGCTGTTCCACTGACTAAACCTTTCAAAACAGCATTGCGTACAGTTACCACTGCTTTTTCCGTTGTCGTGAAGGTAACCTCTGATGAAGGAAAAGTAGGTTACGGAGAGGCACCTCCTACTCATGTGATCACTGGTGAGTCATTAGAAAGTATCCAATACGCTATAAATGAAATTATTTCTCCGCAGCTAATCGGACTTTCTTTACTAGAAAAGGAGATAATTTTTCAGAAGCTCCATAAAGCACTTGTCAGAAATACGAGTGCGAAAGCTGCAGTTGACATGGCAATCTTTGACCTTTTGGGCCAATATGCTGAGCTACCACTTTATCAATATTTAGGAGGCTATCGAAATAGCCTTACAACGGATTTTACTGTGAGTGTCAATGAACCAGCTGAAATGGCAGAGGATGCTGAGCGCTACGTAAGAGAAGGGTTTCAAATACTCAAAGTAAAGGTTGGAATAGGTACGATACAAGAGGATATTGAACGTATTGAGGCTATTAGGAGGCGAGTAGGAAAAGATATTAAAATAAGGCTCGATGCCAATCAGGGATGGAATGCAAAAGAAGCCGTACGCGCTATAGGTACTATGGAAGACGCTGGGCTTAAGATTGAGTTTGTCGAGCAGCCGGTTCCTGCTGAGGATCTAGAAGGCTTAAAATACGTAACTGAACGAACAGCAACCCCTATTATGGCAGATGAGAGTGTTTTCTCGATTTATGATGCTAAGCGTGTATTAGAAATGCGGGCTGCAGACTTGATTAATATTAAATTAATGAAATCTGGTGGCATTTATCAGGCATTAAAGATTAATACATTGGCAGAGGCAAATGATATCACCTGTATGGTAGGGAGTATGATTGAAACTAAAATAGGTATAACAGCAGCAGCTCATTTGGCAGCGAGTCAGCCTAATATCCTTTTTTATGATTTTGATGCTCCTTTAATGCTGGCGGAGGACATTGTTACAGGCGGTATCGTCTACCAAGCTAGCACGATGACCTTTTCGAAATCCTATGGGCTAGGCATTGCGAGCGTTAAAATAGGGGAGGGACAAAAATGACAATAGAAAAAAGTTATTGGGCTTGTGCAGTAAAGGTTGCGACGGTCTGGACAGAGCCGTCTTCAGCTCGGGAAGTAGATGGTCCTGGAATATCTAATCCTGTACAGCTTGTTGAATGGCTAGAAGCTTTGCCATACAAGGAGCGACTAGCCCTTTGTGATGAGAACCGTGTTCAAACTCAGCTTCTTTATGGAGAGCCAGTTATTGTGGATGAGATAAAGGACGATTGGGCTAAAATAATTGCAGTCTGGCAGCCCTCTAAAAAAGACGAAAGAGGCTATCCGGGTTGGGTGCCGTTGGCTCAATTGAAAGAAATAGTAGAGGCTGGCAACCAAGGAATTGTTCGAGTAAAGGGTACAAGAACCCAGTTATGGGATACGGAAGAAAAACCATTACTGATTCTACCTTTTAATACAATTCTACCTGTTCTATCTGAAACGGATGATTTCTATAAGGTTCGAGCGCCACATGGAGAGGGGCTGCTCCGAAAAGAAAATGTACAATATGCTGCATCTAAGGAACAATTACCAAAACTCCCACTAGAGGAAACTGTGAGGTTGGGGGAAGCCTACTTAGACTTACCATATCTATGGGGAGGGATGTCTCCATATGGCTTTGATTGCTCAGGATTTTCATACAACATGTTAAAGGCGTGTGGCTATTTTATCCCACGCGATGCAAGTGATCAGGCGATAGAAGGCATAGAGGTCTCTAAGGATGAACCTTCTTCATGGAAAAAGGGAGACTTGCTATTTTTTGCAAATGACGAAGGCACAGGCTCAGTTCGTCATGTTGGATTTTACTATGGGAATGGTCAATTATTACATTCACCTTCAACAGGAAAGTCAGTGGAAATTTTAGTATTAGAAGGCTCCAAGCTACAAAAAGAGATATGTGCTGTGAGAAGATATGCCGTTTAGGGGGGAAAGATATGACGGAGAATGTACTATTATCTGTAAAGGATTTAAAGAGACATTTTGATATTGGTCAAGGTAGCACTTTAAAGGCAGTGGATGGGATTAGCTTTGACATTCTCAAGGGAGAAACATTTGGCTTAGTAGGGGAATCGGGCTGTGGTAAATCTACCGCTGGACGTACTATCCTAGGTCTGTATAACCGGACTGAGGGAGATGTGCTATTCGAACAAAAGAATGTACATGAAATGAATGATAAAGAACGCAAAGACTATTTGAAGAAAATGCAAATGATTTTCCAAGATCCCTACGCATCTCTAAATCCTAGGTCCACAGTCCTCGAAATTATTGCAGAGCCTATCGAAATTCATAAATTATATAGCTCTAAAAAAGAGGTTAGAGAAAGAGTTTATGAGCTGTTAGAAGATGTCGGACTAAATCGAGATCATGCTAATAGGTATCCACATGAATTCTCAGGCGGACAAAGACAACGTATAGGAATTGCGCGAGCCCTGGCATTAGATCCAGAATTTATCATAGCAGATGAGCCAATATCTGCATTGGACGTTTCTGTACAAGCTCAAGTAGTAAAATTGTTACAGCGTCTTCAAAAGGAAAAAGGGTTAACCTACTTATTTATCGCTCATGATCTATCTATGGTTAAATATATTTCTGATCGTATTGGTGTAATGTATTTAGGGCATATGGTTGAACTAACAACAAGTAGTCAGCTTTATGAAAGCCCATTACATCCTTATACGCAGGCATTGTTGTCGGCAATTCCAATTCCAGATCCTGATATTGAGGAATCCCGTCAACGGATTATCCTACAAGGCGAGCTACCAAGTCCGATCAATCCACCATCGGGTTGTGTATTTCGGACAAGATGCCCTCACGCGATGTCTATATGTGCAGAGAAAAAGCCAATTTGGCAAGAGCAGGAACCAGGCCATTTTGTTGCCTGTCATCTTTATAATTAATATGGGATTACACCAATCTAATTAAAGTGGATTGGTGTTTTTTATTTTTTGAATTGTTCGCTTAGAAGGTAAACAAATTAATTAGATTTTTATAGAACTTATTTAAGTTTGAGACGTATAACTTAATAGGGACAAAATTAGTGATAAGGAAGGTGAGTTAATTTGGAACAAAAAACAATAGTAAGGTTACAAAATCTTTCTAAAATAATTGGGAAAAAGAAAATTATCGACGACCTGACATTAGACTTGTATTCTGGGCAAATAACAGGATTCTTAGGGCCGAATGGAGCAGGGAAAACAACAACTATACGGATGATGACTGGTCTTATGAAGCCAACATCGGGAGAGGTATTTATAGAAGGCAAGCCTTTGTCCGAGGATTTTGAGGGGTCCATGAGCAAGGTAGGGGTAATTGTAGAGAACCCTGAAATGTATAAGTTTATGAGCGGATATAAAAATCTCGTTCATTTTGCTCGAATGAATAAGAACATCACCAAAGAACGTATTGATGAAGTAATTGCTCAGGTGGGACTTCAAAAGCGTATTCACGAAAAGGTATCCACCTATTCTTTAGGAATGAGACAGCGTCTTGGCCTAGCACAGGCTATCCTACATAAGCCTAAATTTCTTATTTTAGACGAGCCCACAAACGGGTTAGATCCTGCAGGGATTCGGGAATTCCGCACATACTTAAAAAAGATCGCAGTAGAAGATGGTGTTGCTATCTTTGTTTCAAGTCATTTGCTCGCAGAGATAGAATTAATGTGTGATAGAATTGCCGTTATTCAAAATGGGAAGCTCTTATCTATTCAAGAGGTAAATGAACAGCAAAAATCTTATTATTACATCGAAGCATCTGAACTAGAAAAAGTAGTAGATTTCTTTAAACATAAAGAGATTACAATGGAAGCTCAAGGAAGTGGTTTTATAATCCCACTTAATAAAGAGGAAGTGCCTGCATTAGTTGCAGAGATGATTGCGAATGGCCTACAAATCTATTCCATCACTCCAAATAGAAAAACATTAGAAGATCAATTCTTAGAAATTACAGGAGGTGGACAAATTGCTGAATCTCGTACGAAATGAGTGGTTAAAACTATGGAGTAAAAAAGCAACCTGGATCATGGCTATACTGCTCGTATTGGTAATGCTTGGTTCTGCGGGCTTTGTGAAATGGATGAATTCCTTAGAAGTAGGACAGGACGATTCAGGAGAAACTATAACAGTGAGCCAGATGACGGCCGTTGCGGAGGAACCTGAAATAACTAAATATAGATTGGATAATGAACTGCCACCAATTATAGATGATAGTGCACAAGGCTTTATCACCGGCCTTCCTAGTATGATGTCAGTTGTTACATTACTTACAGTAGTTGTTGCCGGTGGTATTGTAGCTTCTGAGTTTTCTCAAGGAACGATTAAAATGTTATTAACAAGACCAGTAAAGCGTTGGAAGATCCTTACGTCTAAACTGTTAACGGTTGGTTTATTTGCAGTAGCAATGACTGGTATTCTTCTTATTTCAGGCATCATTTTTGGCTATATATTCTTTGATAATGTACCAGGAACCCAGTTAGAGTTAGTAGACGGAGCTGTAGTTGAAGTTTCATTCTGGGGTAGATTGTTACTGTTAACTGCTTTATCGCTAATCAATGTATTAGTGATTGGAACGTTGGCCTTTATGATTGGCTCTGTTTTCCGTTCGAGCTCATTGGCAATAGGAATATCTATTTTCTTGATGTTTACAGGAGTACAAGTTACAGGAGTTCTTGCGGCGCTGAAAATCGAGGCTTCGAAATATATTTTATTTGCTAATACAAATTTGGGGCAATACATTGGCGCAAATGATCCCTCAATAGAGGGAATGACGATGGCCTTCTCTATTGTCGTAATTCTTATTTACCTTGCAGTTTTCCTTGTGACGAGCTACTGGTCATTTACAAAACGTGATGTAACGGCATAATTGCCTATTGCATATTTCAAAAACTTGTAGTATTCTGAATTTAACTTAAAGAAAGAGGTGAGGCATTATGGCTATTGTATATAATTCGATTCGAATCAGTAAGTTCATGATGTCTTACCCTGTTATTTTCTAAAATGTAGGCGGAATAGGTATTAGTTTGATTGTATACAGACAATCGAGCTTATTTCTTCATACTTTTTGAAATTTCTTTACTAATGAACGGGAGACCATGATTGCTGATTCGAGCAATCATGGTTTTTTTGTTGCCCAGTAATTCGCTTAAAATAATGGCGATTCAAATATTTTAATGGGAAAATTAGGAGGAAATTGAAATTGAATTTAATCGAACAGTATGGATGGAATAGTAAATGGGAAGAAAAGATGTCGAACAAAGGATTAGTAGGTCGAGTTTTACTCGAGCATAAGCATTCTTATCGAGTAATTACGAATGAAGGTGAGTGGCTTTGCTCTCTATCGGGTAGATTTAAGTTTGATCACAACCGTGAAGCCTATCCAGCCGTAGGAGATTGGGTGGTTTTAGAGCAGATGCCTGGAGAAGATAAAGGTATTATTCAACAGGTTCTACCGAGACAATCCCAATTCTCAAGAAAAGTGGCAGGTACAACAACAGAAATCCAATTGGTAGCAGTGAATGTAGACTATGTATTTTTAGTGATGTCACTCAACCATGATTTTAATGTAAGAAGGTTAGAGCGCTATCTACTTGCAGCTTGGGATTCTGGTGCTACACCTGTCGTGGTACTAACGAAAAAAGACGCTTGTGAACAGGTGGATTATTTCATCAGTGAAGTCGAAACGATTGCATTCGGCGTAAATGTATTCGCTGTATCTAGTGTCACGGGAGAGGGAATAGATGACTTAGCCGCTCTCCTAGTCAACGGTAAAACGGGGGCCTTACTAGGTTCTTCAGGCGTAGGGAAATCCTCTTTGATCAATGCTCTATCTGGTGAGGATGTAATGGAGGTTAGCGATATTCGAGCGGATGACAGTAAAGGGCGTCATACAACCACTCATAGAGAGCTTTCCTTATTACCTGGTGGTGGACTATTAATTGATACCCCGGGAATGAGAGAGTTCCAGCTCTGGGATTCTAGCGAGGGTATTAGCAACAGTTTTCAGGATATCGAAGAACTTGCTATCGAATGCAGATTTAGAGACTGTCAGCATAAAAAAGAGCCTGGCTGCGCCATTCAAGAAGCTATTCGAACTGGTTTGCTAAAAGAGGATCGATATGTAAGCTATGTAAAATTATTGCGTGAGCTTGCTCATATCGAGCGTAAAAACAACTTAGCTGCTCAAAAAACAGAACGTGATAAATGGAAGCAAGTATCGAAGACCCAAAAAACCAATAAGAAAAGAAAAATTTAATAGAGGTGCATATGATTCGATTAATTGATCACCAAAAGCATTCTATAGCAGAGGAAATGCTCGAAATACAGCTTCCGGCTTACCGCAAGGAAGCAGAGATCATCGGTTTTGAAGGCATACCACAGCTTAAGGAAACAATCGAGGATATTAAAGTATCTAAAGAGATTTTTATAGGAAAGTACAATAAGGAGAGCCTACTTGGTTTTATCTCCTATGAATACGAGGGAGACGTACTAAATATTTGTAGGTTAGTTGTCCACCCAATTTATTTTAGAAAAGGGATAGCTTCTGAGTTGCTCCAGCATGTTTTGAGCGCTACTCCAAAAGCTGTAAGTATAATAGTTTCTACCGGCGCAAAAATTTACCAGCTCTTGCTTTGTATGAAAGACATCACTTTTACAAAGTACATGATATTGAGGTAGAGCCAACAATTTTTATTACACAGCTTAAATACAATTCACAAATATAAGAATATAAGTTTTCATTTTGATACACCCTAAAACTACTGACAATAAATGTTGGTAGTTTTTTTGTTTCTTTTATGCTAGGCAAATCAATTGCACAACCAAAAAATTCATTATATAATATAGTCAAAGATAGTCAAAGTCAGTTTTTGTGAGAAGAGGTGAGAGAAGATGAAAAATATATCTGACATTATTGAAGGTTATTTGAAGGCAATTATCGAACAAGAAAGTAGGGGGCAAATTGAAATCAAAAGAAGCGAGATCGCAGAAAAATTTCAATGTGTACCTTCACAAATAAATTATGTAATAAACACCCGATTCACACTGGATCGTGGATATTTGGTGGAAAGTAAACGTGGTGGTGGTGGGTATATTCGAATTCTCCGCGTTCGAGCCCACACAAAAGCTGAATTAATTGAGCATATAATACAAAGTCTGGAAGCAGGAGCATCTGCATCCACTACAGAGGATATTGTTTTTCGTTTATTGGATGAAGAGGTTATTACCAAAAGAGAGGCGAAGATAATTTTAGCAGCTCTAGACAGAACAACTTTAGCCATCCCACTACCAGCAAGAGATGAGCTACGAGCACGTATACTATGTGCCATGCTTTTAACACTAAAATATGAAAAAAGTGAAAATTGAACGGGGTGTTGATAAGGTGATTTGTGAAAATTGTAAACAACGGCCAGCTAAAGTGACGGTTACACAAGTGCATAACGGAGAACACTTTGAAAGACATTATTGTGAGGTCTGTGCCAATAGCCTCCACCCGTTTTATGTTGAATACAAACAAGACCCATTATCTCTTCATCAGCTTCTATCTAATTGGTTTAACCAAGCAGATCAGATAGTTCAACAAAAACAACAAAAAACACTTGAATGTGATGAATGTGGCTGGTCTATTGAGAGATTTCTAGAAGAGGGTAAGTTTGGATGTGCATCATGCTACGAAAGCTTCCGTCCTCATTTACCTCAAGCCCTAAAACGTCTACACAATGGTAACACTACACATATTGGAAAAGCACCAGGGCGACTTGGTGAAAAAATAGCTTTAAAGAAACGAATTGAAGCAATTAGGGCTCAAATGAAGCAGGCAGTTGAGCAAGAGCAATTTGAAGATGCCGCGAAGTTAAGAGACGAAGTTAAAGACCTTGAAAAACAACTTGCCGGAGGAGGTGACGATTCACATGTCGATTGAGAACTTTTTAGATAATTCCAGATCTAGTTGGATGGAAGGGGAAGGAGAGCATTCTGACATCGTGATGAGCACCAGAATTCGCTTGGCGAGAAACCTTAATGGTTTTCGCTTCCCTCTAGCATTTACAGAGGACGAAGCGCATAAAATTGACCAATCTGTATCCTCCACACTGTTAGATGCAGATGAAGAATTACAGAAAAATTTTACATCTGTGCATATTAAAGATGTATCTGAGCTAGGGCGTCAAGTCTTGGTTGAAAAACATTTAATAAGTCCTAAGCTCGCAAATTCACCAAATACGGGATCTGTCCTTTTATCAGAAGATGAGTCTGTTAGTGTCATGGTGAATGAAGAGGACCATATTCGAATTCAATGCCTATTTCCAGGACTCCAAATCCAACAAGCTTACGAACGGGCAGATACAATAGATCGTTTATTAGAAAAGGAATTACCATATGCATTTGACGAACAGTTTGGTTATTTGACAAGCTGCCCTACAAACACTGGAACAGGACTTAGAGCATCTGTCATGATGCACTTACCTGCTTTAACAAAAACAAAGCAAATGAATCGAATCGTAACCATTATTTCTCGGCTTGGTATGGTCGTAAGAGGAATATATGGAGAGGGTAGTGAAGCGCTCGGCAATGTTTATCAGGTATCAAATCAAACGACACTTGGTAAGACTGAGGAAGATATACTTGCTGATCTTCAAAGTATAGCAGAACAAATTATTCAAAAAGAAAGAGAAGCAAGAGACGCACTTTTACAGCACTCCCCAAATACATTGGAGGATCGTCTTTACCGTTCACTAGGAACCTTATTCTATGCTCGTCTAATGACCACAGAGGAGGCGGCAAGATGTCTGTCTGATGTGCGTTTAGGAATAGATATTGGACTTATTAAGGATATAGATATGTCCATCCTAAATGAATGTATGATCTTTATGCAGCCTGGTTTTTTACAAAAGTACGCTGGCACTACTTTAAATGCCACGGAGCGTGACATGTTTCGAGCTAAGCTGTTAAGGGAACGTTTGCAAAAAGGAGAAAAAGATAATACAAAAGGAGAGGAACCTGCATGATGTTTAATCGATTTACGCAAAGATCGCAAAAAGTTTTACAATTAGCTCAAGAAGAGGCTATTCGTTTAAAGCATGAATCTATTGGAACAGAACATATTTTACTCGGTCTTATCCGTGAAGGTAGCGGAATTGCCGCAAAAGCATTAGAAGCAATCGAAGTAGATCCAAAAGTGATAGAGGCAGGGATCGAGGAGCTGGTTGGAACTGGAGCAGAGGAAGTTGGTCCGATTGTTCACTATACGCCTCGTGCTAAGAAAGTCATTGAGCTGTCAGTAGATGAATCAAGAAAACTAGGTCACTCATACATTGGAACAGAACATTTACTTCTTGCTTTAATTCGTGAAGGAGAAGGAGTAGCAGCAAGAGTATTGAACAATGCAGGTGTAAGCTTGAACAAGGCGCGTCAGCAAGTGCTTCAATTATTAGGAAGTTCCGATCAATCTCATAGCAATAGTAATAACAACGGAGTCGCTCCAGCTAGTACACCGACATTAGACGGGTTAGCACGCGATTTAACACAAATTGCAAGAGAAGGTACGCTAGATCCTGTAATAGGGCGTAGCAAGGAAATCACACGTGTTATTGAAATATTAGCTCGTCGTACGAAAAATAATCCGGTCCTAATTGGGGAGCCAGGTGTAGGTAAGACTGCTATTGCAGAAGGTCTTGCACAACAAATCGTACAAAATGAGGTTCCTGAAATTTTAAGAGATAAACGTGTAATGACTTTAGATATGGGTACTGTTGTAGCGGGTACTAAATATCGTGGTGAATTTGAAGACCGTCTGAAAAAAGTGATGGATGAAATTCGCCAAGCAGGAAATGTTATTCTTTTCATTGATGAACTTCATACGTTAATCGGTGCAGGTGGAGCAGAGGGGGCAATTGATGCTTCTAATATCTTGAAACCAGCACTGGCTCGAGGAGAAATTCAATGTATCGGTGCTACTACATTAGACGAATATCGCAAATACATTGAAAAAGATGCTGCGCTTGAACGTCGCTTCCAACCAATCCAAGTTGATGAGCCTTCTTCTGAGGAAGCTGTACAAATTATTTATGGGTTACGCGATCGTTATGAAGCACATCACCGTGTGAAAATTACGGATGAAGCAGTAGAAGCAGCAGTTAAAATGTCTGATCGTTACATTTCCGATCGTTTCTTGCCTGATAAAGCAATAGATTTAATTGATGAGGCAGGTTCTAAGGTTCGCCTTCGTTCCTATACAACTCCTCCTAATTTAAAAGAATTAGAAACGAAGCTAGAGGCTGTTCGCTCTGAGAAAAATGCAGCTGTGCAAAGCCAGGAATTTGAGAAGGCAGCTTCTTTCCGAGATAAAGAACAAAAGATTAAAGATAAATTAGAAACTATGAAAAATACTTGGAAAGAAAAACAAGGAAAAGAAGAGTCAGAGGTTACAGTCGAGGATATCGCTGCTGTCGTTTCGATGTGGACTGGAATTCCTGTTTCCAAGTTAGCTCAAACAGAGTCCGAGAAGTTGTTAAAGCTGGAGGATAAATTACATGAACGTGTAATCGGACAAAAAGAAGCGGTAGATGCTATTTCTCGTGCTATCCGACGAGCTCGAGCGGGCTTAAAAGATCCGAAGCGACCAATTGGTTCATTTATCTTCTTAGGACCTACAGGAGTAGGTAAAACGGAGTTAGCTCGTGCTTTAGCAGAGGTAATGTTTGGAGACGAGGACGCGATGATCCGAGTAGACATGTCTGAGTACATGGAAAAACATTCTACTTCTCGTTTAGTAGGTTCACCTCCGGGGTATGTTGGCTTTGATGATGGTGGTCAGTTGACTGAAAAAGTTCGCCGTAAACCGTATTCTGTAATTTTATTAGATGAAATTGAAAAAGCACATCCAGACGTATTCAATATACTTTTACAAGTATTAGAGGATGGTCGATTAACTGATTCGAAAGGTCGCACAGTCGACTTCCGCAATACAGTAGTGATTATGACATCTAATGTTGGAGCAGATGCACTTAAGTATAATAAACATGTAGGGTTTAACTTACAAGAAGCAGGAAAAACGGATTATAAAGATATGAAAGGAAAAATGCTGGAAGAATTGAAAAAAGCATTCCGTCCTGAATTCTTAAACCGTTTAGATGAAATGATTGTATTCCACTCATTAGAGAAGGAACACTTAAAACAAATTGTGACATTAATGACAGAGCAGCTAGCGAAGCGTTTAAAAGAACAAGGAATAGAGCTAGTACTTACTGAAGCTGCTCAAGATAAAATTACTACAGAAGGCTACGATCCAACATATGGAGCACGTCCGTTGCGCCGTGCATTACAAAAGCATGTGGAAGATCGTCTTTCAGAGGAACTGTTAAAAGGTGAAGTCTTAACGGGTCAGCGTGTAGTATTTGATGTAGAAAATGACGAATTTGTTGTTCGAACAACAGAGCCTGTCACAGAAAGTTAATATTATAGGCATTCCGAGATCACCGGAATGCCTTTTTTTACATAGTGCAACAAAGAGTATGTGAGGTGGCTGAGGAACTGCCTCCTCGCATTTCTCCATTTGCCTGTCGGGGCAGAACAGGCGATTATGTTTTTCAAGATGTCTAGCTTCATCGCCTTGCCCCTCGGGTCAAATGGATAAAAGCTCCGGTGGCTGAGGAACTGCCTCCTCGCTTTTCCCCATTTGCCTGTCGGGGCAGAACAGGCGATTATGCTTTTCTTATTATAGGAGGATTATATGGCAAAAAAGAAAACGAAATTTATGTGTAACTCATGTGGCTATGAGGCTGCCAAATGGATGGGTAGATGTCCAGGGTGTGGAGAATGGAACACGATGGTGGAAGAGGTAGAGGTTGTTTCTAAGGGGCCTAGACATTCTTTTCAGCATTCCTCTGGAGTCACTCAAAAAGCAACCCCCATTATATCTATTGAAACGATCGATGAGCCTCGTGTACAGACGGATTTAGTAGAATTGAATCGGGTCTTAGGTGGAGGAATTGTGCCAGGCTCCCTAGTTTTAATTGGGGGAGATCCAGGTATAGGTAAATCAACGCTTCTTTTACAAGTTTCTGCACTTCTTGCGAATAAGGGAGAAAGAGTCCTCTACATTTCCGGAGAAGAATCCATCCGCCAGACGAAACTCCGAGCAGAACGTCTAGGAGTTACTTCAAACGAACTTTATATCTACTC
Source organism: Psychrobacillus sp. BL-248-WT-3 (assembly GCF_012843435.1). Classification (GTDB taxonomy): domain Bacteria; phylum Bacillota; class Bacilli; order Bacillales_A; family Planococcaceae; genus Psychrobacillus. The sequence continues at coordinate 58,955 of NZ_JABAFC010000009.1, read as the reverse complement.
GGAAACTAATCTAGAGCTGATAAATGAAACAATCGATCAAGTAAGTCCACGTTTTGTAATCGTGGATTCTATACAAACCGTGCATCACCCAGAAGTAACGAGTGCACCAGGTAGCGTGTCTCAAGTACGTGAAAGTACGGCTGAGCTGATGCGTATCGCGAAGACTAAAAATATTGCTATCTTTTTAGTTGGTCATGTAACTAAGGAAGGGCAAATCGCCGGACCAAGGATTCTCGAGCATATGGTAGATACGGTTTTATATTTTGAGGGTGAGCGTCATCACAATCATCGTATATTGCGTTCACAAAAAAATAGATTTGGTTCCACTAATGAGATTGCTATTTTTGAAATGGTACAACAGGGCCTAAAGGAAGTACTAAATCCTTCTGAGTTATTTTTGCAGGAGCGTTCTCATGGAGCAGCAGGCTCTGCAATCGTCGCTTCTATGGAAGGGACAAGACCGATTTTAGTAGAGATTCAAGCGCTAGTCACACAGTCGAGCTTTAACTACCCAAAAAGAATGGCTACAGGGATTGACCAAAATAGAATTTCCTTGTTAATGGCAGTGCTAGAAAAACGCATGGGACTGCTACTTCAAACACAAGACGCCTATATAAAAGTTGCCGGTGGAGTAAAATTAGACGAACCTGCCATCGATTTAGCCGTCCTAGTAAGTATTGTCTCTAGTTTTAGAGATATAGGTGTTGCTTCAACTGACTGTTTTATAGGAGAAGTCGGATTAACTGGTGAGGTAAGAAGAGTTTCGAGGATTGAACAAAGAGTGCAAGAGGCTGCAAAGCTCGGCTTTAAACGAGCAATCATCCCAGCATCGAATATGGGAGGCTGGGACTATCCAAAGGGACTGCAGGTCATTGGTGTAGAATCAGTAAATGAAGTGATGAAGGAAGCTTTTTCTTAACTGACTAGTAGGACAAACTACTCGAGGTAATAATAGAGAAGATACGGTGGTGGGGAACTGCCACCTGCTTTCTAAAATACGTATACTTCTGAGTGGTAATGTAAACTATGTATAAGTAAACTTTTGATACTAGTATTGTATTGCTGCATTGGTTAGCCTTGCTCATACGTCAAAATAGGCATAGAGCCATAAAAGGAAGTATAATAAAATTTAAACGGAGGTGGAATATTTGTTAAAGTGGATTATTCAAATTGCTTTTGTATTAATAGGTGGTACATTAGGGTTGCTATTCTTACCGCACTTATATGAACTGATTAATTTATCCAACAACTCTTTTATTAACAATGTATATGTTTCTGTATTAATCGGAGCAATCATGCTGTATGTAGCTGCGCTATTTTTAACAGATTATTTAATTCATTTCATTAAATGGATGGAGGAAAGACTATTAAAGGCACCCATTGGTGATTTGTTGTTTGGGACGTTAGGGATGGTCATCGGGTTAATCGTAGCCTTCTTTTTAGGGTCAGCGGTATCGAGTATTGAATTTCCAGTCATTCGGTCTGTTGCTCCAGTTCTATTGACCATCATTTTAGGGTATTTAGGATTCCAGGTAGGTTATAAAAAGAGAGATGAATTGCTACACGTGTTTACTCCATCTTCTAAGCTCCCTGCATTGAAGAAAAAAACAGCAGAGGAAGAAGAACAAGCTCTACCATTGGGGACTTACAAGCTCTTGGACACAAGTGTGATCATTGATGGGAGAATAGCTGATATTTCTGAAACCGGCTTTATGGAAGGGGTACTAGTTGTCCCTCAATTTGTGCTAACGGAGCTTCAGCATATTGCAGATTCTTCTGATACACTTAAACGGACAAGAGGTCGCCGTGGCTTAGACGTTCTAAACAAACTAAAGGATGAAAGAAGCACTGCGGTTTTAATAGTGGAAGAAGACTTTGAGGATGTCCAAGAAGTTGATTTAAAATTGATGCGTCTAGCTAAAAAAATGGGCGGCATAGTAGTCACAAATGATTTTAACCTAAACAAGGTGTGTGAGCTGCATCAGGTTCGTGTATTGAATATTAATGATTTAGCAAATGCCGTTAAACCGGTAGTTATTCCCGGGGAAATAATGCATGTAGTTGTGATTAAAGATGGTAAAGAGCATAATCAAGGGGTAGCTTATTTAGACGATGGGACAATGATTGTTGTAGAAGGCGGTAAAGCTTATATCGGACAAGCTATTAATGTAGAAGTGACGAGTGTTCTCCAAACATCAGCAGGACGAATGATCTTTGCGAAACCCCAAGAAACTAAATAAGTAGGAGGGGATGTTTCCTTTGTGGAGCATACCCTTTTTCTTTGTAATATAGGAGGTACGTAAATAATGTTGTATACAGTAATCTTACCTGCCGCGGGAAGTGGAAAAAGGATGGGAGCAGGTCACAACAAACTTTTTATCGAATTAAGTAATATACCAGTTTTAATACATACGCTTAGAGTTTTTGAACAAGACCCTGACTGCGCTCATATTGTTTTAGCGATAAAAAAAGAAGAAAAATCATATATAGAACAGCTGCTTCAGCAATATTCCATCCAAAAGGTGTCAGCCATTGTAGAAGGCGGTTCTGAAAGACAGCATAGTGTATATGCGGGCTTGAAGGCTAGTCCTGCTAAAGGGATTGTATTGGTGCATGATGCTGCTAGACCGTTCATTCAGCAGGAAATCATTCATCAGCTAGTCCAAGCAGCTGAAAAATTTGGCGCAGCAGTTGCTGCAGTACGGGCAAAGGATACGATGAAAAAGGTTCACAATGGTATAATACAGGAAACGGTTGATCGAGAGAGTCTTTGGATTATCCAAACACCTCAAGCTTTTCAATATGATGTATTGGAGAAAGCCGAAAGACTCGCTGAGCAGGAATCCTTTTTAGGGACAGACGAGGCTATGCTAGTAGAGAAGCAAGGTGGAAATGTTCACATCGTGGAGAGTACCTATGATAACGTAAAGGTAACCACTCAAGAGGACTTATTGTTAGGAGAAGTAATTTTAAATAAACGAAAGCAGGAGGAAAAATAAATTGTTAAGAATAGGACAAGGCTTTGATGTACATGAATTTGCAGATAACCGCCCATTAATCATAGGTGGGATAACGATCCCTTATGAAAGAGGTTTAATAGGTCACTCGGATGCAGATGTGTTACTCCATACCATTACAGATGCAGCGCTAGGAGCAATTGGAGAAGGAGATATTGGAAGACATTTCCCTGATACGGATCCTGAATTTAAAGATGCAGATTCAGCGAAATTACTCGAGTATATTTGGAAGCTAGTAGATGCAAAAGGCTATAAGCTTGGAAATATAGATTGCACGATAATAGCTCAGATGCCTAAAATGGCCCCGTACATAGAGCAAATCCGCTCAAAAGTAGCAGAGCTTCTGCAAGCTGATGTCTCTCAGGTCAATGTAAAGGCAACAACTACCGAAAAGCTAGGGTTTACTGGGCGTGGGGAAGGGATTGCTTCGATGGCAACTATCCTTTTAATGAAAAAAGACTAGCTTTAAAAATGCTACACGCAGTGGTAGAATAGATAAAGTTTACTACTTTAGCGAAACAGGCAACAATCACGTTGTCTATCAACGGTTTAATTCCACTTTCCAGATAACGGTTTAATTTAAACGTAAGATAATTAGGAGGATTTATAATGACACAAGAAGTTCGCGTACGCTATGCACCAAGTCCTACAGGAAATCTTCATATTGGAGGAGCACGTACTGCATTATTCAATTATTTATATGCTCGCCACCATAATGGGAAATTTATCGTTCGTATTGAAGACACAGATATTGAGCGAAATATTGAAGGCGGAGAATTATCACAGCTGGATAACTTAAAGTGGCTAGGAATGGAATACGATGAATCAGTAGATATCGGTGGACCTTATGCACCTTATCGCCAAATGGAGCGATTAGATATTTACACGAAATACGCAGAGGAAATGCTAGAAAAAGGCCATGCTTATAAATGTTTCTGTACTTCTGAGGAATTAGAAGCTGACCGTGAGCAACAAAAAGAAAATGGTGTAGCTGCTCCGATGTATAACGGAAAATGCCGACATCTATCCAAAGAAGAAGTACAAGAGAAGGAAGCGGCAGGAACACCTTATACGATTCGTATGCGTGTGCCTGAGAATGTAACGTATAAGTTTGACGATTTAGTTCGTGGAACTGTGTCCTTTGAATCCAAAGACGTTGGTGACTGGGTTCTTGTCAAAGCAAATGGCATTCCAACCTATAACTACGCAGTAGTATTAGATGATCACTTAATGGAGATTACGCATGTATTCCGAGGTGAAGAGCATTTATCCAATACTCCAAAACAATTAATGGTATTTGACGTTTTCGGCTGGGAATATCCTAAGTACGGGCACATGACGTTAATCATCAACGAAAGCCGTAAAAAATTATCTAAACGTGATGAATCAATCATACAATTTGTAGCACAATATAAAGACCTAGGGTATCTTCCAGAAGCAATGTTCAACTTCTTTGCTCTATTAGGCTGGTCTCCTGAAGGAGAAGAAGAAATCTTCTCTAAAGAGGAATTCATTAAACAATTTGATGTAGCTCGTCTTTCCAAATCACCGTCAATGTTCGATAAGCAAAAACTAACTTGGATGAACAATCAATACATTAAGCAACTTCCACTAGAAAAAGTAGTAGAGCTTGCGTTGCCACATCTACAAAAAGAAGGACTTCTTCCAGAGGAATTATCTGAGGAGCAACAAGTATGGGCTACAAATTTAATAGGGCTTTACCATGATCAAATGAGCTTTGGAGCAGAAATTATTGAGTTGTCATCATTGTTCTTTAACGACGATGTTGCATATAATGAAGAAGCTCTTGAAGTATTGACTGGTGAACAAGTACCAGAGGTTATGGCTGCCTTTAAAGCACAGTTAGAGGCTCTAGAAACATTTGAACCAGCAGAAATTAAAGCATCGATTAAAGCAGTGCAAAAGGAAACGGGTCATAAGGGGAAAAACCTATTTATGCCTATCCGTGTCGTAACTACTGGCCAAACACATGGTCCGGAATTAGCGGATGCAATTAGCTTAATCGGTAAAGAAAAAGTAATTGCAAGAGTTTCCAAATACGCTAAACAATAAAATTGACTTTTCCACTACAAGGTGTGAAAATGAGTGTAATTCATGAACGAAGTAAAGAAAGCTAAGAAGAGGAGAAGTACGTAACGCAAGTTCCTTAGAGAGGACCATCACCGGCTGAAAGTGGTCTGAACCTATGAGTTATGGAAATGCACCTCGGAGCGCCAAGCCGAACGATTAGTAGGCTGGACGTATCATCTGCGTTAAAGATGTGAAGCGGGAAAGATAAACATCTTTCCAATCAGAGTGGAACCGCGCAAAACAGCGTCTCTGTCTATATTTATAGACAGAGACTTTTTTTATGGAAAAAAGGAGTGATTAACGTGTTTGAGCGGATGAAAGAAGATATAGAGGTAGTGTTTGAACAGGATCCCGCTGCTACTAGTAAGTTGGAGGTTATATTAACCTATGCAGGTTTACATGCAGTTTGGAGCCATAGGTTAGCACATGTCTTTTATAAGAGGAAATGGTTTTTCCTTGCAAGGCTAATCTCCCAAATCAGCAGGTTCTTTACAGGTATAGAAATCCATCCTGGAGCGGTGATAGGCAGACGCTTCTTCATCGACCATGGTTCAGGGGTGGTTATTGGAGAAACCTGTGAGATAGGAGACGATTGTACGATCTATCAAGGTGTTACCTTAGGGGGAACTGGTAAAGAAAAAGGAAAGCGTCACCCTACTCTTAAGAATAATGTCTTAGTAGCTACTGGAGCTAAGGTGTTGGGGTCTATCACAATCGGCGACAACAGTAAGGTAGGAGCAGGCTCCGTCGTCCTAAAGGATGTACCAGAAGATTCTACGGTAGTTGGCATACCTGGTGTAGTCGTTATTCAAAATGGTAAAAAGGTAAAAAGAAACTTAGATCATCAAGATCTTCCTGATCCATTTGCAGATCGGTGCAAGGAAATGGAAGATAAGATTAAGCAGCTACAGGAAGAAATAGTTCGATTGCTAGAGGAAAAGGAGAGAGCCAAACGCCATGACAATTCAAATCTTTAATTCACTAAAACGTGAGAAGGAACCATTTGTGCCAATAGAAGAAGGAAAGGTAAAAATGTATGTATGCGGTCCAACGGTATACAATTACATTCATATCGGTAATGCACGACCGGTTATCGTATATGACACGGTCCGAAAGTATTTGCAATATCGTGGATACGATGTGACATTCGTAAGTAACTTTACTGATGTAGACGACAAGATTATTAAAGCGGCCAACGAACTCGGTGAAGATGTATCAGAGCTTACGGATCGCTTTATTAAAGCTTATTATGCAGACGTAGAGGCACTAGGGTGCACAAAGGCAGACTCCCATCCTCGTGTAACGGAACATATGGATGAAATTATAGATTTTATTAAAGTGCTAGTAGAAAAAGGCTATGCTTATGAATCACAAGGTGACGTTTACTACCGTACGAGAAAGTTTGAAGGGTACGGAAAGCTTTCACATCAGTCCGTAGATGACTTAAAGGTAGGAGCACGCATTGAGCGTGGAGAGAAGAAAGAAGACGCATTAGACTTCGCTCTATGGAAAGCTGCAAAGCCAGGTGAGATATTCTGGGAAAGTCCATGGGGGCAAGGTCGACCAGGTTGGCATATTGAGTGCTCTGTTATGGCACGTGAGATTTTAGGAGACACAATTGATATACACGCTGGTGGTCAGGATTTAACTTTCCCTCACCATGAAAACGAGATTGCTCAATCTGAGGCTAGAACTGGAAAAACCTTTGCTAGGTATTGGATGCATAACGGTTATATCAATATAGACAATGAAAAAATGTCTAAGTCACTTGGTAACTTTGTATTGGTGAATGACATTCGCAAGCAAATTAACCCGCAGGTGCTCCGATTCTTTATGCTAAGTGTTCATTACCGTAACCCAATTAACTATTCTCAAGAGCTTGTAGAGCAGGCAGAGGCAGGATTAGAACGTATTCGTACTTCATATGAAAATGTACTTCACCGTTTGAATACAACAGCGGATTTAGGTGACCAGCATGATATATGGCTGCACAAAATACAAGAGGTTAAGCAACAATTTGAAATGGCAATGGATGATGATTTTAATACTGCCAATGGGATAGCTGCATTATTTGAATTATCTAAGCTAGCGAATACTTATCTATTAGAAAAGCAAACATCTGAAGAAGTATTAAATCAATTTATATCCGTTTTGGATTTATTAACTGCAGTTCTTGGAATTACTCTTTCAAAGGAGCAAGAGGTGTTGGATGAAGAAATTGATGCGCTGATCGAAGAACGTAACCAAGCGAGAAAAGATCGAAATTTTGCTCGTGCGGATGAAATTAGAGATCAGCTGAAGGAAATGAATATTATTTTAGAAGATACTGCCCAAGGTATCCGATGGAAGCGTGGGTGACCCTCGTGGAATTTAAATTATCTGATGTAAAGCAACTTAACTCTTTAGCCTTAGCTTATATGGGTGATGCGGTGTTCGAACAAGTAGTTCGAGAACACCTCATCCGCTCAGGGCGGGTTAGACCAAACATCCTTCACAAAGAAGCAACAAATTACGTGTCTGCCAAGGCACAAGCAACAATCGTTAAAGAAATGTTAAACACTAATTTCTTAACTGAGGAAGAAGAGGCTGTCTTAAGAAGAGGAAGAAATGCCAAATCTGGAACGGTTCCTAAAAATACAGATGTTTTGACGTATCATTACAGTACAGCGTTTGAAGCTGTTATTGGTAGCTTATACTTAAGTGAGCAAGCAGATCGTTTGCAAGAGGTGCTGCGATTTTCCATTGAATTTATCGATGGGCAAAAGGGAGAGAAAAAATAATGATAGAGAAATCCGAACAAACTGGTGAAATTATTGCTGGTAAAAATCCAGTCGTAGAAGCACTGCGCTCTGGAAGAGACATGAATAAGGTCTGGATAGCTGAAGGTATTCAAAAAAGTGGCGTTACAGAAATCATACAATTGGCGAAGGAAGCAGGAATTATCGTTCAGTTTGTCCCAAAGAAAAAGCTGGATAATCTAACCGATGCAAATCATCAAGGGATTGTAGCTTCAGTTGCTGCTTACAAATATGCAGAATTAGATGATTTATTTAATCTAGCTGCAAGTAAAAAAGAGGATCCACTTTTTATCATTTTAGATGAAATTGAGGACCCACATAACCTAGGTTCTATTATGCGTACTGCGGATGCAGTAGGAGCACATGGTATTATCATTCCGAAGAGAAGAGCTGTTGGGTTAACAGCAGTAGTAGCCAAAGCATCTACAGGTGCAATTGAGCATGTGCCAGTTTATCGTGCCGGGAACTTGGCTCAAACAGTGGACGAGCTTAAAGAGCGCGGAGTGTGGATTGCAGGAACAGATGCTGCGAAGTCAACAGATTATAGAAATATGGATGCTACCCTCCCGTTAGCACTCATTATTGGAAGTGAAGGAAAAGGGATGAGTCGATTATTAAAAGATAAATGCGACTTTCTTTACCATTTGCCGATGGTTGGTCATGTAACTAGCTTGAATGCGTCCGTTGCTACGTCAATCCTTCTATACGAAGTTTTGCGCGTAAGAAACCCGCTTAAACAATAAAATCATGCAGATTCTACTTGTCGATGGTTATAATATCATCGGCGCATGGAGCGAGTTAAGAAAACTAAAAAATGATAAATTACTAGATGCTAGAGATAGACTAATCGAGCAAATGGCAGAATATAAAGCATTTACTGGTATACGAGTAATTGTAGTGTTTGATGCCCACCTAGTACCGGGTATAGAAAACAAAAAGAAACAGTATGATGTGGAAATTATCTTTACAAGAAAAAATGAAACAGCAGACGAGCGAATTGAAAAGATGACTCGGGAGTTAAGTGGTAGACGCGTACAAATTTATGTTGCTACCTCTGATATGACAGAGCAACGAGTCATATTTGGACAAGGTGCGCTAAGAAAATCTGCAAGAGAGTTAGAAATTGAAATGATTTCTATTTCCTCGAATATTACGAAAAAAGTGAAGGATATCCAAGAAGCTAAGCCGTCTTCGACCATTGATTTATCAGAAGAAGTAGCGGAAATTTTCGAAAAATGGCGAAGAGGAATGAAATGACTCATTGACGCTATAAATTTGAATCCTGTATACTGATGGTAAATATGTCTAATTTAGCTGAGGTGACTTCATTGGAAAAGACAGAGCTGAATCTACAACAATTGGATAGTTTACTAGATGAAGAGCTTGTAGAAATGGTTCATCAAGGAAACACCGAAGCGCTAGATTATTTAATAACGAAATACCGTTCATTTGTGAGAATGAAAGGTAGATCCTATTTTTTAATAGGTGCGGATAAGGAAGATATACTTCAAGAAGGAATGATTGGACTATATAAGGCGATTCGTGATTTCAAAGAGGAAAAGCTTTCTTCTTTTAGGGCATTTGCTGAATTATGTATTACAAGGCAGATTATTACTGCTATTAAAACAGCTACCAGGCAAAAGCATATTCCGCTCAATTCATATATTTCCTTGGACAAGCCGATCTATGATGAAGAATCGGACCGTACACTTATGGATATTATCGCAGGATCTGTGGTAGACGACCCAGAGGAGTTAATCATAAACAGAGAAAACTATGATTACATGGAAGGTAAAATGGGTGAAATTTTAAGCGAGCTTGAGCAGCAGGTGCTCTCCTTATATCTAGATGGCCAATCCTATCAAGAGATATCCGAGGAATTGAATAGACATGTTAAGTCTATCGATAATGCCTTGCAAAGAGTAAAGCGTAAGCTAGAGCGTTATATGGAGATTGGAAGTAATTATGCATAATTTGGGATTTTGTTGACACAGTAAGTCTAAGGTGATAATCTTGAAAAAGACTTATACACCAAAAAGGTGAGATTATGACTAAAAAAATCGTCTTGAGTTGCGTAGAATGTGGTAATCGCAATTATACAGTTCCAGCGTCTAAAGAGAGCGGTTCTGTTCGTATAGAGAGAAAAATATACTGCACGCATTGTAATGCTCATACAGTACACAAACAAACATTATGAGTATGTAAGAAGATAGATATTCATGTGGAGGTTCAACTAAATGGCTAATATTAGTGGGTTTTTTAAAAACGTAGGGTCAGAAATGAGAAAAGTAAGTTGGCCAAAACGCAAAGAGCTAACACGGTACACAATCATTGTGCTTGCAACAGTAGCGGTAATGGCTGTATTCTTTGCAGTAGTGGACTTAGGTATTTCTGAATTGTTCCGTTGGTACTTGGAGTTATAAGTTTGTAGCATGTAAATATCTGAAAATAGCCCGTCTTAGTCAACGAACGGGTTTTTTCATTTGTCTTAGAAAAGGAGGGAAGGACGTCTAGTCCTGACACTATGGAAAAAAATTGGTATGTCGTTCATACGTACTCTGGGTATGAAAATAAAGTAAAAGCAAATTTAGAAAAGCGTGTAGAAACAATGGGGATGTCTGACAAGATATTCCGAGTGTTCATCCCGGAACAAGAAGAAACAGATTTTAAAGATGGAAAAAAACGTGTGGTTACAAGAAAAACATTCCCTGGGTATGTTTTTGTAGAGTTAATCATGACTGACGACGCTTGGTATGTAGTACGTAACACACCAGGAGTAACTGGATTCCTAGGTTCATCAGGTGGAGGGACAAAGCCTACACCGCTTGCTCCAGAAGAGGTTCAATCTATGCTGAAGCAAATGGGTATGAACGATCGCAAAGTCGAGGTAGATTTCTCAGTTGGAGAATTAGTAGAAGTACTAGAAGGGCCATTTGCTCATTTCCAAGGTAAAGTAGAAGCAATCGAGGCAGAAAAAGGAAAAGTTACTGTTTCTATAGATATGTTCGGACGCGAAACGAATATGGAGCTAGATTTCGAACAAGTAATTAAAGTATAATTTATACTTGCTAAAAAAATGGATAAGTGGTATCATTTCAAAGGTCAGACTGAAAAAAAGTCTGCATGAATTTTCTAAATGTTATCAGCGCAGAGCTGAGAGACAGATATTTGAGTGGGAGGGGCAACCCAATTACCACATCACGGACTTAAGGAGGTGTGTCTCGTGGCTAAAAAAGTGATTAAAGTTGTTAAATTACAAATTCCTGCTGGTAAAGCTAATCCAGCTCCACCGGTTGGTCCTGCATTAGGACAAGCAGGTGTTAATATCATGGGATTCTGTAAGGAGTTCAACGCACGTACTGCTGATCAAGCAGGTCTAATCATTCCGGTTGAAATTTCTGTATTTGAAGATCGTTCTTTTACATTCATTACAAAAACTCCGCCGGCAGCAGTGTTACTTAAAGTAGCAGCAGGAATTCAATCTGGATCAGGTGAACCGAACCGCGTTAAAGTGGCGACAGTTAAACGTGAAAAAGTTCGCGAAATCGCTGAACAAAAAATGCCAGATCTAAACGCTGCATCTGTTGAAACAGCTATGTTGATGGTTGAAGGTACAGCACGTAGCATGGGTATTACGATCGAAGACTAATACTTTATGTGATTTTGATATGAAGCAATTGTTTTTTGGAAGGTTGTAGTTGTTCCTTAGAATAACTGCAACCTTTACACGTGGGAGGTTTATTCCGCTAAAACCACTATCAAGGAGGACATTTTAAAATGGCTAACAAAGGTAAAAAGTTACAAGAAGCTGCTAAATTAGTTGACAAAAATACTACGTATTCAGCTAAAGAAGCAATTGAACTTGCTAAAAAAACTAGCACAGTTAATTTTGATGCAACAGTTGAAGTTGCTTTCCGTCTAGGAATTGATACTCGTAAAAACGACCAACAAATCCGTGGAGCAGTAGTACTTCCAAACGGAACTGGTAAAACTCAACGCGTATTAGTTTTTGCTAAAGGTGAAAAACTTAAAGAAGCTGAAGCTGCAGGTGCAGACTATGTAGGTGACGTGGAATATATCAACAAAATCCAACAAGGATGGTTTGACTTCGATGTAATCGTAGCTACTCCTGACATGATGGGTGAAGTTGGTAAAATCGGTCGAGTACTTGGACCAAAAGGTTTAATGCCAAACCCTAAAACTGGTACTGTTACATTTGATGTTACTAAAGCGATTGAAGAAATTAAAGCTGGTAAAGTAGAATACCGTGCTGACAAAGCAGGGATTATTCATGCACCTATCGGAAAAGTTTCTTTCGAAGACGACAAATTAGTAGAAAACTTCATGGCAGTATTTGAAGTAATTCAAAAAGCTAAACCAGCTGCATCAAAAGGTGTTTACATGAAATCTGTAAATGTAACAACTACAATGGGCCCAGCTATTAAAGTTGATGCTCAATCAGTAAAATAATAATTGACAACCTATAGTCTATCTGATAAGATGACTTTTGTTGTGTAATATACATTTGTACCGAAGACAGTAGGAGTGACTTGTCACTTAATATCCTACCGAGGACACGTAAATTCAGATTCTAATTAGATGATGACTTTCTGCCTCTGTGTCTATCCGTAGATCAGAGGCTTTTCTTTTGTCGGTATAAATGGCCAATTCTTATAGGAGGTGCCAAGATGAGCAAAGCAATCGAAACAAAAAAAGTAATTGTAGACGATATCGCTGGTAAATTTAAAGCTGCTGCTTCAGTAGTAGTTGTTGATTACCGTGGTTTAAACGTTGCACAAGTTACGGAATTACGTAAACAACTTCGTGAAGCTGGCGTTGAGTTCAAAGTTTATAAAAACTCACTTACACGTCGTGCTACTGAAATCGCGGGTGTTGATGCGATCAACGAATTCTTAGTTGGACCAAATGCTGTTGCATTCTCTAACGAAGACGTAGTTGCTCCTGCAAAAATCATCAACGATTTTGCTAAAAAGAACGAACAATTAGAAATTAAAGCAGGGATCATCGAAGGTAACGTATCTTCAGCTGAAGATGTAAAAGCACTTGCAGAACTTCCATCACGCGAAGGACTTCTTTCAATGCTTTTATCTGTACTTCAAGCTCCAGTGCGCAATTTCGCACTTGCAACAAAAGCTGTTGCAGAACAAAAAGAAGAACAAGGCGCATAATTCATTATGCAACTCTTCGACAAAAAACCGGCTAATAGCCTAACATACCCAATAATAGGAGGAAAATAAAATGAATAATGAGCAAATCTTAGAAGCTATCAAATCAATGACAGTTCTTGAATTAAACGACTTAGTAAAAGCAATCGAAGAAGAATTCGGTGTTACTGCTGCTGCACCTGTAGCTGCTGCAGCTGGTGGCGGTGCTGCTGCTGCTGAAGAGCAAACTGAATTTGACGTAATCCTTGCATCTGCAGGCGACCAAAAAATCAAAGTAATCAAAGTAGTTCGTGAAATCACTGGTCTTGGCTTGAAAGAAGCTAAAGAAGTAGTAGATAACGCTCCTAAAGCTATTAAAGAAGGCGTATCTAAAGAAGATGCAGAAGCTATGAAAGCTCAACTTGAAGAAGTAGGCGCTAACGTAGAAGTTAAGTAATTTCTGGTACAACTCGGGGAAAAAGCTCGTCTATATACGACGGGCTTTTCTTCGTATGTATGATGGAGGGTTAAACGGTGTCTGAACATTATTATTCTAGAAAACCTCAAACGGAAAGTAAGCCTCAACATTGGAATTTTAAATTACTTGGTCATAATTTTCGGTTTGAAACAGATGCTGGTGTATTTAGTAAGAGCGAAGTAGATTTTGGCTCCCGTGTATTAATTGATGCTTTTAGTGCCCCAGATCTCGAAGGAGATATATTGGATGTGGGCTGTGGGTACGGTCCAATTGGACTTGCCGTTGCAAAAGCAAATGAAGAAAGAACAGTTCATTTAGTAGATGTTAACACACGTGCAATCCAACTTGCAGTAAAAAATGCGGCTGCTAACGGGGTACAAAATGTGCGAATCTATGAAAGTGATGGGTTGTCAGCAGTGGAAACTGCAAACTTTGCGGCTATTATAACTAATCCACCTATTCGCGCTGGAAAAGAGACTATATTTCGTTTCTATAAGGATTCCTATGAAAAATTAGTTTCAGGGGGAGAATTGTGGGTTGTAATTCAAAAGAAACAAGGGGCACCATCTACTTTTAGTTTTTTAGAAGAGATTTTTGGTCAAGTAGAAGTTGTGAACAAAGAAAAAGGTTATTGGATTATAAAAGGTACAAAAGATTGACTTGACAAAATCGCTATGATATTATAATAAAATGCAAAAATATTATTTTGAGGACTTATGCCCTTTTGTATAAAAGCTATACTTTATGGGTATACTGGCCGAGAAAAGTTTGGTGAATCAAAAATGAGCTCTTATTAAGAACTCGTTTTCTTTTTGTCTTTCGATATCATACACCAAAATGTCTATATCGAAAAGACCTAATATCGCTTTAATTGAGGGGTGAATGAGTTGACAGGTCAACTAGTTCAGTACGGACAACACCGCCAGCGTAGAAGTTTTGCGCGTATTAGTGAGGTGCTAGAGTTACCGAATCTTATTGAGATTCAAACAGCATCTTATGAATGGTTCCTTGAAGAAGGTTTACGTGAAATGTTTAAAGATATTTCACCAATCGAGGATTTTACAGGCAATCTATCATTGGAATTTGTCGACTATAGTTTGAATGAACCAAAGTATTCAGTCGATGAATCAAAAGAACGTGACGCAACATACGCAGCACCACTACGCGTAAAAGTACGTCTTCATAACAAAGAAACGGATGAAGTGAAGGAACAGGATGTCTTTATGGGTGATTTCCCACTAATGACAGAAACCGGAACTTTCGTAATTAATGGTGCAGAGCGAGTAATCGTATCTCAGCTAGTCCGTTCACCAAGTGTGTACTTCCATGACAAAACTGACAAAAATGGTAAAAAAGGCTTTGGTGCTACAGTTATTCCTAACCGTGGTGCATGGCTGGAATACGAGATTGATGCAAAGGACGTAGTCTATGTTCGTATTGATAGAACTCGTAAATTACCAGTAACTGTTTTACTTCGTGCTTTAGGTTTCGGTTCAGATCAAGAAATCATTGATTTAATCGGTGACAATGAGTATTTACGTAACACGCTTGAAAAGGACAATACAGAAACTACTGAAAAAGCGTTATTAGAAATCTATGAACGCTTACGTCCTGGTGAGCCACCAACAGTGGAAAGTGCAAAGAGCTTGCTATACTCTCGCTTCTTTGACCCAAAACGCTATGACTTAGCTAATGTTGGTCGTTACAAAATGAACAAAAAATTGCATATTAAAAATCGTTTATTTAACCAAACGGTAGCAGAAACGCTAGTGGATCCTGAAACAGGTGAAATCTTAGTTGAAGCTGGTACGCTGATTGATCGTCGTGTATTAGACAGACTGATTCCACATCTGGAAAACGGAATTGGCTTTAAAACATTCTCTCAAGTAGGTGGAGTGTTAGAAGACGATATTACGGTTCAATCGATTAAAATTTATGCGCCAAATGATGAAGAGCAAAAAGAAATTAACGTAATTAGTAATGCGTATGTGGAAACAGAAGTTAAAAACATTACGCCTGCTGACATCGTTTCATCTATTGGTTACTTCTTTAACCTATTATTCAACGTTGGAAACACAGATGATATTGACCATCTTGGTAACCGTCGTTTACGTTCAGTTGGAGAGTTACTGCAAAACCAATTCCGTATTGGTCTTTCTCGTATGGAACGTGTAGTTCGTGAGCGTATGTCTATTAACGATACACAAGCAATTGTTCCACAACAGCTGATAAATATTCGTCCAGTTATTGCATCTATCAAGGAATTCTTTGGTAGCTCGCAGTTATCTCAGTTCATGGACCAAACAAACCCACTTGCAGAGTTGACTCATAAGCGTCGTCTATCTGCTTTAGGACCCGGTGGTTTAACGCGTGAGCGTGCAGGGTTCGAAGTACGTGACGTTCACTACTCTCACTATGGTCGTATGTGTCCGATTGAAACTCCTGAGGGACCAAACATTGGATTAATTAACTCACTTTCCAGTTTTGCGAAAGTAAATAAATTTGGATTTATCGAAACACCATACCGTCGTGTGGATCCTGAAACAGGTCTTGTGACTTCTCGTATTGACTACCTAACAGCTGATGAAGAGGACAACTACGTTGTTGCGCAAGCAAACTCGCCATTATCTGAAGATGGTGCTTTCAAAAACGAAGAAGTAGTTGGTCGTTTCCGTGGAGATAACACGGTATTTAGAAGAGATCAAATCGATTACATGGACGTTTCGCCGAAGCAAGTAGTTTCTGCAGCGACAGCATGTATTCCTTTCTTAGAAAATGATGACTCTAACCGTGCCCTAATGGGAGCGAACATGCAACGTCAAGCGGTTCCTCTTTTAAACCCAGAAGCTCCGTTTGTCGGAACTGGTATGGAACACGTCAATGCACGTGACTCTGGTGCAGCGGTTATTGCGAAATATCACGGAATTGTAGAACACGTAGAAGCGAAGGAAATTCGCGTGCGTCGAATTGAAGAAGTGGACGGAAAAGAAGTTAAAGGTGACTTAACAACTTATAAAGTACACAAATTTGAGCGTTCCAACCATGGTACATCTATTAACCAACGTCCAATTGTTAAAGTTGGAGATCGTGTTAAACCTTTAGATATTCTTGCAGATGGTCCATCTATGGAACAAGGAGAGCTTGCACTAGGACGTAACGTACTAGTAGCCTTCATGACATGGGACGGATACAACTACGAGGATGCTGTAATTATGAGTGAACGTCTTGTGAAAGATGATGTCTATACTTCTGTGCATATAGAAGAATACGAATCAGAATCACGTGACACGAAGCTTGGGCCAGAAGAAATCACTAGAGATATTCCAAACGTCGGAGAAGATGCATTACGTAACTTAGATGACCGTGGGATTATCCGTGTTGGTGCAGAAGTAAGAGACGGAGATATTTTAGTTGGTAAAGTAACACCTAAAGGGGTTACAGAACTTACTGCTGAAGAACGTTTACTTCATGCTATTTTCGGGGAAAAAGCGCGTGAAGTTCGCGATACATCTCTACGTGTACCTCATGGTGCAGGCGGAATTGTATTAGACGTTAAAGTCTTCAATCGTGAAGATGGCGATGAGTTATCACCTGGCGTTAACCAATTAGTACGTGCTTATATCGTTCAAAAACGTAAAATCTCTGTAGGGGATAAAATGGCCGGACGACATGGTAACAAAGGGGTAATCTCTCGTATACTACCGGAAGAAGATATGCCTTTCCTTCCAGACGGAACACCAGTAGATATTATGTTAAATCCACTAGGGGTACCTTCTCGTATGAATATCGGGCAAGTATTAGAGCTTCACTTAGGTATGGCTTCTAGACTTCTTGGTGTACACATGGCTTCACCAGTATTTGATGGTGCCAACGAGGAAGATGTTTGGAACACAATGGAAGAAGCAGGCTTAAACCGTGATGGTAAAACGACTCTATATGATGGTCGTTCAGGTGAACCATTTGATAACCGCGTATCTGTAGGGGTTATGTATATGATCAAACTTGCCCACATGGTTGATGATAAGCTTCATGCTCGTTCAACAGGACCTTATTCACTTGTTACGCAACAGCCTCTTGGAGGTAAAGCGCAATTCGGTGGACAACGTTTTGGTGAGATGGAAGTATGGGCACTAGAAGCTTATGGTGCTGCTTATACATTACAAGAAATCTTAACAGTTAAATCTGATGACGTGGTTGGACGTGTGAAAACATATGAAGCGATCGTTAAAGGAGAAAGCGTTCCTGAACCAGGTGTTCCTGAATCATTCAAAGTATTGATTAAAGAACTTCAAAGTTTAGGTATGGATGTTAAGATGTTAACAATTGACGAAGAAGAAATTGAACTTCGCGATTTAGATGAAGATGACGATATTCCGGCAGCTGATGCGCTTGGTTTATTACCACTAGCTAATGAAGAAGAGCCAGTTGGAAACTTAGAGTAAGGCAAAGCAGGAATAATTGATTAGATAAAAAATCGGACAGGTGATGCCTGTCCGTATTTCCGTATTAAATTGCATGATGCAGAGCTACTTGGAAGGTCTTTCTAAAGACTCAAGACTAAAGGGAGGTAGGCTCCTTGATAGACGTTAATAATTTTGAGTATATGAAAATTGGTTTAGCTTCACCAGATAAAATTCGTTCATGGTCTTATGGAGAAGTAAAAAAACCTGAAACAATTAACTATCGTACACTAAAACCTGAAAAAGATGGGTTATTCTGTGAGCGTATTTTCGGTCCAACTAAAGACTGGGAATGTCATTGTGGTAAATACAAACGTGTTCGTTATAAAGGCGTAGTTTGTGATCGATGTGGAGTTGAGGTTACGCGTTCGAAAGTCCGTCGTGAGCGTATGGGACACATTGAATTGGCAGCTCCTGTATCACATATTTGGTATTTCAAAGGTATTCCAAGCCGTATGGGTCTGATTTTGGATATGTCTCCAAGATCACTTGAGGAAGTAATTTACTTTGCTTCGTACGTAGTAATCGAACCAGCGGATACACCTCTTGAAAAGAAACAATTACTTTCTGAAAAAGAATACCGTGCATACCGAGATAAGTTTGGCAGCAAATTCCAAGCAGCTATGGGTGCAGAGGCTATTAAGCGTCTATTATCAGAAATAGATCTAGAAAGTGAAACTGAACACCTAAAAGAAGAGTTGAAAACAGCTCAAGGTCAACGTCGTACACGTGCGATTAAACGTTTAGAAGTAGTTGAATCATTCCGTAACTCAGGGAATAAGCCAGATTGGATGATCTTAGATGTTCTTCCGGTAATTCCACCAGAATTACGTCCGATGGTTCAATTAGATGGTGGACGCTTTGCTACATCTGATTTAAATGATCTATACCGTCGTGTAATCAACCGTAATAACCGTTTAAAACGCTTATTAGACTTAGGTGCTCCAAGCATCATCGTTCAAAATGAAAAGCGTATGCTACAAGAAGCAGTAGATGCATTGATTGATAATGGTCGTCGTGGCCGTCCGGTAACAGGACCAGGTAACCGTCCGTTGAAATCACTTTCTCACATGCTTAAAGGGAAACAAGGTCGTTTCCGTCAAAACTTACTTGGTAAACGTGTAGACTATTCTGGTCGTTCGGTTATCGTAGTAGGACCAAACTTAAAAATGTACCAATGTGGTCTTCCAAAAGAGATGGCAATCGAGTTATTTAAACCGTTTGTTATGAAAGAGCTAGTGGAACGCGGCTTGGCACATAATATTAAGAGTGCAAAACGCAAAATCGAGCGCATGCATCCAGAGGTTTGGGATGTACTAGAAGATGTAATCAAGGAGCATCCGGTTTTATTAAACCGCGCACCTACTCTTCACCGTCTAGGTATCCAGGCATTTGAACCAACATTAGTAGAAGGCCGTGCAATTCGTCTTCACCCTCTAGTATGTACAGCATATAACGCTGACTTTGATGGTGACCAAATGGCTGTTCACGTTCCTTTATCAGCAGAAGCACAAGCGGAAGCTCGTCTATTAATGCTTGCAGCACAAAACATTTTGAACCCTAAAGATGGTAAACCAGTTGTTACACCTTCTCAAGATATGGTATTAGGTAACTATTACTTAACACTAGAGCGTAAAGGTGCAATGGGTGAAGGTTCTACATTCTACGGTCCAGAAGAAGTGTTAATCGCTTATAACACTGGTCATGTACATTTGCATACTCGTATTGCAATTGCTGCATCATCATTAAAAAATCCGACGTTTACGGAAGAACAAAACAAGATGTTGTTATTAACTACTGTAGGTAAAGTTATTTTTAACGAAATACTTCCTGAAACGTTCCCGTACATTAACGAACCAACGGATTATAATTTACAAATTGAAACACCTGAAAAATATTTCATCTCTACTACAACAGATGTGAAAAAACATATTGAATCTATGGAACTTGTTCAACCATTCAAGAAGAAAATTTTAGGTAATATCATCGCTGAAGTATTTACACGTTTCCATATTACAGAAACTTCTAAAATGCTTGACCGTATGAAAGCACTTGGATTTAAGTACTCCACTAAGGCTGGTATAACTATCGGTATCTCTGATATCGTCGTACTTCCAGACAAAGGTGAGATTCTTGAAGAAGCACAAGGAAAAGTAGATAAAGTATTGAAACAATTCCGTCGTGGTCTAATAACAGAAGAAGAGCGTTATGCAAGCGTTATTGGACATTGGAGTAGAGCAAAAGAAGTTATTCAAGAAAAACTAATGAAATCATTAGATAATATGAACCCGATCTTCATGATGAGTGACTCTGGTGCCCGTGGTAACGCGTCCAACTTTACTCAACTTGCAGGTATGCGTGGTCTGATGGCCAATCCGGCTGGTCGAATTATCGAACTTCCGATCAAGTCATCGTTCCGTGAAGGTTTAACAGTACTTGAATATTTCATCTCTACACATGGTGCCCGTAAAGGTCTTGCCGATACAGCACTTAAAACAGCCGATTCAGGTTACCTGACTCGTCGTCTTGTTGATGTAGCGCAAGATGTAATCGTACGTGAGGATGACTGTGGTACTGACCGTGGCTTACTAATAGGTTCTCTTATGGAAGGAACGGAAGTTATTGAAGAGTTTGGCGAACGTATTGTTGGTCGTCATACGAAGAAAACAATTTTCCATCCTGAAAAAGGGCATGTTATTTTAGAAAGAGACGGCTTAATTACTAATGAAATCGCGCGTTTGATTGAAGATGCTGGAATTACTCAATTAACTATCCGCTCAGCATTTACTTGTAATACGAAACATGGTGTATGTAAAAAATGTTACGGCTTAAACTTAGCTACAGGTGACAAGGTAGAAGTAGGGGAAGCGGTAGGTATTATCGCTGCTCAATCTATCGGGGAACCAGGTACTCAGTTAACAATGCGTACATTCCATACAGGTGGGGTTGCCGGTGATGATATCACACAAGGTCTTCCACGTATTCAAGAGATCTTCGAAGCTCGTAATCCAAAAGGGCAAGCGGTTATTTCAGAGATTACAGGTACAGTTACTGAAATCGAAGAGATTAGAGAAGGACAAAAAGAAATTACAATTCAAGGTAATGTAGAGACTCGTAAATACTTAGCTCCATACAATGCTCGTCTAAAAGTTCAAGTTAATGACGTTATTCATCGTGGGCAAGTATTAACTGAAGGTTCTATTGATCCTAAAGAATTGTTAAAAGTAAAAGATGTTTCAACTGTTCAAGAGTACTTGTTAAAAGAAGTACAAAAAGTTTATCGTATGCAAGGGGTAGAAATTGGTGATAAGCATATCGAAGTAATGGTTCGCCAAATGCTTCGTAAAGTGCGCGTAATTGAAGCGGGAGAAACTGACTTGCTTCCTGGCTCACTATTAGATATTCATCAATTTGCTGAAGCGAACAAAGAAGCAGTACTACAAGGTAAGATTCCTGCAACTTGTCGCCCAGTTATCCTTGGTATTACAAAAGCTTCTCTTGAAACAGAATCATTCTTATCAGCAGCGTCATTCCAAGAAACGACTCGTGTCTTAACAGATGCAGCGATTAAAGGAAAACGTGATGAGTTACTTGGATTGAAAGAAAACGTAATTATTGGTAAACTAGTTCCTGCTGGTACTGGTATGCAACGTTACCGTCAAATCCAAATAACTAAAAACGAATCAGATGCACAAAAAGAAGCAGTAAACGCAGAGTAACTTTATATTAGGGAGAGTTAATAATAATTCTCCCTAATATTTTCTTGTTAAGTGTTGACACTTTTTGCAGGGAATGATAATATATTTAAGGTTGATAGTTATCGGACTTGTAGCTTTGGAGGATATGTAAATGTCTTATGAAAAAGTAAAACAAGCAGACAAAACGATCATAGGTACAAAGCAAGCAGTAAAAGCAATGAAAAAAGGGCTTGTCAAAGAAGTATATATTGCACTTGATGTAGAATTGAGAATCATTGAATTAGCACGTCAGACAGCAACAGAAAATGATGTACCAATTACCTATGTCGAGTCTAAAATAGACCTTGGTAGAGCCTGTGGATTGCGTTTAGGCGCTTCCGTTGTGGCTATTACTGTGTAACAGTTTTTGTGTGAAGCACAAAGACTTTGTTTTTACCCAAAAAATGAACCACCTGGATGTGTGGTATTAAAAGAACAAATGAAGGGAGGAATAATCGATGCCTACAATTAACCAATTGGTACGTAAGCCTCGTAAATCCAACATCACGAAATCAAAGTCTCCAGCATTAGGAAAAGGCTACAATAGCTTTAAAAAATCTGCTACAGATCTAAACTCGCCACAAAAGCGTGGGGTTTGTACTCGTGTTGGGACAATGACGCCGAAAAAACCAAACTCAGCACTTCGTAAATACGCTCGTGTACGTTTAACAAATACGTTAGAGGTAACAGCTTATATTCCAGGAGAAGGGCACAACCTACAAGAACATAGTGTTGTACTTATCCGCGGAGGACGTGTAAAAGATTTACCAGGGGTACGTTACCATATCGTACGTGGTGCTCTTGACACAGCTGGTGTTACTGGTCGTATGCAAAGCCGTTCTCTATACGGTGCAAAACGCCCTAAAGTTAAAAAATAATCTATTTAATAAATTGACATTCGTCGAAAGGAGGAAAACACATGCCTCGTAAAGGTCCTGTTTCCAAACGTGACGTGTTACCAGATCCAATATATAATTCGAAACTAGTAACTCGTTTAATTAATAAAATGATGATTGACGGTAAAAGAGGTACTTCTCAAAAAATTCTATACGGTGCGTTTGATCTTGTGAAAGAACGTTCTGGTAAAGATGCATTAGAAGTATTTGAAGCTGCATTAACTAACATTATGCCAGTTCTTGAAGTTCGTGCTCGTCGTGTTGGTGGTGCTAACTACCAAGTACCGGTTGAAGTACGTCCTGACCGTCGTTATACTTTAGGTCTTCGCTACCTAGTAAACTATTCACGTCTTCGTGGAGAAAAAACTATGGAAGAGCGTTTAGCTAATGAAATTCTTGATGCATCTAACAACACTGGTGCTTCTGTTAAGAAACGTGAAGATATGCATAAAATGGCGGAAGCTAACAAAGCATTTGCTCACTATCGTTGGTAAGATTCTAATACAATCATACTCTAATCCGAAATTGAAAGGAGAAATACAATATGGCTAGAGAGTTCTCCTTAGAAAAAACACGTAATATCGGTATCATGGCTCACATCGATGCTGGTAAAACGACTACTACGGAGCGTATTCTATACTACACTGGTAAAATCCACAAAATTGGGGAAACTCATGAGGGTGCTTCACAAATGGACTGGATGGAGCAAGAGCAAGAACGTGGTATCACTATCACTTCTGCTGCGACAACAGCTGCTTGGGATAATCACCGTGTAAATATTATCGATACACCTGGACACGTAGACTTCACTGTTGAAGTTGAACGTTCACTTCGTGTACTTGATGGTGCGGTTACAGTACTAGATGCTCAATCTGGTGTTGAACCACAAACTGAAACAGTATGGCGTCAAGCTACAACTTATGGCGTACCACGTATTGTTTTCGTAAACAAAATGGACAAAACAGGTGCGGATTTCTTATATTCTGTAGGAACTCTTCGTGACCGTTTACAAGCTAACGCTCACCCAATTCAGTTACCAATTGGTGCTGAAGATGAATTCAGCGGAATCATCGACCTAGTGTCAATGAAAGCTACTTTATACGGAAACGACTTAGGTACTGATATCCAAGAAGTTGAAATTCCAGAAGAATATAAAGCACAAGCTGAAGAATACCGTGAAAAACTAGTTGAAGCGGTAGCTGAGCTTGATGAAGATCTAATGGAAAAATATCTTGGTGGAGAAGAAATTACGAACGAAGAATTAGTTGCTGGTATCCGTAAAGGTACCCTTAACGTAGAATTCTACCCAGTAGTATGTGGTACAGCATTCAAAAACAAAGGTGTTCAAAAAGTTCTTGATGCAGTAGTTGCTTACCTTCCATCACCACTTGATATTCCAGCTATGAAAGGTATCGATCCAGATAGCGAAGAAGAAGTAGAACGTCACTCTGACGATTCTGAACCATTCTCTGCGTTAGCGTTTAAAGTTATGACTGACCCTTACGTTGGTAAATTAACTTTCTTCCGCGTATACTCTGGTACTCTTCAATCTGGTTCTTATGTACAAAACTCTACTAAAGGTAAGCGTGAGCGCGTAGGACGTATCCTACAAATGCATGCTAACTCTCGTGAAGAGATCTCACAAGTTTATGCTGGAGATATCGCTGCAGCAGTAGGCTTAAAAGATACAACAACTGGTGACACACTTTGTGATGAAAAATCTCTAGTAATTCTTGAGTCTATGGAATTCCCAGAGCCAGTTATCTCACTTTCAGTAGAACCTAAAACAAAAGCTGACCAAGATAAAATGGGTCAAGCTCTACAAAAATTAGCTGAAGAAGATCCAACATTCCGCGTACACACTGACCAAGAAACTGGTCAAGTAATCATCGCTGGTATGGGTGAACTTCACCTTGATATTCTAGTTGACCGTATGCGTCGCGAATTCAAAGTAGAAGCTAACGTAGGTGCTCCTCAAGTATCTTACCGTGAAACTTTCCGTTCATCGGCACAAGTTGAAGGTAAATTCGTTCGCCAATCTGGTGGACGTGGTCAATTCGGACACGTTTGGATTGAATTCTCACCAAACGAAGAAGGAAAAGGCTTTGAATTTGAAAATGCTATCGTTGGTGGGGTAGTACCACGTGAATATATCCCAGCTGTTGAAGCAGGTCTTCGTGACTCTCTTGACAACGGGGTAATCGCTGGATTCCCATTAATCGATATCAAAGCTAAATTATTCGACGGATCATACCATGATGTTGACTCGAATGAGATGGCATTTAAAATTGCAGCATCTATGGCATTGAAAAATGCTGTATCTAAAGTAAACCCTGCACTTCTTGAGCCAATCATGAAGGTAGAAGTTGTTATTCCTGAAGAATATTTAGGAGACATCATGGGTGATATCACATCTCGTCGTGGACGCGTTGAAGGTATGGACGCTCGTGGTAACGCACAAGTAGTACGTGCAATGGTTCCACTTGCTGAAATGTTTGGATATGCAACGTCATTACGTTCAAATACACAAGGTCGAGGAGTATTCTCGATGGTATTTGACCACTATGAAGATGTTCCAAAATCAATTGCTGAAGAAATTATCAAAAAACATAAAGGTGAATAATTAATTTTTCATCTTGATTCAAGCATAACTTTCTTGTAGTGTATGAATTATAGGGACTACTTGTCCCTATCTTTTATCATAAAAAAAACTAACAATTACTGAGGAGGATTTCTCTAATGGCTAAAGAAAAATTTGACCGTTCCAAAACACATGCTAACGTTGGTACAATCGGACACGTTGACCATGGTAAAACAACTTTAACTGCTGCAATCGCTACAGTTCTTTCTAAAAAAATGGGTGGAGTAGCGAAATCTTACGCTGACATCGATAACGCTCCTGAAGAAAAAGAGCGCGGAATTACAATCAACACTTCTCACGTTGAATATGAAACTGACACTCGTCACTACGCTCACGTAGACTGCCCAGGGCATGCTGACTATGTTAAAAACATGATCACAGGTGCAGCTCAAATGGACGGCGGGATCTTAGTAGTATCTGCTGCTGATGGCCCAATGCCACAAACTCGTGAACACATTCTTTTATCTAAACAAGTAGGTGTTCCATACCTAGTTGTATTCATGAACAAATGTGACATGGTAGACGACGAAGAATTACTTGAATTAGTTGAAATGGAAGTTCGTGACCTTCTTTCTGAATACGATTTCCCAGGCGACGACATTCCAGTAATCAAAGGTTCTGCTCTTAAAGCTCTTGAAGGAGAGCCAGAATGGGAAGAAAAAATCGTTGAATTAATGGACGCTGTAGATAGCTACATTCCAACACCAGAACGTCAAACTGACAAACCATTCATGATGCCAGTTGAGGATGTATTCTCAATCACTGGTCGTGGTACAGTTGCTACTGGACGTGTTGAGCGTGGACAAGTTAAAATCGGTGACGTTGTAGACATCATCGGTATTTCTGAAGAAGCGAAATCAACTACTGTAACAGGTGTTGAAATGTTCCGTAAACTTCTTGACTATGCAGAAGCTGGCGACAACATTGGTGCTCTTCTTCGTGGGGTTTCTCGTGAAGAGATCCAACGTGGTCAAGTATTAGCTAAACCAGGTTCAATTACACCACACACAGACTTCAAAGCTGAAGTTTATGTTCTTTCTAAAGAAGAGGGTGGACGTCATACTCCATTCTTCTCAAACTACCGTCCTCAGTTCTACTTCCGTACAACTGACGTAACAGGTGTTTGTAACTTACCAGAAGGCGTAGAAATGGTTATGCCTGGAGATAACATCGAAATGACTGTTTCTCTAATCTCTCCAATCGCTATCGAAGAAGGTACTAAATTCTCTATCCGTGAGGGTGGACGTACTGTAGGCGCTGGTGTAGTTGCTACTATCACTAAGTAATCTTATTTAAACTGTTAAAACCATCTCGTGACGACGAGATGGTTTTTTTTATGTGTATAATTGTGTACACTGGGTTTAGGAGGTAATTATATGCGAAAAATTATGCTAATAGAAGATGATGTTTCTATATTTAATTTATTAAAGGAAAAATTTCATCTATGGTCATTTGAAGTTATAGGCCCTACTGATTTTCAACAAGTACTTCCTAGTTTTTTAGAACAGAAACCCGAGTTAGTTATGATAGATATACAGCTGCCAGCATATGATGGTTTCCATTGGTGCCGAGAAATTCGAAGACATTCTAAAGTACCTATTATATTTCTTTCCTCACGAGATCACCCAATGGATATGGTCATGGCCATGCAGATGGGGGCGGATGACTTTGTTCAAAAGCCTTTCAATATGGAGGTTTTATTAGCAAAGGTTCAAGCTATTTTAAGAAGAACGTATGATTATGGAGAGGAACAGTCAGATATCGTTCATTGGAATGGTGCAATTATTGATTACTCTAGAAGTACAATTTCCAAAGAGGAACAAGAGGCTGAACTTACAAAGAATGAGTTATTTATCCTTAGAGTATTAGTCCAATCTGTAGATAAAATAGTATCGAGAGATGAACTCATGAGAAAGCTATGGGACGATGAAAAGTTTGTAAATGATAATACTCTTTCTGTAAATGTTAATAGATTGCGGTTAAAGTTAGAACAAATTGGATTAGATGAGGTTATTGTAACGAAGAAGGGATTAGGCTATCTAGCTGTTACTAAGGAGGAGCTATGAGGTTACTGTTATATTATATTAGAGAGCGAATTGCCTGGATTTTATTTTTTGGCTTTTTCCAGCTTTGGCTCAATATTCTCCTGACGGTTGACGTTGCCTTTACCAATACTTCGATTGTGTACTTGAATGGTACCAACCTACTTTTATTTTTAGTATTCTTTTTATGGCGATACTTTAGGGAAACAAAGTTTATAAAAAGTATTTTAAAGATTAATCAGGGTGACCCGACTTTCGATGAGCTTATAGCAAGACTACCAGAAGGACAATCACTTTTTGATAAAATGATTATAGAAGAGGTAGAAGTACTAATTTTAACCGGAAAACAAGAACTGAATGATTCCAATACCAGTTCTCTTGAAGAGAAGGATCAAACTCTTTCCTGGATACATGAGATGAAGACACCGCTAACCAGTATGAAACTAATGATAGACAATGTAGAAGATCCAACACTTAAGAAGCAATTAGAAGTAGAATGGCTTCGACTGCATATGCTCTTAGATCAACAGCTTCATAAAACACGACTTCCTTCAATTGAAAAGGATAATGTAATCGAGGAAGTAACTATACAAAGAGTAGTATTTCAGGAAATTAAAGAGTTGATGCCATGGTGTATACAACGAAATATAGGGTTTGAGGTTAGCGACTTGGAAAACGTCATACTAACAGATCAGAAATGGCTAGCGTTTATTCTAAGGCAGCTAATATCGAATGCAGTGAAATATAGTAATGAAAATAGTGAAATTCGAATTTTTACTTCTACAGATGATTTAGGCCACCTAATCCTTTCTATTCAAGATGAAGGAGTAGGAATCGCGCAATCGGATTTGCCAAGAATTTTTGAAAAGTCTTTTACTGGTAGGGTTGGCCGAGAGAGTGCTGCTTCAACTGGAATGGGTCTATACTTAGCAAAGAATTCCGCTGAAAAGCTAGGGATCAGGATCAACGTTGTTTCTGATATCGGTCAGGGTTCTACCTTCTCCTTACACTTTCCACTACAAAATGAGATGCAACAAATACTAGGTAGGTGACGAAAATGTCATCTACTTTCTTTGATTGTCACCTAAAACGAACGATTTTACTTAAATTAATGGGTAAAATGAAGTTAATAAAAGGTAGGAGGTAGACCATGGTAATTTTAAGAGGTCGCAAGATTAAAAAAGTATTTGGTAAAAAATCTAATACTCAGGAAGTATTAAAGGATATTGACATAGAAGTTCGAGAAGGAGAGTTTGTTGGAATTATGGGACCTTCGGGTTCAGGGAAAACAACGCTATTAAATGTCTTAGCTTCCATTGATAAAGTTACATCTGGATTAATCGAGATTAACAATAATAATCTTCAAAAAATGAAAGAACAGAAGCTTTCCAAATTTAGAAGAGAACAGTTAGGTTTTATCTTTCAGGATTATAATTTGTTGGATACACTAACAGTTAAAGAAAATATTTACCTACCATTATCTGTAGGAAAATCCTCTAAGAGCGAGGGGGAGGAAAAGATAAGGGAGATTACAACTCTGTTAGGAATTGAAGATATTCTAAACAAATATCCTAATGAGATATCTGGTGGACAAAAGCAACGAACATCGGCGGCAAGAGCACTAGTTGGTAATCCTTCAATTGTATTTGCAGACGAGCCCACTGGAGCTTTAGATTCTAAATCGGCTACGGCGTTGTTAAGTAATCTAGAAAAAATAAACAAAGAAAAGAAAGTTACGATTATGATGGTAACGCATGATTCTGTAGCTGCGAGCTTTTGTACACGTGTTCTATTTCTAAAGGACGGTCAAATATACTCGGAGTTGTATAAAGGTGATAAGGATCGCAAGCAATTTTTCCAAGAGATCATGAATACCCAAGGTGTATTAAGTGGTGATGGCTATGACGCTTAATCAATTAGTTCTAAGAAGTATGAGGAAAAATATAAAGAGTTATTATCTTTATGTCTTTGCTTTAGTCTTCAGTGTTTCATTATATTATTCCTTTGTCACATTACAGTATAATCCCGCAATCGTTAATGAAATCGGGACTGGAAGATCAGCAGCTGCATTAGAAACAGCTTCCTATTTATTATTATTTATTGTAACTTTCTTTGTACTCTATGCTAATAAGCTTTTTATGAACAGACGGAGCAAGGAAATAGGCTTGTACCAGCTAGTCGGAATGTCCAAGAGCCTAGTGGCTAGACTAATAGCAATAGAGAACATTATTCTCTGGTTCAGTGCGATTGTCATTGGTGTATTAGTAGGTTTACTTTCCTCCAGAATATTTGTCATGATTCTCTTAAAAATAGTAGAAAAGGATGCATTTGTCGAGCTCACATTTTCTATAGAAGCACTAATGACTACTGTAGTTGTTTTCTCCGTACTATTATTGATAGTTATTCTACAAACTGCAATAAGAATCAAAAGAGTAACTCTGCTAGCTCTCATTACAACTACTGCAGTCGCAGACGAGCGAGTCAAAAAGTTTAATGCCTTTCAGATGTTTTTAGGATTTATAGGGTTGATTTCTATAGGATATGGCTATTATTTATCGACGACACTATTAGATTTGGATAACTTACCATCTGCTAATGTACTGTTATTCAAAATGGTTTCTATCCTTGCTTTAACGATTGGCGGAACCTATTTTGTATTTCGATTCTCGGTAGCATTAATCTTAAATTTTGTAAGAAAAAGTAAAAAAGGTTTACTGTCTATTCAAGATGTATTGTCTTTATCCACAATCATGCACCGAATGAAGGCTAATGCCATGTCTCTGACTACTATTACAGTATTGTCAGCGACTACGCTAGCAATATTAACATTAACCTATATCTCTTACTATTCCACAGATTCAGTAGCAAAAGAGGCAGTACCTTATGATTATATAATGTATGAGGATACTGGCTTCGAATTGGTCGAGGAATTTGATAAAGAAGGTATTCAATATACCAGGTATGATATAGATTTACTAGAGGTTCCAGCAGATGTTCGCCCATTATTAGTCAAGGAGTCTGCATTAAATAAAAATTTATCCACCGAGCTAGGTATACAAGTTGTAAGCCTTAATGCGATTCAAAATAAGCTTCCTAATATTCAATTACAAGAAGGGGAAGGCTATATACTGGGTTATGATAGTTTGAGTGCAGAAAACATAAGAATAGAATCACAAAAACCTATCCAGTTCAATACTTCTACAGGAAAAGAGGAAATATTTATTAAAGAAGCGATGGAAGATCGGTTAGTACCGGATTATCATAATTATGGTTTATTTACAGTTGTAGTGTCCGATTCTTTTTTTCAAAAGCTACTTAATGACCCTCTTACTGTGAATCAAAAAATAGTTGGTATGGATTTGAAGGAAGAAAATCAATTAATAAAGGCGCAAGAAGTGTTTGAAGCCAATAAAGTGTCAGTTGAAATACCTATTCCAGGTAATGACCGAGCAACAAACACAATCAGTGTAGAATCTCAGGAAGATTATCGTATAAAGATGTTAGACTCACTTGGAATGACTATTTTTATAAGTGGATTTTTAGGCTTAGCGTTTTTAATAGCTACGGGTAGTATTCTGTACTTCAAGCAAATGTCTGAGGCAGATGAAGAGAAAGGTACCTATAAAGTTTTACGAAAAATGGGCTTCACTACTAATGAAATTATGAGTGGAATCCGACGTAAACAGCTGTTCAACTTCGGCTTTCCATTAATCATAGGGTTAGCACACAGTTATTTTGCAGTAAAATCGGGGTGGATTTTATTTGGCACCGAGTTGGTAGCTCCCTTATTGATCACGATGGGTATATATATTGTTCTATACTCCATCTTTGCAATTCTTTCTGCAGGGTACTATCGAAAAGTAGTCAAAGCTGCTTTATAAGAAAAAGCTTGATTTCCAATTGGAGGTCAGGCTTTTTTTTATATAGAAGCTAGTGGGCTACTGTAAAATGCTTGGATGTTAACTATTGGCATAGTATATTCTATTGACATTATAGAAAAAAGAATATAAACTTCTATCATATTAGCAATCTAGTGTGTGAAAGTGAGTGTGTAAAATGAATGCAGTACTAATGGCAGTTACAGTTATGTTAGTTCTGAGTCTACTTCGTATAAATGTAGTATTCTCATTGATTATAGGTGCATTGGTAGGAGGCCTCACAGCAGGCTTATCGGTCGCAGAAACGATAGAAGCGTTTACGGGCGGATTAGGTGCTGGAGCTACAATAGCGCTTAGCTACGGGCTTTTAGGAGGCTTTGCGGTGGCTATCTCCAAGACAGGAATACCAGAGCTATTAGTAGCAGCTATTCTTAAGCTTGTAAGAAGAGAAGGGGATTCCCAGAAGACTGGTCTAGCTAAGACATTAATATTCTTGTTATTACTGATGATGGCTATATTCTCGCAAAATTTAATCCCGATTCATATCGCATTTATCCCATTATTAGTTCCGCCAATTTTGAAAGTATTAAATATGCTTCAGATTGACCGTAGATTGATTGCAACTATTTTAGCGTTTGGATTGATTACACCATACATGTTGCTGCCATATGGTTTCGGTGCAATCTACCAAGAGATCGTAGCTACTCAGATGGGTTTATCTGGTCTAGCAATCAATTTAAATGATATTCCTCAAGCAATGGTAATACCAGCCCTAGGAATGGTGGCAGGACTAGTTATGGCGTTTGTATTATATAGAAAGCCAAGACAATACAAACAACAGGAAGTGGATGTAGAAGAATTACAACTGAACGTTAAAGTTAGTAGTGTGATTTTCACTATCATTTCCTTGATTGCTGCCTTGTATGTCCAAATTGCGACTGATTCAATGATAGCTGGGGCTTTAGCTGGTATCACAGTGCTGTATATTACAGGAGCGTTAAAATGGAAGGAAGCGGACCTACTATTAACAGAAGGTATGAGAATGATGGCCTTTGTAGGTTTTGTAATGATTACGGCAAATGGGTTTGCTGCAGTTATTAGTTCAACGGGACACATAGAAAGTCTAGTAGAGACATCTGCACAACTTTTAGAAGGAAACGTAAGCTTGGCTGTTTTAATAATGCTAGTAATTGGTTTAATCGTAACTTTAGGGATTGGTTCTTCTTTTGCTACGATTCCAATTATTGCAGCTATCTTTGTTCCTTTGGCATTAGAGCTGGGGTTAAGTCCTTTAGCCACTATAGCTCTAATAGGAACAGCTGGTGCACTAGGAGATGCTGGATCGCCAGCATCCGACTCCACGCTTGGACCAACTGCTGGGTTAAATGTTGACGGACAGCATAATCACATATGGGATACAGTAGTGCCTACATTTATTTGCTATAATATCCCACTAATCATTTTTAGCTGGTTTGGAATTGTATATATACTATAGAAGAGAGAGCTCCTAAGTGAGC
Organism: Psychrobacillus sp. BL-248-WT-3; assembly: GCF_012843435.1. Classification (GTDB taxonomy): domain Bacteria; phylum Bacillota; class Bacilli; order Bacillales_A; family Planococcaceae; genus Psychrobacillus. The sequence continues at coordinate 26,235 of NZ_JABAFC010000009.1, read as the reverse complement.
TCTTTTTCTTTTGATGAGAAGAAGTATCAAACTCTTTATAGATGACACTCGTGGACAGGGATTTCTACCATTCATTTCATTTGTATTTTTAGTGATAATTTTATATACTAGAAAACGGCTAAAAAATGTATTGTTTAAATGAATATATATAAAGTTGAAGCATATAAAAAGAATTTGAGAAAAAGACTTGCATATTCTATTTTTATTGGATATAATGTTGAATGTTGGTCTTTGACTGCGATGAAACGAGAGGTTACCGACACACCCGGCCGCTTTGCCATGGCGAGTGTACGGAAAATTTTCGTGGAGAATGTCTAGAAAATAGGCGAAAAGGAGGGAAAATAATGGCAAAACAAAAAATTCGTATTCGTTTAAAAGCGTATGATCACAGAATCCTGGATCAATCTGCTGAGAAAATTGTAGAAACTGCTAAACGTTCAGGTGCAAGTGTATCGGGTCCGATTCCACTTCCGACTGAAAGATCTGTGTATACGATTCTTCGTGCTGTTCATAAGTATAAAGATTCTCGTGAGCAATTCGAAATGCGTACGCATAAACGTCTTATCGATATCGTTAACCCAACACCACAAACTGTTGATGCGTTAATGAAGCTTGACTTACCATCTGGCGTTGATATAGAAATCAAACTTTAATGGTAAAAGATAAAAAACAACAAATTATTATAGGAGGTGTGACGGATGACCAAAGGAATCTTAGGTAGAAAAATCGGTATGACGCAAGTATTTGCTGAGAACGGTGACTTAATCCCTGTAACAGTTATTGAAGCTACTCCAAACGTAGTACTTCAAAAGAAAACTGCTGAGACAGACGGATACGAAGCAATTCAGTTAGGTTTTGAAGATAAGCGCGAAAAGCTTTCTAACAAACCTGCTAAAGGACACGTAGCCAAAGCTAGCACCGCTCCTAAGCGCTTCATCCGCGAATTCCGCGGCTTGGATACAGCTAATTACGAGGTTGGTCAAGAAGTCAACGTAGAAAGTTTTGCAGAAGGCGATGTAATTGATGTAACAGGTATTACTAAAGGTAAAGGTTTCCAAGGTGTTATTAAACGCCACGGACAATCTCGTGGACCAATGGCCCATGGATCTCGTTACCACCGTCGTCCAGGTTCAATGGGGCCAGTTGCTCCGAACCGTGTATTCAAACAAAAGAAATTACCTGGTCAAATGGGTGGGCACACAGTAACAATCCAAAACTTACAAATCGTAAGAGTGGATGCTGAACGTAACCTACTATTAGTAAAAGGTAATGTTCCTGGTTCTCGTAAATCACTAGTAGTTGTTAAGGCTGCTATTAAATCGAAATAATTCTCTGAAGAAAGGAGGAAACAGGAATGACAAAGGTGTCTTTATTCAATCAAGCAGGATCTTCTGTTGGTGAAATCGAGTTAAACGATAAAGTTTTCGGAATTGAACCAAACGAATCTGTGCTATTTGAAGCTATCATTTCTCAACGTGCTTCACTACGTCAAGGTAATCATAAAGTGAAAAATCGTTCTGAAGTAGCTGGTGGTGGTCGTAAACCATGGAAGCAAAAAGGAACAGGTCGTGCTCGTCAAGGTTCGATCCGCTCTCCACAATGGCGTGGTGGTGGTACTGTATTCGGTCCAGTTCCACGTAGCTATAGCTATAAATTACCTAAGAAAGTACGTCGTCTAGCTCTTCTATCAGCTCTTTCATCTAAAGTGCGTGAAGAAAGCATCGTAGTACTTGAAGGTTTAGCATTTGATGCTCCAAAAACAAAAGAATTCGTGAAAGTGTTAACTAACCTTTCAATCAATAAAAAAGCGTTAGTAGTAACTGCTGATTTAGATGAAAACGTAGCATTAGCTGCTCGTAACATCCCTGGAATCACAGTTGTGTCTGCAACAGGCATTAACGTTTTAGATTTAGTTGGTCACGATAAATTAGTGATGACTAAAGCTGCAGTAGAAAAAGTAGAGGAGGTGCTTGGATAATGGAAGCACGTGATATTATTAAACGTCCGGTCATTACCGAGCGTTCTTCTGAAGTAATGGCAGATAAAAAGTACACTTTCGAAGTGGACACTCGCGCTAACAAAACTCAAGTTAAATATGCAGTAGAAGAAATCTTTGGAGTAGATGTTGAAAAAGTTAACATCATGAACTACAAAGGTAAATTCAAACGCGTAGGTAAATTTGGTGGGTTTACTAACAAACGTCGTAAAGCGATTGTTACATTAACTCAAGACAGCAAAGAAATCGAGTTATTCGAAATTTAATCCTTATATAAGGAATTAATAATCAAGAAGGAGGGAATAAAATGGCGATTAGAAAGTATAAACCAACGACAAACGGACGTCGTAACATGACTTCACTTGATTACGCTGAAATCACAACGAACAAGCCTGAGAAATCACTACTTGCTCCTGTTAAGCGTAAAGGCGGCCGTAACAATCAAGGTAAAATTACTGTTCGTCATCATGGTGGTGGACACAAACGCCAATACCGCGTAATTGATTTCAAACGAAACAAAGACGGTATTCCAGCACGTGTTGCTACTATTGAATATGATCCAAACCGTTCTGCAAACATCGCATTAGTAAATTATGCTGATGGGGAAAAACGCTATATCCTAGCTCCTAAAGGCTTAGAAGTGGGAATGACAATCGTGTCAGGACCAGAAGCTGATATTAAAGCAGGTAATGCACTTCCATTGCAAAACATCCCAATGGGTACTACTATCCATAATATCGAAATGAAACCTGGTAAAGGTGGTCAGTTAGTTCGTTCTGCTGGTACATCTGCTCAATTATTAGGTAAAGAAGGTAAGTACGTTATCGTACGTTTACAATCTGGTGAAGTACGTTTAATCCTAGGAGTTTGCCGCGCTACTATCGGTGAAGTAGGAAACGAACAACACGAACTTGTAAACATCGGTAAAGCAGGTCGTAATCGTTGGTTAGGTAAACGCCCAACTGTACGTGGATCTGTAATGAACCCGAACGACCATCCACATGGTGGTGGTGAAGGACGTACTCCAATCGGACGTAAGTCTCCAATGTCTCCATGGGGTAAACCAACTCTTGGATACAAAACTCGTAGCAAGAAAAACAAATCCGACAAACTTATCATTCGTCGTCGTAAAAAATAAAGTGGTTTTACTACGGTTCAAAGAACGAGCCGTGGTGCAATCACGGAGGGAGGTTTCAGCATGGGTCGTAGCTTGAAAAAAGGACCTTTCGCAGACGATCATTTATTGAAAAAGGTCGATGCACAAAAGGATTCTGAGAAAAAACAAGTGATTAAGACTTGGTCTCGCCGTTCAACAATTTTCCCAACTTTTATCGGGTTAACTATCGCTGTATATGACGGACGTAAACATGTTCCTGTATACGTGACTGAGGATATGGTAGGTCATAAACTAGGCGAGTTTGCACCAACACGCGCTTATAAAAGTCATGGTGCAGATGATAAGAAAACAAGACGCTAATTTGAGAGGAGGTCATTCAAATGTCACAAGCAAAAGCTATTGCTAAAACAGTGCGCATTGCTCCTCGTAAGGTAAGATTAGTCGTTGATTTAATCAGAGGTAAGCAAGTTGGCGAGGCAGTTGCAATTTTACAACTTACACCAAAAGCAGCATCACCTGTTGTTGAGAAAGTTTTAAAATCTGCTATTGCGAACGCAGAGCACAATTATGATTTAGATATTAACAACCTAGTTGTTTCTGAAGTATTTGTTGATGAAGGTCCAACACTAAAACGTTTCCGTCCACGTGCGATGGGTCGTGCAAGTGCTATCAACAAACGTACAAGCCACATTACGGTAGTGGTATCTGAGAAGAAGGAGGGATAATTCGTGGGTCAAAAAGTTCATCCAATAGGATTGCGAGTTGGGATCATTCGTGACTGGGAGTCAAGATGGTACGCTGGCAAAGACTATGCAAACTTACTTCATGAAGATTTAAAAATTCGTAAGTACATTGAAACTCGTTTAAAAGATGCTTCTGTTTCTACAGTAGAAATCGAGCGTGCTGCTAAACGTGTAAACATTACAATTCACACTGCGAAACCAGGAATGGTAATCGGTAAAGGTGGTACTGAAGTCGAAGCACTTCGTAAACACTTAAACGATATCACTGGCAAGCGTGTACACATCAACATCGTAGAAATTAAAAGAGCTGACCTTGATGCTAAATTAGTAGCAGAAAGTATCGCACGTCAATTAGAAGGCCGCGTATCTTTCCGTCGTGCTCAAAAACAAGCAATTCAACGCACAATGCGTTCTGGCGCTAAAGGTATTAAAACTCAAGTATCTGGACGCTTAGGCGGAGCAGACATCGCGCGTGCTGAACATTACAGCGAAGGAACTGTACCACTTCATACACTACGTGCAGATATTGATTATGCACATGCTGAAGCTGACACAACTTATGGTAAGTTAGGCGTTAAAGTATGGATCTATCGTGGTGAAGTCCTTCCAGTTAAGAAGAACTCTGAGGAAGGAGGCAAATAATATGTTAATGCCTAAACGCGTTAAATATCGTCGCGAACACCGTGGGAAAATGCGTGGTGAAGCAAAAGGCGGTAAAGAAATAGCTTTCGGTGAATTTGGTTTACAAGCAACTGAAGCTAGCTGGATTACAAGTCGTCAAATTGAATCAGCTCGTATTGCTATGACACGTTACATGAAACGTGGCGGTAAAGTATGGATTAAAATATTCCCGCATAAACCTTATACGAAAAAGCCTCTTGAGGTTCGTATGGGATCCGGTAAAGGTGCTCCTGAAGGTTGGGTAGCAGTCGTTAAACCAGGGAAAATTATGTTTGAAATTGCTGGCGTATCTGAAGAGGTAGCTCGCGAAGCATTGCGCTTAGCGTCTCATAAGCTTCCTATTAAGTGTAAAATAGTTAAACGTCAAGAAATTGGTGGTGAATCTAATGAAAGCTAATGACATCCGTGAACTTACTACTGCAGAAATAGAACAAAAGGTAAAATCACTGAAAGAAGAGCTTTTCAACCTTCGCTTCCAATTGGCGACTGGTCAATTAGAAAACACAGCTCGCATTCGTGAAGTTCGTAAAGCGATTGCACGTATGAAAACTGTAATTCGCGAAAGAGAAATCAGTGCAAACAACTGATAAAGGAGGTTTTCAGGCATGACTGAGCGTAATCAACGCAAAGTATACACTGGCCGTGTAGTTTCTGACAAAATGGATAAAACAATCACTGTTTTAGTTGAAACACATAAAAAACATAAATTATACGGTAAACGTGTTAAATATTCTAAGAAATTTAAGGCTCATGATGAGCAAAACGTAGCCCAAATCGGCGATATCGTCCGTATTATGGAAACTCGTCCGCTATCAGCTACAAAACGTTTCCGTTTATTGGAAGTTGTAGAAAAAGCGGTTATTATCTAATAATAAATTCGGAACTACTAATTTCCGGAGGGAGGTAACCTAAGTGATCCAACAAGAAACTCGTATGAAAGTTGCAGACAACTCAGGTGCACGTGAAGTTTTAACAATAAAAGTACTTGGTGGTACTGGACGTAAAACTGCTAATATCGGCGATATCGTCGTATGTACAGTTAAGAAAGCAACACCAGGTGGCGTTGTCAAGAAGGGTGACGTAGTTAAAGCTGTTATCGTTCGCACTAAAAGCGGCGTACGCCGTAAAGACGGAACTTATATCAAATTTGATGAAAACGCGTGCGTTATTATCAAAGACGATAAAGGACCGCGTGGAACTCGTATTTTCGGACCTGTTGCGCGTGAACTACGTGACAGCAACTTCATGAAAATCGTATCTTTAGCTCCAGAAGTTCTTTAATTATCATGAAAGTGCCAATCAAGGAGGTGCGACAGAATGCATGTTAAAAAAGGCGACAAAGTAATGGTGATCTCAGGTAAAGACAAAGGGAAAACAGGTGTTATCCTAACTGCTTACCCGAAGAAAGACCGTGTTTTAGTTGAAGGTGTAAACATCATCAAAAAACACATTAAGCCCAACCAAGCTAATCCGCAAGGAGGAATTGTAAGCCAAGAGGCTGCAATTCACGTATCGAATGTAATGTTAATCGACCCTAAAACTGGCGAGCCGACTCGCGTAGGTTATAAAGTAGAAGATGGCAAAAAAGTTCGTGTTGCGAAAAAATCTGGTGAAATTATTAAATAAGTAAAGAGAAAGGAGGTACACACATGAACCGCCTAAAAGAAAAGTATCTTAAGGAAGTTTCTCCTGCTCTAATGAGCAAGTTTGAATATAGTTCAGTAATGCAAGTTCCTCAAGTTGATAAAATTGTTATCAACATGGGTGTGGGTGATGCTGTATCTAACACAAAAGCACTTGATGCTGCTGTTGAAGAATTACAAATTATTTCAGGTCAAAAACCTGTAGTTACGAAAGCTAAAAAATCGATCGCTGGATTCCGTCTACGTGAAGGTATGCCAATCGGTGCAAAAGTTACTCTACGTGGTGAGCGTATGTACGACTTTTTGGATAAATTAATCTCTATCTCACTTCCTCGTGTACGTGACTTCCGCGGTGTTTCTAAAAAAGCATTCGACGGTCGCGGTAACTACACTCTAGGAGTAAAAGAGCAATTAATCTTCCCTGAAATCGATTATGATAAAGTTTCGAAAGTACGCGGTATGGACATCGTAATTGTAACAACTGCGAACTCTGACGAAGAAGCTCGTGAGTTATTAACACAGTTCGGTATGCCATTCCAAAAGTAAAATAAGGGAGGCGAAAACGTGGCTAAAAAATCAATGATCGTTAAACAACAACGTACGTCAAAGTTCAAAGTGCAAGAGTACACACGCTGCGAGCGTTGTGGTCGTCCGCACTCTGTATATCGTAAATTTAAGCTTTGCCGTATTTGTTTCCGTGAACTTGCATACAAGGGACAAATTCCTGGCGTTAAAAAAGCAAGCTGGTAATCCCCTATAACTGGGAAGGAGGTAAATGTAATGACAATGTCAGATCCAATTGCAGATATGCTAACACGCATTCGTAATGCTAACATGGTTCGTCACGAGAAATTAGAAGTTCCTGCTTCAAACATGAAAAAGGAAATCGCTGAAATTTTAAAACGCGAAGGTTTCGTACGTGATGTTGAATATGTAGAAGATAGCAAACAAGGAATCATCCGCATCTTCTTAAAATATGGTCAAAATGACGAGCGCGTTATTACTGGTTTGAAACGTATTTCAAAACCTGGTCTACGCGTTTACGCTAAAACAAACGAAGTACCTAGAGTATTGAACGGTTTAGGAATTGCTTTAGTTTCTACTTCAAATGGTTTATTAACAGATAAAGAAGCTCGCGCTAAACAAGTTGGCGGAGAAATCGTAGCTTACGTTTGGTAATAATCAACAAACGAATGGAGGTGCAACAAAATGTCTCGAGTAGGTAAAAAACCAATAGAGGTTCCTGCTAACGTTACAGTAACAGTTAACGCTGATAACACTGTGATCGTTAAAGGACCAAAAGGTGAATTAACAAATTCTTTTAACCAAGATATCAAGATTGAACAAGAAGGTAATGTTATTACTTTAGTTCGTCCTTCAGATTCTAAAGAACACCGTACAATCCATGGCACAACTCGTGCTTTATTAGCAAACATGATTACTGGTGTTTCTGAAGGATTTGCACGTGGACTTGAATTAGTTGGGGTTGGTTACCGTGCACAATTACAAGGTAAGAAACTTGTACTTAACGTAGGGTACTCTCATCCAGTTGAATTCACTCCTGAAGATGGACTTGAAGTTGAAGTTCCTTCTAATACAAAAATTATCGTTCGCGGTATTAACAAAGAACGCGTTGGTGCATTAGCATCTAACATCCGTCAAGTTCGCCCACCTGAGCCTTACAAAGGTAAAGGTATTCGCTATGAAGGTGAAGTTGTACGCCGCAAAGAAGGTAAAACAGGTAAATAATGCATTGCGCATTAGAAAGGAGTGACTACTGTGATTACGAAACAAGACAAAAATCAAGTTCGTAAGAAACGTCATGCACGTGTTCGTACAAAAATCACGGGTACTACTGAACGTCCTCGTTTAAATGTATTCCGTTCTAATAAACACTTATACGCTCAACTTATCGATGATACACAAGGTGTAACAATCGTAAGTGCGTCAACTATGGACAAAGATTTCAATGGAACAGCTGGAAACGTTGAAGCTGCTAAATTGATCGGTGAAACAATCGCTAAACGCGCTACTGAAAAGAACATTAAATCTGTTGTATTCGACCGTGGCGGTTACTTATATCATGGACGTGTTAAAGCGTTAGCTGAAGCTGCACGTGAAAACGGCTTAGAATTTTAAGAAGAAGGAGGGACATATTTCATGCGTGGTATTGACCCAAACAAACTTGAACTTGAAGAACGCGTAGTAACAATTAATCGTGTTGCTAAAGTTGTAAAAGGTGGACGTCGTTTCCGCTTTACTGCATTAGTAGTAGTTGGAGACAAAAACGGACATGTAGGATTTGGTACTGGGAAAGCTCAAGAGGTTCCTGATGCTATCCGTAAAGCAGTTGAAGATGCGAAGAAAAATCTAATCGAAGTACCAAGAGTTGGCGGAACTACTCCTCACCAAGTAATTGGTCGCTTTGGAGCTGGATCTATTCTAGTTAAACCAGCAGCACCAGGTACTGGAGTTATCGCTGGAGGACCAGTTCGTGCGGTTCTTGAGTTAGCTGGTATTACTGATATTCTATCGAAATCACTTGGATCTAACACACCAATTAACATGGTTCGTGCTACAGTACAAGGTTTAAATCAACTAAAACGTGCTGAGGACGTTGCTAAATTACGTGGTAAATCAGTAGAAGAACTGTTAGGATAAGGGGGGAAATTACAATGGCAACTAAATTAGAAATCACCCTTACTAAAAGCTTGATTGGTACTAAACCAAATCAACGCAAAACAGCAGAAGCTCTTGGATTACGTAAACTTCATCAAACAGTTGAGCACCAAGACAACGCCGCTATCCGCGGAATGGTTGGCAAAGTAGCTCACTTAGTAACTTTGAAAGAAATTTAAGGTTTATTTTAAGAATAAGGAGGTGCCACCATATGAAACTTCATGAGTTAAAACCAGCAGAAGGATCTCGTTCTACACGTAACCGCGTAGGTCGTGGTATCGGTTCTGGTAACGGTAAAACTGCAGGTAGAGGTCATAAAGGTCAAAATTCTCGTTCAGGCGGAGGAGTACGTCCAGGATTTGAAGGGGGTCAAAACCCTTTATTCCGTCGTTTACCAAAACGTGGATTTACTAACATCAACCGTAAAGAATATGCAATTGTAAACCTTGACACATTAAATCGTTTCGAAGAAGGCACAGAAGTTACACCTGCTCTATTAATAGAAACAGGTGTTGTGAGTAACGAAAAGTCTGGTATTAAGATCTTAGGTAATGGAACTCTTGAGAAGAAACTATCAGTAAAAGCTCACAAATTCTCTGCAACAGCAAAAGAAGCAATCGAGAATGCTGGCGGACAAACAGAGGTGGTTTAATGTTTCAGACAATCTCCAACTTTATGCGTGTGAGAGATATTCGAAATAAAATCATTTTTACATTATTAATGCTAATCGTGTTTCGTATTGGGACATTTGTTCCAGTACCTCACGTTAATGCAGATGTATTAAAGCAAACAGATGAACTAGGTTTAATCGGTTTCTTAAATACATTCGGTGGTGGAGCTCTTGCTAACTTTTCTATTTTAGCAATGGGTATCATGCCATACATTACAGCATCAATTATCGTTCAGTTGTTACAAATGGACGTTGTTCCGAAGTTTACTGAGTGGGCAAAACAAGGGGAAGTCGGAAGACGGAAACTTGCTCAATTTACTCGATACTTCACAATTGTGTTAGCTTTTATCCAAGCGATCGCCATGTCATACGGTTTCAACCAAATGTATAGTGGTTCTTTGATAAAAGACGATGGTATTCTAACGTATCTAACTATTGCGGTTGTATTAACTGCCGGTACTGCATTTTTAATGTGGTTAGGTGAACAAATCACTGCTTCAGGCGTTGGTAATGGTATTTCTGTCATTATCTTTGCAGGTATTGTTGCTGCTATCCCTAACGGAGTTAACCAATTGTATGCTCAACAAATCCAAGATGCTGGTGATGCATTATTCATCAACATCGTGATTATCATCTTGCTTTTATTGGCAATCATTGCAGTTACAGTAGGAGTTATTTATATTCAACAAGCGTTGCGTAAAATTCCTATTCAATATGCAAAACGTGTTGCTGGTTCTTCACAAACTGGAGGCCAACAAACACATTTACCTTTAAAAGTTAACGCTGCGGGAGTTATCCCAGTAATCTTTGCATCTGCGTTCCTTATGGCTCCGCAGTCTATCATTTTGTTCTTTGGTGAAAACAAAACAACAGAATTTATTAGAAACACGCTAGATTACACACAGCCAGTTGGTATGATCATCTATGTTGCTTTGATAGCTGCCTTTACTTATTTCTACGCATTCATTCAGGTGAATCCGGAAAATGTAGCAGATAACTTGAAAAAGCAAGGTGCATATATTCCAGGGATTCGTCCAGGAATAAACACACAAGATTACTTAACGAGCGTTTTATACCGTTTAACTTTTGTTGGAGCTATTTTCTTAGCAGTAATCTCTATTATGCCTCTATTATTTGTAAAGTTTGCTGGTTTACCACAATCGATACAAATTGGCGGAACAAGTCTGCTTATCATTGTTGGGGTAGCCCTTGAAACAATGAAACAATTAGAATCCCAATTAGTTAAACGTCACTATAAAGGCTTTATGAAATAATGTAGGTTTTTAGGAACGATAAGAGTTCCTAAAAATCAACAAATAGTCCTGGGGGGCATTTTCGTATGAATATCGTTTTAATGGGTCTGCCTGGTGCTGGTAAAGGCACTCAAGCAGATAAAATTGTTGAGAAGTACGCAATCCCTCATATTTCTACAGGCGACATGTTTCGTGCAGCTATTAAAGAAGGCACGGAGCTTGGTTTAAAAGCAAAATCGTTTATGGATCAAGGTGCATTAGTACCCGATGAAGTTACGATTGGTATTGTTCGTGAAAGATTAAGTAAACCAGATTGCGATCAAGGATTCCTATTAGATGGCTTCCCGCGTACGGTTCCTCAAGCTGAAGCATTAGATGCTTTACTTTCGGATCTAGGGAAATCTATTGAGCATGTGCTTAATATTCAAGTAGAACAAGAAGAATTGATTAAACGTCTAACAGGTCGTCGTATTTGTAAAGAATGCGGCACTGCTTATCATCTACTGTTCAACCCACCTGCTAAGGAGGGTGTTTGTGACAAAGATGGAGGAGAGCTTTATCAACGTGCGGACGATAATCCCGAAACGGTGACGAACCGTCTGGAAGTAAATATGAAGCAAACACAACCTTTGCTTGATTTTTATGAGAACAAAGGTGTTTTAAGTAATTTAGATGGCCAGCAGGATATTAAAGTAGTATTTGCTGACATCGATGCTCTGTTACAGGGCAACCGCATCTAAAGCCCGGTGCCCGTCGCAGACGACTGAATATCCGGGTAGTATGCAAAGAACGTAAACGTTTTTTTCGAGAGCTGCAAAAGCATATTGCGCCCGGTATACGAACTGGATGATTTTAAAATGTGTTAACAGCGAGGACCCCCTAGTCCACGTGCATTTTGATTTCTGAAAGGGTATAATGGGTTTCGTGGAAAGCATTAATCGAACGGGTACTATGGAACTCATCCAACACATTCGTACGAACATGTTGACATGAGGGAGACAGGTTTCTACCAGTCAGTCTACTCGGTGGATTGCGTTAAACGAAACCTTACGAGTGTCTTTCGAACATCTCTCATGATTTCCAAACATATGCTTAAAACGAATAGTTTCGTTTATTTTGAGGCTATACTACAGCAAATTACGTTTGATTATTGTTGAGAACCTGATTTGTATATAGAAGGGAGACAGGGTTGATGGCGAAAGATGATGTAATTGAAGTCGAAGGAACAGTTGTTGAGACTTTGCCAAACGCGATGTTTAAGGTAGAATTAGAAAACGGTCATACGATACTTGCGCATGTATCGGGTAAAATTCGTATGCACTTTATCCGCATTTTACCTGGAGATAAAGTCACAATTGAACTTTCTCCTTACGATTTAACTCGCGGTCGTATCACGTACCGTTTTAAATAAATCTTTTGCACTCCGGACTACTAAGGAGGTTGGGTTAGATGAAAGTGAGACCATCTGTGAAGCCGATCTGCGAAAAATGTAAAGTAATTCGCCGACGCGGTAAAGTAATGGTAATCTGTGAAAATCCTAAACACAAACAAAGACAAGGATAATAAGAAGGAGGTGCACGACACATATGGCACGTATTGCTGGTGTTGACATTCCACGCGATAAACGCGTTGTTATTGCATTAACATATATTTTCGGAATTGGTAAAACTACGTCACAAAAAGTATTAGCGGAAGCTGGGATCTCAGAAGAGACTCGCGTTCGTGATTTAACTGAAGACGAGCTTAACAAAATCCGTGAACAAATCGGTGTATACAAAGTAGAAGGTGACCTTCGTCGTGAAGTATCACTAAACATTAAACGTCTGATGGAAATCGGTTCATTCCGAGGAATCCGTCATCGTCGCGGCTTACCAGTACGCGGACAAAACACGAAGAACAATGCTCGTACTCGTAAAGGTCCACGTAAAACAGTAGCTAACAAGAAAAAATAATCGGTAAAGGAGGTTTCTTCTTAACATGGCACGTAAACAACAAACACGTAAGCGTCGTGTGAAAAAGAATATCGAATCCGGTATTGCTCACATTCGCTCAACATTTAACAACACTATTGTGACTATAACAGACATGCAAGGTAATGCAATTTCTTGGTCAAGTGCTGGAGCTCTTGGATTCAGAGGTTCTCGTAAATCTACTCCATTCGCTGCACAAATGGCTGCTGAAACTGCTGCTAAAACTTCAATGGAACATGGTTTAAAAACTTTAGAAGTAACTGTTAAAGGTCCTGGTGCTGGTCGTGAAGCGGCAATCCGCGCACTACAAGCTGCAGGTCTAGAAGTTACAGCAATTAAAGACGTAACACCAGTACCACATAATGGTTGCCGTCCACCAAAACGTCGTCGCGTTTAATAGGTGATCCTCAATATGTTTGAGAACATCATTTATTGTACAGACTGAGGTTGTGCAACACAGCAATCAGTTAAACGATCGAATTCATGATGGAAAGAACCTATACATTCGATGTTTTGAGGGAGGGTAAATTGGAATGATCGAAATTGAAAAACCAAAGATTGAAAGTGTAGAAATCAGCGAAAGTGCCAAATTTGGTAAATTTGTTGTAGAACCGCTTGAACGTGGCTATGGAAATACTTTGGGTAATTCTTTACGTCGTATCCTTCTGTCTTCTTTACCAGGAGCTGCAGTTACTTCTATTCAAATCGATGGCGTTTTACACGAGTTTTCAACTATTGAAGGCGTAGTGGAAGATGTAGCATCTATTATTATGAATGTGAAAAAGCTAGCTCTTAAAATCTACTCTGATGAAGAAAAAGTCATAGAGATAGATGTTAAAGGAGAAGGAACGATTACAGCAGCTGACATTACTCATGACAGCGATGTGGAGATTTTAAATCCTGAACTTTATATTGCTACAATCGGCAAAAATGGTCATTTCCGTATGCGTATGTACGCAGGGAGAGGCCGTGGCTACACTCCTGCTGATCAAAACAAACGTGAGGATCTTCCTATCGGCGTAATCCCGATCGACTCTATTTATACTCCAGTTTCACGCGTTAATTTTCAAGTGGAAAACACTCGTGTTGGACAAATGTCTAACTACGATAAATTAACTCTTGATGTGTGGACAGATGGCAGCACCGGTCCAAAAGAGGCGATTTCTCTTGGAGCAAAAATACTAACAGAGCACTTGAACATTTTTGTAGGGATGACAGATGAGGCACAAACTGCTGAAATCATGGTTGAAAAAGAAGAAGATCAAAAAGAAAAAGTTTTAGAGATGACTATTGAAGAACTTGATCTTTCTGTTCGTTCTTATAACTGCTTGAAGCGCGCAGGTATTAATACAGTACTTGAGCTAGCTAGCAAGTCAGAAGACGACATGATGAAAGTAAGAAACCTTGGACGTAAATCTTTAGAAGAAGTAAGAGCTAAGTTAGATGAGCTTGGCTTAGGATTACGTAAAGAAGACTAAGCGAATTTTGATATAGCTAGATATGAATATTCACCAAAGGAGGGAAACATCCATGGGTTACAGAAAACTTGGACGTACAAGTTCTCAACGTAAAGCGATGTTACGTGACTTAACGACTGACCTAATTATTCATGAGCGTCTTCAAACAACTGAAGCACGTGCAAAAGAATTACGTTCTGTTGTTGAAAAAATGATCACTTTAGGTAAACGCGGAGACTTGCATGCTCGTCGTCAAGCAGCTGCTTACATTCGTCGTGAAGTAGTTACTACTACAAACGAAGAAGGCGAAGAATCAACAACTTTTGCTTTGCAAAAATTGTTTGATGATGTTGCACCACGTTATGCAGATCGCCAAGGCGGTTACACTCGTATTATGAAAGTTGGACCTCGTCGCGGAGACGGAGCACCAGTTGTAGTAATTGAGTTAGTTTAATTTAATGGATCAGTCGTTTGATCGATTGCTAAATTAAAATCCAAAGCTGAAGAGGGATGTTGGTGTTGCTACCACCCTCTTCTTTTTTCAAACAGATTTATACGACATTATAAAAGCAGAGTGTTATGATGAGCGGACTTTCATTAGTGGCGTCTCGTCTAGCTCTACGCACCTCATTTTCTGACTGGTCTTGAGCAACCAGTCAAGAAATAAGTTATAGAAGAGCGCATTTCTCCAAATGAGGTGCGCGCTTTTTTAATTTGTCCATAAAATTTGTTAGGATAGAGTTAAGCCGAGCAGAGTTTAGTTAAGGGAGGTTAAGTGGTTGAAAAAAGAAATTATATCCTTACAGAATGTAACCTTTACATATGCTGAAGAGGAGTCTATTATACGGCCAGCTATACATAATGTGTCATTTTCTATTAAGGAAGGTGAATGGGTCGCCATTGTAGGTCATAATGGTTCTGGTAAATCGACGTTAGCCCGACTAATGAATGGTCTTCTATTTCCTCAGGAGGGAACAGTACGTGTTTTTGGTGACTCCTTGTCACAAGACAATCTTTGGGAAACAAGATCGAAAATGGGGATGGTTTTTCAAAATCCCGATAACCAATTCGTCGGGGCTACTGTTCAGGATGATGTAGCATTTGCCCTTGAGAATAACGGAATCCCCTTTGAGGAAATGGTAGAACGAGTTAGACATTCGCTAGCAAAGGTCAATATGCAAGATTTTATGAATAGCGAACCTCATCATCTATCCGGCGGTCAGAAGCAAAGAGTGGCGATAGCAGGCGCTATTGCGATGCAACCTCGAATCTTACTGTTAGACGAAGCAACCTCTATGTTAGACCCGCAAGGAAAGGAAGAGGTGTTAACGACTGTCAGACAGTTAAGAGAAGAAACAGATTTAACTGTTATCTCTATCACCCATGATTTAGAGGAAACATTGCTTGCGGATAGAGTAATAATGATGAATCAAGGAGAAAAGTATGTGGAGGATACTCCTAAAGGGATTTTTGAACGTGGTCAAGAATTGGTGGATTTAGGCTTAGATTTACCTTTCGCCATGAAAATGTCCAAGCTCCTAAAAGCTGAAGGGATATCCCTAACTGCAGAACATATGACAGAAGAAGAGTTGGTG
This sequence comes from Psychrobacillus sp. BL-248-WT-3, assembly GCF_012843435.1. Taxonomy (GTDB): domain Bacteria; phylum Bacillota; class Bacilli; order Bacillales_A; family Planococcaceae; genus Psychrobacillus. The sequence continues at coordinate 10,431 of NZ_JABAFC010000009.1, read as the reverse complement.
AATGATTTATGGACATCATACTTCAACAAGTAAGCTACGCTTATGCTAAAGATACGCCCTTTGAAAAGAGAGCCCTGTTTAGCGTAAACATGCATATTTCATCTGGCTCTTATCAAGCAATTATAGGGCATACAGGGTCGGGCAAATCCACTGTATTACAGCACTTGAATGCATTGTTAAAGCCTACGGATGGCACAGTTAAAATAGGAAACGTAGAAGTGAAGGCAGATAAGAAAAATAAGCAGCTACGCTCAGTCAGACAAAGGGTAGGCATTGTTTTTCAATTTCCAGAGCATCAATTATTCGATGAGACTGTTCTGAAAGATATTATGTTTGGGCCTATGAATTACGGAGTATCAGAGGCAGAAGCCAAAGCTCGGGCCATCGAATTAATTCGACTATTAGGTCTACCAGATGAAGTCATGGATAAGTCTCCATTTGATCTATCAGGAGGCCAAATGAGACGAGTTGCTATAGCGGGGGTTCTGGCGATGAACCCAGATGTCCTTGTGTTAGACGAGCCTACTGCAGGACTTGATCCTAGAGGCCGGAAAGAGATTATGGACCTCTTCTATCAAATCCATCAAGAGACGGGGCTCACGACCATCCTCGTGACGCACAGCATGGAGGATGCAGCTAGATATGCAGATCAAATAGCAATTATGCATAAAGGGAAATGTGTAGTTCAAGGAACTCCAGAAGAAATATTTCAAAATGAAACTCAATTAAAGGACTACCGTTTAGAGCTACCTCAAACAGTAAAGTTTCAGCGGAAGCTAGAACAAATGATGGGTAAAAGGCTACCGAACCTCTGCTTAACGGAGGAAGTGTTAGCGAAAGAATTGGCACACCTGTTAAAGGAAGGGTGTGAGGATGAATGTTAGAAAAAATGATTTTTGGAAGATATATTCCGGGAGATTCGTTTATCCATCGTTTAGATGCTCGAGCTAAACTAATCTTTGTTTTTCTTTTTATTGCCGTAGTTTTCATCGCAAATAACTGGATTACATATGGGATATTAGTGTTATTTACTTTTTTAATCATTCGTATGTCCAAAATTAGATTATACTTTTTAATCAACGGATTAAAGCCAGTCGTTTTTCTAATTATCTTTACGTTCCTGCTGCACATGATATTTACCCGAGAGGGAGCTATTATTTTTGAATGGAAGTTTATAAAGATTTATGAAGAAGGCTTGAAGCAAGGGATATTTATATCTATTCGTTTCTTCGTCCTTGTTATACTAACGTCCATTCTAACGCTCACTACAACCCCTATATCGATTACAGATGCTTTAGAGATACTTCTGAATCCCCTAAAGAAATGGAAGCTCCCAGTGCATGAATTAGCGCTTATGATGTCAATCTCTTTAAGGTTCATCCCAACTCTTATGGATGAAACTGACAAGATTATGAAAGCACAGATGGCAAGGGGGTCGGATATGACGTCGGGAAGTATGAAGCAGCGCATGAATGCTATTGTACCGCTGCTCATTCCACTATTTGTGAGTGCATTTAAGCGAGCAGAAGATTTAGCAACAGCTATGGAGGTTCGCGGCTATAAAGGTGGAGAAGGAAGGACAAGATATCGCAAGCTTGAGTGGAGGAAGAAGGATACGTCAATTTTAGTCGTTCTTGTCCTACTGGCTGCTATCCTTGTTTATTTTAGACAGTAAATGGAGGTAACCGTATGCGTTTAAGAGCTGTAATAAGCTATGACGGGAGTCAATTTTCGGGTTATCAAATCCAACCGGGAAAAAGAACCGTACAGTTAGAGCTTGAACGAGTTCTACAAACAATCCATAAAGGAGAGCTAGTAAAGGTAGTAGCAAGTGGACGAACGGATGCTGGGGTTCATGCTACAGGGCAGGTAATCCATTTTGATAGTCCCTTTACTTTATCTATGGACAGCTGGAGAACTGCTTTAAATGTTCAACTCCCAAAGGATATCCGAATACTTTTCGTAGAAGAAGTGGCTGCCGACTTTCATGCTAGATACCATGCAGCGGGTAAAACGTATCGTTATAAATGGTCGCTTGAAGAGATTCAAAGTCCCTTTGAGCGTAACTATACGGTCCATGTAGATAGATATAAGCCTAACGTAGAATTGATGAAGGAAGCTTCTGTTCACCTTTTAGGAACGCATGATTTTTCAAGCTTCTGTGCATCTAAAACTAGTGTGAAAGATTTTATTCGAACGGTACGATCGATAGAATTTGAATGGAAGGAAGAATCTAATCAGCTGCATATGGTGATTAACGGCAGTGGTTTTTTATATAATATGGTCCGAATTATTGCAGGCACTTTATGGGAAGTGGCAATAGGAAAAAAAAATGTAGACGAGCTACCGGGAATTCTTCAATCTTGCGATAGAAAAAAAGCTGGGAAAACCGCTCCAGCACACGGTTTATACCTAGAAAAAGTAGAGTATTCATGATATAGCAACTTTTCCAGGTGTTTATGGAAAAATACTTGACTATTAAGCGACGGCGGGTTATGATGATGTATGGTATTTTCATTAGCCCCACAATATAAGCCCCGAAACTTATTGTTATGAGGATATAGAAAATTATAGATCGATTATGATTGAATTAGGAGGACAAAATACATGCGTACAACATTCATGGCTAAAGGTCACGAAGTAGAACGTAAATGGTTAGTTATCGACGCTGAAGGCCAAACTCTTGGTCGTCTTGCTTCTGAAGTAGCAGCTATTTTACGTGGAAAAAACAAACCAACATTCACACCGAATGTTGACACTGGTGATCATGTGATCATTATCAATGCAGAAAAAATTCATTTAACTGGGAACAAGTTAAACGACAAAATTTACTACCGTCACACTCAATTTGCTGGTGGACTTAAACAACGTACTGCTTTAGAAATGCGTACTAAGTACCCAACAAAAATGATCGAATTAGCGATCAAAGGAATGCTTCCTAAAAACACTTTAGGTCGTCAAATGTTCGGAAAACTTCACGTTTACGCTGGAGCAGAACATCCACATGCAGCACAACAACCAGAAGCATTTGAGCTTCGCGGATAATAATTAAGAGGAGGACATACACTTGGCACAAGTTCAATATATCGGCACTGGTCGCCGTAAAAGCTCAGTAGCACGCGTACGTTTAGTACCAGGCGAAGGAAAAATCGTTATCAACAAACGTGACGTAGAAGATTACGTACCATACGAAACTTTACGTGAAATCATTAAACAACCATTAGTAACTACTCAAACTTTAGGTAGCTACGATGTTCATGTAAACGTTAATGGTGGTGGATTCACAGGTCAAGCAGGAGCAATCCGTCACGGTATTGCACGTGCACTACTTACAGTAGATCCTGATTTCCGTCCAGCTTTAAAATCAGCAGGATTCTTAACACGTGACCCACGTATGAAAGAACGTAAAAAACCAGGACTTAAAGGCGCTCGTCGTGCACCTCAGTTCTCAAAACGTTAATATCGAATTTACAACCCTTTCCCAATTTGGGAGAGGGTTTTTTCGTGGAAAAATAAACATTGGCGTATTGGACAGGTATGGACGAATGCTAAGAGTTTATTAGAAACAAATAAAATAATTGTTTATATACTAACTGCAACACAGCGGAGTCAGATGCTTGTGAAATAGCTCCAGTGAAATCTTGTAATATTTGATTTCTAAGGAGTTGTTTTATTATAAAAAAAGACTACGTAATTTATATAAGTTAAAATTGAACAAAGAACGTGGAGAGGGGAATGTTGGCATGGAAATTATAAAGCAATGGAATCAGGCGGATAGTGATTATATACGACAAAAGGTTATCGAGCATAATATGGCCAATGTTCCTGAAGAAGTGAAGCACCCGAAACAACAGATCAGTTACATACTGCGTGATGAACATCAAAAAATTCTCGGAGGAATTACAGGGATAATTTTTTGGTACCACCTTCATATAGACTTCCTATGGGTGGATGACTCATTGAGAGGGCAGGGTCACGGTAAAGAGCTGCTAACTAGGATAGAAGAATTTGCGATAGAACATGGCTGTAAGCTTATACAATTAGATACCTTTAGCTTTCAAGCCCCGAATTTTTATAAAAAATTTGGTTACGAAGAAATTGGGATTGTGGATGATTTTCCTGCGAAGGATAGTAAACAATATTACTTAGTAAAAAAAATAGGTTAACGAAAAAGGTAGATTGGGTCTTCAGCACCTTAATCTACCTTTTATTCGTAATGGAAAAATTTATTACCTGGGAAATTATTATTTAATAACAAATTATTAAGAAAAATTTATCTTCTGCCGAAATAGTGATTGTAGCATAAATTGCGAAGGTGTATATTAAGTTAGCAATTATACATATTGGAGGTGGGGGAATTGTTTTCATCTGAACGATTAATGTTCCGTTCTTATACAGAGGATGACTTTAAATTTCTATATTCGATGCTATCGGATGAGAAAATGATGAGGTTTATAGGGAGTGGAAAGCCAAGAAACCGGGAGGAATCCGTAAATTTCTTACAATGGATATTCCAACATTATGAGCTAAACAAGGAGTATGGATTAAAGCTACTTGTCCGTAAAACGGATGGAGTACCTATTGGGCATGCAGGAATTGTCCCACAGGTGATAGAGGGAAGAGAAGAATTAGAAGTTGGTTATTGGATTGCTAGAGAGCATTGGAGAAATGGTTATGCAAGTGAAGCTGCAAAATCTTTGTTAGAAAGAGGGTTGAGCCAGCTAGGAGAAGATAGATATATATCGCTTGTTCAGAAGGGAAACCTAGCATCTAGGAAGGTAGCAGAGAAGACAGGAATGAGACTAGCAAAAGAAATAATCTTGGGTGACAAGCAAGTTTGCTTATATGAATACGAAAAATAGAGAGAAGCAGGGTTGAAATGAGAAAAAAATTTAATGTTGTTACCTCCACCATTTTGGTGAGCATTTTCTTAGCGAGATTTGGAACATTTTTAGTTATTCCATACCTAACTTTATTTTTATTGAATGAGTTTGACTATACGGGCATGCAAATTGGAGCTATACTTTCCACTCTTGCATTTTCAGGACTTATTATGAGTTTTTTTATTGGTCCTTATATTGATAAATTTCCTAAAAATAAAGTAATCATTACGGGCTTAGCTGGGTATCTTGCGTGTTATATATATTTTCCATTTATAGATCAATACGCAGGATTTATCATTTTTGCTATTGTTCTTGGGATGAGTCAATCGATTGTAGAACCGACCTATCGTGTTCTATTGAGTCTTTATACGGAGCCAGAGAATAGAAGACTAATTTTTAATATCCGATATTTCTTGATTAATATTTCTGCTGCTGTAGCTCCCCTTACTTCTGTCTATTTTCAGCGTTTTGGGCTAGAGAATATATTCTTTGGAGTAGGTTTTATCTTTTTAATTAACATTATTACATTTTTAGTGTTGTTTAAGAAGTATCCAATGGTGAGGCCAGTGGCTAGTGCAAGTAAATCATCTATTTTTCAATCTTTTTATGTATTTAAAAAAGATTATGCGTTTAGCATTTTTGTACTAGCTCTTATTTTTGTAACCTTTGGATACAGTCAGTTTGATTCGACCTTCAGCCAATATCTCGGAAGGACGTTTGACGCTGAGCTTGCTGTACAATATTTTGCATGGTTGATCACTACGAACGCTATTACGGTTCTTATCATTCAATATTTTGTTTATAAGCTTGGAGAGCGGATTAGTACGACTACTTCTCTCATGATAGGAAGTGGGATGTTATCCTTAGGGTTATTAATATTTGGCCAAAGTCCTAATATTATTGTTTTGATTGGAGCAATGATAATCTTCACTGCTGGAGAGGTGCTCGTATTTACAATGGTAGATATACATATAGACAGTATGTGTGAGGACCATGAGAAAGGAACTTACTTCGCTCTAACCGGAGTTAAGTCTATAGGAAGAATAATTGCTCCTAGTTTGGGAGGCATACTTTTAGACAACATAGGAGCTGGAGCAGTCGTGTTCTTTATCATATCTATTATTACTGTTTTATCAGTTCCCTCGTTTTGGATAAGTTCTAAAATGAAGCCTAGAATCTAATCATACTCTTTGTCCCTCGTACGTATAATGAGTGAAAAAGGGGCGATTAATCTGAAGAAATGGTTAACAATTGGGGTTTTATTTTTTGTCACTCTATTAGCTGTAACGTACAGTACGAGAGCAAGTGATATTGGTTTCTTCCTACCAGAGCCTTTGAGTGGGGTAAAGATTGTGATTGATCCAGGCCATGGTGGTATGGATGGCGGCGCTAGTTATGGAGAAATAGTGGAAAGAGATATTACATTAGCTATGTCTCTTAAACTAGAGAAGTTATTGAAGTCTCAAGGTGCAACCGTTGTTATGACAAGAACTAAAGAAGGAGACGCTGTAGCTGAACATTCACCAGATGAGGACTTTCCAACTACAAGAGCTAGAAAACGAGCTGACCTTCTGCTTCGTGAGGAGATAATGAATAACTCTGAGCCGGATATGGTTATTAGTATGCACGTGAATGCTGTGCCAGAGGAAAGATGGAGAGGTGCTCAAGTTTTCTACCACGCAGAAGGACATGAGGGTGGTCAGCTGTTGGCTAAGTCTATTCAGTCTTCCATTAGAACAAATATAGGAAATACAGAACGAGAAGCTCTAGCTATTAAACAAGTATACATTTTAAAGAAAGCAAAAGCCCCAGCGGTATTAGTAGAAACAGGGTTTATAAGTAATACAGAGGAAAGAGAGTTACTTACATCAGACAAATATCAAAATGAGATGGTAAATGCTATAGCTAAAGGGATAGGTGTATTTGTAGAAGAAAGCATTTATTGAGCCGTTGATGGGATGGTAGACACTCGTATATGGTATACTATATTGCGAATAGTTAACTAAAGGGGAGTGTCTACACAATGATTAATGAGAATCAAGTTCGTACATTACTTGGGGAATTAAACGATCCGTTTTTACATAGAACGCTTGAAGAAACGAATGGTATCTCTCAAGTTTCAATAAAAGAAGAAAAGAATCATGTTAGCGTTAAGCTTGCAATCGCTAAGATCAACTCTGCGGAGCAGATGCAATTACAAACAAAAGTGGTTGAAGTGTTAAAAAACGCTGGTGCAAATACTGTAGGTATTCGTTTTGAGGAGCTTCCTAAAGAAGTATTGGAGCAGTTCAGAGGAAAAGGGAAAGAAAGCGATAGCGAAGATATTCTTTCTCCAAACAGTAAAGTAAAAATCATCTCGATTGCATCGGGTAAAGGTGGAGTAGGTAAATCTACAGTCTCCGTAAACCTTGCTGTTGCTCTAGCAAGATTAGGTAAAAAAGTTGCATTAGTAGATGCAGATATTTACGGCTTCAGTGTGCCTGATATGATGGGTGTTAAAGACGTGCCACAGATTAAAGAGGATCGAATTATTCCAGTGGAACGCAAAGGCGTAAAAGTAATATCCATGGGATTTTTCGTAGAGAACAATACTCCAGTAGTTTGGCGTGGACCAATGTTAGGGAAAGTGTTAGACCAATTCTTTAAAGACGTAGAGTGGGGAGAGTTAGATTTCTTGCTACTAGATTTACCGCCCGGAACTGGTGACGTCGCGTTAGACATACACCAAATGCTACCGGCTTCTAAAGAGATCGTTGTAACCACTCCTCACCCTACAGCTGCGTTTGTAGCAGCGCGTGCAGGTGCAATGGCATTACAGACGGACCACGAAATTCTAGGTGTTATTGAAAATATGTCCTGGTATGAATCTAAATCTACAGGCGAAAAGGAATTTGTTTTTGGAAAAGGTGGAGGACCAAAACTTGCGGATGAGCTTCGTACCGAGCTTCTTGGTCAAATTCCATTAGGTCAGCCTGACTGGAACGACATTGACTTTGCTCCTTCTGTATACGGCGAAACGCATGATACTGGGAAGCTATATTTAGAAATAGCTGAAAAAGTAATAGAAAAAGCATAAAGAAAAGGCCGTTTCCATAGAGGAGCGGCCTATTTTTCTTCTTCTTTTTTACCTCCCTCTTCTTTAGAGCCACCTTCTTCTTTAGAAGCACCGGCTTCTTCCACTAGCTTCTGCCATTTTGCTTGGAGAGACGGACTTTGAATAGTTTCTTCCACAACCTTTTGAATTTCTTTTCTCATATCACTCGATTTCAATGTTTTCTCTAATTCTTTTTTCATCTCGTCTGAGCTAAAGAATGTTTCTAAGTCTTTCAGATACTCTGGATCCTTCATCATGCTTTTCATTAAGTCTTCTTGTTGCTTCTTCATACTCTTAGCCATGGTCTCAGAAAATTTAGGATCTTGGTAAATTTCTTTCCAGAACTCCTCGGCTTCCTTAGAAAGCATGGTTTGTTCTACTGATTTTTTTACTTGCTCACTGTCTATTACAAGCATTTCTTGAAACTTTGGATCCTCTAAAAGAGTTCGAATCGCTTTTTTACCATCCTCTGTCTGTAAAGCATCGATTAACATTTTTTTGTTTTCTTCATATGAAGGAGTACTAGAAGAGTCATTACAACCAGCTAGTAAACCAATACTTAATAAAATCAGGGCGAAATACTTCATTGATTCCTCACCATCCTTTTCAATTATTGTTCACAATTAGTACGGAAATATGTATTGATATTATGAAGAAATAGATTTTTTGGCAAATCGTTGTTACAATTGAAGGATGAAATAGAGTAGATGGAGGCAACCTAGCTGTGACAATACGAAATTGGTTTAAATTTTTTATCAATTCCATGCTCATCGGTGGTTTAATAACAGGAGTTTTAGGTCTATTTATCCGTTGGGATGATGCCTTTGCTAAATACTTTGAAGCAGGCCAATGGAGTGAGTTTCTTGCTGCCTTTGCTTTTATGGTAGTAATGGGCTTTACCGTAAGTGTTATTACTCAAATGGGATTTTTCGCATATTTAACGATTCACCAAATGGGTGTAAATATATTTAGAACCCTAACTTTATGGAATTGGGTACAGTTATTAATCATTGCATTTGTCATATTTGATTTAATAATGTTCCGTTTCCGTCCAAACGCGGATACTACTTCGCAAGTTTGGCTATACGCTTTCTTGTTAGTCGTTCTAATCGGAACAGGAGTAGTGGTGGCGCTTATCAAAGCAAATAAAACGAAAAAACACGTGTTAATCTCTGCATTGTTCTTTATGATTGTAATTTCAACAATAGAGTGGCTTCCTGTCTTAATGGTTAATGCAGATAACGTCGATAGCTGGGTTACTTTATTATTGTTCCCAATTCTAGCGGTTAATGCATATCAGTTATTGGCTTTACCAAAATACAACGCTAAATCTGATGAAGACCGATTAAAACTAGAAGCGCGGAGAAAAGCGAGAAGAGAAGCCGAGGCAAAGGTTAAATAAGAAAACTGCTCTGACTATTAGTCGGAGCAGTTTTTTATTATAGAAGAATAGTTGAATTCTCTACGCTATTAGGGATAACTTTTGGTTTTCATTTTCATGTTAAATATATTTTGTTCAATACTAACAAAAGATTGTGATCTTAAATATTTTGCAAGCTGGATTGTATCAACTCTTTCTTCCTGGTGGAGAGGAACGGTAAGTATATCTCCCTTCGTAAGCTTAGGCACAGTATTTCCTAAAACTAAAGTAGAGCCTAAAAGATTTACTTCCTCCTTCCAGGCATCTTTTTGAAGTTCAACAGGGAACTCGTAATCAGAAGTTCGAAACCAATCTGGCTTCACACCAATAGCCTCTTCAAATCTATCTATTTCTTTTTTAAATAGACTCCGGTCCTCTATATACAGTAAGCCCTCTTTACCCAACAGACTAATAGGGATTTTTTTATCCTGCATAATTTTAATAATGGGCTCAGATCGCTCAATCCATTCAATGCTAATGAAAAAATGAGGATAAGGAGCTTTCAAACCTTCTACTAGGGTTTCTACATCCTCTCTACCAAATGATAGGTCGATAGTTACCGTATTCCCATAGGTTCCCTTCGATATAACACTTGGTTTTTCGGTTACTTGGAACACGGGAAGAAGTGTAGAATAAGTATTGGGCGCGAAGAGTAACAGCAAGAATAACAGTATAGAAGTGATGGTTATTAAGAGCTTTGTTTTCAAGGAAACACACACCTTTTCAATTTGTTTTAATAAATTTTATGATTAAGTGTTGACATTCATGTTAAAACGATGTTAAGATACAAAGGTCGCTAAAACAAAACGACAAAATACATTATATGAACATTGAAAACTGAACATGCAAAACGTTAAGACATACAGCATCAACAAGCTTCGGCTTGATTGACGCAAAACAATTTTTGACATCATTTAATGATGATGCCAGCAAAACAAAATGAGCTTTTTAAGTTCTCTATTATGGAGAGTTTGATCCTGGCTCAGGACGAACGCTGGCGGCGTGCCTAATACATGCAAGTCGAGCGGATGATG
>NZ_JABAFC010000089.1 GCF_012843435.1 Psychrobacillus sp. BL-248-WT-3 | reverse complement strand
GAGGCTGGGACAAAACTAGCTTCTAATATTGGAAAAAGAGAAATTGAGCTCACTCAATTTCTCTTTTTCCTTATTTTTATGTATTTTTTATTCTTCTATCTAGTTTTTACCGTGAACTTACGTAAGTTCACGGCCATTAACGCAAGACCCATTTCATTTTCAACCTTCGGTTTCCCACGTACAGAAAATCGTGAGAAACGCAAATTAGCCTTCAAGAATCCAAAAACTGGTTCCACATCAATTTTTCTTTGACGATAGATAGAACCTGTCTTTTCCTCTGAAAGCTTCGCACTCACATATTCTTTTTGTTGCTCCCACTTTTCGTTCACCATCAACTTTCTATTATTACCTTCTTTTGCTTTCGTACAAGAGGAGCGGAACGGACAACCTGAACAGTCCTCACATTCATAGATCTTAAACTCCCGTTTGTATCCTGTCTTGTCCTCGCGTATGGAATGATATTTAAAGGACAGCTGTTTCTGGTTCGGGCAGGTGTACGTATCGTTCTCTTCGTCGTACTTCCAATTTGCAGTATTGAACTTATTTTGTTTCTGTTTCTTCTTTTGCTCTTTGATGTACATGTTATAGGTGATCAGAGCTTCGCGTTTACGATTAGATAGTATATCGTCATAATTCTGTTCGCTTCCATAGCCTGCATCTGCCACGATATGCTTCGGTAGCTTAAAGTAATTTTTCTCAATCTCATCCAGGAAGGGGATCAAGGTTTTGGTGTCTGTTGGATTAGAAAACAAACTATAGGCAAGCGTGTATTGACCCTCTGTTGCGATTTGTACATTATAACCAGCCTTCAATTGACCATTTTTCATGTAGTCGTCTTTCATCCTCATAAAGGTTGCATCATGGTCAGTCTT
>NZ_JABAFC010000088.1 GCF_012843435.1 Psychrobacillus sp. BL-248-WT-3 | reverse complement strand
TGGTTAAAAATTCCATAAATATACTATTCTTGGATGCACTCTGTTTCTCTGCAGAACTTATGATGACGTACCCTCCCATATCTCTTTGCGTCGCACGCATACATTCCTTCGTTCGGTCTAGTCATAAGGCAGAGGCCGGCTATGCTCCAGCAGGGACTTGAAGTCGAATGTCGCGGTTGTGCCAGCTCTCTATGTCATCCAACTAAGTTAATAACTAATGAAATGGTTCACGCTGCCGTTTGAAGAACAGTCAGGTCTTGTATCATGCGTTCTGACTGAAACATCTGTTTCTTCGTACAGAGGCCATGTGCGATTTTTAATAGTTTGCCACATAAGACCACCATGGCTTCTTTCTTTCTTAAAGGGTTTACTGGGCGTTCAATATAATAATGATACAGTGCCTTAAAGGCAGGATTGTAACGAATCATAGGCAAGATGGCTCGGAAGAGGGCTGCACGCAATTTTCTGCGTCCTCGTTTAGAAATCTTCTTTTGTCCCTTTTGTTCACCCGAGGAGTTCTCCCGTAATGTCAGTCCCGCTAGTTTGATAATTTGGCGTGGACTATGAAAGTTAGTGAACGGCCCTACCTCTGATAACAGCTCGACGGCTGTATTGGGGCCGACCCCCTCGATAGATACCAAAAAGAGATAATCGGGCATATTCTGAGCGATTTCTTGTAACCGTTCTGCCAGTAATTCATACTGTTGTTGAACGAGTCTATATTGCATAACCAAGGTATGAATCTCAAATCGAGCCATCTCCAGGCCTTCGGTCAACCCGATCGAGATTTCAGCGGCTTCCTTGAGTTTTATTATTTTGGGAGAAGAGACACACTTTAACCCATCCACCTCTTTGTAGAAAGGGAGTAGCTCCGCCACTTCTTTTTCTCGAAGGTCCTCTGGTAATGGTGTTTTCTCCAGCAC
>NZ_JABAFC010000087.1 GCF_012843435.1 Psychrobacillus sp. BL-248-WT-3 | reverse complement strand
AAATAAGGAAAAAGAGAAATTGAGTGAGCTCAATTTCTCTTTTTCCAATATTAGAAGCTAGTTTTGTCCCAGCCTCTATTTGATTAAAGCACACCGTTAGTGCAAGAAGACTTTTTGATAAATCCACTACTCAAGTTTAAAATTCATTATGCTTCTTCCCTCAACTACTTCTCCATCTTTCCATATGAATTCGAAAGCATATTGATTTCCAATCATTTCTTCATCAACTGTAATTGTTAACGGTGTATTTTCAGGAGACTTTTGTTTTCTACTCACTTCTTTTGAATCGTATTCATCGCTATTATCTACGTGTATTAAATGAATTTCTGTTGGTTGCGGTTTTAACGAACTCCAATCAATTTGAAGTTGATTACCAACTTCAACATCTCCACTATGGATAGTAGGATAATTGTAATGAATGAATTCATCACAGTTATTCCAACATACTTCTCCATAGGAATGGTCAAATGACAGGAATACTACATCCCCATCAGAAGATAAAAGGGATATAGAAGGAGAAGCAACACTCACAAAAACTGGAAGAAGTTTTTGTTCGTTTTCAAGAGCAACTTTTTCAGTCTGTGTTTTTTGAGTATTTTCTTGTTTAGATACTTGACTTTCATCTTCCTTCTTTTGGGACCCTTGGCTTTCATTTTTACAAGCGATTAAAACTACTGATAATAATAGAAAAAACAATATTAATATTAATATTGTTTTTTTCATTTCGAACCCCCTATTGCCTGTTATACCATAATTAATCCCTGTACCTGCTTACGACTTTGAAATTCTACTTTCATTTTTTATCCTCTTTTCCTTACTGTGTACTTAAACTAAACTGCGTCGTTAGTAAAAAAGGATCTACTTCTTATTGAAGTAAAGCACCCGTTAGTTCAACAAGCTCTATTAATCAACAACATTAGAGAGTACCTCACAATCACAGAATCCGCCTTG
>NZ_JABAFC010000086.1 GCF_012843435.1 Psychrobacillus sp. BL-248-WT-3 | reverse complement strand
TGATGCTAGTATGGATGTATGGACACAAGTTAGTTAAGTCTCTATCCTATAAATAGAGAGGACGTGTCCGGAATGAAACAAAAACGGTATAACCAAGAATTTAAACAAACAATTGTCGAACTCCACAGATCTGGTACACCTGTGAGTAATCTCAGTAGCGAATATGGTATTTCTGAAGTAACTATTTATAAATGGATTAAAACACATTCCCCAATCGAAAACAGTGGGGGTTTAACACCGTCACAAATCGCAGAAATCCAAAAGGAAAACCTTCGGCTTCAACAGGAGGTAGACATCCTAAAAAAGGCTATGACCATATTCGCAAGAAAGTAACAGACCAAGAGATTATTGACCATATCGAAAAGGAGAAAGAACACTTTCCTATCCAATTGATGTGTGATGTGCTAAAAGTGCCAAGAAGTACGTATTACCAGTCGTTCCATAAAGTAAAATCTTCGTATGCCATGGAAAACGAAGCGGTTTTAGCACGCATACAAACTATACATGCGGAGAGTAAAGGTCGCTATGGTGCACCAAAAATTCATTATCTGTTAACCCAAGAAAAGGTCGATTTCAGCTTAAATCGAGTGCAGCGAATCATGAAAAAGGCTGGAATTCGATCAACGATCGTGAAGAAGTACCGACCAACTTCCTCCACTGGACAAGTGGTGGAACGTGAAAACCTGTTAGAACAAAATTTTGAAACGACGACCATTAATGAAAAATGGGTTGCAGATATTACGTATATTCATACATTAAGAGACGGCTGGTGTTATTTAGCTTCCGTCCTAGATTTACACACGAAAAAAATTGTTGGCTATTCCTTTTCCAAATCGATGACAACAGAACTTGTTTTACAAGCTTTAGCGAACGCAATCGATGTTCAACAACCAGAAGAAGGACTAATCTTACATACCGATTTAGGCAGCCAGTATACTAGTGAAGACTTTGAAAAAGCAGTGAAAGAAGCAAAATTCAAACAATCTTTCAGTCGTAAAGGATGCCCATATGACAATGCATGTATCGAGTCTTTTCATGCGATTTTGAAAAAAGAAGAGGTATATCAATCTAGTTATATCAATTTTGAAACAGCCCGATTGACCCTATTCCATTATATCGAGTCGTGGTACAACCGAAAACGAATTCATGGAGCTATTAACTATCTAACACCTCAACAATTAGAGGACTTATGCCGAAAAGAAGCGGTTTGAGAGCAAAGGCATCTAGTTTTCCAGATTTACCCCTACCTACACATTTTTTCAGGACGACATCCATGGCTTGTATTTCCTGTACCCAGCGAAAGCTGTCAAGTACGGTCTTTCACTTGACTGGTTTCGCTGGGTACAGGACGCTCCATGATTGGATGCCGTTCTGACAGAGACTTAACTTTTTTATGTCCAGGATATTGACGTAGATCCA
>NZ_JABAFC010000085.1 GCF_012843435.1 Psychrobacillus sp. BL-248-WT-3 | reverse complement strand
CCCCCTCGTATATTAGTAATAAGAGCTCTTTCCGATAGAATTTCCAGTTGATCCGGACAGCTGGAGGATCTGTTGGATTTCCTATAGGAAGTGGTCGCCTCTTGGCTCCCTCACCCTTTTTATGTTTTACCTGTTTGACCCCTGCTTTACCGAGGGAGCCAAAAAGGAAAAGTCTATTTTTAACATGACTAAATAAAGCTGACAGGTGCTTACCTGCTTATTTGAGTTGCCTAACTTCATATCGTTTGGACGAAGATTGGAGGATGCTCCATTTCAGTACTTCGTCCTTTTTTATTTCAATCTACTTTTCTCTCAGACCGTGCCCATGAGACAATGGAACGGACAAGGTTGACACAGGAAATAGCTTTTCCCCCTTGCGGGCACTTAGTGCACTGCTTAATAAGCCTGCTACCCATCGTTCATTATGGAAGGTCTAACCACTGGCTGCGACGCTGAGGAAGAAGAGAGTGTAGCGCTCATTTTGGTCTTCTTTCACTTTGATTGCTAATAACGAGGCAGACATCGATGATTCTGATGGGCACCCAGGTCTGAGACAATCTTGATTAATCCCACCTTAGGAGGTGATTGGCATGTCACAAATGCTAGTCGGTATCGACGTGAGTTTGCGCTCCCATCATGTCCATTTCATGCATGGAGAGGGACATACGCTCGCTGATTTTTCTGTTTCCAATGATACAGAAGGTGCGAACACCTTAATTCAAAAGCTTTTAGGAACAGCGGAAAAAAATCAGTGCGAACATATTAAAATTGGATTAGAAGCGACAGACCAGTATAGCTGGCACGTTGCTCATTATTTAAAGAATCAATTGCACAATTATGAACCAACGTTTCAAACAGCGGTTTATATGTTAAATGCACGTAAAGTATCTCGCTTTAAAAAGGGGTACGATACGTTACCGAAAAACGATCGAATTGACGCCTGGGTAATTGCGGATCATTTACGCTTTGGACGTCTGCCACATGAAATGCAAGAAACCTTACAATATGAAGCACTTCGTCGTTTAACACGTACCCGATTCCATCTAATGCATGAAGTTGCACGTAATAAAACCTACATGATGAACCAACTGTTTTTAAAGTTTAGTGGCCTACGCCAAGATAACCCGTTCTCGAATACATTCGGTACGACCAGTCTCGCTGTCATTGAAGAGCTAGATCCGGAAACCATTGCCGAGATGCCTTTAGAAGAACTGGTTGAGTTCTTACAGGAGAAAGGCAAAAAACGTTTTGCCGAGCCAGAAGAAATCGCTAAATATCTTCAAAAGCTTGCACGTAATTCCTTTCGATTAGACAAGGCCATGGCTGATCCCGTTAACATCTCACTATCCGTGATTTTAAGTACGATTCGCCATATGGAATCCCAAGTCAAACGTTTGGATAAGGAAATCGAGCGTATGATGAAAGGTTTCAC
>NZ_JABAFC010000084.1 GCF_012843435.1 Psychrobacillus sp. BL-248-WT-3 | reverse complement strand
AGTCAAGTCCATAGTATTGTGTAAAATTGTATACAATGTTTTCAAACCTACTTGAGAAGTGTAAAAACCCCACTTCACATTTTTTGTGCGTGAATCCCATGGGCGAATAACCCCAGATGAGTTGAACGTTGTCAAAGATTCTTTTCACTTTGACGACGTTCAACTCATCTGGGATGCTCCATGAATGGGATCTCACGCCTACAAACTATTCCACTTATTTTACAAGGGATTTTTTCTTTCTATATTGTTCTTCATATTGCATTAATACAGCTCCAATCAAGCGGAATGCAGATTGCGTATTCGGGAAAATACGAATTACGTTCTCTCTTCTTCTAACTTCTTGATTTAGCCTTTCCAGTGCGTTGGTACTTCTTATAAAGACACGAATTTTCATAGGGTGTTGCATGTATTGGATGGTATCTTCGAAACCTTCATCCAATGTAGAAAGAGCCCTTTCATATTTAGGTTCATCTTTATACTTATTCATTAATTCCTCTTTAAAGTGCCTCATGTCTTCTACTGTCACCGCTTCAAAGATTCTTTTAATCATGACACGAGCATCGGCAGAGTCCTTCTTTGGGAGCTTTTCAAAGATATTTCGCTTGAAATGGACATTACACCGTTGCCAACATGTACCTATAAAAGCTCGTGTGATAGCCTTTTGTAAGCCCGAGTGGGCATCTGATATAATTAGTTTTGGTGATTGAAGTCCACGTGATTTAAGCTCTTCAAAGAAACCGAGCCAACTTTCATAACTTTCTACATGATCTACTTTTAATCCTAAAATCGTACGTTTATTATCCTCTGTGATAGCGGTGGCAATATAGACAGCCTTGGATACCACCTGTTTATCTTCGCGAACTTTAATATACATGGCATCGACAAAAACATAAGGAAAATAGGTGAAGTTAAGGGGTCTTCGAGACCATTCATTTACAATTGGATCTAATTTTTGTGTGAGAGAAGAAACAAAAGATTTAGAGACACTTTCCCCGCAAAGCTGTTCAACAATGTTGGTCACCTTTCGTGTAGACACTCCATTAATCACCATTTCAAGCATAGATAAAACTAGCGCTTGATCACAACGAGCATATCGTTCAAAGACGGTTGGTGAAAAATCACCTTCACGTGTTCTAGGAACACGCAATGTAATCTTTCCGATACTCATAGTCAAATCGCGTTCATAATAACCATTCCGGTAATCACGACGTTCTCCCGAACGCTCATAAGCAGCCACTTGTAAGTGCTCATCTCGTTCTTTTTCCATAAATTCATTCAGTACAATAACGATAGTAGATTTTATCAAAGCCTCCATATTCGAATTTAATACCGAGTCTTTTAAAATATCCATATCTAGGTTAAACTTTAATTGGGTCATCTTAATTCCTCCACATTGTTTATCGTCGTTGAAAACATTGTACCCAAGAGGGATTAATTTGACCCTTTTACTTTTTACACAATTATACGGACTTAATC
>NZ_JABAFC010000083.1 GCF_012843435.1 Psychrobacillus sp. BL-248-WT-3 | reverse complement strand
GGGAATGTAAAATATTTTGTGTAAATGTATTACTATCTTTATTCTAAACACATACTTACTTTATCCGTTAAGGGGATAAGGCTCTGCTGAAGAGCAACCTGAGCACTTAACCGATGGCCAAAAAGGAGAGGGTTTTTCTCTCTCTTTTTCTTATCTTTTTGGTCTAAATAAAGCGTAAAACTTTTGGGTGTAGCGTAGCGGAGCCCAACACGACTGTACATGAACAAGGGATAATCCTACTAAATCCGCCCCTCAAAAATAATTTTGAATTGTCCCTCACACTCTAGCCATCCTGGAATAGGCTTATTCCATTTTTTTATGGCATCCATCGTGGCCAAATAAAGAATCTTCTTTAGTGAATTGTCCGTAGGATAGGCTGTTTTTGTCTTTGTTACCTTTCTCAGTTGGCGATGGAATCCTTCCACTGTATTGGTCGTATAAATGATTTTCCGTATCTCCGTCGGGTAGGAAAAGTAAGCTGTAAGCTCCAACCAATGTTCCTCCCAAGAACCAATAACCTTCGGATATTTATCTTTCCATGATGCCTTTACTTTTCCAAACTCAAGTTCAGCTTGCTCCAAAGTAGAAGCCTTGTATACCTTCTTTAAATCGGTCATAAACGGGTTTCGTTCCCTTGAAGGCACATACTTCATGGTATTTCGTAATTGATGGATCACACACAACTGAATATGCGTCTTTGGAAAGGTGCTCTGGATCGCTTCTGTAAAGCCAGAAAGTCCGTCCTTACACGCAATAAAGATATCTTCTACACCACGACTTTTAAGGTCTGTACAGACACCTAGCCAAAAGCTCGCGCTTTCATTTTCACCTACCCATATACCAAGGATATCCTTAATTCCATCGGAATTAATGCCGAGAACAGTATAAGCAGCTTTATTAATAATACGGTTCTCGTGCTTCACCTTGAAGTGGACCGCATCCAAATAAACAATTGGATACACACGGTCTAAAGGGCGGGAGTGCCATTCGAAAATCTGAGGTAAAATTTTATCTGTTACCTTACTAACCAAGCTAGGAGATACTTCGACACCATATATATCTTTCATATGTGACTCGATATCTCTTGTGGACATTCCTTTGGAATACAAAGCTAAAATCTGTTCTTCTAAGCCATTGATGGACGACTCGTAATTCTTCACGATTTGCGGTTCATATTCACCATTGCGGTCTCTAGGTATATTTAATTCTGTATTTCCAAACTTTGTTCGAATCACCTTTGAACGATAGCCATTTCTACTGTTTCCGGTATTATTTCCTGTCGGGCTATGTTTGGAGTAGCCAAGGTGGTCTTCGATTTCGGCCTCAAATACAAGCTGTAATGTTTCTTTAAAAAGATTTTTCATCATCTCGATGATGTCATCAACAGATTGACACTCTCTAGCTAAATCCTTGATTCTCATATTTTCGTAATTTTGCATAATGATCATCTCCTATAGGAAAGTTATGGTCATTTACACAAAATTTTATACGTTCTC
>NZ_JABAFC010000081.1 GCF_012843435.1 Psychrobacillus sp. BL-248-WT-3 | reverse complement strand
TGATATGCTCCCCAATAGGTAGACAGATGAAAAAACAAAAATCTGTTTACCTGTTGGGGGGTATTTTTTTATGGCTCGAAGTAAGCATACAGTTGAACAAAAGCTAACCGTTCTCCAACTGTTTGAGGATGGAAAATATACATTAGAAGAAATTTGTAGAATGCATGAATTAACCTATACTACACTTTACCGTTGGCAAGTGAAATATAAAGCGGAAGGATTAGAGGGGTTGAAGGAATCAAAAACTTGGAAACCTTACTCCAAAGAACTGAAGGAAGCTGCGGTACTAGATTATACACGTAATGGACTAACCATGAATGAAATACTCGCAAAATATCAAGTGAGTAGTGATTCTGTTTTGTATGGTTGGATTCGCAAGTATAATAGTCATAGCGAATTAAAAGACTCAAGAAAAGGAATGAGTAAAACTATGACTAAAGCTAGATCAACAACGGTAGAGGAACGCATTGAAATTGCACAATATTGCTTAAACAATCAACGAAATTATCAAGCAACTGCAGAAAAATATGGGGTTTCGTATCAACAAGTGTATAGCTGGGTGAAGAAATTAGAAACAGCAGGCGAAATGGCATTAAAAGACGGTCGTGGGCGCACGAAATCAATGGAAGAATTAACAGATGAAGAGAAATTAAAATTACGCATGCAACAAATGGAACGGGAAATGGAACGCTTGCGTGCAGAAAACTTATTCTTAAAAAAGTTAGAGGAAATCGAGAGGAGGCGTTAATCAATCAAATTCGCTTACAACAGCGTTATCTAGCGATTCAGGAACTACATACAGAGGAACGAATTCCGGTTATCGTCTTATGTAAAATCGCTAAAATTTCACGTGCTGCCTATTATAAATGGTGCGCGCGCACCTCAACAAAGCGCGAACAAGAAAACGAAGCTTTATTAGAGGGGATTCGCCTACTATACGACCAGGTTGATGGAATCTATGGATACCGTCGTATGACGCTGACGATTAATCGTTATCGTGAATTGGCAGGCTCACCTACGTACAATGAAAAACGAATTTACCGTTTAATGCGTATGTATCTAATACAATCTGTCATTCGTCGAAAACGAAAAGGATATAAGAAATCTACACCACAACACGTTGCAGAAAATCTGTTAAATCGTAATTTTAAGGCTTCCAAGCCAAATGAAAAATGGTGTACAGATATTACCGAATTCAAATATGGTGTCGGAAGAAAAGCATATTTAAGTGCGATTATTGATTTACACGACGGGTCGATTATTGGTTATAAACTAGGTAAATCCAATAATAATCGTTTAGTCTTTGACACGATTATTCCAGTGATCGAACAATTACCAGCTGGCGCCTTCCCGATGATTCATAGTGATCGTGGCTTTCAATATACTTCGAAGGGATTTAAACGCATCGTAGATGGCGCTAAAATGACGCACAGCATGTCCCGAGTTGGCCGTTGTTTGGACAACGCTCCAATCGAGAATTTTTGGGGTACACTGAAATCAGAAATGTATTATTTACGGGAATTCCAGTCGTTTGAGGAATTAAGAAAAGCAGTTGATGTTTATATTTACTTTTACAATCATCAACGTTATCAAAAACGACTAAACGGCCTGAGTCCTTTAGAATTCAGAGCTCAAGCCGCTTAGTTCAATTTTTATTATTTACACTGTCTACTTGACAGGGGGCAGTCCAT
>NZ_JABAFC010000080.1 GCF_012843435.1 Psychrobacillus sp. BL-248-WT-3 | reverse complement strand
CCCCTGCAAGAGTAGGACGTCGCTGGGCAACTAAAGGAAGTCGTCACCGAGTAATCGGTGGCGGCTTTTTTGTTTTGCTGTCCATTTATTTTAAACGAAACAGTATTCATGGTACTCTAGTAATATATATAAATAAGGCAAGGGGGATTCTATGTTCTTAAAGGATCTAACAAAAAAATTACAGCATAGCCAGCCACTATTTATTGGGGAGGATACAGCTCTGCGCTCAGCTATTATGCTTCCACTTGTGCAAGTGGAAGGAGAATGGCATATGTTGTTTGAAGTGCGTTCCTTAACGATGCGAAAACAGCCCGGAGATATCAGTTTTCCAGGTGGTCGTATTGATACTACAGATGCCTCTCCATTGGAAGCTGCAATAAGAGAGACACATGAAGAGTTAGGAATAGACCCGACATCTATAAAAGTTATTGGTCAGTTGAGTCCTTATATTGCTTCTTCATCTTTCGTGGTCTATCCATTCGTGGCCACTATTGATCATCACCAAATCGAAAGTTTCAACAAACAAGAGGTTGAAGAAGTATTTACCATACCAATTAGCTGGCTCTTAGACTATGAGCCTTATATGCACACTGTCTCTGTTCAACCTATGCCACCGATGGACTTTCCTTATGAAAAGATATTTAATGGGGACAAATATCAATGGAGACCTAGAGATATTGAGGAATGGTTTTATGATTATAAAAACTATACTATTTGGGGATTAACTGCACGAGTGTTAAAGCATTTTATGGAAACAATCAGAAGTATCAATAGATAAGCAATAAACTTAAATAGTTTCTATCACGAAGCGTTCCAAGATTTAATAGTATTTCAAAAAGAAGATTCT
This sequence comes from Psychrobacillus sp. BL-248-WT-3, assembly GCF_012843435.1. Lineage (GTDB taxonomy): Bacteria > Bacillota > Bacilli > Bacillales_A > Planococcaceae > Psychrobacillus. The sequence continues at coordinate 1,377 of NZ_JABAFC010000080.1, read as the reverse complement.
CTATCTATTAGAGGGTCTTTTTATTTTTGTAGTGATAATTCCAAAATACTATATCTCTTTAATTCTAAATGCTTATTTCTGTATAACTTACCTTGTTCCTTCTGAATCATTTTAGTGCTAAATACTAGACTTCCCTTTACCTTTCTATATAAAAAATGGAATATTATAGATATTGGAAGATTGCTAGAGGAGGAGAAATTATGTCTATCTGGTGGGGAATATTGTATAATAAAGAAAATTGGAAATGCTTCATTGTACCCGATTCAACGTGGGTATGCCTATGAAAATACTAGACGTAGACTTACTTCAAGATGGATTGCAACGTAACATAGCTATGTTGGAACGTTTGCAAAATGAAGTGGGGAATATTCAAAACACAGTTAAAGAACTAGTAGCAATGGAGGAGGTATTGAAAGGGGCAGGAGGTAGTGCAATCCGTGGCTTTTACTCAGACGTTCATTTACCTTTCCTTCATTTTTTCCTTGTTTTCTCCGATAGTTACAAGCAAAAGCTTCAACAAATTGAATCTGCTCTTTTGTCGTTAGAACCAGATACGGCAGGGTACATCCTCGAGCAGTTTTTAGAGGGAGAGCTAGAACAAGGACTGACGCTGATTGCCAACATAACAGAAAGACTTACAAACGAAGCAAACAGTATCATGGATACAGTAAGTGATATCGTTGCACTACCTCATCTTAATGATAGTGAGGTACAAGAAGGAGTTCAAAATTCTAAAAAGAAACGTGACGACACGCTTTTACAGCTGCATGAATTCGATAGCTCTCAAACCACATCACTACACACAGTAGAAGAAGATATTCAAACGATGGGCAATTGGCTTACGGATATGGAGGGAATGTTTACCGCAGGGGTAAAGGACATTACTTTCCAGCCGAGTCAGTGGAATGCAATTACGTTTGGGAGCGAGATTCGGACAGAGCTATTCCCGAAGGTATATTTAGATCCTAATAAACTATGGGTAGAAGAAAGAGACAAAATAATCGGCACGATGATCACTGCCAAAACCTTTCAAGCGCTAGAGCTGAAGAGGATGATTACAATTGATGAAAACGTTGGAGAGAACATACAATATCATCAATATGCAAATGGTTTATTGATAAAAGAGTACTCGGAAAACGGGACAGTATACTACGAGATCGTTTCTAAAGTAGAATACAAGGAAGAAGCAGTCCAAGTCGAGCCACCGAAAGAAAATAAACTGGTGGATGGTATACAATTTGGATTAGATCTAGCAGGGTTAATACCAGGAATCGGAGAAATAGCAGATGGTTTAAACGGGGTAATCTATTATGCTAGAGGAGATAAGTTAAACGCAGGTCTTTCCTTTGCGGCGATGATTCCAGTTGCCGGCTGGGG
>NZ_JABAFC010000008.1 GCF_012843435.1 Psychrobacillus sp. BL-248-WT-3 | reverse complement strand
GTTCGGGGTGGAAGCGTGGCGACATGTGCAGCTGACGAATACTAATCGATCGAGGACTTAACCAAATTGTTTGTTTCGATTAATGATGTCTTTTATCCAGTTTTGAGTGAACAACTCTGAGGGTTTCAATCATGTATTGAAAGCCGAAAAGGTCTAGTGATGATGGCGAAGAGGTCACACCCGTTCCCATACCGAACACGGAAGTTAAGCTCTTCAGCGCCGATGGTAGTTGGGGGTCTCCCCCTGCAAGAGTAGGACGTCGCTGGGCACTAAAGGAAGTCGTCACCGAGTAATCGGTGGCGGCTTTTTTGTTTTTTGTTTTGTCTTTTACAGAAAAAGCCGAAGGCACTTTCTCCCTAAGGAAGTGAGCGAGAAGCCGGAGGGGCAAAGAGTTCGAGGAAGCAAGGAAGAGAGGCTCGGAGCGTATGGCATACGCGAGAACCGAACGACTGCGGCTGACAAAGAAATCTGCCGCCCATCTGGTTTCGGAGCCGCCGATGGTAGTTGGAGGGTCGCCCCTGCAAGAGTAGGACGTCGCTGGGCAACTAAAGGAAGTCGTCACCGAGTAATCGGTGGCGGCTTTTTTGTTTTTTGTTTGTCTTTTACAGAAAAAGCCGAAGGCACTCTCTCCCTAAGGAAGTGAGCGAGAAGCCGGAGGGGCAAAGAGTTCGAGGAAGCAAGGAAGAGAGGCTCGGAGCGTATGGCATACGCGAGAACCGAACGACTGCGGCTGACAAAGAAATCTGCCGCCCATCTGGTTTCGGAGCCGCCGATGGTAGTTGGAGGGTCACCCCTGCAAGAGTAGGACGTCGCTGGGCACCAAAGGAAGTCGTCACCGAGTAATCGGTGGCGGCTTTTTTGTATGTCCTTATAAAGAAATAAGACCAAGACTACTATTCTTCATAAGCAAGTGACCTTGGGACAAGACATTTTGTCATAATAAGCGAGAATCGGTCGATTATATCCAATAACCGGTCGGTTCAGCATAATAATCGGTCGGTTTCACGAAAAAATCGGCCGGTTATACCCAATAATCGGTCGGTCAACCACCAACAGGAGAGATTCACTCACCTAATGATAAACAAACTCTCTATTCATGAAGAATTCTTGCGCCGTCTATCTGATTTAGCAATCCGTTCCTGGGCAATTGGTGAGGTGGCCCATCTGGTTTCGCAGTGCCGATGGTAGTTGGAGGATTGCCCCTGCAAGAGTAGGACGTCGCTGCGCAACTAAAGGAAGTCGTCACCGAGTAATTGTTGGCGACTGTTTTATTATATTTAAAGAAGTCTTTGTTTAAGGTAAAGGTAATTTAATAATATACATAAAAAATGAACTGAAAAATGTTAGTAATCCCAATATTTTTTTCACTTCAAATTAAAAATTCCCTTACCAGTCTCTATATTTATTGGTAACGATGAATGTTCGTGAGCTATAAACCAAGATTCGTTCACTTTTTTTAAACAATATGTGATTCGATTTGTCATTTGACGAATTTTCTCATCAGATTCTTCTAGGTGCGCAGCAAAAGTTACCGCACAATATACAAATGCGAGATGTGAATTTTCATCAACGACTAGATCACTAAAATCAACTTTGAGTAGAATGCGGTCCTCGCTCAATCCGTTAAACCACTCTACCACGCTTTCCTTCCATGAAGAAATCCCCTTGCTCTCCCAGTTCTCCCAGGAGTCATAAATATGCACGTTAGGCGCATACATAGATAAGAATTTTTCAACATCTTTTTCGTGAACTGCTTTTTTGTAATTTTCAAGTACGTCTTGAACCTTTAAAAAAACCTCCGTCATTTATTGCAACACCTTTCTAATTTAGAAATGTAAGAATGCTGATATAAATGTATTCTATACTCGAACATTTTTTCCTCTTTAAACTAACCTAATTGTTACTTCATTATAAATTCCATAAACATAATTCTTTATATGAAAATCTAAATTCTACTTTCCCTCTAGTATGTTTTAAAAAAAGAATTTAATAAAGCAAAAACCTTTAAAATAAACTGAAAATTATTTACTTCTTTCTATAAGTGCTGTTATACTATAAATAGAACAGAAAGGTGAATCTAAATGAACTATAAAAAAGCACTTATATTAAGCTTATTACTATTTCATATTTTACTTTCTGGATGTAGTGGTAGTGATAAGCAAGGAGGGAAAGAGGTGTCTAAAGATAAGGAAGAGACGAGTACAAATGTTTCCTTAGATATGGTAGAGGGAGTGTGGGAAGGATCCATTAACGTTCCTAATCAACCACTCCCAATTAGTATTAAATTCACAAAAGAAGAAGGCTTGATTAGTATCCCGATTCAAGGATTAAATGGTCACCCATTAACGAACATTTCCTTAAACGGTAAGGATATTACCTTTAACATGCCACTTCCGGGACAAAAAATTACCTTTGCTGGGAAGCTGCAGGATGAAAAAATGGCAGGTACGTTTACACAACAAGGTCAGTCGTTTCCATTTGAACTTACTAAGGTAACTGATGTAGCTAAGGCTGAGCATTTAGAAGAATTAGAAGTAAATGGAGGGGAAATGATTGGTCAAATTGAGATTCCTGAGGGGGAAGGACCGTTCCCACTTATGATCATTCTTGCTGGCTCGGGACCCACTGATCGTAATGGTAACTCCTTAGTAATGGTAGGGAAAAATAATAGCTTAAAAATGATCGCAGAAGAATTAGCTGCAGAAGGAATTGCCAGCATCCGCTACGACAAAAGAGGCGTTGGCTTAAATATGGGCCTTGCTACTAAAGAAGAGGACTTAAGATTTAACCACTATATTGAGGATGCTGTTGCTTGGGCAGATTTTGCGAAAGAAGACGATCGTTTTAGCGATATAGGGTTCATCGGACACAGTGAGGGTTCTCTTGTAGGGATGATTGCTGCTCAAGAGGCAGGAGCGAATGTATTCGTCTCATTAGCAGGGGCAGGTAGGCAAATAGATGAAATTCTATTAGAACAGTTAAGAAATCAGTTGCCAAGTGAGCTTATGAGTGAATCTGAAAAAGTAATTAAGAAGCTTAAGCAAGGTGAACAGGTAGAGGAAGTGTCGAATGAATTACACATTATATTCCGTCCATCTGTACAACCGTATATGATTTCCTGGCTTCAATACAATCCTATTGAAGAGATTAAAAAGTTGGATACAAGAATATTACTTATAAACGGAACAGCAGATTTGCAAGTCCCTAGTAGTGATGCTGAGCTTTTACATCAAGCAAAAGATTCTGAGCTTCTAATAATTGAGAAAATGAACCATGTGCTAAAAGAATCCCCATCTGATGAGGCAGGGAATATGGCGACATATACAGATCCAAGTCTACCGTTAGCAGAAGGTTTAATGGATGGAATAATTGAATTTATAAAGTAAAACACCAGAAACCGAACAAATAAAAAAAACGCTGAACGGTGAGTTCAGCGTTTCGACCTACACAATAGGCTTTTGTTGCTTTTGCTTTCTTCGAATATCTGCAATCGTTGGGATACACATACCTATCAGAATAATGACGATACCTATAACTTGTAACCAAGTAAGTGCCTCGCTTAACACAAGTACAGATACCATTACAGCTACAGGTAATTCCATTGCACTTAGAATAGATGAAACTGCGCCGCCAACTTTTGGTACAGCGATTACGAAGAAATAAATAGGGATAATGATACCTAGTAATCCTAAGCCTAGTCCCAAGTAAAGTAGAGATTCCGTAAATAGTTTACCGTTCCACATGATTTCTGGGCTTTGGAAGACAGAGATCATTAAAGCAGCGATAAAGGAAACCCAAAGTAAACGAGTAGTAGTATTCATTCCTTCTACTTGTTTAGTATTAATGTTCATATTAAGTGAGAAGGAAATCGCTGCTGCGAAACCATATACCCAGCCTCTCCAGTCAATTCCACTCAAATCGACATCTAATACCCCTGCAGCTAGCAGTGTACCGGCGAATAAAATAACAAGGGAGATAACTTCTGCTCGAGAAGGTAATCTTTTTCTTATTATACAATCAATCAAAGTACCGATCCACGTAAACTGGAAGAGCATGACTACTGCTAGGGAGGCTGGTAAATATATAAGGGCTTGTCCATAGACAATACCCGTAGTTGCTGTAAAAATCCCTGCTAACAGTATAATTTTAAACCCGCCATAAAGACGTGGTATTTTTCTTTGTGTCACCATGTAGATGACTAATGCTAATAGGAAACCAACAATGTACTGACTAGAAACAGCTTCTGAAGCTGTATAGCCTTGTCCGATTGCTAATTTTACCATAGTTGATAAAGTCCCGTAACAGCTGGCTGCGAAGACAACCATTAAGGGGTAGATCCATAATTTCATAACCTTGCTTCTCCTTCAATCAGGGGCCTACCGTTTTCACCATGTGATAGAAAGGCTCGCCAATAATTGTCCAAGGACAAACATTTTCAAATCCTAGACGATTATATAAGCGGATTGCAGCCTCTTTCTCAGTTTCTACATTCAAGGAGAGTTTCCCGCCACCGTTATTTTTGACTACTTTTTCAGCAAAATTTAATAGCCTCGTTCCAATACCATGTCCACGATAGGCTGGATCGACAACTACAGTATCTATATACCATTCGCCAGGTAGCGTTTCTTTATCTATCGTCACCTGTTCACCCTTTTTGGCTGAGAGATACTGCTCTAAATTAGCATCCAAAGTAACTGCTTGTTCAGCAGTATAAAAAACTAGTACTCCAGCAATTTGACCTTCCATTTCTGCAACGTAGGTATTTAAATAGGAATGACGATTGCTGGTTTGAGTAAATAAGTGAATGAACTCCTGGGTGATCGCTGATTCTTCAGTTTCTCCAGTCATTTGCATCGAAATGTCACCGATTGCTTCCATAATTAGAGGAACTGATGATTCGGCATCTGCTTTAATAGCTTTTCTTATTACAATTTCCATTCAATTCACCCCCCAATTTGCTATTATAACATAGTTTGTGAAAGCTTTCTTTTATAAAAGCTATAATTGGAAATTAAAAAAGGAGGAATCATATTGAATCTTTCAACAATACCTTGGGAATTAATATTACCCATTGTTATTTTACAATTTATTTTAATGATTGTTGCCTTTGTAGATCTGATAAAGGTATACGACACAAATGGTCCTAAGTGGCTTTGGGTAATAATTATTTTCATATCAGGAATAATAGGTTCAATTATCTATTTCATAGTGGGGAGACGGAACGAATGAATACATTACTAACTGTTCAATCATTAACCAAGCAATATGGAAGAGAAAAAGTAGTGAAAGATGTTTCCTTTTCATTAATGAAAAATACTTCAACAGCCTTAATCGGTCCTAATGGTGCAGGTAAAACTACTACACTTTCTATGCTCACGGGACTAGTAAATCCAACGTTTGGCGATATTATTCTGAAGGAGAATAAGGAGGATGCACGTAGAATGATAGGGTTTTTACCACAATATCCTAAGTTTTTCTCATGGCTTTCTGCAATTGAATTTACAGAGATGACTGCAAAGTTAAGTGGGGTAGATACTAGAGTTGCTTTGAAGGAGGCAGAGAAAATCTTAGATTTTGTGGGACTCGGTAATGTAAAAAAGAAAAAAACAGGTACGTTTTCAGGAGGGATGAAACAACGATTAGGATTAGCACAGGCAATTGTACATAATCCATCCCTTCTTTTATTAGATGAACCAGTTTCTGCATTGGATCCAGTAGGCAGAAGAGAGATTTTAAATCTTTTAAAGGAACTTCAAGAAAGAACTACTATTCTATATTCGACTCATATTTTAAATGATGCGGAAGAAATGACGGATCAGCTATTATTTTTGAGAAATGGTGAGCTGGTAGAGCAAGGTTCATTATCGGATGTACGTGAAAAATACGCAAATCCTATGATTAAAATTATCTTTTCCTTAGAAGAAGAGGCGAAAGTTTTTGCAATTAGCTCCCCTTGGAATGTAAAACAAAAAGGGTCCTCTGTCTGTATTCCTATAAGGGAAAACGAACCGCGAATGCAAGAGATTTTAGCATACGCGTCTTTAGGAGATTGGACTGTTCAAAGGATAGAGAAGGCATCGGCTAATCTCGAAGAAATATTTATGCAGGTGGTGAACAAACAATGAATACATTTCTTGTTTTGTTTCAAAAGGAATGGAGAGAAAACATCCGTAATTTTAAGATTCTCTGGATTCCTCTTGTGTTTATTCTATTTGGGATTACAGAGCCTGTCATGAACTACTACATGCCTCAAATCCTAAGCTCTGTTGGAAATTTACCTGAAGGAACAGTCATTGAATTTCCTTCCATGACCTCTGAACAAATATTAATGTCCACCATTAGTCAATATCAGTTAATCGGCATGTTAGTAGTTATTCTAGCTTTTTCAGGTATTATTTCAAGGGAACGGAAGAATGGTACGGCAACTTTATTATACGTTCGACCACTTTCATTTACAGGTTATGTAGGAAGTAAATTGGCGATCTTGAGTATAATTGTTTTAGGTAGTTTTATTTTAGGAATAGTAGCTAGCTTATATTATACATCCATACTTTTTGGATCGATAGATTTCTTAAGTTTTATAGAATTTACTAGTATTTATGTTCTGTGGCTTTTATTCGTGATTAGTATTGTTTTATTTACTAGTGCTGCCTTATCAACTGGAATGGCTTCTACGGTGTCTTTTGTTTTGGTAATAATTGTTCAGGTTATAGACGGACTGCTAGGCACATACTGGACTAACTCCCCATGGAAGTTGCCAATGTATGCTGGTTATGTTTTGAACGGTGATGTTGAAAGTAGCTCATATATATGGAGTATCTTAATTACGATATTAGCAATCAGCTTCTTATTGATGGGGGCAGTTTTTTCTACCAAAAACAACGTCTGGAAAGCTAAAATATAATAACAGGAGACTTATATATGACATTACGCAACTCAGATCGTTTTATCACTTCTTACAATAGATTAGATAAAATCATGAGGGATATAGCTGATACTCAGGAACACTTATCCTTTTTTAGGTTAATCGATTTCGCTAAGAAAAAAAACGCTGTACTAAGACGATATGAAGCAGACCTTCGAGAATATGGTGACTTAAGAAACGCAATCGTGCACCATCGTACAACTATGGAATATGCGATAGCAGAACCCCATGAAGAGGTAGTAGCAAAGATGGAAGAAATCGAAGAGGCTTTAAGCAAGCCTGTCACAGTAGGAAATATGTTCTCCGGAGAAGTAACTACCTTTCAGGAAACAGATTCTTTAAGCTATGCACTCCAGGTTATTAAGGATAAGAAATACAATCAATTTCCTGTGTATAATGGGGATAAATTTAAAGGTCTTATCACACCAGTAGGAATTACTATGTGGATGGCAAGTGAGGTAGAGTCCAAGAGTTTCTCAAGGAAAAAAGCAACCCTGGGTGAAATTTTGAAGCATGAAAGCAATAGAGAGAATCACCGCTTTGTTGAAGCAGAGATGTCCGTGTATGAGGCGCTAGAAGTTTTTAAATCAGCAATTGGACGTGGAAAGAGATTAGAAGCACTACTAATTACTAAGGATGGAAAACTGAGTAACCAACTAATAGGAATTGTAACTCCAATGAGTATGATGAAAATTTAAAAATAATCATTTATCAGATGACTATTTTCCCTTTTATGACGTAAAATGGAAGTGGACGTGATTTTATCATGTAAACTATAATAGGGATGGAGGATTGTAAGTGAATACGTATGAAGAGGGGCAGTTACATTATAAAGATGGCTCGGCAATAAAAACTTCAACTGAGATGACTGTAATGGAATGGATCATCACGATGCTGATTATGGCTATTCCCATTGTTAATCTGGTTATGTTATTCATTTGGGGATTTGGTAATCCAGACCCAAGACGTAATTTTGCTCGAGCATCACTTATTTGGATGGCTATTTCTATAGGGTTAGTTATAATAATATATATTGTTATAATAGTATTCTTCCTCGCTGCATTTCAAGGTGTAAATTATTAGCACTTATTTCCTGGGAAATTATAATAACCGACAAAATTTAACAATCCCCATACATTTATGGGGATTTATTAAATTTCTCAGGGGTATCGTTTTTTGCAAATAGACTAGGAGATTTTAGATGAAAAAATGGATTGTTTTATTAGTAGTTATATTAGCTGTGCTACTTTACATAGGGAACACTCGAGTAAGTATTAACGAAGTAATAATAGAATCAGAGAAGATTCCAGCTAGTTTTAATGAATGGAAGATTTTGCAGATATCCGATTTACATGATGCCACATTTGGTGATAAGCAAGCAAAACTCGTACATAAGATTAAGGAAGTAAACCCGGATATTATTTTTATCACAGGAGATATAATCGACAGCAATCGATATGACTTACAAAATAGCTTGGATCTAGTCAATCAAATTATTAGTATAGCACCGGTTTACTATGTTACTGGAAATCATGAAATTGCTACAAATGATGTTAATCACATTAAAACTTCTTTAATGGAGATTGGTGTCCATGTTTTATCCAATGAGGAAGTAACGGTTGAATATAATGGGGAGAAAATGCGTATTATCGGCATTGAGGATCCTTTAAGTGGTTTGCTTGTTCGAGAGCAGCTAGAAAACTTTGAAAGCAGCGAGGATTATACCCTTGTGCTATCTCATAGACCAGAGGTATTTCATGATTATGTTAATTCTGAAATGGATTTAGTATTTTCTGGTCATGCGCACGGAGGTCAATTTAGAATTCCTGGTTTAGGTGGGTTAGTGGCACCAGGACAAGGGTGGTTTCCAAAATACACTGCAGGAACATATAAAGAAAAGGAAACGACTATGATTGTGAGTCGGGGGTTAGGAAACAGCTTGGTTCCCATTAGAGTCTTTAACACTCCAGAGTTAATCGTGGTTACATTAAAAAGTATATAATCACGCTGTTTGAAGGTGATTGTTTTTTTAAATAAGGTATTGTCTGTTCATTTGAAACAGATAGTGCCTTTTTTTGTGCAATCAACGATTAAAAAAAGCGAGTGTTTGAACGATTATTGTCCTCCTACTCGCTATAAATAATTACTTTTCAACTATTTGAAAGGTCTCTAAAATAGATCGGAAATTCGAACCATGTCCTTCTGCGGCCTCTAGAAAGTACTTTTGTGTAATAACAAAGCTTCCTCCAACGCCATTATCTATGATATAGATATCACCAACAGGACTATCCCAGTTGGTTAGCCCGGCTGAATCGTGACTAATTGCATGTAGCCAGTATCCAACCACTGGATCAATAACCTTTTCCGTTTCTTTAGGGCTAGTATAGTCAACACCCATTTGCATCTCTAGAATAGGAAGGAGCTCCTCAGGGGATTGATCATTTATCTGTTCTATTTTTAATGAAACCTCTGGATATTTTTCTTCTAAAGGTACTTTAGTAGTGAGGGTATCCGACTGATCATCCTCTACTAATTTATAAATATCTTCGTCAAAGGTAATCATGTAATCGACTTGTTTTTCAACAGGTTCATATGCAGACCCTTTCGAATCCGATTGTTGATTTTCCTCAGCTTTCTCTTTACTAGGAGCCTTAACCTGACTAATCATATTTGGAAAAAATATGATTAAAATGGTTACCACTGAAATAATAACTATGGTCAAAGCCAAATACCTCTTTTTCATATTTTTCACTCCTCTTTGCTAAAGGATTTACTTAATACAAATCACCAGCTAATAATGGTGTTAAGGTATTAGACGTAAAATATGGAAAATGGTAACAGGGGAAAGAAATTATTTAAACCAACCTTTTTCTTTAAAGCGAGATATTGCCTCAATTCTATTTCCCACTTGAAGCTTTTCTAATATTACTGAAATATAGTTTCGGACAGTACCAGGAGTAATATATAACTCACTTGCGATTTCTTTCGTATTTTTTCCGTTAGCGATTAGCTCAAGCACCTGGCTTTCTCTATCTGTTAACGGATTTTCTTCTTCTTCAAAGGCCATATCAACTAATTCTGGAGCATAGATCCGTCGACCATCCATAATTATTCGGATTGAGTTAGCCAGCTCCTCACTAGGGCTATCTTTTAAAAGGTATCCATTTACGCCTGCTTTACGCGCTCTTTCAAAATAGCCTGAGCGTGCAAAGGTAGTTAAGATGATTACCTTACATGGGTGATCCTTTAATTCCTCTGCTGCATCTAATCCACTTTTAATAGGCATTTCGATATCCATAATACAAATATCAGGTTGAAGCTGCTTAATAAGAGCAAGAGCTTCCTCTCCGTTATTCGCTTTACCTACTACTTCCATGTCTTCTTCCAAATTTAGAAGAGATCCAAGTGCTCCTAAAACCATTCGTTGATCTTCAGCGATGACAATTCGTATCATGTCTAATCCTCCTGCCGTGTTTGTAATATTACATTTGGTACTCTGATATTAATCGTTGTACCATTTTTTGAATAAATATCTAGTGTACCATTAACAAATTCCAGTCGCTCCCTAATTCCTTGCAATCCATGACCTTTAATCCAGTCTTTACTAAGGTCTAATCCTTTTCCATTATCGTGTACTTTTAATAAAGTTTCCCTTGCTGACTGCTTTAATGAAATAGAGCAGGCAGTGGCTCCACTATGTTTTACCACATTAGTCACGGATTCCTTCAGACACATACTTAGCATGTTTTCAACAATAGGCGGTGTTTTAACAAGATGAAGGGAGCCACTAAACTTACAAGAAATACCTGCTGCATTAAGTATTTGCTGCACTCTATAAATCTCATCCTCCAATTTAGTACCACGCATATTTGTAACGAGCTCACGTACCTCTTTTAAAACAGAACGAGCTGTTTGATGAATATCTTGAATTTCATGCTTAGCTGCTTCAGGGTCCTTATCCATTAGCCTTCCAGCTAAGTCGCTTTTCAAACCAATCAAGGAAAGCTTTTGACCAAGTGTATCATGTAGGTCTCTTGCTATTCTTTCACGTTCTTCAATAACCATATATTGAGCAATACGCTGATTAGCATCTTCTAGTTGGCCTTCTAGCATTTCTCGCTTATGACGATTATAAGTACTAAAAGGCAATAAAATTACCCCAAGTATACATATAACCAAAAATGGCCATTGAGAAATAAATAATTCTATTTTTATATAAAAGCCGATAATAACAGCAGTTAAGGTGGAGAGAATATTTAGGCTATATATTAAGAAGAAGCCCAATCTTTGTGTAATATTCCCGATAAAAAAGGAAAGAAAGATAGAAAAGTAAATATACCCATAATAATAGGTCATCAATAAGCTAATTATTATTTCAATAGCTAAGCAAACATATAAAAACCAACCTGTCGACTTAAAAGAAAGACGGTATGCAAGAAAGAATATTCCTGTGAAGAGCAGACCTATAATGATTTCAGATAGCTCGTTTGAACGAAAAATAAAGAAAAAAGGAAAGATACAAAATACGACCCAAGCATAAATACTTAGCCAGGGAGCTTTAGGGAAAATCTGATACCATTTATTCATTTAACAGACACCTTTCACGTATACACTTTCTTTTATTATAAAGTAAAACCACCCCCTAGTGGATAAGGAATGGTTTTAAGAGAGGTCTATTTTCCTTCAATTGTTGTATTTTTAGCATTAAGATTTACTGCATCTTTAGATTGTTTAAGCAAATGCTTAATCTCTTTAAAGGTTACAAAGCTTTTGTTCTCTTCATCAAATAAACGGAAATGAATAGATTGTAAACTTGTACGAAGATTTATAGTTGTAGCTTTGTGTAAGGGTGGTGTAGATTCATGTGCTTTTTCTAAGTTGTAATTAGGTACTCTTGGACTTAAATGATGAACGTGATGGAAACCAATGTTTCCTGTTACCCATTGTAGCACTCTTGGTAATTTGTAGTAAGAGCTTCCTTCGATCGCAGCTTTTACATAATCCCATTCTTTCTCATCTTCGAAGTAGGAATCTTCAAACTGATGCTGTACGTAGAACAACCAAATCCCTAAAGCTCCTGCTACAAAAAGAATAGTTCCTTGTATAATGGCAAATGCTTGCCAGCCAATTAGCCAAATCATGAAAGAATAAATAGCAATTACTGAAATGTTAATAAGATACGTATTATAACGCTCTTTTCCTTTAGCGCCTTTACGGTTAATACGATTACTTACTAGAAATAACAAGGCAGGTCCTAAACCAAACATAACAATTGGATTACGATATAGTCGGTAAGAAAGACGTTTCATCGGTGAAGCCTCTATATACTCTTCAACTGTCATCATCCAAATGTCACCAACGCCACGTTTGTCTAAATTGCCACTAGTTGCATGATGGATGTTATGCTCGCGCTTCCACTTCTCGTATGCAAATAAGGTAATGATACCTGTAATAGTTCCTGTTATATTATTAGCTTTTTTATTTTTAAAGAAAGATCCGTGTGTGCAATCGTGGAAGATAATAAATATACGAACGACAAATCCTGCAGCAATGATGGATAATCCAACAGTCAACCATACAGAAATGTCGAGGCTTAAATAGGCTAAAAACCAGAGGATAAAAAATGGTGGAATTGTATTGATGAGCTGTACTATGCTTTTCTTCAACTCGGAATTTTCAAATGGTTTTACATTCTTACGTAATTCAAGTGTTTTTTCTCTACTCATTATAATTCCTCCTATATACATATTTCGTTATGTTAACTATAAAGCAATGCTGGTATTAGGAGTAGGCATAAACGTCAAGTCAACACTATGACAAGTATCATATAGGACAATATATAGAAAAGGGCTAACCTGTAGTGTGAGGTTAGCCCTTTTCTTATTATTTTTTACGCTCTTCTTTTAATAATTGAACGGTGTCATCGAATTCTTTTTCAATCTCAGCATTAGGCTTATAGGTTAGTAAGCTCACTACCACCGTAACAATCAGAGCTAAAAGGAAGCCGGGAACTATTTCATATAATGCGTCTTTAAGTGTTTCGTTAGCCTTCCAGATTACAACAGTTACAGCACCAACGACCATACCTGAAAGTGCTCCGGAAGCAGTAATCTTTTTCCAATAAAGTGAAAGTAAAATGACAGGACCAAATGATGCACCGAAGCCTGCCCATGCAAAGGCTACAAGGCCTAAAATAGTCTCGTTTTGCTCCCAAGCAAGCACTGCAGCAACTATCGATACTACCAATACAGCAATACGTCCATAATTTACATATGTTCTGTCGGAAGCATCTGTTTTTATAAATGCTTTATACAAGTCCTCTATTAATGCCGATGATGTAACGATTAATTGAGAGGAAATAGTACTCATAATAGCTGCTAAGACAGCAGCAAGTACTAGTCCTGCTATAAAAGGATGAAAAACAATTTGACCGAGTGCAATGAAAATAGCTTCTGGGTCAGTAAGAGTCAATTCAGGATGTTGCTTATAATATGCTAGTCCTACTAAAGCTGTCGAAATAGCTCCAACTAAACTTAGAATCATCCAGCCGATACCGATACGACGAGCATTTTTGGTTTCCTTTACTGAACTGATGGCCATAAATCGAACAATTATATGAGGTTGTCCGAAGTAACCAAGACCCCATGCCAAGGAAGAAATAATACCGGCTGTAGTAGTCCCAGCGATTAGACTTAAATGATTAGGGTTAACTTCTTTAATAGATTCCACTGTTGAATCTAGCCCTCCAGTAGCAAACAAACCGATAATCGGCACAAAAATCAATGCTAAAAACATTAGGAGTCCCTGCAGAAAATCAGTGTAACTAACTGCTAGAAATCCTCCGAAAAGAGTGTAAGCAACTACAACAGCAGATACTACTAGGAGACCGGTGTGGTAATCTAAACCGAACGAGCTTTCAAAAAATACTCCCCCAGCAACCATCCCTGAGGATACATAGAAAGTAAAGAATAAAAGAATAATGAGACCTGATACAACGCGTAATAAACGGGAAGATTGTTTCAAGCGACTTTCTAAGTAACTCGGAATAGTGATCGAATCATTCGAAACCTGTGTGTATACGCGTAAGCGTGGTGCTACATATAGCCAGTTTAAATATGCACCAATGGTTAAACCAACCGCTATCCAAGCTTCTCCCATACCATGTAGATAGATTGCTCCTGGTAATCCCATTAGGAGCCACCCAGACATATCAGCAGCTCCTGCACTTAAAGCGGTAACAGCTGGGCCGAGTGAACGTCCTCCTAGCATATAATCAGTCAGGTTAACTGTCTTTCTATACGAATAATATCCGATAGCAAGCATGGCAACCATATAGATAGCTATGGCTATTATTTGATAAGTTTCTGTGGACATATAAAATCCTCCTTTTAATCATAATCTTTACATATTTACTATTTAACTTTATATGAAATCTCGGCAAGTTAATATAACCTGTCCTCCTTAAATGATAAAATAGATATAAATTAACATAAAATCTTCAGTGTAGGAGGGTAATTACTCATGAAAATATTTCACACAGCCGACTGGCATTTAGGTAAATTAGTACAAGGAATCTATATGACAGAAGATCAGAGACATGTGTTGGCTTCATTTATAAAAGCAATTGAGGAAGAAAAGCCAGATGTAGTAATCATAGCAGGAGATTTATATGACCGTGCTGTACCACCTGCAGAAGCTGTAAATTTGTTGGACAATGTACTTGCAGAGATTGTATTAAAGCATCAGACTCCTGTTTTAAGTATTGCGGGCAACCATGACAGCCCAGGCCGTTTAAATTTTGGAAGAAACATTATGAAAGAAACTGGTTTACATATAGTGGGACAACTAACAAAAGAGTTTAATTCTGTGACAATCAGTGATGAATATGGAGAAGTAGAATTTCATCTAATCCCGTATATGGACCCTTCTCAGGTTAGGTTCATACTCGAGGATGAAACAATCACCAGTCATCAGCTAGCCATGAAAAAAATAGTGGAAGCTATTGAATTGCAAATGGATTTTTCAAAAAGACATGTATTTGTAGGACATGCCTTTGTTACTCCTCAAGGTCGGGAAGAGGATAATACTAGTGAGTCAGAAAGACCGCTTGCCATTGGTGGAGCTGAGTATGTAGATGCTTCGCTATTTAAGAACTTCAAGTACACAGCGTTAGGCCATCTTCATCAAGCACATTTTGTGCAAAATGAAACCATTCAATACGCGGGATCTCCTTTAAAATATTCCATTTCAGAGGAAAACCATAAAAAAGGCTTTCTAATAGTAGAAATAGATGAAAAAGGGTGTGCAAAAGTAGAAAAAAGATTACTTACCCCTAAAAGAGATATGCGCACAGTGGAAGGCTATTTGAATGACATTTTACAGCATCCTACAAGCGAGGATTACATTTTCGTGAAGTTACTAGATGAAACGCCAATACTTTCACCAATGGAGCAAATTCGAACTGTATATCCAAATGCCATGCATGTAGAAAGAAAAGTATTCCAATCCTTTGGAATAGGAAAAGCAGAAGAACCAAAAAGTCGTCAGAAGATGGATGACTTAATGCTATTTGAATCCTTCTATGAGGAAATCAAGGGACAATCTCCGGCAGAGGAAACAAAAGAACTATTTAAGGAAGTACTTTCCGGATTGATGCTTGAAGAAAGAGAAGGAGGAAGCAGAGCATGAAGCCTATTCAGTTAAAAATGACAGCATTCGGTCCCTATAAATATACGGAAACGATTAACTTCCTGGATTTGATGGATCATCGATTATTTGTAATATCTGGAGCCACTGGAGCAGGAAAAACGACAATATTTGATGGAATAAGCTTTGCCCTTTATGGCTCTGGGAGTGGAGAGGATAGAAAAGATACAAAAATGTTGCGCAGTGATTTTGCATTGGATCAAACGCATACTTCTGTTGAATTGATATTTGAAATATTTAACCGCAAATATCGTATTTTAAGACAGCTTCCTCACGTTAAAAAAGGAAATAAAAGCTCAACGGGTGAAAAATATGAGTTCTTCGAAATAAAGGAGACAGGGGAAGTACCTGTTGTTGAAAGACAAATAGTTTCAGAGATTAACAAGAAAATAGAGGATATCATTGGACTTACTCAAGATCAGTTCAGCCAAATTGTCATGCTGCCACAAGGTGAATTTCGGAAGCTATTAACCTCTTCTACTGAAAACAAGGAAGCAATTCTTCGAAAAATATTTAAAACAGAACCCTACAGGCTGATTAATGAAAGACTTAAAGAGAAAAAATTAGTTGCTGAGGCAGAGCTTAAAAAAGAAGAAAACACGCGTAATAGTTATTCGGAACAGATTATGGCCTCTTTTCCAAAACGGGAGTCTATTCTTTTTGACCTCCTGGAGGAAGGTAATTATAATATATTCCAGTTAAAGGATGCTTTACAGGCAGAGACTAATTATTACCGAGATAAAATAGAAAAAGACGAGCTCCTCTGTGAAGAGGCATATGAAAATCAGGTAGCAAAGCAATCAGCCTATTACAATGCAAAAACCACCAATACCCAGTTGGAGGAGCTTGAGTTAAAAGAGCAAAACCTCCAGCGTCTTCTTAGTCAGGAAGAAACATGCAAAAAGGAAGAAATTAGACTAGAGGCAGCAGAACGGGCAAATACTATAGAAGCAATCGAGAGTCACTATAAAGAAACAGTTACTGAAGGAAATTTAAAGGAAAGCTTATTGCTTAGAGCTAAAGAGGAGCTATCCTTAACATCTAATTCCTTAATTCAGATGGAAGAGGTCTATCTCAAAGAGTTAAGCAAAAAGCAAGACCGTGAGCAAAGTGTAGAAGCTTTAATCCAGCTAAATGCTCTATTACCTTTAATGGAAGACCTAGAAAAAAGGAAGCGGCAGTTAAAAGAGTTAGAGGTTAGGCAACGTAATCTCAAGGAGCAGCATGAACTTAAAATAGCTACATACCAACAAGCTAAGGCAAGCCACCTTTTGATGAAAAACGAAATAGAGAAACTAGAGGAGCAAGTAAATCCATTAGATAACAAGGTTCAACAATACTCTCAGATTAAAGGGCAATATCAACTAATGCAGGATTTTATACAGCAGGAGTCCAAGTTTGAGGAATTGAAGAGCATAGAAGAAAAGGAAGAGACGATATACCTGAAAGCCCAGCAAACTCTTCAATATGAAGAAGGCAGATGGCTTAATAATCAGGCGAGTATCCTTGCCTCTAGGCTCGTAGACGGCGAAGCTTGTCCTGTATGTGGTAGTACCGAGCATAAGCCAACAAGCACTTATACCCATGAAGCTATATTAACGGATGAGCAAGTGCAGATGCTGAAAAAAGATCTTACGAGTAAGGAAACTAGCTACTTAACTATACGTACCAAACGAGAGCATGCTCTTGAGAACATAGAAAAAATCTTGGAACAGCTAGAAGAGCTACAATTATCTATTCTAGATATAGAGCAAGTAAAAATGGATCTAAATCAGCTAGAAAATGAAATAGAAGGTCTCCGTTCTGATAAAGAAAGCTTAATTTCCTTAAAAGAAACGTACAAAACGAGTGTAAGACAAATAGAGGAATTAGAAGAAAACAAGAATAATATAGAAGCAGCTTATATCCATGCAAAGGCCGAATATGAGCAGGCAAATGCCGTCCTAGAGTCCAAACAAAGCTCTATCCCAAGTACAATTTCTAATCTTGAGGAGCTTCATGAACAAATTAATGCTGCTACTAAACAAAAGCTTCTATTAGAAGAAACATGGGAGAAGGCTCAAAAGCAACATAAAGATGCAGAGGAATCCCATACGAAAGCCCAAATGAGATTAGAGCATGCCATTCAATCCGCAGAGGAAGCAATACTTAAGCAAGAGAAGGCTAAACAACAATTTTTACAATCGCTAGTAAAGGCTGGTTTTGAAACTAAAGAAGAGTATGAGGAAGCAAGAATGGATGAACCTGCGCGGAAGGCGTTAAGAGAACGTTGTGAAGCATATAAACAGGCGGTACATACATTTACCGAACAAGTGAAGGATGGTTATAAGAAGCTAGAAGGTAAGAGTAAAGTCGATTTGAACGCCCTTGAAGAAGAGTTAAGCCAACTTAAAACTGCATATGAATCTGCATTAAATACTTTGAATAGTACTAAGGAGTTTGTAAAAGCGGGCATAGAAATTCAAGAAAAAATAGCATTATCCAGCGATCGTATTGCTAAGTTAGAGCAACGAGTAAGTCATATTCTCGATTTATACGATTTACTTAGAGGGCAAAATCCTTTGAAAATTTCTTTTGAACGCTATATACAAATAGAGTACTTAGAACAGATTATTTATGCAGCAAATGAAAGACTCAAGCATTTATCGAATGGACAGTACCAACTAATGAGAAGTGATAGACAGGAAACCCACGGCAAGCAAAGTGGACTAGGTCTAGATGTATATGATGCTTACACTGGGCAAATCCGAGATGTTAAAACATTATCCGGGGGAGAGAAATTTAATGCCTCCCTATGTCTTGCGCTTGGTATGGCAGACGTCATCCAAAGCTATCGTGGAAGTGTAAGAATTGATACGATGTTCATCGACGAAGGTTTTGGTTCACTAGACGAAGAGTCTTTAAATAAAGCGATAGACACATTGGTAGATCTTCAAAAATCTGGACGCATGGTTGGTGTGATTTCTCATGTGAGTGAGCTTAAGTCGGCTATTCCTGCCATACTTGAAGTCGAGAAACTAAAAGAAGGCTACAGCCAAACAAAGTTTGTGATTAAGTAACGGAGGGATGTCATGGACTTGGATCGATATTTTTTAGAGATGGCGTTAGGGGAAGCAGAAAAAGCATTAGAGGAAAATACTTATCCAGTTGGAGCAGTTATTGTGGATGAACATTTTAATCTCGTTGCTAAAGGTAGAAATAGAGTACACCCTAGTCAGGATATTACGGCACATGCAGAAATGGATGCGATAAGAAATGCTGGGACTGCAATGTTTGATGCTAAAATTAAACACAAAAAATTTACGCTTTATAGCTCCCTCGAGCCTTGTCCAATGTGTACAGGAGGAATACTATTTGCTAAAATTCAGCGTGTCGTTTGGTTATTAAACGATGACCATGGCTTTGGAGGATATAAAAGACTGAAAGATGCCTCTGTCTTCTTAGAAAAATTTGATCGTATCGAAGTAATGGAAGAACCTTTTGAGGATTTAAAGAATAGACAGAAGGAATTAATGATTAGCTGGGAGACAAACGCAAATAATGTAACATCATTACGTAATAGGCATTAAGATGAAAAATATGCATAGTAAATGGTAGGTTTTTCCGGGTAAGTGATAAGTTATAAATACTCAATTATATAGAAGGAAAGCTCGCGGAATTTCATCTTCGCGAGCTTTTTTATGATTATTAATGTCTTCTAAAATCAAATTTATCCTTTGTAACATCTAATGTATGACCGTTAATTATTACTGTATTATTATCTTTCCAAGAAATACTTGCGCTTTCTTCTCGATAGTTCCAATAGATATTTTTAGTTTTATTATCTTTATCATTAAATACCAGCTCGCCACGAACAGAATATGATGTGGTTGCGCCTCCGTTCGTAACATATGCTTTTAATGTGTACTTTCCATTAGGTGAAATCTCTTCTGTAAGATATTCTCCTGTTGGTAACCTATTCATATCAAAAAAAGCCCAATATACTCCGTAGCCGACAAGTCCGACGATTAACAAGCTTCCAATGATGAAGACCTTTAATAGTTTATTTAATTTTTTTTTTATTGTCATTTACAGTTGGTTCATTGCATTCCAAATCTTATTACTTCCCCTCATTGGAATTATTAAAAAATAGACTATGCTAATTAATCAAAAAGTCGAATTGATTTCCGCACCAGCTGGACGCTTACCGCGACGGGAGTGATCTGTCCAAAACTAGGAGAGGATAGTTTTAAAATAGGTATTTCAATTTACTGGTTGAAGTAGACTATTCAATGTCTGTTCGAACTGCCCACTAGGAACACCTAGAATATTATTTCCCGAGTAACCTTCTGGGTCAACTACGGCCGGATCTGCCCCGTACTCATACAATAGAGCTGTCAATTCGTAATTCTCATGATAAAAGGTGGCTGTCAAAGCGTTGGAATAGAGATCCTTTGTGTTAGGGTCTGCCCCAGCCTCGAGTAAAATTTCTGCCATCATAATGTCATTTAAATATACTGCTTGATGTAAGGCAGTTGCCCCCTCTGTGTCTTTTTCTTCTAAATTTACCCCGCTAGCTATAAGCTCTCGCACCTTCGTATAGTCTCCATCCACGACTGCATTCATTAAAGGAGTGTAATTGTAAGTGTCTTGGTCTGAAGGTGAAGAGCTTGTATCTAGTGTCGACTCCTCCGAAGTTAAAGTATTTAATGCAGATTCATCCTCTAGCAGGTCATCAGGAAAAATGCTTGCATAGGTAAGAGAGCCTGCCAGGACTATTCCTATAATCCCTAAATAACCAATGAATAAAATACCAAATAATGCGCCTAAACCAAGAGCGATTTTATTAGCATTCGTATAGTAGGTAGGAGTCCCTTCTACTTGCATAAAATGACCGACTGCTTGGACTCTTTTAGGAGTGGGTGGGTGGGAGGATAAGACCTCGCCAAGCCATGTGAAAACATTGGACTCTGTGGAAATTTGCTCTAAATAGGCATCCTCATTTACCTCTTTATAGAGCTCCTTCCCAATACTTAAAATTGTAAGGCCACGCTTAGCAGCTGCCCCATCTCTAATGAAATAAGCTGCTTGACGATCACATGTATATTCACATGCACGACTATACGCCTGGGAAAGGAACGGCACTAAACGAGCGGGTGTAATTAATATATTTTTCCAAATGTGATTTCGTTTAATATGTGTAAGCTCGTGAGCTATGATGAAATCTAGCTCTGCATCGCCTTGCTCCCTAGCAAGCTCAAATACCTCTGAATAGAGCACAACCATATTCTTTCCTAAAAACCGGGTTGCAAAAGCGTTAAAAGCACCTTCGGAGTGAACTACAAATATATCTGGTACTTTTTTTAAATTCATATCTTCAGACATACGAGTTATTCGTTCATAGACATCTGGAAACTGCCTTTGGCTAACTCTGATACCATTTGATCGAATATAGCTAAGATTCATAAGATGTGCATATGTACTGATAAAAAATAAAACAAGAATGATTGCGATCCCAAAAATACTAGCTATAGCTATAACGTAAATTAATAAACTAAATAGGATGCTTAAAATAAAATATGGCATTTCTTTTGTGGATCTTAATTGTTTGTCTGTCATATTAACCCCCTCTTTCTTATTTTAAAATTACCAAAATCTACATTTTAAGTCAATTTCCATGTAGGTGTGGTCACATATTTTCCCCATTCGACATATTATTTTTAGAAAGAGGTGGTGAAAGATGCGCGATGAAAATGGGCTCGTGGATAGCGACTACGATCCCTATGAAACGGAACAAAAGGAATGGAAAAAGCAACAACTAAAAGAACGTGGTAAGCAGCTTTTAACAATTACTTCACCAATACTCATCTTAATCCTGTGGGAGGTCTTCTCACGAACGGGCATTTTAGATATACGCTTTTTCCCTCCTCCTACAGCAATAGTTTCGACATTTTTTGAGCTTGCTACAAGTGGGTTACTATGGACTCATGTATCAGTCTCTCTTTACCGAATTGCAATGGGTTTCCTACTCGGTGTAATTCCAGGTGTAATCATAGGGCTGTTAATGGGATTGTATGCTCCTATTCGACACTTTATATCCCCTATAGTAATGGCATTTATGCCGATTCCAACATTAGCTTTAATGCCAATCATCATTATCCTTTTCGGTATTGGAGATTTTTCAAAGGTAGTTACTATTGCAGGGAGTGTATTTTTTCCTGTCGTTATTAATACAGTGGCTGGTGTTTTGAACATAGATAGGGTACATCTCGATGTAGCCAAAAACTATGGTGCAAGTCCAAAGGATTTCTTTTTGAAAATTGCTTTCCCGGGTGCCTTGCCAGTAATGCTAGAAGGTATTCAAATGGGGCAGGCAATAGCTTTGTTAACAATCGTTGCCGCAGAAATGATGGGGGCAACCTCTGGTATCGGTTATTTAATCTGGACCTCTTATAAGGCATTCATGTTGAAGGAAATGTTCGTTGGTTTAGTGCTCATTTCTTTTTTTGGGTTTCTTTTTTCCCTTCTCCTACGTGGACTGCAAAAGAGAATTGTCCCATGGAGGTGAGTTAAATGAGCGAAAAAGTTAAAATTTCCATTGATAATCTTACGAAGATTTTCTATAAAAAAAGTAATAGTGTTACAGCTATAAAGGATATTTCTCTGCAGGTAGAGGAAGGAGAATTTATCTGTCTAGTTGGACCAAGTGGATGTGGAAAGACAACTCTTTTACGCATCCTTGCGGGACTAGAAACTCCGAGCTCTGGCTCCTTTTTAATTGCATCGGAAGCAGGGGAACGTCCGCTACAGTCTATGGTGTTTCAAGAAAAAGGGGTTATTCCTTGGCTGACCGTTGAAGAGAATGTTGCTTTTGGTTTAAAAATGAGGCACCTTCCAAAGGAATACGTTAAAAAGCAAACCGACTACTACTTAAAAAAGGTAGGTTTAAGTAAGTTTTCTTCGCTTTATCCAAAAGAGCTTTCTGGAGGGATGAAGCAACGGATTAGTATTGCTAGGGCTTTTGCCAATGATCCAGAAATTTTGTTAATGGATGAGCCATTTGCTGCCTTGGATGAACAAAACAAATTCATATTGCAGGAAGAGTTACTATCAATTTGGTCCGAAAACAAAAAGACCGTTTTATTTATCACTCATAGTATTGATGAGGCTTTGTTGCTGAGTGACCGTATCGTGTTATTGAGCTCTCATCCAGGTGAGATTGTAAGTGAGATAAAAGTTCCATTGCCAAGACCCCGTACAATGGAGCAGGTTAGGGCAAATGCAGAAATGGCGGAACAGTTTATAACGATTTGGAATCATTTACAGCAAGAAGTTCAAAAATCGAGAAAATAAAGGAGGAAAGTTGTGAAGAAACGCTGGTTCATACTATTTGCATCTATTGTTCTTTTACTAGGTGCTTGTAGTCCAAAAGAAGAAGGATCTGACAATGTAAATGATGAAGTAAGTAAGGATAACCCTTCTGGAGACTTGGCACCGCTAAATAAGAAAGTAAAAGTAATTATAGCGGAAGACGGGGCTGCCTCTGGGGCAGGTTTTTACATTGCAAAAGAAAAAGGTTATTTTGAGGACTACAATATTGAAGTAGAGTTTGCGCAATTTGCAAATAGTGATGAAATGCTTCCTGCACTTGCTTCGGGAGACGTGGATATTGCCGGTGGGGTTTCAACTGCTTCATTTTTTAATGCCATTGCCCAAGGGATTGACGTAAAAATTATTGCAGACAAGGGACACAATGTGCCAGGTAAGTCGTATTTCTCATTCGTCATTGGAAACCACATGAAGGATGTCATCAAGGAGTATAAGGATTTTGAAGGAAAGCGTATTGCTGTTTCCTCTAAAAACTCGATTGATGAATTTATCTTTTTAGAAATGCTGAAGCATGCAGGATTAACACCTGAGGATGTAGAGTTTGTATTACTTGGAGACTTTGGAAGCATGCTAGGGGCGATTGAAAATGGTTCGATAGATGCCGCACTTCAAATTGAACCACTAATAGCCCAAGGGATTGAAAACGGATTTCATGAGCGCTTTGGAGACGCTACGGATTATGCACCGGAATCTCAAATCGCCATGGTTTTAGGTTCGCCTCAATTTATGAGTGAGGAACAAGATGTTTCGCTCCGTTTCATGGCAGCCTATTTAAAAGGTGTCCGGGATTATAATGATGCATTTATAAAGGGTGAAGGAAAAGCTGAAATCATTGAAATTATGACAAAGTATACTTCACTAAAAGATCCAGTGTTATGGGAAAAAGTATTTGTTACAGGCTTAGATCCTAATGGAAAAATGTTTTTAGATGACGTGTTAAAGCAATATGACGTATATAAAGAAAATGGAGCAATTAGCGGTGACGTTGACTTTGATAAAGCGGTGGATACATCTATAACAGAAAAAGCAGTGGAGATATTAGGTGAATATAAGTAAAGGTTCAATATAAAAGGTATGGAAGCATATATCCATGCCTTTTGATTTATATAATTTGTGAAGACTTTTAAAAACTAATTGCCAAATACAACTAAGGTATTTATTTAGAATAGAAACGGCGGTAAAAAAGACTTGTGCGGCTGCACCTAAATTCATAAAGCTTTGTTAAAGTTATTGGTTGATTTTGACTAACCAATTCTTTTTTATAGTGACTGTAAACAAAGGAACTTTCAAATGGCTATTAAGAACATAAATAGATGATGAAATCAGCTATGTTTATGCGAGTAAATTTATTAGTGCTTTATCGATGCTAAAGCTGTTTCCATTTATTGATTGGAGCGCCAGACGGCGACTCCGGCGGGATGAGTGAGACAGATAAGACATCACAACCACGCGCGTAAGCGATGGGTGATGGCTTATCGCTCACCCCGCGGAAAGCGTCCGGTTGGCGCGGAAATCAATTCTACTCTCTGATCTAAGATTTCTTTGGATCATAAAAGTAACCCTACCCTTTAACATAGCCATTCATAAAAATAATCATTTAGTATACAATGTAGGATATATAGCTGATAGGAGTGCTCAAAATGGTGAATGTACTAGTAGATGCGGACGGCTGTCCTGTCGTGGATTTAACGATTGATATCGCAAAACAGTTCGATTTGAAGGTAACGTTGTTATGCGACACTGCACATTATATGCAGAGGGAAGGTGCTGAAACAGTCATGGTTTCGAAAGGCGCAGATGCTGTAGACTTTGTGCTCGTCAATAAAGTGAATAAGGGCGACATTGTTGTCACCCAGGATTATGGTCTTGCAGCCATGGTTTTAGCTAAGCGAGGCTATGCAATAGACCAAAATGGAAGATGGTATACACCAGAGAATATAGACCAGCTATTAGAGAGTAGACATATATCCAAAAAAATAAGACAAGCAGGTGGCCGAATGAAGGGACCACGAAAACGTCAAAAAGAAGACAATGAGAAATTTGAAATTCATTTTAAAAGACTTTGTGAAAAAGTTTTGAAACAACAGATTTAATTTTGTGTACGATCTATTATTTCTAAAGCAACGTTAGGAGCATCTGCGAATATACCATCAGCCTTGTAAAGCAAGGCTTTTTTTATATCTGCTTCTCCTATCAAGGAAAACAGGTGTACCTTCAGCCCGTTTTCGTGTGCTTCATGGACAAAGGTTCCATCTACAGCATTCACGTTGACTCCAATGCCACTTGCATAGGTTTTTAGGCTTTTCATTTCCTGGTTGGTAAATTTAGCTTCCTCTTTATTACCGAGCAGTTGGATAAGGGGTATGCTTGGTTCAAGCTCATGAAATTCTATTAAACTAGCACGGTTGAAGGATTGGACGATTACTTTCGGTACATCTTCTTCGTGATTTAATAAGTTATATTCTTCTAACAAAGAAAGCAATTCCTCCTCCATTTCCTCATATATTTTGGGGGATTTCATCTCGATATAGTAGTTGACTCTATCACCAAAATTATCAAATATTTCTCTTAATGTAGGAACTCGTGCCTTTTCATATGCAGTATTAGCGAAATCTGGATATGTCTCATTAAACCATTTCCCGGCATTCAACTCTTTTAATTCCTCTAATGTGTAATCTTTTACTAACCCTTCACCTTCAGTAGTACGGTCTACTGTTTCATCATGCATGGCAACTAATACTCCATCTTTCGTCATTTGTAAATCAATTTCAATATAAGTAGCCCCTAGCTGCTCAGCAACCTCATAAGCGACCATTGTATGCTCTGGTGCATAAGTGGATGCTCCTCTATGCGCGATGATAAAAAACTCTTCTGAAGCAATGGGTGTCACTTCTTTCCCTACACATCCACTAATAAGCAAAACAAATATAAGTAGGATTAATTGATATTTACGCATAAATTTATCCTCCAAGAACTGTTAACTTTTTGTATAAAATTAAATATTCTGTAAAGATTGTAAATTTCTTTGATTTAGAATATTCTTTTTAGTAATATGGTTAAGAAAAGATTACATAGCTATGGAAAAATGTTAAAAACATATTTTACTAGCTTCCATAGTAAAATCTATAAACTTGAAGCTTCGGTAACATAATTGATTAGAGAATGGGGGAAATCTTTTGAAGCGAGTAGAATTGATCGATATCTCTAAATCATACGACAAACAATCTAACGTTATTTCTAATATTAACGTAACGATTGAACCAGGGGAATTTTTTGTTCTTGTTGGTCCATCGGGGTGTGGAAAAAGTACAATGCTTCGAATGATCGCGGGATTAGAAGAGATAACAGGAGGAGTGCTCAAGATTGGTGAGCAGGAAGTGAATGATTTACCTCCAAGTAAGCGTGATTTGTCTATGGTATTCCAGAACTATGCTTTATACCCACATCTTTCGGTAGAAGAAAATATTCAATTTGGTCTGCATGTAAAAAAAATCTCTAAAGAAGAACGTAACAATCGAACAATAGAGGTTGCTCAAATGCTAGGGCTTTCTGATTACTTAAAACGTAAGCCAAGAGAGCTTTCCGGTGGACAAAGACAACGAGTTGCTCTTGCCCGAGCCATCGTAAACCAAGCGCCAATTTGTCTAATGGACGAACCATTATCTAACTTAGATGCTAAGCTTCGGGCGCACATGAGATCTGAAATTAGACAAATCCAGCGCAGACTTGGAATTACTATGATTTATGTGACGCATGATCAAATTGAGGCGATGACAATGGGCGACCGCATTATGATCCTACATGAAGGATCTATCCAACAGATAGGCAAACCAATTGATATTTATAATAATCCAGCCAATCCTTTTGTAGCTACCTTTATTGGTTCACCTCCGATGAATATTGCGGAAGGCATAGGAAGTAAAGAACAGGGTGCTATTTTGTTAAATGATTTCATTACTATTTCCGTACCAGCTGAGGACGCACACTACCTGACAGACAAAGTTATTGTAGGTATTCGTCCGGAGCATATAAAAGCAGCGACAAAGGAGTCGACAGCAGAGGAAAAGGTATTTGTAGAAATTGTAAATGTAGAAATTTTAGGAAATGAAACTGTATTTTCATTTACATTGAATGATCAGCAATGGCAAGTTAAATGGAGCGGTCAATGGCAGATAGCTGTCGGTGATAAAATACCAGTCATCATGAACTATGATTCCTTTTGCTTCTTTGATAGCGTAACAAAGGAGATTATTAAAAAACCTTCTGATGTAGAAAACCATGTATTTGGTAAAGAGGTATTTGTATGACAGTAGTGAAATCAAACCATGTAACTGCCGTCAGATCTAAGCAAAAGAAAGGTTTCTGGAAGCGCTCACTGAATGCTCGAACAGCTCTTTTATATTTATTACCATCTATTATCTTATTTTCCGTTTTTGTTTTTTATCCAATGTTTCGCACCATTTATTTAAGCTTTTTCTTAACCAACCAAGCAGGAGAGGCTGCAGTGTTTGTTGGTATGGAAAATTATGCTTATTTGCTTGAATCGTCTGCTTTTCTAAACAGTATAAAGGCCACATTCCTATTTGTACTATATACAGTGCCTACTGGAATTATTATTGCGCTAGGCCTAGCATTACTTGCCAATGAAAAGCTAAGAGGAATCGGATTCTTTCGTACAATCTATGCTTCCACTATGGGGGTTTCCGTGGCAGCTTCCTCCGTTGTGTGGCTATTCTTATTTCACCCAAGTATTGGGATGTTCAACAAAGTCCTTTCCATATTGAATCTTCCACAAGTCGAGTGGCTTCTAGATCCAACATGGGCTTTGCTATCGGTGTCTCTGACAACGATTTGGTTGAACACTGGCTTCTGCTTCCTAATATTGCTAGGGGGACTACAAAATATTGATGAGCACTTATACGAAAGTGCTCGTATTGACGGAGCAAGCTATTGGTATCGTTTGAGAAGAATAACTATACCAATGCTCTCTCCCACCCTATTTTTTATTATTACCATTTCTCTCATCAATGCGTTTCAAACGTTTGGACAGGTGGATATCTTAACAAAGGGCGGGCCCTCCCAATCCACTAACTTAATCGTGTATTCCATTTATCGAGAGGCATTTGTAAACGCTCAATTTGGTACTGCAAGTGCTCAAGCGGTGTTCTTATTTATATGTATTTTACTCGTTACAATTTTACAATTTAAGCTAGGGGAAAAGAAGGTGCATTACCAATGAGAATACTAAAGCGCTCCATTGTGTATTTTTTATTGATCGTTACTGCCCTGATTATGTTTTTCCCGATTATCTATGCCTTGATGGTAAGCTTCATGACGGGAGGCGAAATTTTACAAGGAAAATTCTTGCCGTCAACCTTCAGTTTTGATAATTATGTGAAGGTGTTTGATCGATTGCCTCTATTAAACTATTTGATTAACAGTTTCATTGTTTCGTTTGGGGTTATGCTTGGACAGCTGGTCGTATGTAGTTTAGCGGCCTATGCCTTTGTCTTTATCCCATTCAAAGGAAGGGACTTTGTATTTTTCCTTTTTATCTCCACGATGATGATTCCGTGGGAAGCAACAATGATTCCCAATTTCTTTACCATTCAAAATCTAAACTGGCTTAACACATACCAAGGGATGACATTACCATTTTTTGCTTTAGCCTTCGGGACATTTTTACTTAGACAGCATTTCAAAACAATACCGAAAGAGCTGCATGAGGCATCCCAGATTGCAGGGCTCAGTAGATTTGCGTTTTTTGTTCGTGTAATCTTGCCGGTTTCTAAAACTAGTTTAGTAACATTAGGAGCATATGGGTTTCTAACAACATGGAATATGTACTTATGGCCATTACTAGTTACAACTAATAACTCTGTAAGAACCGTACAAATTGGCTTGAAACAGCTGCAGTCGCAAGAGGTTGCAACAGAATGGGGGGTGGTTATGGCAGGGGTAATCGTTGTTATTATTCCAACACTACTACTATTGTTTTTAGGTCAAAAGCAATTGCAAAAAGGGTTAACGCAAGGGGCTCTAAAATAACAGTTGTTCCAAACTAAAAAAAGAGGTGTATGACATGAGGAAGAAGTTTAAGTTTACGTGGTTATTCATGATTTTGTTAGGTATTCTAGCATTAGCTGCATGTACAAATAGTGATGACAGTTCATCGACAGAACCTGTACAAAAAAGCGACGAGGATGTTGAAAAATCCGAAGATGGTAAAACAGTCATCTCCTTTTGGCACGCTATGTCAGGTTCAGGGCAAACAGCTCTTGATAATATTGTCGCTGACTTTAATGCATCCCAGGAGGATTACGAGGTAAAGGCAGAATTCCAAGGATCATATGAAGAATCGTTAACTAAGCTTCGTAGTGTTGGGGGTACTGCAGACGCTCCGGCCATAACGCAGGTGTTTGAGGTAGGTACTAAATATATGATTGAAAGTGGATTTATCGAGCCAATGCAAAAGTTTATCGATGAAGATAACTATGACTTGTCTCAATTAGAGGAGAATATCTTAAATTATTATTCTCTTGATGGAGAGCTATACTCTATGCCATTTAACTCCTCTACACCAGTAATGCTATACAACAAGGATGCATTTAAAGCAGCCGGCTTAGATCCTGAGAACCCTCCTAAAACGTTCCAGGAGGTAATTGATGCAGCAGCAAAGCTTAAAACAGATGAGATGAAGGGCTTTTCTATGCTAACATACGGTTGGTTCTTTGAGCAGCTAGTAGCCACACAAGGTGGTCTTTATGTAAATGAAGACAACGGTCGTGCTGGCGATGCAACAGAAGCGGTTTTCAACGGAGAAGAAGGTCAACGTGTGTTTGAATTCTTAAATACTATGAATGAGGCTGGTACATTTGGTAACTTCGGAACGAACTGGGATGATATTCGAGCAGCTTTCCAATCAGGGAAGGTAGCTATGTATATGGATTCCTCGGCAGGTGTACGAGGAATTATTGATAATGCGCCATTTGAGGTGGGTGCTGCATACATTCCTTACGCAGACGAAGTAGATCGTAAAGGTGTTGTAATTGGAGGGGCATCTTTATGGATGTCTAAAGGAATCGCTGAAATTGAGCAAAAAGCAGCTTGGGAGTTCATGAAGTATTTAACTACTCCAGAAGTTCAAGCTAAGTGGCATTTAGATACAGGATACTTTGCGATTAACCCTTCTGCATATGAAGCAGACATTGTTAAAGAAGCATGGGAAAAGATGCCACAGTTAAAAGTAACGGTAGAACAGCTACAAAGCACAGAGCCATCTATCGCTACTCAGGGTGCCTTAATATCAGTGTTCCCAGAATCCCGTCAGCAAATTGTGACGGCGTTGGAGAATTTATATCAAGGGATGGATCCTAAAGAAGCTCTAGATGCAGCGGCAGAAGGAACTAACCGCGCAATCGAGATTGCGAATAGAACAAAATGAAAAACAAGCAGAGAGCTTAGGCTTTCTGCTTGTTTTTTAAGTAATTTAAAAAAGAGGTACAGGGCGGTTTAAATATGAATCTCCTATCCTAATGCAGTGTACTGTTTTTAGTTCAGTAAAAATACCATTTTCACTTTACGTATTAAGTTTGTTTTTCGTCTCTATCTTCTATATATCTTTCGTACGCTTCTTTTACCTTGTCATTGCTGTTGGCTGGTACTACTTGTTTATGAATCTCTTTAATTAAAATAAATGCCCTAAAAATGACTCCTACAACAATTACACATACGATAAAAATTCCAATAGGATTATGAATAGCCAAAAAACCTAAAAGCCCGGCTAATAAAATACATAACAATAACTTCACAAAAATACCCCCTATATCTGCCTTGTCAGGAACTACGTTGTTTTGTTGTTAAATCTTTTTATTACGCTCGTTAAAATAGCAATTAGAAAAACAATAACACTGTTAATTAGTAAATAGTACGCTACTTGCAGACCATAAAATATTGCAAAAGGATCATTAATAACAAATACGGTTATTGCACCACCAATGGAGCCAAATAAAACCCCGAGATATAATATAGTAAAAGCTGAGTAATATAGACTTTTCTTTTTTTTGTAAGTTAGAAATCCAATAATGTTAGCAGAAACGATAAAAAAGACTAAAAGTATTATGAAAAAACTATCCATTTGAACCTCCGTTAGTAAAATTATTTGCCACCACGACTAAAAATATTGCTTGTGATGATCATTATTAGTTTAAGTGTAGCATTTTACTAACTCTTCCATATAAAGAAAAATAAAGACTGGAAGTAATAAATAAAAAATGGACAATCATCCCCTTTAACAAAGTCAACTTTTAATTACTACTCGTTTATTTTTTGATAAAACTAACTATTTAACTTCTCCTTTTAAATTTGTTATGATAAAGCGATGGACAAAATTTGAAAAGGTGGAGTAAAAAATGGACACAAATGCATACAGAGTATTACTTTACTACAAATACGTCCCAATTGAAGATCCAGTAACATTTGCACAAGAACATCTTGCTGCATGTAAGGAACTAGGGTTAAAAGGGCGTATTTTAGTATCGAACGAAGGTATAAACGGAACTTGTTCCGGAACAATTGAACAAACAGACGCATACATGAACATGATGAAAGCAGATGAACGTTTTGCTGACATGGTGTT
Organism: Psychrobacillus sp. BL-248-WT-3; assembly: GCF_012843435.1. GTDB lineage: Bacteria > Bacillota > Bacilli > Bacillales_A > Planococcaceae > Psychrobacillus. The sequence goes on along the minus strand of NZ_JABAFC010000008.1, from coordinate 75,836 downwards.
TAAAATAGATGAAGCGGAAGGACATGCATTTAAGAAAATGCACGTTCGCCCTAAGCGCGAAATTGTTCACTTAGGATTAGAGGAAGATATCAATCCTAATGAATTAACAGGTAAATACCTATCTCCAAAAGAATTTTATCTGCAAATGCAAGCCGAAGATACAATAGTTATTGATGCTCGTAACGATTACGAGTTTGACTTAGGTCATTTCCGCGGAGCAATCCGTCCGGATATTCGTAATTTCCGTGATCTTCCTGAGTGGATTCACGATAATAAAGAGCTTTTTGAAGGTAAAAAGGTATTAACGTATTGCACAGGCGGAATTCGCTGTGAAAAATTCTCTGGTTGGTTAGTTAGAGAAGGATTCGAGGATGTGGCTCAACTGCACGGAGGTATTGCTACCTATGGTAAAGACCCAGAAGTTCGTGGTCAGCTATGGGATGGTCAAATGTATGTATTTGATGAGCGTATTGCTGTTCCAATTAACCAAGTAGAGCATGTGGTTGTAGGAAAAGATCATTTCACTGGAGAGCCTTGTGAACGTTACGTAAACTGTGCAAATCCAGACTGTAATGACAAAATTTTATGTTCGGAAGAAAATGAACATAAGTATCTTCGCAGCTGTTCACACGAATGTCGTGTACACCCGCGTAATCGCTATATTGTAGAACATAAATTGACGGATGAAGAAGTGGAAGCAAGATTAGCTGCTATCTAATTTCGTTTGTTAAAAAAGACTGTGCTTTTACGCGCAGTCTTTTTTTATTTTTTTAAGACAGAGTCTGCATCAGCAAATAAGCTTTAATGGGAATGACGCCATTCTATTTATGGAAGGATAGAAATATATTGATGAATAGAGGTTATTCGCTTCTGTATATCGAAAGTTACTAGGAGTTCGTTTTTACAAATAGAATGGAGGAGCGTATATGGCAATCGAAGTAAGAAGAATTTCTGATTTGAATGAGGTCGACGTATCCAAGCTAATTCAAGAAAGCGAAAAAGAAGGGTACCGTTTTGTATCTAGGCTAGCTGCTGAGTATGAGGATGGTACAAACAGGTTTAGTGAGCAAGGAGAGGCACTATATGGTGCTTGGAATGAAGGAGAGCTAGTGGCAATTGGAGGCTTAAATCGAGATGTTTTAGGAGCAGATTCTGCTAGATTGCATCGTTTTTATACGTTGCCCGATTACCGTAGAAAAGGAATCGGCAGTGAACTTTTTAAAGCAATTTTAGAGGATGCTAAAGGTCAGTTCAACGAAATCACCACTAAAACCGAATCCATGAAAGCGGATGCTTTTTATCGGGCAAACGGCTTTATATTTGACCGCAGATCTCCTGACACCACTCATGTAATAGGACTTTAAATAACAATTCTATAAGGTGCTCTTTGTAAGTTATTTACAAGGAGCACCTTTTTATATTTAATTCTTAGGTTCCTCTAGATGCTTTTCTTCTCGCATAGCTTTTCGCTCCAAAAGCATAAAAGCCTCGTTTTCTAAACGCAAAAGTTCTATCTCTAATTCCTTTTGTTTATGCTGCTGTTGTTTCACTGTTACGTAGCCACCCATAGCGATTAAACTCAGCAAGGATAAGCCAATAGTTGAAAAAATAAAGATAGCAATAATATCCTCCAAGAAATGCACCTCCCTTTATATAAATAGTATAACAAATACATTAATAGTTAAAGTTTCCAAGGATAAGAAAAACATAGAAGCAAATAACTAACAGGAGCTAACCTTTTGACAGTCTTCTTATATTAATATAATATAGAGAAGTCTCGAATTTGAGATAAATAAAAATATAAAATATATGGATATTATAGAGGAGTTATAAAAATGAACGTATTAGTAGTAAAAGCAAATAACCGACCAGCAACAGAAGCAATTTCAAGTAAAATGTATGAAACTTTCATGGCTGAACTTGAAGGTAAAGACGTAAACGTAACAGTTTATGATGTATATGAAGAGGATACTCCATACTTCGGACAAGACCTTTTCAATGCTTTCGGTAAAGTACAAACTGGTGGAGAGTTGACGGACGTTGAATCTCGCTTATTAGCAGCTAAACAAAAAGCAATGGATCTATTAACTGCTGCAGATGTTGTAGTATTTGCATTCCCATTATGGAATCTAACAATCCCTGCTAAATTACAAACTTTTATTGATTATGTATATGCTGCAGGCTTTGCATTTAAATATGATGCACAAGGCAACATGGTTCAATTAATGACAGATAAAAAAGCAATCTTCTTAAACGCTCGTGGTGGAATTTATTCTACACCTGAGGCAGCGCCAATGGAAATGGCTGTAAACTATATGCGTGCAGTATTTGGTGGAGTATTCGGTATGCAAATCATTGATGAAGTAATTATTGAAGGTCATAATGCTATGCCTGCTAAAGCACAAGAAATTATCTCTGCAGGTATGGAAGAAGTAAAAGCTTCTGCTCAACGCTTAGTAGAGTTAACAGTAAAAGGATAATAAACATATTTGGAGCCGGCAAGATCCTCAGAGATCTTGTCGGCTTTTTTTTATAGGAGAGATTCTTATCAATGGAGGGCTAGAATGCATCCCGATACAAAGAGGCACGGAATGTAGTAAATCGACTCAAGGTATGTCAGTCCCACAATTGATTACTAAACTGAAAATTTTTAATAGTGCCGGTCCCCATTACGATAAATTATGAAGTATGGTTGGAGACAGTTTTCCGACTTTGTTTATGCGATTAAATTTATTAAATGAACTTTACCGACGGATCAAAGCCGTTTCTAATTATTGATTGGAGCACCAGACGGCGACTCCGGCGGGATGAGTGAGACAGATCAGACATCACAACCACGCGCGTAAGCGATGGGTGATGGCTTATCGCTCACCCCGCGGAAAGCGTCCGGCTGGGGCGAAAAATCAATTCTACTTTCTGATGTATTTGCATCATAAATCAACTCTACCTTTTAACATAGCCAAAAATAAAAACATTTTGATATACTACATATAGAACAGTGTGTTATAATATACATAGAACAAGAGGTAAATAGGAGGTCATGAAATGTTTATAGAGATAAAGCCGAATTCATCTGTGCCGATCTATTTACAGCTAGCGCAACAATTGATGGAAGGAATGGCTAGAGGAGAGCTAAAGCCAGGGGATTCCTTGCCATCTGTTAGAAGCTTTGCCGCTGATTTGGGTATGAATATGCATACGGTTAATAAGGCTTATCATCTTTTGGAAGAGAAAGATTTCATTCAAATTGTTCCGAAATCAGGGGTAATTATACAACCAAAAGGCATGGAAAAAGCAACAGATCAACAAAAGCAATTGTTAGCTGAACAGATTCGCCCATTGCTAGCAGAGGGGATGGTATTGCAACTTTCAGAGGAAGAAATGGTTGTAATGGTACGAGAGCTTGTTCGACATATTAAGGAGGGGTAAATAATGATTTTGTTGTTATTTGGATTTATTCTTTTATTTATTACGATTTTACAGGCATACATTCCAAGATTTCTAAAACCAACGATTGTTTTTGGTGTAAATGTTCCTGAGCAGCATGAAAAGGACAAGGAAATCCTTCAGTTAAAAAATAGATACACAGCTGTAGTTCTTTTTGGTGGGTTAGTTATTTTTGCGGGCTATATTGCTTGGGCGTTGCTTCAAAATCCTCAGGAAGAGGTATTGGCTCTTGTTAGTGTTGGAATTCAAATTGGTGTTCTATTTTTGAGCGTTGCCTATTACTTCATCATGCATACGAAAATGAAGAAATTAAAAGAGAAGCGTCGCTGGTTTTCCGACAAAAATGAAGTCAAAGTAGTTGATTTAGGATTTCAAGAGAAGCTTCAACTGCTGCCGAGAATTTTATTTATTATTCCCATGATTGTATCGATTGGGCTTATATTTTATACGCTTATAAAATATCCACAGATGCCGGACATGATTCCTACTCATTGGGGTCCGACTGGGGAAGCAGATGCTTTTAGTGAGAAAAGCTATCTTACTGTTATTTCCCTTCCACTAATTTTATTGATAATGCAGGTAATGTTTTTATTTACTAGCGAGGGAATTAAAATGTCGGGAACAAGCATTAGCCCTCAACGCAAAAAAACTTCCGTTAAGCAGCAGCTTGCATTTCGGAAATACTCTAGCTGGCTCTCTTTTGTCATGTCGGTAGGAGTCACCTTGCTGATGGGATATCTTCACTTACAGACAATACATCCTGAAATAACCTCATCCCTAGTTATGATTGCTTTACCAATAGGATTTTTGGTGCTTGCTTTTGCTAGTGTAGCTATTTTTACTGTAAAAGTTGGTCAAGGAGGATCACGTTTGAAAGTAGGGGAGGAAGAAGTGGTTGCAGGAAATCCTCATAGTACATCTGTAGATGATGATCGATTTTGGAAGGGCGGTATTTTCTATATCAACAAAGATGATCCAAGTGTTTTTGTAGAAAAACGCTTTGGAGTTGGCTGGTCTGTCAACTTTGCAAGACCGTTAGCCTGGTTATTTATTTTAGGACCTATCGTACTCATTATTGGTATTTCATTTCTCTTATAGAAAATGTCTCTAGAGTAAAACACTCTAGGGATTTTTTTAATTTTTGCCTGCGTTTGAACAAACAATAAATAGGAAAAGGATATAGGACAGATAACAGAAAGGAAGGTTCTCTTATGTGCGGACGTTTTAGTCTATATACGGATATGGAACAGATGAAAGAACGATTTGATGTGCAGTTTGTATCCAATGAAGAGGATTATTATCCTAATTATAATATAGCCCCTTCTCAGTCTGTCGTAGCTATTATTAACGATGGAAACAGCAATAGAATGGGGCAGCTACGGTGGGGGTTGATACCCAGCTGGGCGAAGGACGAGAAGATAGGTTACAAAATGATCAATGCAAGGTCTGAAACAGTTGATGTAAAACCTAGCTATCGCAATGCTTTTACACAACGAAGATGTATCATACCTATGAATTCCTTTTATGAATGGATCTCAAATGAAAAGGAAAAGATTCCAATGCTTATAAAAATGAAAAACAATGAACTATTTGGAGTAGCCGGAATATGGGAGACCTGGAAAAGGGAAAATGAAGAAACGGTTCATTCCTGCACTATTCTCACAACCGAAGCTAATTCTTTAGTAAAGACTATTCATGATCGTATGCCAGTCATACTACCACCAGAAATGTTCGGGAATTGGTTAGATCCAAACCTTCGTGATAAAGATAGGCTTAAAGCAATGTTAAGCCCTTTTGAATCAGCCTTAATGGAGGCTTATCCAGTTTCGAAGGAAGTAAATACTCCAAAAAATAATTACGCTGAGCTCTTAAACTCATTATAAAATAACTACCTGTAACAAAAAAGACAGGCTCCTAAAAGCCCGTCTTGTGAGGTAAAGTATAGTAACTAGGAGGAACATTAACACATTTATTTAGCAGGACTCTCCGCCAACATAACCGCCGCCGCCACTTCCGTATCCGAAAGTACCAACTACGATGATTAAAAGAATAAATAAAACAACTAATAAAGCGAATCCAGAACCCATGCCAGCTCCGCCGCCTGGGTAACCGCCACCGCCAGTGTTACCGCCGTATCCACCGCCGTAGCCACCACCACAATAATTTGAATAACTCATTATTAACACCTCCTCCTCGCTAAGAGTTATCTTATTTATATGTAGAGGGATAAGGTTAGACTGATGAATATGTAACGATTTTTCATATTATTTTTTAGGCGATACGAAAAAATATTGGGGTTCACTGGTATTGACGGGATATGGTGAGGTCGGACAGGTAAGCAAAACTGTAAAATAATAAAAAACGAGCAGTTATGACTGCTCGTTTGTAACTTCCATCGTCTCTTCGGTAACCTTCCAATGCTTAGAAGGAATAATATTATTATTTAACTTTAGAACAAATTTATGGGCATCCTCATAAGTTGTAAAAGTTTTATTGAATTGGCTGTTGGAATTTTTCAAGGTCTCTGTTGTACCATTGATTTTGCGAGTGATTAGAAACATAGGTACACCTCCGCCTATCACTATTTTGTTATAATTTATTATACCGACAAAAACATATAAAAGGTATAAATATACAAATTTATATTATAATTGTTACTGTATTGTAATATAGTAACCAAATATTAAAATAATAAATAATTATGACTATAAAAGTAATTTATTTACAATGTAGTAGTTTTTATTTTACGGAGATGTTATAAGAACTGAAGTACTGTTTTAAAAACCAATGCAATGAGTTGGAAGGAAAGTACTTAAGAGGGTAGGTCTTATAAAACGGTAGGTGGCGAAGCGAGCGGGTTGGTGGATAAGGCTTTACGATTAGTGACGAGAGATGGTCTGTTGCTAGTCCGACAGATATCCTCATAACAAAAAGTAGGCTCTCGAAGGAGGGCCTACTTGGATTCCAATATCGCGAAATTAATTGGAATGACCAAAACCAATCGTATGAAGGCTAACCGGCAGTTCCTGCCCATCTCGAATAAGAGAAATAATTAAATTTTGTCCGGGATCACATGAAAATACATAACTTTCCAAGTCGTCATAGCATTGAACCGTATTCCCATTTACTGCTGTAATCACGTCATCTACTTCTAGTAACCCATCAGCAGGAGTAGAGGCTATTACTTGAACTACTTTAGTTCCTTCTCGCTTATCTACAGTACGATGCAAGACACCAATCCAACTTTTCCAAAAGTTTTTGCGTAAATCCACTTCCTTTTCTAATACACTCTTAAGGTTTAACATGAACTGATAAGTACCAAAAAGCATATTGTCCATTTCCATTAAGCCGATGTCCCCAGCCCAAGAGCCTGTATATTCAATGGAGACAAGGACACCATCTGCTTCAGAGGTAATGGTCCATGTGGTCAATTGCTTGTCGTTCCCTTGCAAAACGAGCTTTTGTTCTTCCTCTAACTCTATAATAGTTCCAACATAGCTAGCGCCCCACCCATAATCTAGGGTTACCTGTCCGCCGATTCTTATATCCATTTCGCAACTTCTGGTTTCCCAGGCATTGCGTTCGTCTGCTTGTGTAAGTGCTCTCCATACCCTCTCAGGTGTAGATTTTATGAAGATTTTCTTTTGAACCGACTGAACGACTTTAACCAATTTTAATCCTCCTCTAAATAGTTTTTTAGCTTTGTGAGCTTATCCTCTAATATCAAACCAATCTCTTCTTGCAATTTTTTATAGTGAACAGCAAAATTATCTTGCTTTAAACGATAGAGGCGATATTTTCCTTCTCTCCTTTCCTCAATTAATTCCTCTTCTAGCAATATAGTGAGGTGTTTTTTTACTGCAGGCTGGGAGATTGGGAAATGATCAACTAGTTCGGTTTGAGTACATTCCTTTTGAGACAATATGGTGAGGATACGACGACGTATGGGATCTGCTATTGCTCTGTAAATGTCCGTCAAAAAATGACCTCCTCAACACATAACCTTTTGGTTATATGTAAAATATACAATATTGGATAAGCGGTGTAAATATATAGTTGTAATATTTTAGTTAAATCGTTTAAGACTTACTAGTGTCTGTCTTCTCCATTAGCTTTCTTACATTTTCTTTTGGGTTCCAACAGTTGAATTTATGAGAGGGTTCAGTTTGAAAGCCTAATCTTTTGCATTTATAATACATGCCTTTAGTCGTTTTTTCACTGCTAAAATGAATGCAAGTTGCACAGCAATGGAAATCCTTCATCCTTTTACCTCCTATGATGTAATGATCTGTTTATATTGTTCAGTGATTTACGATACGGGGGATTTAGCTGGGGGAGGGGTGTGATTTTGTTATTTAAAATAGGCCTTGGAAATAATCACCCCAAGACCTAAAATATCTAACTTAAGCTTCGTCGAATACTTCGACTTTTTCCATTTTGTCGCCATTTTTCATAGCTTTTGCTACTTCTAAACCGCTAGTTACTTTACCAAAAACAGTGTGAACACCGTTTAAATGTGGTTGTGGTTCGTGAACGATGAAGAATTGGCTTGACCCAGTGTCTTTTCCAGCGTGAGCCATAGAAAGGCTTCCAGCTTCGTGTTTGTGAGGATTTCCAGCAGTTTCACATTTAATAGTTTTACCGCTTCCACCCATACCAGTACCAGTTGGATCGCCACCTTGGCTTACAAAACCAGGAATTACACGGTGGAACACTACACCATTGTAAAAACCACTGTTAGCTAATTCTTCAAAGTTAGCTACTGTGTTTGGTGCTTCGTTTGGATATAGTTCAAATTCAATTTTGTCTCCAGATTCCATAAGGAAATAACCTTTTTTCGCCATTATAAAACACTCCTTTTGTAATGAAAATTCTTTCACAGTATAGCATGAAGTCTTGCTTTTTCCAAAGAACATAGCTGTTATTGGCATGTGCAGTGTACTAAATATAAAATGACGACCATTTCTTCTAAAAACTTACTAAGGAAAACCGGTTTCAATTAAACAAATGGATGTAAGCATGATATGAAAGTGGTACGATACAAAAAGAGGTGATTATATGAACGGACAAAATAGAAAAGACATTCACGCAGGACTAGAAGTTTATATTATTTTGAAGAAGGATCAGCGTACCGGTAACAAAACAAAAGGAATCGTTCAAGATATTTTAACGAATTCATCCTTTCATCCACACGGTATTAAAGTAAGACTCACAGATGGTCAAATTGGCCGTGTGTGTGAAATCATAAAGTAAAAAGTTGGGGCTTCAAAAGAGATCTAAAAATAAAAAAGTGTAAAGGGAGAATGAGAAAAGATGCAGGTAGAATCTCAAATTTTAGAGTGGTTTGAACATTTTCATAAATACCCCGAAGTTAGCTGGAAGGAATTCGAAACAACGAAAAAAATAACAGAGATCCTTGATTCGCTCCACGTATCTTATCGATTATTTGATGATGTTACAGGCCTCCTAGCAGAGATAGGTGAAGGAGATGAAGTGATCGCAATTCGTGCAGATATAGATGCTTTGTGGCAGGAGGTGGACGGGGTTTACCGCGCCAATCATTCCTGCGGTCACGACGCTAATATCTCTATGGTTTTAGGAGCCCTTCTTTTACTCAAGGATGAAAAATTAAATAAACGTATTCGTTTCATCTTCCAGCCTGCAGAAGAAAAAGGAAATGGTGCGAATTCTATGGTTGATAGAGGAGCGCTTGAAGGAGTTACGCATCTCTTTGGTGTGCATTTAAGACCGATAGAAGAACTACCTTTTGGTAAGGTTTCACCAGCAATTCACCACGGAGCAGCTATGTTTCTTGAAGGTAAAATTAAAGGAATGGATGCCCATGGAGCCAGACCTCATCAAGGGCAGAATGCAATTGATGTAGCAGTCGCTATACATCAATCCTTAAAGAATTTATATTTTTCTCCTTTTGAGGCATATTCCGCGAAACTAACTAAAATCCAGGCTGGCGGTGAGAGCTCTAATATTATTCCTGGTACAGCTAGCTTTTCAATTGATGCACGTGCTCAAAAGAATAGTGTGCTAAAACAGATGAAAGTACAAATTGAAAAGAATTTACATGCTCTTCAAACTCTTTTTGATATAGATATAGAATGGGAATGGCAGGATATCACTCCAGGAGCAGAAGTCTCCAATGAGGCTGCTTTAATAGCTAAAGAAGGTATCATGCAAGCGATAGGAGAAGAGAGCCTGGCGGAAGAGGTTATCACATCTGGTAGTGATGATTTCCATTTTTATACGATTAGACAGCCAGATTTAAAGGCTACTATGATTGGGGTCGGTGCAGACCTTTCTCCTGGTCTTCATCATCCACATATGTCTTTTGACCGTAAAGCCCTTTATATCGGCGCTCAAGTCCTTATGAAAACGCTTTTACAAGTTGCTAAAAAAGATTGACGAATTTTTAATAAAAGATTAATATATCTCTAATAGCGACTAATAAACGACAATTATAAATTGTCGAAAAAGTCGTGAAGGGGTGAAGTGGAATGGTAGAAAAGAAGGAACAAACAGAGAAAAAAGAAATGTCATTAATATGGGCGATTACGCCTTTAATAGTAATGATTATAACAATGGTTATTGCTGTAGTTAAGTTGGAGCAAGGTCCTCACATTCCGCTAATAGTCGGTACAATCATAGCAGCTTTTGTTGCTTGGAAGCATGGCTTTAAATGGAATGATATCGAAGAAATGATGTATAAGGGGATTAAACTAGCACTACCAGCAGTAGTCATCATTATATTGGTCGGCCTTATTATTGGGGCATGGATTGGTGGAGGCGTAGTAGCCACCATGATTTATTTTGGACTAAAAATCATTACTCCGTCCTTCTTCTTAGTAACTATTTGTGTGATTTGTATGATTGTTTCTCTGGCCATTGGTAGCTCCTGGTCTACAATGGGGACTATCGGGGTTGCAGGTATGGGGATTGGTCTAAGCATGGGGATTCCAGCAGCTATGATTGCGGGCGCAGTTATTTCTGGAGCTTATTTTGGTGACAAGATGTCGCCACTTTCTGATACTACCAATCTTGCAGCTGGTCTTACAGGGACAGATTTGTTCGTACATATCCGACATATGTTTTATACAACTATACCAGCAGCGGTAATTGCGTTAGTAGCTTACGGTCTGTTAGGAATGAAATATAAAAATAGCAGTATTGATCAGGAGAGCATCCAGCAAACAATAGGTGTGCTTGATCAAAGCTTTGTAATATCTCCATGGTTATTGTTAATCCCGTTAGCAGTAATTGTATTAGTTGCTTTAAAGGTACCAGCTATACCAGCTTTAGTAGTTGGTATTTTACTAGGATTCCTTTCTCAAATTTTTATACAAGGGGGAGACGTAGCATCAGCTGTTAGCGCTCTTCAAAGTGGATTTGTAATTGAAACAGGTAACACAATGGTGGATGAACTATTTAATCGTGGTGGATTGGAGTCCATGATGTATACCGTGTCGATGACCATTGTGGCGATGACATTTGGTGGGATTTTAGAATTTTCAGGTATGCTTCAATCTATTATGAATCAAATTTTAAAGCTAGCAAAGACTGCTTTTTCGATGATAGCTTCTACTATATTAGCTTGCTTTACAACGAATGCGACATGCTCTGAGCAATATATCTCCATCGTTGTGCCAGCAAGAATGTTTTCTAAAGCATATACGAATATGGGGCTTCACTCTAAAAACCTTTCTCGTGCTTTAGAGGACGGAGGAACGCTGACTTCGGTGTTCATCCCTTGGAACACATGTGGTGTTTTCATATTAGGAACATTAGGGGTAGGTGCTTTTGAATATGCGCCCTATGCTATTTTAAACTTTACAGTGCCAATTTTATCTATGATCTATGCCGCGGTAGGATTCTCTATTGTTAAAATTACAGAGGAAGAAAAGCAAGAAATTTTAAACAGAGAGATTGCCGAAGCGTAAAAAAGAAAGTTCAGTGACAAGCTGAACTTTCTTTCTTTTTTTATAGGTTCATGATCGAATATGGATAAAAAGATTAGTTGATGCCCATACACATTTATTGGTAGGTAGGAAAATTAAATTCATAGATTGCTCGCGGGCGGCCTTGCTGGTACGTCATTTCTTCCCCGACAATGGATGCATAACCTTTGTTCAACAGCTTCTTTAGTATCCTTTCGGTTGTCCTACGGCTAACCTTTAAAAAGACTTCTAAATCATGTGCCGTAAACGCAACGGAATGATGGAGGCGACTAAAAAGCATAATTTTAGATAGATTTGCTGGACTTAATGTTGTTTCCTTAGCCAATACCAAAAGTCGAGGATCGCTCGTTCTTAAATTGATCTTGGTTTTATCCTGGAAGAGGGGACCAGTCAATTGTTTTCTTTCATTCATAAGGAAGGCTGTATTTTCAGTCGCATGGGCTAAGGCATCTTTGGCATTTTTACTTGCTTCTATCGCTGTAGTACCATATCCAAAGGCAATTCGAATGGGTGTACTAAAAAGCTCAAGCCAATGATTAACCTTATTGTGCTCTAAGGCTTGCTGAACCTTACCTTGAGTAGTGAATAGCAAATAAACGAGTTCGTCAGCTTTCACAATAGAAGCATCAATCGAATCTGTAATTATTTGCAATGCTGAAGCTGTGTTCATGTCTTGTTCGGTAAGGGAAATGGAACAAACGGCAATCTTAGCAGCCTCACTTTTTGTGAGCAATGCCAATGACCTAGTTTCTTCAAGGGACTTTAAAATAGAGTTTTTAGGGTCAATCATTCGTACAACAGGGATTCCCCTTTGTACCAGGGTCTCATAAACTGCGTGCACTGAGGTAATAGCCAATTTGGTTTTTCCTGTCCTTTGAAGATTTATATGAAAGGAAACCACTTCATCTAAAGAGAACGCCGGATCTATTTGCTTAAGGAAGGGTACTGAATCGGTTTGATTAATATCCTGAAGGACACTCTCTACAAGGGCTGGTTCTATTAAATCCATGGATATATATTGTATAGGAGTACTGCAGGTTGCTAATAATGTAGTGGCTACAGAAGTACCATCCTGTTTTAAATAATAGGAAGGTACCGGCAACAGCTCTCTCTCCTGTTCCGCATATAGATAGGGGAGCGAACCAGAGAAAAATACAGCGTCGCATGGTTTTATATTTTTTAGTAGTTCCTTTGCTTCTTTTGGAGTATGATATTGATAATAATCTAAACGGATAGAAGGAATTTCTTGTTCGAAAAGCTTCAAGCGATCTATAAAGTTTCTAGAACCAAGTACTGCTATACGTGTTTGCATGACATCCTCCTTTTTTTAAAATATTAACGACTATTTAACGACAACTATAACTAAATAATATAAAAATGTAAAGGAAGTTAGAAAAATATGAAAATTAAAGAAATAAAAATTTATGCTATTAGATTACCATTAATTGACCCATTTATCATCAGCTATCATACATACGATGATATGCCTTCGATTATAGTTAAGCTAACAACAGAAGAAGGTTTCATTGGATATGGGGAGGCAGTAGCAGACGAGCATGTAACAGGGGAAACGTGGGAGAGTACTTATGCGATGCTGAAAAATACGTTAGCACCGGCTTTGATTGGAGAAAATCCAATGGAGTTTGAGCGACTGCATGAAAAAATGGACAAGGCGGTTTACCAAGCTCCAGCAGCTAAAGCAGCTTTAGACATTGCTTGTTACGACGTAGTAGGTAAAAAACTAGGAGTTCCTGTCTACCAATTGTTAGGCGGACGTTATCACGAAAAGTTTCCGGTTACTCATGTACTTAGCATAGGATCACCAGAGTCTATGGCAGAGGAAGCAGAAAAACGTATCAAAGAGGGCTATACATCGTTTAAAATGAAGGTTGGAACTGAAGTACAAGCGGATGTACAACGAATCCAAGCTGTTAGAGAAAAAGTGGGTAATGGGGTTGCTATCCGAGTGGACGTAAATCAGGGATGGAAGAACAGTGCCAACACGATTTCTGCCATGCGTCAGCTGGAGCATATAGGATTAGATTGGCTAGAGCAGCCTGTTATGGCAGATGACTTCAATGGCATGGTGGAGGTCAAGGAAAAAACGAGTACTCCTCTTATGATGGATGAAGGCTTGAGAGGAATACGAGACATGCGTGAATTAATAGAAAAACAAGCCGCGCATAAGGTGAATATCAAGCTGATGAAATGTGGCGGTATATATCCTGCTATGAAGCTCGCTCATATGGCAGAAATGGCTGGACTTGAATGCCAGATTGGCTCAATGGTGGAGTCTTCCATTGGTTCAGCAGCAGGTTTTCATGTGGCATTTTCTAAAAAAGCATTTACGAGTGTTGAATTGACCGGTCCACTTAAATTCTCGAAGGACGTTGGAAACTTATGCTATGATGTCCCATTTATTAAACTTAATGAGCGCCCAGGTTTAGGAATTGATGTGGATGAAAATATGTTAAAAGAGTTAACCGAGTTCACCGTAAAAGTCATGAAGTAAGAGGAAGTGTATCAATGAAAGAATGGACTGTCAGTCTAGGGGGAAAAGATTATCCAGCTAGAGAATTAACAACAGACAATATGGAACAAATTTTAGCGTTACAGAGCGTTGTTCTCCAACACTTAGAGAACAAGGAGTTTTTACAGCCTCTCACAAGAGAGGAGTTTGAAGATTCTCTTAAGCATCGTTTAATGGTAGGAGTATTTGCTGGTGAGGAGCTAATTGCGTTTCGTACCCTTGCAATCCCGGTAATGGATGAGCATCATCTAGGATATGATATCGGTCTTTCTGAATCAGAATTAGGTGATGTGGTTTACCAGGAAATCACAAATGTCCATCCAGAATATCGAGGCTACGGTCTTCAAAGAAAACTAGCAGACCTAGTAATGGAGCTCCTGCAGGATTCTCCGTACATCTACATTTGTGCGACAGTAGCTCCATTTAACTTTGCCAGCTTGAAGGACAAGCTTAGCCAAGGAATGGTTATTAAAGCGCTTAAACGTAAGTATGATAATATGTTACGTTACATATTTTGCAAGAGGCTCGACGGAAATGACTATATTGTATTTGGTGAAAGTCAGATGAATATAAAAATGTCTGACATAGAAGAACAGCAAAAGCTACTTAAAGCAGGCTGGGTAGGCACCAACATTCTACAAAAAGAAGAAGAGTGGTATGTAGTCTATAAAGAAACGATTTAAAGTAAAGGGAATACCTTTAGAGCTATAGCCTTGAGGTAACTCTTATAAATTTTTGCTTATTTGCATAGACTATAAAAGGCAGGGACACTAGTGTCTCTGCCTTTCTTATATATTCATTATAGCAGATAAGAAACCCACCTTTACCTGATGCCGTGTAAAGGTGGGTTTCTTCGGTCAAAGGTATGAGGATGATTTAAGACCATTGGCTGAATGCAATCCATGTCAATTCCCTTACATTAAGAATAGTAAGAATATTTGAAAGGGTGTTTGACGATGAAAAATTTATATCAAGATTCGCGATTTTGGCTGATCATACTGGCTAATATAGCTTCCTCTATTGGTTCCGGAATAACAATGATTGCAATCCCTTGGATGCTCGTGACAAGTGATGAAGGAAATACTGTTTTCGGATACATTACAATCACAATGACAATCATTAGTTTTATAATAACGCCTTTTGTAGGTTCTTTAGTGGATAGAATGTCCAGGAAAAAATTACTTTTAATCAGTGAGGTAGTTTGTTTAATCGCATTAGTGTTTTTTGCTTCCATTGGATTCCTTGGATTATCCTATGAAATCTGGCATTATACACTGATTTATATGATTGGAAGTCTGTATTACACTATTTTTTATCCTACTATGTTTGCAATGAATCAGGAGATTTTTCATAAGGATCAGTATAAATCTTTAAACGGGACGATGGAGGTACAGGGGCAGCTATCTAGCATGATAGCTGGAGGAGTAGCTAGTATTTTGTTGATGAAATGGGATTTACATTATATTTTACTATTAGATGTTTTGACTTACGGTGCAGCTATTTACTTCTATGTTAAACTTCCTTATACCAGAGCGAAACAATCAGAAGCAGAGAAGGAAGTGAAGGGGAGAGCTTGGGATGGGTTAGCTTACATGATGGCACGTCCAGCCATGTTCGTTTTTTTGATATTTGCCTTTATGCCCTTTATAGGAGTTATGCTGACGAATTATTTGTTTCCTGTTTATTTAGTGGAAGTACTAGAGGCGGACGCTAGCGTATATGGCTTGGAAGGAATGATATATGCAGCCGGAGCAGTGCTAGCAGGGGCATTTGTTCCGATGCTTGCGAAAAAGCTAGGAAATGAGAAGACTATTATAGTAGGAGTGCTTATTTATACCGTTGCCATTTCTTTGATTGTTTTTGTAGAGCTGCCTATTTACCTATCGTTAATGTTGTTTTTAGCTATTGGAAACAGCGGGGCTCGAGTAGCGAGAAATTCGTTCCTGATGGATCAAGTTCCGAATAAGATTATTGGCAGAGTTGATAGTTTGTTCCGTTCTATTGGTTTACTCATTAGAATATTATTACTAGGTCTTTTTACAGGAATGGTCTCTTCCGGATTAATTATCGTATGTTTCTATATATTAAGTGGCCTATTGGTCGCGTCGGCCCTCATGGTTACAATTAGCTGTAAGAAAGGCTTTGTGGTAAGAAATAAAAAAGCTATTTGTATAGAGGAAGTCAGTATGTAAACTAAATCATTCAACAAAACTGCTCTTAAGTATGATGGAATATTAAGAGCAGTTTTTTCATATTCTCATGATAGTGAAATGTTGAGGAATTTAAAAAATATAAGCTTTGTTTATGCGAGAATTTATTAGCGCTTTCTCGATGCTAAAGCTGTTCCCATTTATTGATTGGAGCGCCAGTCGGCGACTCCTACGGGATGAGTGAGACAGATAAAATATAAATAGTAATTTACAAAGAAGTTTCTATATAACCCGAATTTAATCTTTTTTATAATTGTCACTGCTGGAAGCTATTAGGTCTAAAAAACTAGAGTTCTCAGGTTAATGTCCTACCCTAAACTATATTTTAAAACATATGTTCATAAACTAACGTCAATTTATAATTTTAGAGTACAAAGAATTGTTAAAATTAACAATGTAATTGAGTAGTACATGTTGATTTTACTATATTCGTTGTTTATAATGAAAGACGACTCAATAATGATAATCGTTATCAACAAAGTTGAGAAATATATTTTTTTATGGGGATTACAAATGAGATTATGGATATTAGTAGTAGCAACTATTATCCTATCCTTTATTTCGCTATTTATAGGTGCCATTGATATAAAACCGAGTGATCTGCTTGATTTGGACTCCCAGAAGACCCAAATCTTTGTAATGAGTCGATTGCCACGTTTAATGGCAATTATTTTAGCTGGTGCAGGAATGGGTATTGCAGGCTTAATTATGCAAAGTTTAAGTCGGAACAAGTTCGTATCACCGACAACGGCCGGTACGCTGGATGCAGCGAAACTAGGGGTCATTGTTTCGATGATATTCTTTACAAATATGTCTTATATGGGACAGATTTTCTTTAGTTTTTCATTTGCTCTAATCGGTACGTTTATTTTTATGCAATTGCTTGAGCGTATTAAATTCAAGGATGTTATGTTCGTACCTTTAATTGGTATTATGTATGGTAATATCATTGGTGCCATTTCTACATTCTTAGGATACGAAGCAGATGTCTTACAAAATGTGGATTCCTTCTTCTTAGGGAGCTTTACACTAATTGTTTCTGGACGCTATGAACTACTATACGTAGCCGTACCTGCCATTATTATAGCTTATATTTACGCAAACAAATTCACCGTAGCAGGTATGGGTGAGGACTTTGCAAAAAACTTAGGTTTAAGTTATCGTACAGTGTTAAATATAGGTCTTGTTATTGTAGCTATTATTTCTACAACGGTCGTTTTAACGGTAGGTATTATACCGTTCTTAGGTTTAATCGTACCGAACCTCGTTTCTTTATATTTAGGAGATAATTTACGCAAGACAATACCGCATACTATTTTCATGGGAGCAGCATTCTTACTCGCATGTGATATTATCAGCCGTCTAATAGTTCATCCTTATGAGATTCCGGTAAATACAACAGTTGCCGTAATCGGCAGTGCGATCTTCTTAATTATGTTGTTTAGGGGGAAAGCATATGCGAAAAAATAGTAAGAAGCTAATTATTTTGGCTGTTATTGCATTAGTATGTATGGCATTGTTTGCATTTTATAATATTCAAGGCGGCTTTAGTTATGCCTTTCCAAAGCGTGTGGAACGTTTAGCTGCAATGGTAATCACGGGTACTGCAATTGCATATGCAACGATTATATTCCAGACAGTAACACATAATCGTTTATTGACACCATCCGTAATGGGTGTTGACTCTATGTATGAGGTAGTACAAACGGTGATCTACTTTACAGCAGGCTCTGCCTCTTTATTCGTCGTAAATCGTTATTTGAATTTTAGTGTATCGATTATGGCAATGATCATTTTCGCGGTGCTTTTATATCGTTTCTTATTCCGAGCAGATAAGTATCCAATCTTCCTTCTCTTATTAGCAGGTATGATTATTGGGACTTTGCTAGGAAGTCTAGTGACATTTATGCAGGTCATCATTGATCCTGTTGAATATGAAAGTTTACAAGCTCGGTTGTTTGCAAGCTTTATGAATGTGAAAACCGAATTATTACTAATTGCCATGGTTATACTAGGACTGGCATTTTTGTATGGCTCTAGGTTATTAAAAGATTTGAATGTTGTTTCGTTAGGTCGAGACAATGCCATTAACCTCGGTGTTAACTATGACAAGATTGTTCTACAAGTTTTGATTTTATCTTCTGTGTTAATAGCTACTTCCACAGCGCTAGTTGGTCCTGTTACATTCCTAGGACTAATCGTAGCGAACGTAGCTTATCAATTTTTAGATACGTATAAGCATTCTGTATTAATTGTTGGAGCGAGCTTGATTAGTATCATCGGCCTTGTCGGAGGACAATTTATCGTACAGCATGTGTTTCATTTAAATACAACTATTAGTGTCATCATTAACTTTGTCGGTGGGATTTACTTTATTTACTTATTACTAAAGGAAAGTAGGAAAGCAGCATGATAGAAATTAAAGAGCTTTCTAAAAGCTTTGGGAAAAAACCGGTCGTTGAAAATGTAACACTAAAAATACAACCAAAGGCAATCACTTCTTTTATTGGACCAAATGGTGCAGGTAAATCCACATTGTTATCCATGGTAAGCCGCCTTTTAGATGCGGATACAGGGGAAGTATTTTTAGATCAAACGGATGTAAAGAAAATGAAATCGAATAACTTTGCAAAGCGTGTGGCTATTTTAAAGCAGGCCAACCATTTAAATATCCGTTTAACAGTACGTGAGCTTGTTGCTTTTGGTCGCTATCCTTATTCCAAAGGACGACTAAATGCAGAGGACGAGAAGTTGGTAGATCAAGCGCTGGAGTATTTAAATTTAACAGATATGCAAGATAAGTTTTTGGATGAGTTATCAGGTGGTCAAAGGCAGCGTGCTTTTATTTCCATGGTAATTGCTCAAGATACGGAATATATTTTATTGGATGAGCCGTTAAACAATCTAGATATGAAACATTCCGTACAAATCATGAAAATCTTACGTAAACTTGTAGATGATTTAGGAAAAACTGTCGTTATTGTATTACATGACATTAACTTTGCTTCTGTTTATTCTGATCGTATCGTTGCACTGAAAGAGGGGCGCCTTGTAAAGGATGGTCCAACACATGAGATTATCAATTCCGAAGCATTACGTGATGTCTACGATATGGATATCCCAGTACAAGTGCAGGATGGTTGCCGTATTTGCGTATACTTTAATTCTCAATAACTTTGTAGACGAAAGGTTTCTTTTAGTTTGTAATCAGTAGATTCCATGTACGTGCATAAGTCAGACACTTATGCACGTGTTTCATGAGGCTAAATGAGAATGATAATTAATTGCAGAAATCTGTTGACAAATTTTGAGGGTTTCATTTAAACTAGAGTTAGAAATGAAAATGATAATCATTTTCAATTAAAGTAAGTATATTTTAGGAGGAAAAGAAAGATGAAAAAATGGAAGTTTTTAACTGCAGTTGCAGCTTTAACATTAATGCTAGGAGCATGTAACTCAGATGATGATTCAGCAACTGGTGAATCTACAGAGAAAGATTCAACTTCAGCAGCAACTGACACGGCTGAAAAATCTGCATTTCCAATGAAAATATCTTCTTTGACAGCTTCAAGCGAAGATGAAGAAAAAGGTACAACAATTACATTTGAAGATGTAACTTTAGATAAAATGCCGGAGCGCATTATCACTTTAGATTACGGTTTCTTAGATACACTTGATGCACTTGGAGTAGAGGGAATTGTAGGAATCGCAGCGAACGGTGGTAAAGGTAATATCCCACCACACTTAAAAGAAAAATATGTTGTTGACGGTGTAGCTGATGTTGGTACGCTAAAACAAATCGACTTTGAAGCGGTAGCAGCTGCTGAACCAGATGTTATTTTTATCTCAGGTCGTCAAGCACCATTCTATGAGGAATTAAAAGAAATTACACCAAATGTAGTATTCATCGGTTCTGACAATGAAAATTATATTAACGCTGTAAATGAAACAGTTGACTTAGCAGCTCAAATCTTTGATAAAGAAACAGAAGCTGAAAAGCTAAAAGCAGATCTACAAGCAAAAGTGGATGAAGTGAAAGAAAAAGCAGCAGGTTATGAAAATGCATTAGTAGCAATGTACAATGACAAAAAAATCTCTGGTTTCGATAACGGAGCAGATTCTCGTTTTGCATATGTGTACAATGACTTTGGTTTCAAACCAGCAACTACTGATATTGAGGCATCATCTCATGGTTCAGATTTCTCTTATGAATCGGTTCTTTCTGTAGATCCAGAAGTTTTATTAATAATTGACCGTACTGCTTCTGATGTAGATGCAATTAAAGCAGATATTGAAAATGATATTATTAAACAAACTCGTGCTTACAAAGAAGGAAAAATTGTGTACCTAGATGGTGTTAACTGGTACTTCTCAAGCAATGGTGTAACAACAGAAACAGAAAAATTAGATGAAATCTTAAATGAGTTAAAATAATCTCCTAAAAAGATTCTTATAATAACCAAATAAACCCTATAAGATAGACACTTTGAAAAAAAGGTCATCTTATAGGGTTTTTGTTTTTAGCCTTGTTTTTTAATCACTAACTTCTAGTGAATAGAATATGACTTTGGAATATCTAACTTGTTGAACGTAAGAACAAATGGTTGAGATTCTGACCGTCTGGTTTACCGTATGTAAATTAAGAGCTATTCAAATAACTAAATTGCATTTATCGGTTGTTAAATAAACCAACAAGAAAGTGATACTGGATAAAATAATATATAAAAACTTTTTCAAGTATTTTGTGGATTTTAATTTTTCCTATCACGCTGTTTTCCTACTAAAAAATAAGAGGTGATCCAAGCGGTAATTGGAATGACTAATGTGACACCTATTGCTGCACAACATATAGTTATTATTTCGCTACTAAAAACTTTTGAATTAACAATTTCTCCAACAGAGTAAGATAAGTCTTTAAACCATATAAGTAAAGCCAAATAACTACCGAAGAAGGCAAAAAAAAGCGTGTTCGTACTCGTTCCTAAAATATCGCGTCCGATACTTATTCCAAAACGGAATAACTCTAGGCGCTCGATATTTGGATGATGATAGTGCATTTCACGCATTGGCGATGCAATAGCAATGGCAGCATCTGTGATGGCTCCAATTGTACTCATAATGATCACCGACACAGCTATCTTTATGAAATCAAGTCCAATGTAAAATGAAAACATCCCCAACTCTTCTGTTTCCTCTTCGCCAAAACCTTGTATCATTGCTTTATTTGTTATAGCAGTAATAAAGGCGACTAAGATGACGGTTGTAATAATCGTAGCTATAAAAGCCGTTTTCGTTGTGCGGTTCACTTTATTAATATAAAAGAGGTTAATACAACTAATGAGCACACATGCGATAAATGTTAATAAAATGGGATTTATCGTTGGAGCATTCATAAAAAATAGCGTAACGATAATGACTCCAAAATTAAAGAATAATGCAATAAAAGAACGAACGCCTTTTTGTCCGCCTATGACTGTCATCAATAGGAATAACAGTCCGGCAAGTAAAACGATTACATTCATAACTTAGCCTTCCTTCTCTTGACAAAAAATATTGCGGTATAAAGCCCAATTGGAATCGTGATAACAATACCGATACCGCCTGTTAATGCACGAACTAACTCAAGTGAAAGATTCATTGAAAGAGTGTAGCCGAGCGTAGACGAATTTTTAAAATAAAGTAACAGAGTAGGGATTGAACCACTAACATAAGCAAAAAATAAAATATTCGTCATAGTGCCCATAATATCCTTGCCGATTTCCATTCCAGATTTTGTGAGATCTTTTACAGAAATAGTAGGGTCTTTTTCATACAACCCAAAAATCGAAGTAGACATTGTAATCGAGACGTCCATTACGGCGCCTAAAGAACCAATAAAAATGCCAGCTAAAAATACAGTTTTGTATGGACGCGTTATAAATTGTAATTCCTCATAACGAAGGCCATTTTCACCTGTAACGACTAAAGCAATGTACGTAATGAGAAGTGACGAAAACGTACCAATCAGTGTAGCTATGATCGCAGCGAATGTCTTTTCGTTAACCCCATTCACGAGTAATAAAGAAACGACGGTAAATAAAATAATGCTAACCCCACAAATCCATAGCAGACTCTGGTTTGCATGATCGATATAAATGTCTAAGGCGAACCAAAGTAGCATCGCATTAAAAGCTAAACCAATAACAGATAACAATCCTTGTTTTTTTCCAATGAGCAGAAGTACAAAGATAAAGACCCACGCAATGATGACTAAATATTTATCACGTTTCACACCGGTAATCGTGCCAGTGTTTTCTTGGACTTCTTCAACTTGCTCATTAACAGAAATGAAAATTTCACTGCCAACTTCAAATTTCTGGTCAAATGCTTGAGATTCTGAAAACTCATTCGTTAAATGAACGAGTAAACCTTTTTCGTGACCATTTTTTACTTCGGCGATTATTTGCTGTGTATATAATACGTCTTTATTTTGATGAATATCTTTTACTTCTACTGAGTTGTCTATAGTCATTTCAACGACTTCTGCAATCGAATTTTTATATAGAGAATGATTATGGTACACAAATACAATCGAGCTAATAACACAACATATGAGAACAATCGCGAATATACGCTGTTTCCATGTGGTCTTTTGATATAATCTGTGAAGAAACAGCATGTACACACCTCCTGTAAACAAGATTTAATTATATAATTCAAAAGTAAATTTAGCTAATTTCAATTTATATTTTACATGAGCTCCGACGTTTAACGAATTATTAATGGTACTAGATAGATGTTTGATAGATAGAATAGGTTGGAGTATAACGTTAATAACAAAGGAAAAAAGACATTTTAAAAAAACGCTTCTCCATAACTGTTGCATTAGAAAAAAACAGTATCAAAGTAAAACAAGCTAGAAAATGTAAAAAGAACCCGGTGAACCGTGGTTCTTTTGTTCAAAATTATTAGAACACCATCTTAAACACACAGAGGACGATGTAAGCTATTGTTTTTTGGTTAGAGTTCCGATTAGGAAGGAAGGGAACACCTGGCTATTAGAGCTGCTGTGATCCAGAATTGGTAAGAGTGAGGTCTATATGGGATAAAGTTTGAAACTATTTCTTCTTTCAACCGTATAAAGAAGTAGAAAAAAAGAAAGAAGGATGGATAAATGGCTTTTGTATTTATTATTTCAGCCGTAGTCGCAGTACTCACTGCATTATTAGTAGTCCCACTTGGCGGCGATCGTAAGGATAAAGTGTCTTCTATTGCTTTACTTGCAATCCTAACGTTCGTTGTAGTCGCAATCATATATTATGTAACAAATTTAGATAGAAACTGGACTGCCTTATGGCCGTGGCTAGTATTGATCACCTTTGCAGGAACGTTTTTGGCAAGAGGTGTAGAACAAAAGGTAAAAGGTATCCTTTTACTAGGAAGCTTAGCTTTAGCAATTTATATGCTATCAGCACCTGTGTGGAATGCTGATAAAAAGTATGAAGTAGCAAAAATGGATGAAGAAGTTGAAATTGAGGCATTCGATGAAACGAAAACACCAGCTAGTGTTCCTCCTAAGTTTGCGCGTAACAAAATGAAGAAGGCGTTTGGTCAAGTACCAGATACAAGCTACTATGAATTAGGTAATTTGCAAATTCAAAAGGTAAATGGCAAGTACGTATATATCGCACCGGTAGAATTTTCAGGATTCTTCAAATGGTGGAATGGAGACGTTACGCCAGGTTATTTCACAATGAGTGCAACTGATTCAGCGGATAACCCTAAATTTGTGAAATCCCAAATGACCTATACACCATCGTCATTTCTTCATAAAAACTTAGAAAGACATATGCGTATGAAGCATCCGACTAAAATTTTCTATGGAGATGCCCAATTAGAAATCGATGAAGATGGAAAACCATACTATATTCGTTCATACGGTAAATTTATCACTGCACGTAATGGCTTTGATGTAGAGGGGATCGTTGTTGTAGACCCAGCTACAGGTCAAACGGAATCATTTGCTTTAGCAGATGTACCTGAATTTATTGATGGTGCTGTTTCACCAGAAACTGTAAGCTTACAAAACAGTTATTACGGAAAATATGTACATGGTTTTATTAATAGCTTGATCGGTAAAAAAGAAGTGAAGCTTCCTTCAGACGAAGGGACGGAGGCTAATGTAAGTCCTATCTTCACTGAAAACGGAGAAATGTATTATTTTACAGATTTCACTAGCCCTAAAGAAGGCGTGGACTCTATGCTGGGTTACTCCTTAACTGACGGTCGAACTGGTAAAGCTACCTATTACACTGGTAACCTAGAGGATTCCTATATGGATTCACAAGGTGCACTTCAAATTATTGAAAAGAAATTTATTGAAAAGAAATGGTCTGGTGAGATGCCTGTTCTCTATAATTTTTATGGAGAAGCAAGCTGGCTAACACCAGTATTAGACTCAAACGGGTTTCTACAAAACTACTTTATCGTGTCAGCAGCGAACCCGGAAATCTCTGTTTACGGGAATACGCCAAATGAAGCGTTAAAACTTTATAAAACAGCTATTCAGCGTGGCGGAAGCACTGTAGACGGTAGTTCTAGCGCCGAGGAAAAATCAGTGTCTGGTACAGTAGTTCGTGTATTTAAAGAACGTGTAGGAGACTTCACCCAAGTATCGTTCCTACTAGACAATAAAGCAAATTACATTGTCTCTTCGGAAATGGCACCATTCGTTGTATACATGGAAGTGGGCGACAAGGTACAGGTGAAATATTTAGAGACTGGCGAGCTATTCTTACCAGTGAAGGAAGTAACGATAGAGGGAATTGAGTAGTGCTATAAAGAAGGGATTTGGAGTTATCTCCGAATCCCTATTTTTTCGCTAAATTTAAGGCAATATCAGCTTTTTCTAAGTCATGCTCCATTTGTTCGTTTAAATCATACGCGTGATACATTTCGTTTTTAATCATGTATTGTGCGATTTTATCATGTGTATCAATGGCAGTATCCAACTCACGACGCAGCAGCTTCTTAACAGAAGGAGTCGCAGTTTCCGTAATTGCAGTAGCTAGGTTTCTAACAGCTGCTTTAGAAGTAATTAATAAATCGGTAGCAATTGCTAAGTCGTCAATCATTGCCATTTCTTGTTGTTCTGTTTTTGTTTCCTCTTTTTTAGTAGCCATTTTAAATTCCTCCTAATTAATTATTTGCTTGCGTCTGCAAGGACTTTTCTTAAATCCTTAATAGCCTTTGTAGAAAGCTCTAAGTCTTCCTCTAAAATTTCTTTTAATTTTTTGTCTTGTACTAAATCCATAAATAATTTACTTTTTGCGACACAAGAAGTTTTAAAGATTAACACCTCGTGCACCTCTAGTTGTTCGTGCAATGCCAGTTCTTTAGTAGCCATTTGAAATCCTCCTATGCAAGATTATTTGTTTTAAATCATTTACCCCCTTTTATTTCTTTTAATCCTAAAAAGTTTTACTTGAAATAAATTTCAGTCTTTCATTTAAATAGAAAGGGAGAAGGATATTTGAAAGGAGACAGAAGGAAGGATATGCTAATAGAATCAGTAGTTAAAGGAGGAGAAAAGATGGACGTAGTTATCGTAACTGGATCCACTAGCGGAATCGGACAAGAGCTTGTAAAACAACTTATAGATAAAGATAAGAAAGTATTTGGTATTGCAAGGGGAGAAAGTAAGCTTGAACATCCTAATTATCATCACGTTCTATTAGATTTAGCAGCAACCGAAAAGGTAGCAGAAACTCTAGAAGAGCTGTTGAATAACGTGATAGAAGAGGCAACATCACTGACCCTTATCAATAATGCAGGAACCATCGAACCAATAGGAACAGCTGGAGAGATAGATTCTAATCTAGTGGCTAAAAGCATTGCGGTAAACTTAACTGCACCTATGATATTAACTGGAACGTTTATAAGAATGACAGAACAAAGAGAAATTCCGAAAAAGGTTATGCAAATTTCTTCTGGCGCTGGTCGAAATGGGTATGAGGGGTGGAGCAGTTATTGTGCTGGGAAGGCAGGACTTGATCGTTTTACAGAAGCAGTACAGCTAGAGGAATCCAGGAAAACAAATGGTGTAAAGCTAGTATCTATTGCTCCAGGAATTATTGACACGAATATGCAGGGGAAAATTCGTGAAGCTTCAGAAAGTGAATTTGCGTTGGTAAATAAATTTAAAGAGTATAAAATGTCTGGTCAGCTAAGTAGTGCAGAGGAAGTTGCATCCAAGCTGATAGGTTTTTTGGAAAGTGATCAATATTATACTAGTGAAGTTGTAACAGATTTACGACAACTGTAAGGAGTCATTTTATCTTTTAGGCAAAATCCGATACAATAGAGGGTATAGAATCTTGAACGTGAAATGGAGGCGCCTAGTTGTGCGTGAAGTAGCAACATTACAAAAAGAAGCAATGGATATGCTAAAGAAAACAAGCAGAACCTTTTATATTCCAATTACTTTTTTAGAGCCCACTCTGAAAAAGGCGGTTGCTTCTGCTTATCTTTGTATGCGTGCAATTGATGAGATTGAAGATCATGAAACATTGGATGCACTAGTAAAACAACGTTTATTGTTAGAAACGAGCAAGATGCTTGTAAATGGTTTTGACAAAAAAGAATATGAACTGCTTTTAGCTCCTTATCAGGAACAATTACCAGCAGTTTCTCTACGACTTGGCGACTGGCTTGAAATCTGCCCAACAGATTTAGTGGCTACTGTTAAGACCTATACCGCTGAAATGGCAGAGGGAATGGCGAAGTGGGTAGAGAAGGAATGGCAAGTAAAAACAAAAGAAGACCTAGACGAGTATACCTACTATGTAGCTGGACTTGTTGGTGTAATGCTTTCTGAGCTATGGAAGTGGAATGCAGATATTGAAACTGACCGCGATTTAGCAATAGCGTACGGGAGAGGCTTGCAAGCAGTAAATATATTAAGAAATAAAGACGAAGACAAAGAGCGAGGGGTGCAATTCTTCCCCGAGGGATGGACACGAGCGGATATGTTTGAATATGCGGAGGACAACCTATCTAAAGCAGACGAATATATAAAAAGCATTAACCGTAAAAGCATCCTACTATTCTGTAAGCTGCCGCTTGCGCTAGCACATAAAACATTAAAAGCACTAAAGAACGGCAAGGAAAAAATGAGTCGCTCCGAAGTAGAAGAAACAGTAGTTGAAGTACAAGCAGAAGTTTAAAAGTGTATAGACTAAAGCAATCTCGAGATGTAGTGTCTCGAGATTTTTTAATAGGCTGATTAAAGTGAAAGATTTAATAACCTAAAAGAATAGGGAGTATCGATCCCTATAAATATGGTTACTTGTTTTAAAGGGTATTGTACAAAATGACATAATTCGGGCTTTTTTCATATAGTATCTAGGGGGGTGAAAAAATGGCTAGAGTTAAATACCGAGATAAAGATGTTGACCTCATGGCAAGGATGATGAGAGCAGAAGCTGAAGGTGAAGGTAAGCAAGGGATGTTATATGTTGGAAATGTAATTGTAAACCGTGCTAAAGCCGATTGTTTAGACTTTAGAGATGTAAGGTCTATTGAGGATGTCATTTTTCAGGTACAAGGGGGCAATTATTCTTTTGAAGCCGTTCAAAAAGGTAATTTATTTTATGAAAGAGCGAGAGGTACTGAAAAAAAGTTAGCAAAGCAGGCATTGGACTATTGGAGAGAACACCCAGCTAAATATGCATTGTGGTATTTTAATCCATACGCTCCGTGTCCTCCGACTTGGTATGGTCAACCTTTTTCAGGTCAATATAAAGATCATTGTTTTTATGAACCAGCAGCCGGAACATGCGAAAGCGTTTATATAGGCTAGGTTATACAGGGGTTATTTTAAACTGGAATCAAACCAAGATAAGCTCAATTTCTCCGTATTAAATTGAGAAATTGAGCTTTTTTTCTTTTTTTTAAGTATTTTGCTGTGTGTGAAATTAATCTATTTACTCATGTTTATAAATCTGAACGTTTAGCTGGCCATGAACCTTGTAGCTTACGGAGTTGTACAATTTGTCCTGTGTGATAAGCATCGTGTAAAAGAATATTTAGATATTGTTGCCAAACCGGCAGTGAAGGAGAAGCTTGATCCAATTCTGCTTCTTGCAGAGATGCTAATGAAGATTGTAAGGCATCATGTACTTGAAGTGTTCGCTTCACTGTTTCTTGCCAAGCACCCTCATCGTCAGCTCCACCTTGGGCAAATGTTTCATCATTATTTTGTGGAACAACAAAGCTGTCATCATGATGTAAACGAGAAATCAATCGCTCTTTAAAGGTCAGTAAATGGCTTACATTTTCCCAAATCGTATTAGCTGCTTTTCCCTCTGGTCGCCAACAAGCTTGTGCAGCGGTAAGATCCTTTAACGCCTCAGATATCGGTGGGTACCATTCTTCTTCGTAAAAAACCTGATTGACCCCATTTTGCAAAATTTCTTTTTTACTCACTAGGATACCTCCTTGTTTTTAAGGTTAAAAAGTTGATAGCTA
Organism: Psychrobacillus sp. BL-248-WT-3; assembly: GCF_012843435.1. Lineage (GTDB taxonomy): Bacteria > Bacillota > Bacilli > Bacillales_A > Planococcaceae > Psychrobacillus. Next base: position 47,175 of record NZ_JABAFC010000008.1, on the reverse strand, counting down.
CTATTCGTATCTTGTAATTATACTCAATTGGATTAGGAGAAAGACCTCTCCCTATAAAATTTGCAGAGACAGGATTTTTCCAATTTCTCGAGCCCAAATGGATAATTGGCCAGAGACAATATCAAGAGGCTTAACAGCAGCTGGAATTAGGATTCTGTATATTGACGCTACAAACTCCCGTTTCAGGTAAATCTAACTCCACTTTTTTGGCCGCAACCAAATCCCCAGTTAAATACGCAACGATAGAGCGCACCTGCTCGTATCCCGTGGCCATTAGAAAAGTAGGTGCCCGTCCGTAGCTTTTCATACCAACAATATAATAGTTCTTTTCAGGCTGTCTTAATTCCTCTTCTCCATGGGGGCGAACAGTTCCGCAGCTATGGATATTTGGATCAATTAATGGGGCGATCGCTGTCACGCTTTCAGTTACTGGATCGATATCCAATCGAATCTCTCTTGTTAAAGAAAAATCTGGTCGACTACCTGTATTTGCAATAATTTCATCGACGGGAGGTAGAGTGGTAACCTGCCCCTGAGATTCACCTTCTATAATGATTCCATTTTCTGTTTTTGCTAAGTGATGAATAAGAAATGGTGTGAATACCCGCAATTTGCCGGCATCTACTAGCTGGTGTACTTTACTGCCTAATTCACCTCGAGCTGCCAGGGCATCCTTGTCTTCTCCTCCAAATGCCGCTTCAACATTTCTTTTTCTCATAATCCACATGATTTCAACTTTGTCATCTAATTGAGCTAGCTCTAAAATCGAATTAATCGCAGAATGACCACCACCAACAACAGCTACTCGTTTTCCTTTATATTTGTCTAGAGCAGAGCCATGTACATTAGGAATTCCGTAATAAATATGGTCTTTTAAATCTTTTTCAGCATTTGTCCATATGTTGTCGGCATTAATTGAATTGGGGGAAGACCATGTTCCAGTTGCGTCAATAACTGCTCGAGTCTCTAGTCTCTTTAATTGTCCTGCTTGCTCAATGTACAAAATGAAGGGTACATCTGATCGATTTGCAGTTTTCATCTTGTCTAATCCCTTTTTGCTAATGGATACTACTTTCGTGTTAAGTGAAAGTGAAGACTTTATTTCGGGTATTTTTGCTAAAGGCTCTAAATAGCTGCTAATTAGTTCTTTACCTAAAGGAAGATGCTCAGGATTTGGTGCAATCCATCCCTGTTTTTTCAATAATTTTTCCGCAACCTTATCTACATTATATTGCCATGGAGAAAACAAACGTACATGTTCCCAAGAAGAAATATGGTGTCCAACAGTACTTCCAGCTTCAAGAATGATAAAGTGTTCTCCTGCATTTACTAAGTGAGCTGCTGCTGCCAAGCCAATGGGGCCAGCACCGATAATGGCTATAGGTAGTTCTTTGTTTGGTTCAATCTTTTCAGGAGTGGAAGAACAGCATCCTGTGTTAATCGGCGTTAATTTAATTTGATTCATTATAGTAACCTCCAGTAATTTATTTGCAATTTGCAAATATATAATATTTTATTAAGCAAGCTTTCGCTTGCTCAAAGTAACGGAGTACAGCATACCGTGGATTTAGCCATTGCCTGATTCAATAATTGAATGGAGCGTATGACAGTTTCTTTTTCAAACTCATTCATATGTGAAAATACTTCCTCTAAATAGTCATTCATCGATTGATCGATTGTTGTAGCGACAAACTTTCCTTGAGTGGTTAAAGAAAGCAGGTACACTCTCTTGTCTTTAGGGGATGGACATTTCTTTACTAATTCCATTTTAATTAATGTTTGAATCTGTCGACTAAAAGTAGTGATATCCACTGCAAGAATATCTGCAATTTGTTGCATAGAACGATCAGGGTGTTTATCAATTTCATATAGAATATGGCTTTGAATAGTTGAAATATCAGCAGAGCCTACTGAACAACAATTTTTGTTTAATAGTCCAAAGCGACGCGTCAGTATTTGAAATAGCTCCCGTTTGTTATCCATGTAGTTCACCTCTATCTAAAGTATATGGTAATTACTTGTAAAATGCAACTAATTAATGAAAATTTCGAGCGTATGTGCTCGAAATCATACTTATTCACCCGTTTTCGCGAAGTGCCTAATTCTTTCACCAATCTCATCGCGAACTCGTTGGAAGACGCTCCATTTTTCCTCTTCATATCCTTTTGCTTTAGCAGGATCATCAAATCCCCAATGGACTCTTTTCACATGGGGTGGTGTTATTGGACATTTGTCGGCAGCATCGCCACATAGAGTAACGACTAATTCGGCGTGATGGAGTGTGTCCATGTCAATAAGATCTGAGGTTTGATTGGAAATATTGATATCTACCTCATTCATGGCCTTTATAGCATTAGGATTAAGGCCGTGTGCTTCAATTCCAGCACTTTTTACAATCCATTCGTCACTTAAATATTGTTTTGCCCAACCCTCTGCCATCTGACTTCTGCATGAGTTACCGGTGCATAAAAAGTATATGATTTTGTTGGTCATTGTAGTTTTGCTCCTTTAGTTAATAGGCTAGTAAGGAAAGATATAAGCCCAATAGTGTGATGAATAAAATAGGGACTGTTAACATGAGACCTGTTTTAAAATAGACTCCCCAAGATATTTTAACGCCTTTTTGAGAAAGGACATGCAGCCATACAAGCGTTGCAAGGGATCCGATAGGTGTAATTTTTGGTCCCAAATCAGAGCCAATAATATTGGCATAAATAAGTGCCTCTCGGATTGTACCAGTAGTATTGGTCTCAGCGATTGCAAGCGCATCAATCATTACCGTAGGCATATTGTTCATAATGGATGATAGAAACGCAGCGATGAAACCCATAGACATGGTTGCAGTAAATAAGCCATATCCTGCAGCATTCTCAATAACCCCTGCCAAGGCATGAGTCAACCCTGCATTTCCTAGCCCGTAAACAACTACATACATACCAATAGAAAAGAAGACAATATTCCATGGTGCACCTTTAATTACCGTGCGAGTATCGACAACTGAACTTTTTCTTGCCATAACGATAAAAAATATGGCAACCACGCCAGCTACAAATGAAACAGGTAACCCTATAAACTCACTTGTGAAATAGCCGGCTAATAGAATAGCAAGCACATACCAGGACAGGCGGAACATAGACTTATCTTTTATAGCCTCCTTAGGCTGTTTAAGCATGGTTAAATCGTACGTTCTCGGAATACTTTTTCTAAAGTAAAACAGTAAAACTGTAATAGTGGCAATTAAAGAAAATATATTTGGCAAAATCATTCGAGACGCATATTCTATAAATCCAATGCCAAAGAAATCAGCAGAAACGATATTTACTAGATTACTGACGACAAAGGGTAAAGATGTCGTATCGGCTATAAAACCACTAGCCATAATATAAGGAAAAATCATTTTCTCTGTAAAATTTAAGTTGCGAACCATTGCCAACACGATAGGGGTAAGGATCAAAGCAGCTCCGTCATTAGCAAAGAACGCTGCAACTACCGCCCCTAGTAGACTGACATAGACAAACATTTTAATACCATTGCTTTTTGCTACTCTAGCCATATGAAGGGCAGCCCATTCAAATAGACCAATTTCATCTAAAATCAATGAAATTAGAATAATTGCTATAAAAGATAGGGTAGCATTCCAGGTGATGTCTATTACTGTTAGGACATCATTAAATCCGACCACGCCAACTAACAACGCGACAACGGCTCCTGCGCAGGCAGACCAGCCGATATTCAAGCCTCTAGGCTGCCAAATGACAAAAATCAAAGTAACGATAAAAATAGTTGCTGCTAAAATAAGTGGTGACAATATAGAAACCTCCAATAATTACTTACATGAAATACGTCTTCCTTGTTCCTCTAGCTGTTGCAGGTAAAAGTCTTGGTTTGGCAAATGTTCGAGCAAGCCTTGTACGAGTGAAAAGAGCTCCTGATTTCTATTTAGCGAATAAATAATCCATTGGCCTCTTCTAGATTCTTGAACTAAGCCTGCATCCTTTAGCTTTTTTAAATGCTGACTAATTGCAGGCTGACTCGTCTTGAAAATCTCCACAAATTCACAAACACAATAATCATGCGATTCCAGCATCTTAAGCATTGTAAGTCTGGTTTTATCACCGAGTAGCTTGAAAAGATTCGCAGCACGTTCGATTTCTTGTTCCAAGAGTAATCCATCCTTTATATAAGTGTTTGCTTATATAATACTTTGCTTATATGCTCGAGTGCAACTAAATTTTACAGTAGGAGAAGAGGTGGACTATAATAAAATATATGGAACGTAAAGTAGAAGGGAAGTATTTAAATGTTAAAAACAGCAGTATTTGAACAATTGAAGCAAGCGATGCGTGATAAAGATGTGTTATCAAAAGGTGTATTGACTCTTTTAAAAGCAGCTTTAGATAAAGCTGAAAAAGAAAAAGGTGCTACTCTAACGCAAGAAGAGGAAGTAGCAGTGGTAAATCGTGAAGTAAAACAAACGAACCAAGCATTAGATGGAGCCAAAGATGCGGGGCGTGAGGATTTAATTGAAAAAGAGGAAGCGAAGCTAGAATTATTAAAGAGCTTCTTGCCTAAACAATTAAGTGAGGAAGAAATTGCTACAGCTCTTACAGAAGCAGGGGTTACTAAGGGGATGAACATGGGTGACGCAATGAAAATTGCTAAACCTTTACTTTCAGGAAAAGCAGATGGAGCAACAATGTCTAAAGTAGTGAAAAGCTTAATCTAAAAAAAAGGAGGATCGTGACTCAAAAAGTCATGCCCCTCCTCTATATATTAAATCGATTAAACTTTGCAGAAACGGAAGAGAACCTTGCAGAGATCGACTAAAACCTTGCAGAGATGGTAGAGAACCTTGCGGAGACAAGTGAGAACCTTGCACAGATCAGCTCAAACCTTGCGGAAACCGGCAAGAACCTTGCAACAAGAGATAAACCTTGCACAGATCAGCTTAAATCTTGCGGAAACAATCAAGAACCTTGCAGTAACCGGAAACCTGCCCTTCCTTCTTACCTCATTTGCATATCAAGCCTAAGTAGTGCTTACGCTTTTCTTATTTTGCCCGGATGAAAAGTACTTTTAAATAGTTACCTTCTTTGAAGAGAGGGGAAGTACGGAAATCACTTGGTAACGAGAATTCATCCTCAATGACATACTTTCGATTGCTTTCGTTAAATGCCTTTTCCACAAAGGTCTTAAATTTCTTCATGCCAAAGGTTGCATTGTTTGTGGAGGCAACAATTACCCCATTCTTTTCTGTTATCGCAATGGCATCCATTAATAATTTTGTATAATCCTTAGCAGAACTGAACGTATACTTCTTCGAGCGGGCAAAGCTAGGGGGATCTAAAATAACCATGTCAAAAGATAATTCTTTACGCTTGGCATATTTGAAATAATCGAAGACATCCATCACGATAATATCCTGTTCTTCAACATTAATCCCGTTTATTTCAAATTGCTCTGTCGTTTTACTTAAACTGCGTTTTGCTAAATCGACACTTGTTGTCTTTTTTGCACCGCCAGCTGCAGCAAATACCGAAAAAGCACCAGTATAGGAGAATGTATTGAGAACCGTTTTACCTTTTGCATACTCATCGCGTATTTTTTTTCGAACCTCTCGCTGATCTAGGAAGACTCCGACCATCGCTCCATCGTTTAAGTAGATAGCAAAGTTTTCCCCATTTTCTTTTACTAAGAGAGGGAACTCCCCGCGTTCGCCTTTAACGAAATCGTCGTCTTCTAAGTACTGACCCTTCGTATCAAAGCGCTTCTTCTCATAAATTCCTTTATAAGAAGGTACTGCTGATTCTAAAGCTTTTAAGATTTGCTCCTTAAATGCATAAATCCCTTCGCTGTACCAGCTAAGTAGATAAAATTCATCAAAATAATCGATCGTCAAACCGCCGATTCCGTCACCTTCTCCATTGAAGACGCGAAAGGCAGTTGTATCATCGTTTTCATAGTAATCTTTTCGGTGCTTTAATGCATTGGTAATTTTATTTTGAAAGAAACCAGTATCAATTGTCTCTGCTTCATTTTTAGTAAGCAGCCAACCAATTCCCTTGTTTTGCTTCCCGACATAGCCTTTGCCTATAAACTTTCCGCCAGGATTTCTGAGCTTTAGTATTGTTCCATCTATCAATGAGTCCGTCTCGTGAAAGCCATCCTTCAGTAAAACAGGAACCCCCTTCTGTAAATCTTGTGCTAGAGAGTCTTTTACTTTAATATCTATTTCTTTTTGCATACATTTCATCCTTCTAGTTATGTTTTCTCTATTATCACATAAGCCGCTATATTTAAAAAGGAACGAGGATTCCAGTTAATTAAGTAGCTTATAAATGACTTATTTAACTCGACGTTACACCCTCTTCGTCACATTCTTCCTATGAATTATGATATACTAATCTATATGTCGCGAAAGGAAGTTTGTTTTGAAAAAATCAAAAGTTATCATACCAATCATGGTAATTGTGGTCGTGTTGGCAGCCATTCTTTTATCTCAAGAAGAATATAATGAAGTCACTATTATAAATAAGATTCTTATCGCACTTGGTGCAGCTATTGTGTCCTCTTCCATAGGTTATATCCTCTTAAAACCAGACATCGACAAGGTAGATTCAAAACCATCAGCTAATCATACAGAGAATAAAAAGAAGGGAAGCGGAAAATAATCTGTTTCCCTTTTTACTTCACTAGATAGGAGCGACTAGCATGCTAGAAAATGCAACACAGTTACTACAGGAATATTATGGCTATGACTCTTTCAGAGAAGGACAAGAGAAAGTTATCAATTATGTAATGAATGGCAAATCGAGCCTGTGTGTTATGCCTACTGGAGGTGGTAAATCTCTTTGCTATCAAATTCCCTCTCTATTATTAGATGGGACGACCATAGTAATTTCGCCGTTGATTTCCTTGATGAAGGATCAGGTGGATACCTTATTGCAGGCAGGTATACCCGCAACATTCATAAATAGCACATTATCTTCTGAAGAAGTAAGAGAAACGATGGAAGAGGTTTTAAATGGCCAATATCGAATGCTTTATATAGCTCCAGAGCGTTTGGAATCACTAGCCTTTTTGAACCAATTAAAAAAAGTGAAGGTACCGTTAATCGCAGTCGATGAGGCACACTGTATCTCTCAGTGGGGTCATGATTTTCGTCCCAGCTACCGTGCGATTCATCGATTAAAGGATGTATTCACGAAACAGCCTGTTGTTCTTGCATTAACAGCAACAGCGACACCAGCCGTACGAGACGATATTTGTCGTCTATTACAAATTCGAGATGAAAATACGGTTATAACTGGATTTGCTCGTTCAAATCTATCGTTCTCTGTTGTGCTCGGACAAGATAAGAATAAATTTTTAAAAGAATTTATTAAAAAGAATGCACAGGAAGTCGGCATTATATATGCAGCAACGAGAAAAACAGTAGATTTGCTATATGATTTATTAAACAAGGCAGGTGTCCAAGCGGCTAAATACCATGCCGGATTACCTGAGGCTTTTAGAAACAAGGAGCAGGAGCGGTTTCTTACAGATGAGGCACAGGTTATGGTTGCTACAAATGCCTTTGGAATGGGAATTGATAAATCGAATGTTCGATATGTTATTCACTATCAGCTTCCTAAAAACATGGAAAGCTATTATCAAGAGGCTGGAAGAGCTGGCCGAGATGGACTACCGAGTGAATGTGTGGTTCTCTATGCATCGCAGGATGTACAAACACAGCGATTCTTAATCAATCAGGCATTAGACCGAGATAGAATTCCTCAAGAATTAGAAAAACTTCAAGGGATGGTAGATTATTGCCATACAGAAAACTGCTTACAGCAGTATATCGTGCAATATTTTGGAGAGCCCAATGGAGAAACTTGTGGTCAATGTGGAAATTGTACAGATTCTAGAGAAATGCAGGACGTTACAAAGGAAGTACAAATGGTTTTGTCTTGTGTGGTTAGAATGGGACAAAGATTTGGTAAGACGATTACCGCTCAGGTGCTAACAGGTTCAGAAAATAAAAAGGTAATAGAGTTTGGATTTCAAAAACTATCTACTTATGGGATATTAAAGGCTAAATCCTTAAAAGAAGTGTTAGGGCTTATGGAGTTTATGATTGCAGAAGGGTTACTTCTAGTGAAACAGGGAAGTATGCCGACGATTTATATTTCGGATGCAGGAAAAGAAGTATTGTTAGGTAAGAGAAAGATCATGCGTAAGGGAGTAGCGGTCACAAAGCAGATTGCTAAGAATGACCCGTTATTTGAAGGGTTAAGAGTGCTTCGGAAAAAAATTGCGGACGAAGCTGGTGTTCCACCGTTTGTTATATTTTCTGATAAAACATTACAAGACATGTGCGTAAAGCGTCCGCAAACCGAAGATGAGCTACTAGATGTACATGGAGTTGGTGCTAATAAGCGTGACAAATATGGTCAAGCTTTTCTAGAAGAAATACTCCGTTATATCACCGTATAGTTTTTATGTGATACTACTGTAAGATTCGAAGGAACATTAATTTTCTTCGCATCCTCCATAGATATTTCGACAATAACAGATTGCTCTAGGATTTTAAAAATAGTACCCTGTACTTCAACATCATTGCGTGTAAAAGAGATCTTCTCATCAATTTTCCGTGCTGCCACGAAAGGTGAAACATCCTTAGGTTGTCGTTGGAAACTCATGTATCTGCCTCTTTTCTAATATATTCACTCACAGAGCGATATAGTAATTATACCACAAAACTGGGTTGAAAATTGTAGTTTAAGATTATTAAAAAGAGATTCCCTACGAATATTGTCGAATTGTAGTTTGTCCAATGACACTAGCACATTTTATGTTTGAGATGACCTCATTTGCACATGATAGAAGTAAGGCAAGAAAAAGAACGCGGAAGATAAATTAGGCTTTAACTAAGAGGAGATTATGCAGAATGCATTTTAACGAATTTAAATTAGATGATAAAATATTGCAAGCAATTGAACAACTAGGTTACACAGAGCCAACAGAAGTCCAACAAAAGGTTATCCCAGTAGCCTTATCAAAGAAAGACATTCTGGTTAAATCGAAAACAGGTAGTGGGAAGACTGCAGCATTTGCCACTCCTTTATGTGAGCTAGTAGATTGGGAAGAAAATAAGCCACAAGCTTTAGTTTTAACCCCGACAAGAGAGCTTGCAGTGCAGGTTCAGGAAGACATCACAAATATCGGTCGCTATAAACGAATTAAAGGATTAGCGTTGTATGGAAAATCTCCATTTGCAAAGCAAAAGCTGGCATTAAAGCAAAAAACACATATTGTAGTTGGAACTCCAGGTCGTGTGTTAGACCATATAGAAAAAGGAACATTGGATGTATCCAAAATAGGATACTTAGTAATTGATGAAGCAGATGAAATGTTAAACATGGGCTTCCTTGAACAAGTAGAATCTATTATAAAACTGCTTCCTAAAAAACGTACGACTATGCTATTCTCTGCAACCTTGTCACAGGAGATAAAAACGTTGAGCGGCAGATATATGAATGATGCGGTATCAATAGAAATAGACGCAGCTGAAGAAGATACGCCTAAAATTGAGCATTTAAAATATATAGTGAAAGATGACCAGAAGCTAGCCTTCATAGAAAAGCTGACGATTACAGAAAATCCGGATAGCTGTATTGTATTTTGCCGGACAAAAGAGCGTGTAGATCAATTAGTAGACGCATTAGACAATAAAGGCTATACGGCAGATAAGATTCACGGTGGTATGATGCAGGAAGATCGCTTTGAGGTAATGGATGATTTCAGAAAAGGAGAATTCCGTTATTTGATCGCTACGGATGTCGCAGCACGTGGTATTGATATTGAAGATATTACGCACGTAGTACATTATGATGTGCCGTTAGAGCAAGAAAGCTATGTACACCGTACAGGTAGAACAGGAAGAGCTGGCAGAAGCGGAAAATCGATTATGCTTGCGACTCCTCATGAAGACAAATTTGTAAAAGAGATTGAAGCATTTATTGGCTTTGAAATTCCAACTGGTCGTGAAATTACGTCAGATATGGTCGCTCAAAACAGAGCAGCGTTTGATCTGAAGATGCAGGAGCAGCCAGAAGCTAAGAAATCAAAAGGCGAGCAGCTGAATGTTAATATTACTAAGCTATATTTCAATGGTGGTAAGAAAAAGAAAATCAGAGCGGTAGACTTCGTAGGGACAATAGCCAAAATTGAGGGCGTTTCTGCTGACGACATCGGTATTATTACTATTCAAGATAACGTTTCATACGTTGAAATTCTAAATGGTAAAGGACCTCTAGTATTGAAAAAAATGAGAAACACAACGATTAAGGGTAAGCTTTTAAAAGTCCATATTGCGCATAAATAAGATTTTTAATAGAAGAAGAAAAAACACCTCTAGAGAGTGATCTAGAGGTGTTTTTTCTTCTTCATTTTACTCTCAGTGTAATAGCGTATAATATCAACTCTTATTTAGCTCATCTAACTTTTTCAATATGGCATCTAACTTTTGGTTAATTATTTGTTTTTCTTTAGTTGAGCTTCTTAAACCTTTAATAACGATAAAAATAATTGCAATAACTAGAACAATAAAAATCAAAAATATTAAAGTCGCTAAAACATCATCCAAATTCAAAGCCATTAATTACACCCCTGCATTTACTCGTTCTATACACATATGCCAATTTTCAGTAACGTCTTGTAATTACTTGTTTATTCTCCTCCAAATCAATGATGCCATAAGAAGCAAAACTCCAACTGACGCTCCTATAAGTTGGTCTACTAGGAGTTCATTGGTTCTTAAATAACGAATGGCAAAAGTTCCACCGAAAATAACAATCATTGTTAGCGATAATTGAATAAAATAGGTATTAATTTTAATAATCAATTCCCCCAGCAACATACTTTTTAATATTTTAACATAAATATCCAAATTAAAAGGTTATCATCTTATTTTTCGAACAACGGACAAGCAAGCGTTATTATCATTTCATTACTAGGTTTACTTCCTATCTTTATGTAAATAACTCATTCCCATATGATTTCATATAGTAAATGGAATGTAGATGAAGGAGTGAAGAACCTGAGCAATAATAACTTTAACTATGAGGATTTGTTAAGATGTATTCCACCGCAGGATATTCCACAGCCGATTAGAGAGTCGGACGGTGCAGGTGGAACAGACCTGGGTCCAAGAGATATTATCCGTGCAATTGAAAATACTAATATGCTTGTGCCTCCAGTAACCGACGCCGGAACCGTACCAAATTTAACGTTTTCGTTTTCCGATACAAATATGACATTGAAGCCAGGCGGGTGGTCTAGGGAGATCACGGCTCGTGAATTGCCGGTAGCAACCACTCTTGCTGGGGTGAATATGAGGCTAACTCCAGGAGGCGTTCGTGAACTACATTGGCATAAGGAAGTGGAATGGTCTTATATGCTAGCGGGTAGAGCAAGGATCACAGCTGTAGATGAAAATGGAAAAAACTTTATAGCTGACGTAGGGCCAGGGGATATCTGGTACTTCCCGCCTGGGATTCCCCATTCTATTCAAGGGCTAGAGGAAGGCTGCGAGTTCCTATTGGTTTTTGACAACGGGAATTTTTCTGATTTAGATACATTTACTATTTCTGATTGGTTTGCCCATACTCCAAAAGAGGTACTGTCTGCTAACTTTGGTCTTCCAGAAGAAGCCTTCAGAGACATACCAAAAACAGAAAAGTATATTTATCAATCTACCGTACCAGGTCCCATCAGTGAAGTAGAGCCTCTTAGTCCTTTTGGAACAAGGAAATTTTCACATTCGTTATTAGGACAAAAACCGATTACCTCACCGGGGGGCTCGGTTAGAGTGGTAGATTCTAGAAATTTCCCCGTTTCTCAGCTTATATCAGCAGCATTAGTGGAAATCCTCCCTGGAGCGATGCGAGAGCTTCATTGGCATCCTAATAATGATGAATTTCAATATTTTCTCACAGGTCAAGGTAGAATGACTGATTATGCTGCAGATGGAACAGCACGAACCTTTGATGTTCGCTCAGGTAACGTAGGGTATATGCCATTTTGCTATGGTCATTATATCCAAAACACAGGTACGACACCTTTGTGGTATTTGGAAATTTTTAAATCACCGATTTACCAAGATGTGTCTCTTACCCAATGGATGGCTTTAACACCTCCGCAAATTGTTAAGACTAATTTAAATGTAGGCAATGAAGTTATTTCATCTCTACGTAAAACAAAATGGGAGGTGGTAAGGTTTCCTGGGTTTGAATATAAAGAAAAGTAAAAAAGAGGTCAGCATCTCCTAGACGCTGACCTTTTCTTCTCTGTTATAATTCCTATCCAATTTTTCATCTATAAAATAATTGGAGATAATTGAATGACAATCTATTTTATTAGAAATACTAAAATTATAGAAGTTTCATACATAATATGCGTAGTATCTGTATTGAATTATGTTATGGAGACGTTAATCCAATAACTCGTCCTCTATAAAGGTGCGATAAGATGCTAGGATACCGTTCGGTAAGTTATTCGGTGGGAAAAATTGAAGTGAGATAGATTCTAATTCATCCGGTGTAAGTAGACCTTCATATTCATAGGTTTTGTAAACGATAGTAACCGAATAAAAGGTATCACCATTTGGATTTTCTATATAATAATCAGGACCCGAGTAGACTTGGCAAAGTGTCAGTTTTCCAATACGCAAGCCGGTCTCCTCCAAAACCTCTCGATATGCAGTGTCTTCCAGGCTTTCGCCAAGCTCCATTAATCCTCCAGGCAGACCATAAATGCCAGGTGCTCTTTCTTGAAGTAACACTTCGTTTTGTTCATTTAGTATTAGCACAACTGAACCAGGCAGTATGAGTGGCTGATGCCCAACATATTGGCGCAATTTTTTATAGTATTCCAAGAGTCTCCCCCTATTCAAGTTAAGAATTATTAACAGTTTACTATAAAAATGGTACGATACGTATAATGATGAAACTTACCTTATGATAATTCGTATATAAGATTATGTTAAACCTACATGGAGGATGTGAAAGTTAGTTGACTAAAAAGCTTTGGTTCCAGGTTGGAACCGCAATATTATTTACTTTATTAATTATTTTTATGTTTATGCAGGTTAAATCGATCTTTTCCCCTTTTCTAACAATTGCCCAGGCTATTTTTATGCCGCTGTTATTGGGTGGGGTATTATTCTATTTATCCAGACCACTTCAAAAATGGCTAGAATCGAAAAAATTTCCACGATGGGCTAGTATTATATCAGTATTTGTTGTAATTGGTCTCCTTATTTGGGGATTCATTGCATTATTAAGTCCTGTCCTAACAAAACAGGTGAATGCGTTGGTAGATAATACACCTGAGATGGTAGAAGAGGTAGAGGAATTCGTTAATTATTCCATCTCCCAAAGAAAAAAATTTGGTGAACTGCCAGAGGCAATTCAAACTACGATAGATAGTGCAAGTGGAAAAATAGAAACGATAGCAGTATCTGCTGGCGGTTTGATAGTTAAGTTCGTCCAGAATGTATTCCAAGGAGTATTTTTATTGGTGCTTGTACCATTCTTCCTGGTCTATATGCTGAAGGATCATGAAAAATTTGTCCCTTTCATTACACAGTTTTTTAAGGGGGAAAAGAAAAAGTTTATACGTAAAACCTTATCTGATATAGATGATACTCTTCGCTCATACGTTCAAGGACAATTATTCGTGAGTTTTTTAGTGGGAGTAATGTTATTCATCGGATATACAGCAATTGGTCTAGAATATGCCTTACTACTAGCGCTATTTGGGATGATTATGAATGTTATTCCATTCTTAGGGCCATATATATCCCTAGTTCCTGCAGTTATAATTGCTTTAATCCAAGAGCCTAAACTAGCTATCTATGTAGCGATTATAATGCTTGTAGCTCAGCAAATTGAAAGTAACTTCATTACTCCAAACGTGATGGGGAAATCCTTGGATATTCATCCATTAACGGTTATTACGATTATTTTAGCAGCTGGAAATATAGCAGGTTTAATGGGAATCATTTTAGGGGTTCCAACCTATGCAGTTATTAAAGCCATTTTAAAGAATATATACGCACATAGGGAAGGGATTAAGGATACAGCCACGAAATCTGTATAGGAGGGGATGGAATGACCTTTAAATCTAAGATTGATAAAACCTTTGCTTATTTTATAGGGGGAGCAATTTTTATAATAGCACTTGCTACTCTTGTACCTGCCTTATATGAAATCTTTTCAGATGATGTAGATGTAAAAGCAGTGGTTATTACCAGTATTCTATTTATCATGTGTGTTGGATTTATTTTGTGGATCACCTTTGATATTGAGTATTCTTTTAGAGAGAAGTACTTATTCATTAAAGGAGGTCCGTTTAAAAGTAAAATTCCTTATGAGGATATAACGAAAGTCAATAAAACATCTCAAATTTTAGCTGGTTATCGAATTCTATCTTCTAAGGATGCGTTAGAAATTCATTATAAAAAAGCAGTGCTTGGAAGTGTAATTATCTCACCTTGCGAACAACAGAAATTTTTAAGGATTTTGTCTGAAAAAGCACCACACATCTCTATGAAATGAGGTTTGATGATGGATAAGGACGATTATACCCCACCGGTTAACGATTTAATGGGTGATATTCTTAGGAACTATGAAAAGTCTGGAGGCATGGATCGTATCAAGGGAATGGGTCAACCGATCTCGGATGAATATTTCTCCGGAGACATTTTTCAGCACTTTCAAAAGATAGCCAAGGATGCGGGGTACAAACCACACTGGCTTAAGCTACAGCATGAAATTCGTGATGAGTTACAGGACATAGCGTCTACCTATACACATGGTCTTAAAGAAGGTCTCCATTTTCGAATTACTAAAGTAAATGAAAAAATTATGGCCTATAACAAGTCATGTCCGCCCCCTATGCAAAAGAGTACAGTACGATTAGAATCAGTAGAAAATGCAGTTAGTCGTTGGTTGTAAGCATTGCTAGATAAACTTGCTTCAAATTATTATAAGAAACCGAGAATCATTCTTCGGTTTCTTTTTTTATTTTGTTCTCTTTTAACCGTATTTGTGTTAACTTATATTTATAAGAGGTTAACACAAATAAAAGGGGAAAAAATTATGAGAAATGAACGTTTGAAAATGATGATTACTGCTGCTATGTTTGCTGGCATTATTGCCGTAGCGGCTCAAGTAATGATCGCTATACCACCTGTACCATTTTCACTCTTAACGATTGCTGTTATGTTAACGGCTACTATTTTACCTAAAGAGTATGCGTGTCTTGCCATTATCATCTATATATTACTTGGCCTCGGTGGGATACCTGTTTTTGCTGGTATGACGGGAGGACCAGGCATATTACTCGGTCCAACAGGAGGATATATTTTAGCTACGCTACCAGCTGTGATATGTATAAGTTTTTTGTTAGACATGTTTGGTCATAACAAATTTGTAGCTATTGGAGCCAATATGCTCAGTGTAGTCATTATTCTATCTATCGGTATGGTTTGGCTAAAAATGGTTTCCGGTATTTCATGGGAGGGAGCCTTCAAGGGTGGAATGTTAATTTTTCTTATTCCCGATTTAGTAAAATCAATAGTTGCAGCATTAGTAGGAGTGGTTATTAGACGTCGTTTGGTTCAAGCTAAATTGATTAGGGCTACCCCTCTTTAATATAAAAAGAATGCTCCAAGGGGAAAGGAGCATTCTTTTTTATTTCTAGGTTGAAGAAACATTATCTAGGAGGAAATCGTTCTTCGCTAGAAGAACGGTTTTTCGTGTGGGTATGATCTCTTTCGTCTTGAACTTGAATGTTCAAATCCTCTACAGAAATTGCATCAACAGTTTGCATATCCTCATGCATATCGAACAGGCTGACTTTAGTCGTCTTAACCCTATCAGGATTGTCTAACAAACGACCATCTGCCTCTTCTCGTTTATCCTTCATGTTTCGTAAGTTTTAAAAGCATTTGGCTAAGTGCTTGCTTCTCATCTTTGTCAGCAGTTTTCCATAGTTGCTGTAAAAGATGTTCTTCACGGTTTCTAGGTTCTTCGTGCGCTGCAAGATAACCTGCGACTTTCTCGGTTGCTTTTGCAAGGGTCTCATCACTTAGACCCATTTTTTCACCCATTTTAACTTTGTCAGCTAGATAATCCTTAAATGTAGTAAAGCTTTTTAGGATATTATTTTTTTCGTCTGTACTGAAGCTTTCTAATGCTACTTCCACTTGTTTGTCTATTTTTCGATCCATTCTTTCTCACTCCTTTTTTTTGGGGATTGTTATTAGCTATTCCCGAAGCTAAAAGGAATATGCATTTTAGTTTTACAATAAAGTAATTAGCAAACGAGTAGAAGGGGAGTACAACGAACAAACCTCTATTCAAAGGTGTGTAACTTCGATTTCCTCACTGGCGAACGCTTTCTATGGGAAAGAAAGAAGCATTCACCCCATTAATCGACTGCCAAAACAATTAGTAAGTAAAACTTAACTTGGGTAAGTAAAAAATTACATTAATAAAAATGGTTGACATACTAATTGAAAATGATTATCATTATCGTATAGAGCTTACTCAATAGAGAAGGTTCTTACCAGCAACTTTTCTCCAAAGTACAGCTGAGTATTTATTACGACTTAACCCCCTCAACGTTAAGTTCGTCCCTTGTAAAACGACATCCGTGCTGATGTCGTTTTTTTTATATCCTTTAAAAAAGAATACAAAAAAAATTAGTAAAGCGCTTAATATCTAATAAGTCATTAGATGTTTAAGAACAAGTTATCGTGGAAGACTAGAGGTAGTAAAAAGCAATCTATGAGATAAAAATATGAAGTAGGTCACTAAATGGAGTTTCCTAAAACATAAAAAAGAAAGTGAGTGAGACAATGACTTTAAGAGATCGAGCTTTAAAAGTTCATAAGGAAAACAAGGGGAAGTTAGAGATACTTTCCAAGGTGCCGGTGAACACGATGGAAGATTTAAGTCTAGCTTATTCGCCGGGAGTTGCGGAACCTTGTTTAGAAATCAAAAATAATCCTTCTAGTGTGTATGATTATACGGCTAAGGGAAATATGGTTGGTGTGGTAACTGATGGTTCTGCTGTACTTGGGTTAGGAAATATAGGGGCAGAAGCCTCCTTGCCTGTGATGGAAGGTAAAGCTATTCTCTTCAAAAGCTTTGCAAATGTGGATGCATTTCCAATTTGTTTAAACACTAATGATATAGAAGAAATTGTGTCAATTGTTAAAGCTATTAGTCCTTCGTTTGGAGCGATAAATTTAGAAGATATTTCAGCCCCGCGCTGTTTTGAGATAGAAAGACGTTTACAAGAAGAGTTAAATATACCTGTGTTCCATGATGATCAGCATGGAACAGCTATAGTAGTTGGCGCTAGCTTGCAAAATGCACTAAAGCTAGTTAAAAAGCAAAAAGAAAATGTAAAGGTAGTTATTAACGGAGCAGGAGCAGCAGGAGTGGCTATTATGAAAATCCTTGTCCAACTTGGTTATACACAAATTATTATGTGTGATTCAACAGGTATTATTTATAAGGGACGAAAAAAAGGGATGAACCCGGTAAAGGAAACAATTGCTACCTTAACAAATTCAATCGGATTGAAGGGTAGCCTACGAGATGCAATGGCAGGTGCGGATGTATTTATCGGTGTTTCAGTGGCAAATCTTTTAACAAAGGATTTAGTAGACTTGATGAGTAGAGATTCTATAATTTTTGCTATGGCAAATCCAGTGCCGGAGATTTCTTACGAGAATGCGAAGGAGTGGGGAGTAAGAATTATAGCTACTGGTCGTTCTGACTACCCAAACCAAGTAAATAATGTTTTAGCTTTTCCTGGGATATTTAGAGGAACTCTCGATGCAAAGGCAAACGAAATTAATGATGATATGAAATTAGCTGCCGTTCAGGCAATCGCTAACCTAATTGAAGAAAAGGATTTGAGTAATGATTATATTATTCCTCAAGCTTTCGATAAGAGAGTGGTACAAGCGGTCTCTCGAGAGGTAAGCAAGGCTGCAATAGAGTCCGGTGTTTCTAAGCTCTCCACTAATTCAGACGTATAGCGTGTAAACCTAATTAAAGTAAGAATGTTGTTTAGCATTCTTACCTTTTTTTCTTATCTCGTGCAAATCTGGAACCTATTGCCTCTATATCCGTAAAACTATAAAAGGGGGCGGTATTATGAAAGACGTGCGAGATTTTTATGTGGATATTACACCTATTGAGGCATTAAGGGTAATAGAACAATCAATTGTCACAGGATCTATATCTGGTAAGGTGTTAGACGTATATAAGCGCTCTGTAGGAGACCAAGAGATAGTTGTTTGTGTAATAGAAAAATTCTATTATCGAACAAGTAATAGAGCATCTTTAACTATCACATTAGACAATTTAGAGGAATTTACCAAGGTTCATGCAGTAGCCTCTGGTGGTGGGGCAGGAGCATTTATGCGTTTTGATTGGGGAGCTGGCGGTAATTTTGTAGAGAGTGTAAGCCGTGCTTTGGATCAGTATATTGTTGAACAGTGAAATTTTGATAATTTTTGTCTAATATTACTATTTAACAAAAATAATGAAAAATCTAAAAATTTAAAATATAATTAATGTAGGAATAAAAATGAATACTCATTCATTTTTTGTTTCTACATTTTTTTAATTTAAAATAGGGGGTTATGTATGGGTGCGTTCAAATTGTTGGGCGTGGAATTATCCAAGCTAACAGAGAAAAAAGGGGTAATATTTTCACTCATTGGAGTTTTGCTAATTCCAATTGTCTATGCAGCAGTTTTGTTATCTGCTACATGGGATCCGTATGACAATCTAGATAATTTACCTGTAGCGTTTGTTAATAATGATGCAGGTGCTGAATCAGGGGGAGCCCCAATAAATGTGGGGAATGATTTAGTGGCAGATTTGAAGCAAAATCCAGCCTTAGGATGGGATTTTGTTTCGAAAGAGGAAGCCGAAAAAGGACTCAAGAGTCAGAAGTATTATATGACGATTGAGATTCCAGAGGACTTTTCTAGCAAGGTAACAACCGTGCTAGATGCTAATCCACAGGTAGCAGAAATAATTTATACACAAAATGAAGGCTTGAACTTCATGGCTTCACAGGTGACGAAAAGTGCTACAGAAAAAATTCGTGAACAGCTAGGAAACAAAATTACGGAAACCTACACCAAAACATTATTCGCACGATTTGGTGATATTTCTAATGGATTTGCTTCCGGTGCTGATGGTTCTAACAAATTGTATGAGGGTACAACAAGTCTTTCGGCAGGTACAAGTCAACTGCTACAATCTTTAAACGAAAAATCAGGAGATGTTCAGAAGCTTGCAGTTGGAGCTAAAACTGCTGAGGATGGAGCTAGCCAATTACTTAGCTCGATTAAAAGCGGAGAGAATGACATTAAAAAGCTGGCTGCAGGATCAAAAGAGGTTGTGCAAGGCTTAGATTCTCTAAAAGCTGGATCTGACCAGGTATTGAATGGTTTAAAGACTGTTAACACAGGCAGTTCCACATTATCTGCAGGCTTAGAAAAACAGTTGAAACCAGGGGCAGAGCAGTTAGCAGGTGGAATTGCTAAAGTGACAGAATCTACGAAAACGCTTTCAGGAGGATCTCAAAATCTTACGGAAGGCTTGAAGGGTTATTTAGCAAAACATCCTGAGCTTGCAAAAGATGTGGAATTTATGACGCTTGTAGGTACAAGTGATGCAATTTCAAAAGGTCTCACTCAATTTGATCAGCAAGTTCAACCATTAAAGCAGGGTGCTGACGCTTTAGTTGCTGGAGCGACTCAGCTTACCACAGGGTCTAAGCAGCTGAATGCTGGGATCAATCAACTGGTAGAAGGACAAACGGCAGCTAATGCTGGGATCAATCGACTTAAAATAGGGGCAAATCAAGTGGCTAATGGGAATGCCACTGTTGCAAGTTCATGGACGAAGATTGGCAATGCAGTTACTGATTTAAAGGCAGGGCTTACACAAATTAGTGATGGTAACCAAACTGTTGCAGTTGGTTGGGAGACAATGACTTTAGGGGTAACATCACTAAACGATGGTGCAAATCAATTGCAATCTGGAAGCCAAGAGCTTCAAACTGGCTTAGCAGGTGGAGCGGAACAAGTAAATGGTATTCAGGTGAGTGAAGCTAATATAGCTAAATTCTCTAATCCGGTTAGTTTTAAGGGGGAGACGGTGAACAGCTATAATTATTACCGTGATTCTACAGCCCCATATATTATTTCTTTAGCTTTATTTGTTGGAATTTTAATCTTATCTTTTATCGTTGATTTCAAAAGACCAGTTACTTTGCCAGGTTCATTATTTAGCTGGTATGCAAGTAAACTTATGCAGCTTTCATTATTTGCAGTTGCTCAAGGTTTATTAGTATCTTTATTTTCATTATTCTTCTTGAAACTTCAGGTTACTAATGCGGGATTATTTATACTGTTTACTGTTTTTGTAAGTCTAGCGTTTATGTCTATTGTATTCTTCTTGATAGCATTAGGAGGTAATATTGGTCGATTTATTGCTCTTGCATTCATCGTTCTTCAATTATCTACAACAGGCTCGAACCTACCAATACCTATGTTACCGGAGAACTTACAAGCGCTTAGTAAATTCTTACCGCTAACGTATTCTAATGCAGGGCTTAAATCCGTTATTTCTTTAGGAGATCCAGGGTTTATGCTGGCAAATGGTTTTGTACTTCTAATTTGCTTAGTGGCATTCCTTGTACTGACATTTATCGTATTTGCTGTCAGCTACAAGCATGTATCTCGCTACATTGCAGAAAGAAATCCAGTAACAGAAGCTACAGTGTAATAAGATATGCTAAAACGGTAAAAGAGACACTCGCTAAATATGGCAAGTGTCTCTTTTATCTATAGCTTAGTTATGCTTTATTTTCAAAGGTTTGAATAATCCCTTTCATTACTTCTGTAGCTTTTTCCATTGCATTTATAGAGATATACTCATATTTCCCATGATAGTTTTCTCCACCTGTAAAGATGTTTGGTGTTGGCATACCCATGAAGGAAAGCTGAGAGCCATCTGTCCCGCCACGGATAGGGATAATTAATGGTTCTATGTCTAAGGAAATCATAACATCCTTAGCAATATCTACAATTTCCATAACAGGTGTAATTTTTTCACCCATATTATAATATTGATCTCTTACATCCACCACGATTGCGTGTTCTCCGTATTCAGCTTTAAATTTTTCTGCAACATCTAGAAACAGTTGTTTTTTAGCTTCGAATTTTTGGCGGTCGTGATCACGAATAATGTAGCCTAGCTCTGATTTTTCTACATCCCCGTTGAAGGACATCAAGTGAATAAAACCTTCGTCCCCACTAGTTTTTTCTGGAACTTCATCCACAGGCATATGGGATTGGAATTTAGTTGCCATCGTAATGGAGTTCACCATTTTTCCTTTAGCAGAGCCAGGATGTACGCTTTTCCCATGGGTAGTAACTTTAACACTAGCAGCGTTAAAGCTCTCATATTGCAGTTCTCCAAGTGGACCTCCGTCCATTGTGTACGCGTATTTAGCTCCGAATGTTTCTACATCAAATTTATGTGGTCCGCGACCTATTTCCTCGTCAGGGGTAAAGGCCACACGAATTTTCCCGTGTTTTACTTCGGGGTTTTGAAGGAAGTATTCCATAGCAGTCATGATAATAGCTATACCTGCTTTGTTGTCAGCTCCTAATAAGGTCAATCCATCTGTAGTCATTAGTGTTTGACCAACGTACTTTGTTAATTCAGGGAAGTCTGCAATTGACATAACAGTATTCTTATTCAGTTGAATGTCTCGTCCGTCATAGCTTTCAATTAGCTGAGGATTTACATTTTTTCCTGTGTAATCTGTTGCTGTATCCACATGTGCCAAAAAGCCGATTGTAGGTACTTCCTTATTTGTGTTAGCTGGTAGAGAGGCAAACAAGTATCCATTATCATCTAATGTGATCTCTTCCATCCCAAGTTCTGCTAATTCCTTCTCCAATAAATGAAGTAAGTCCCACTGACCTTCAGTAGAAGGACAAGAAGAGCTAGCGGCATTTGATTGTGTATCTATTTTAGCGTATCTAGTTAATCGATCGATAAGAATTTCTTTCATGATAAAATCTCCTCCAATATGCAAAGCATATATTTATTTTAACAGATTATTCCGTGTTGAGGAATAATGCGAAAATATACTGTATGAGAAGAGAAATTGTGCACCATAGTAGGAAAGCATTACAAGTGCATGCTCATAAGGGATAGCTACTATAAACTTATTAATTGCTAGTATAGAATCAGAGAATATAAATAAGATGGCACCCATTATGGCGAATCTATTACCTGTCTGAAATGCATGCCAGCCCATGGTTAAAATAACTCCTATATACAGAACAACAGCAACTACTAAAACAAATTCTCCTTCAGTCCATAAAGTGCCTGCAATCCAAATAATCATAATTAGTCCATAAAGAAGTAACAAAGCTGCTGCCCACTTAGGGATAGTGTTCTTTTTTATTCTTCTGAATGCAAAAATATAAATGATATGTCCTATTAAAAATGTGATAAGCCCAATTATAAACCAATAAATTAGTCCGTCTGCTAGCATACATATAAATAATCCTAAAATAATAAGTGTCTTGTAGCTTTTGGGTAAACCAGGTGGTTGAATACTTGCAAAAAGAATAATGAGCAGCATAGGAATAAGTTTGAACGTTATTTTAATACCAACCGGATCATGAGGTATCAAAAATATATAAATAATTCCCATAATCGCAATTGTAATTGCTAATATTTTACTCGACATAATAACACTCCTTTATACTTACATTCGTTATCTTCTATGAATTACCTGCTATTGTATGAGAGTATAGGCTAAAAAATGTTATTAAAAAAGCTGTGTTACAGGTTAGGGTTGATTTATGATGCAAAGAAATCTTAAATCAGAGAGTAGAATTGATTTTCGCACCAGCAGGACGCTTTCCTCGTGGTGAGCGATAAGCCATCACCTAACGCTTATGCGCGTGGTTGTGATGTGCCACTTGAAAGTTCCTTGTTTATGTTTGCAGTCACTATGAAAAAGAATTGTTAGTCCAAAATCAACCAATAACTTTAACAAAGCTTTAAAAAATAAGGATAGATAAAAGAAGATGGCCGTGAAGAGAATCACGACCATCTTTTTTACTTTTCATTAGTGTCAAAAACACAGTAGGGATGAGAGGAAGCAAGATCCTGCTGGTTAAGTTAACTGCTCATGAATAAGGCGAATCATGAGTTACATAAGTACCAGCTATAAAATCATGAAGGGATCTCTTATCCTCGCGTAAACCGACCATAAAACAGCTCACAATTAGACCAATACCCAAAGTTATCCCATAGACAATTCCTGCTATTATAACTCTTTTTACCATCGTCCAAACGTCTACACTAGACCCGTCTACTTTAACGATTCGTACTCCCACAATTCGTTTGCCTATTGTGTATCCTGCCCATAAAATAGGCAAGATAAAAGTATAAAAGTTTTGTCCTATGGTCGTAAACCAAGTATCACTTTCTCCGAACAAAAGTAAGCTAATAATTGCCAATGGTATACCGATAATAATTCCATCTAATAGACCTGCCCCAACTCTTATCCAAAAACCTGCTGGGTTAATCATAACTTATAAACTCCTTATTTCTAAAATTAAAGTGAAGCATCATCTACGCTGTTTAAGTAATCCTCAATTGTACCAATTACAGATTCGACCCATCCTTCCTCAAAAGGAGAAATGAGATTAGCTTCTTTTACTAGCTTAGTGAAGGACATAGAGCCCCCTAGTTTACAAAGGTGTAAGTAATCCTTCCATGCAGAGTCACGATCCTCTCTTGAACGCTTCCAAAATTGGAATGCACAAATCTGTGCCAACGTATAGTCGATGTAATAGAAAGGACTAGCATATATATGTCCTTGGCGCTGCCAGAAGCCACCAGCCTCATAATAACTGTTTCCATCATAATCACGATGAGGGAGGTACGTTTGCTCAATTTTTCTCCATGCTGCTTTTCTTTCTGCTGGTGTCATTTCTGGATTTTCATATACAATGTGCTGGAATTCGTCTACTGCCACGCCGTAAGGAAGGAACAGAAGACCACTACTTAGATGGGCAAATTTATATTTCTCTGTTTGGTCCTTGAAGAAAAGCTCCATCCATGGCCAAGTGAAAAATTCCATACTCATCGAGTGGATCTCGCAGGATTCAAACGTTGGCCAGATATATTCCGGTATCCCGATATTTCTACTTGTATAAACCTGAAAAGCATGACCTGCTTCATGAGTTAACACATCAATATCTCCAGATGTTCCATTGAAATTAGAGAAAATATAAGGAGATTCATAGTCATCGATAAATGTACAATATCCTCCAGCTTCTTTTCCTTTTTTAGCTTCTAAATCCATTAGGCCCCGGTCAATCATAAACTGGAAGAATTCCGCTGTTTCTGGAGAAAGCTCCTCATACATTTTCTTTCCATTGTCGATAATCCATTGAGGAGAACCTTGTGGAGTTGCATTTCCAGTTAAAAAGTTAAGTGGTTCATCATAAAATTTAAGCTTCTCTACACCAATGCGTTTAGCCTGTCTTTCGTGTAGCTTATTGGCAAGAGGAACTATATAATCACGAACCTGGTCACGGAATTTTTTTACCATCTCCGCATTATAGTCGATTCTGTTCATCCGAATATAACCAAGCTCTACAAAGTTTTTGTAGCCAAGAGTGGTTGCCATCTCATGACGTAGCTTAACAAGTTGGTCATAGATGTCATCAAATTTGGCTTCATTTTCTTGGAAAAACCCAATAGAAGCTTCTCTAGCTTTCTTTCTTATTTCGCGTTCTGTAGATTCTGTAAACTTTCCAAGCTGTGCTAGTGTATATTTTTCTCCCTCGAACTCTACTTCTGCAGATGCAACAAGCTTAGAGTAGTCAGAGGTTAGTTTGTTTTCCTTTTGCATTAAGCCGATTAACTCTGAAGAGAATCCTTTAATCTGAAAGTCTGCCAAATCAAATAATTGGTTGCCCCACTTTTGTTCTAGCTCATTGCGGTATGGGGAAGCTACAAGAACCTTGTAGTATTCTGTGACAAGCTCATCTACCTCGGGACTGATTTCATCTAAAAAATCGCGTTCCTTTTGATAAAATTCATCGTTTGTATCGATAGAAGCTCGGATATAAACAAGGTTTGCTTGAGTAGAGAAGTTGTTGCGAATCGAGTTAACCTCTTCAATTATTGAATTTTGCTCCTCTACAGAAGAAGCTTCCTTCATTTTATCTAATAAACTATGAAAAGCTGTCTTCATTTCTTGTAAATCTGGTCTTTTGTATTCGTATTCTTTGAATGTTACCAATGTATTTCCCCCTATTTTCTTGTAATCCTTCCTTTTAATTGTTTATTATTTTCAGATAAATTGCAACAGTATTATTTAGTTTGATTTAAAATAGATATTATTATAAAATGTTTGTATATTTACAAACGAAAAGGGGTTATGTTTGTTATGGAAGTAAATGAAAATTTTTTAGACGCATCTATGGAAGAGATGAAAAAAGGGTATGTGGAGGAAAAGGAATGCTATCAATGTTTATTATGTGGGGAGAAAGTTGAAAAGGGCTTAATATATCCTGAAAATAATGTTTTGTATGAATCGGAGCGATTTATGAAGCTTCATATAGAGAAACAACATAACTCTGTATTTGATCATTTAATTGGCTTAAACAAAAAGCTAACTGGCTTAACGGACCATCAAAATAGCTTATTGCAACTGTTTTATGAAGGGAGAAGTGACTTAGAAATTCAAAAGGAGTTAGAGATAGGGAGTGCCTCGACTATTCGAAATCATCGATTTGTCTTGAAGGAAAAGGAACGCCAAGCAAAGATATTTTTGACAATGATGGAGCTGTTGAAGGAAAAGGACAGACATGCCCCTAATTTCCTGCCAATTCATAAAAACGCTACGATGGTAGACGATCGTTATAATATAACAGCTGATGAACAAGCAGAAGTAGAGAAAAAATTCTTCCCAGAGGGAATAAGTGGTCGGATGATTAAGTTTCCGAAAAAGGAAAAACAAAAGCTTGCAACACTACGAGTAATTATTAAGCAATTTGACAAGGAAAAGCAGTATAGCGAGAAAGAAATAAATGAAATTCTAAAAAGCATATACGATGACCATGTAACCCTCAGACGTTATTTAGTGGAATACGGATTTTTAGATAGGAAAGATGATGGAAGTGCTTATTGGGTGAAGGGGTAAAGTTGATTCAACCCAATTAAATGGAAATTCACTTAGACAACTAAACAGCAATTGTAACAAATGAGAGTAGGAAAGGTAACTTATTCCACCCTTGTCCGTCTAACAATGTAAGGAGGGGATAACGTGAGACAACTTGTATCATTTTGGGGTTTGATCATTTTCGTT
This sequence comes from Psychrobacillus sp. BL-248-WT-3, assembly GCF_012843435.1. Classification (GTDB taxonomy): domain Bacteria; phylum Bacillota; class Bacilli; order Bacillales_A; family Planococcaceae; genus Psychrobacillus. Next base: position 20,676 of record NZ_JABAFC010000008.1, on the reverse strand, counting down.
TTATTAACTGCTGTTGGATGTTCTAATCCATTGAACACAGAAAAAATAGAAGTTCATGAAACTAAAAATCCTGATGCGGAAGAAGTTTTAACATTAGACCCTGAAGCCGATATTTTTCAGCTCGATGGTGTGATTTATAAGACTAAAATTGACTGGGTTGAGGAACTAAATTTAACAAAAGGCGAGCAAGTAGGGGAAATAAAAATAAGAAATGATTCAGACACAGACTTTGAAGATGAAATGTCGAATAAGCTCCCTGTGGGTTCAAATATTTTTTCTACTATAGAAAAAGAAGGCCCTATTTTACTCGTTGAATTAGAAGGTAAACTTCTGAAATATTATGCACTGGTCGAGGGTTAATAACTTTCCTATAATTCGCAAATGAGCGAGCTGGGGGAGGGAGAAAGGAGGGGGTAGCATAGCTACTCTTCTTTTTTTATCCCTCTCTTGTTATTCTCCGGAGACAAAGGTTTTTAGCAAGGCCGCTCTTTCGCGCAAACGTAGTTTTGCCTTTGAAATTTGTGGTGTCCTAGCTGCTACCACGTCTGCGTCCCATCCTATTCCCTCAGCTATAATTTTTGCTCGCTGTAAATGGAAATCGCTCGTAATAATTGTGACAGAGGTAACGCTGTCAGGGAGAAGCTGTTGAGAGTATAAAAGGTTTTCATACGTAGAGGTAGATTGATCTTCTACTATGATTCGACTCTCCATAATTCCATTCTCTACGAGATAGTTCTTCATGACTATAGCTTCTTCTATATCCTCATCTTGTCCCTGTCCTCCAGTAACAACAAGTTTTACAGATGGGTATTTTTCAGCATAATCTAGTGCTGCTTCCAAACGATAAAGAAGTGCTAGAGAAGGGATGTGCCCTTTTTTGACCTTGGCCCCTAACACAATGGCATACTCATTGGAACCGTCGGCCTTAGGCTTTAACCCATCCTCGAGCCATTTACTTGTAAGCATCCACATACCTAATCCGCTCGATGCGATTATTATGAATGGAATGACCACAATCCACCTCTTTTTTTTGCTCATTTAACTCACTCTTTTCCTTTAAACCGAAGGCTTCTTTTTCTTTATAACAGAGGAAATTTTTGTTTCTTCGTTCCGTATTAATCGTTGGACATTCTCTATGTGTAAGAAGGAAGCCATTAAAAATAGGAAGCCTGCTATTAAGATTGGTCCTGTTCCATCTGCTGTCCAGACAGAGGCTCCTAAAAATATGAGGTAAAAAAACAAAACCCCAATCAACAAATAATCTGTTAAAAGTGTAACGCAGATTAATATAAGCAATCCAGCCAGTCCGACCGGCCAATGTAATGCAAGTAAAACCCCGATGATGGAGGCTGTGCCTTTCCCACCTTTAAATTTTGTGAAAACTGGAAAGTTGTGTCCTAAAATAACCGCGGCACCAGCTAGATAAAGAAGTAGATCCAGCTCTGATGAACTAAACAAGCTCCACTGCTCAGAAAGTACACGTACACCAATAATCATAATGGCACCCTTTAATATATCTATGACTCCCACTAAAACACCATACTTCCAGCCAAGTACGACAGTAGCATTGGATGCTCCGGAATTATTTAGGCCTTCTTTTTTTATATTAACTCCACTCATCCATTGAGCGAGTTTAGATCCATGTAGCGAACCAATAATGTAGCCTGTTAGGAGAATGCTAACAATCCAAACAACCATTCTATGACACCCCTTATAAAATTATTCTATCTATTATATTAAACGATTAAAAAAAGAAGAAGTTTCAGAATTTTTATAAAATGACTTGACATCTAAATATATGGAGACTTATACTGTGTAACAAGATGGAATACTAATCAAATACTCTTATCAAGAGTGACTGAGGGAATAGGCCCTAAGAAGTCCGGCAACCACCAAGTTCTATAACTTGGAAAGGTGCTAAATCCTACAAATTCTTTAATAGAATTTGGAAGATAAGAGGAGGAACATGTCATCAATTTGACCCCTCTTCTTAATTGAAGAGGGGTTTTTATAGTTGTCTGTTCTATAATCCTCTCTGGCCTCCAGCATCCATCTAATCTACTAAATCGGAGGAATTCAAATGACTAATCTTCAAAAAGAAACACTTCTATTACACGGTGGACAAACGCCTGATCCAGTGACAGGATCTAGAGCAGTACCTATTTACAAAACAACCTCATATGTATTTCAAAACACTGAGCATGCACAAAATCTATTTGCCTTGAAAGAGACTGGTAATATCTATTCCAGAATCACAAACCCAACAGTAGATGTTTTTGAACAAAGAATTGCATTACTGGAAGGAGGAACAGCAGCAGTAGCACTTTCCTCAGGAGCAGCAGCCATAGCATTTTCTATTTTGAACATTGCTGGAGCTGGAGATGAAATTATAGCTGCTGAAAATTTATACGGAGGAACTTTTAATCTATTTGCACATACACTCCCACGTTATGGGATTACAGTAAAATTCGTAGATTCCTCTGACCCAGAAAATTTCCGTAAAGCTGTTACAGAGAAAACGAAAGGCTTCTTTGCAGAAATCATTGGAAATCCAAGCTTAAATGTTCTAGACGTAGAAGCTGTTTCAAAAATTTCCAATGAAGTAGGAGTTCCATTATTAGTAGATAACACATTTGCTACACCTTTTGGTTCAAATCCTATAGAGTATGGAGCTAACATTGTTATACATTCTGCAACGAAGTGGATTGGAGGACATGGGACAACAATTGGTGGTGTAGTAGTAGATGGAGGGAATTTCAATTGGAACTCCGATAAATTTCCGGGATTTACAGAGCCTGATGTTACTTATCATGGGCTACGTTATGGAATCGACGTACCAAATGTGGCATTTGCAATTAAGCTAAGAGTTCAGTTGCTTCGGGATTTTGGTCCTACTCTTAGCCCAGAGGCAGCATTTTCCTTTCTTCAAGGACTAGAAACACTTCACTTAAGAGTGCCAAAACATAACGAAAATGCACAGAAGATTGCAGAGTACTTAAATGCAAATGAGGAAGTGTCATGGGTTAACTACTTAGGGCTTGAAAACCATCCAACGCACGAGCTGGCTAAAAAGTATTTAAAAAATGGCTTCGGTTCTATTCTGACATTTGGAGTGAAGGGAGGCAGAGAAGCAGGTAGACAAATTATTGATAATATTGAAATTTGGTCTCATGTTGCTAATGTAGGAGACGCAAAATCCTTAATTATCCACCCAGCTTCTACTACTCACCAACAGCTTACTCCAGAGGATTTAGTAAAAACAGGTGTTACAGAGGATCTAATCCGCTTGTCTGTTGGCTTGGAGGCTGTTGAAGACTTACAAAATGCACTCGAAAAAGTACTTTTGAGAAAAACAAATGTCCTCTCTAGATAGAATCCTATTGTATAATGAATAAAAATAGTCTACAATATGTAAAATAGTCAATAAATTTATTGAAATATTACACAAGTGCGATTATTTATATTCAATTGTACAGATTCATTTTGGAGGAGACAGCATGGCAAAAATAAAAGCAGCGATTTTAGGGTTTGGAACAGTCGGCCAAGGGATTTATCACATCGTAAATGAAAAAAGAGAAGACTTAAAAAAATCATTAGGGTTGGATATTGAGATTTGTGCAATCCTGATAAATAATTTAGCAAAAGAAAGACCTGAAACTCCAGGAGTTTTGGTAACAGACGACTTTGAGGATATTGAGAATATTCCTGGACTCCAGGTAGTTTTTGAGGCAATTGTCAACGAAGAGCCCGCATATAGCTATTTATGCAGAGCGATTGACAAAGGCTGTCACGTGATTACTGCAAATAAAGTCATGTTCTCTAAATATAGTATTCCCTTACAGGAGCGCGCAAAATCACGAGGTGTATTTGTAGGCTATGAGGCTACTACAGCTGGTGGGGTGCCAATTATCAAGACTCTAAAAAACCTGCTTCAAGTAAACTCTGTGAAGAAAATTCAAGGAATATTGAATGGAACATCCAACTATATTTTGACGCAAATGCGTATAGAGGATTCGCCATTTGAGAGTGCCTTAAAAGAAGCACAGCTGCTTGGATATGCAGAGGCTGATCCTTACAACGATATATCTGGTCAGGATGCATTTCGCAAGCTAATGATCTTAAGCGCATTGGCATTTGGAAAACAGCCAGATTGGGACGATGTACGTGTAGTAGGAATCGATGAAATTACATTAGAGGATGTACGTGAAGCTAAGGACAAAGGTCTTCGTTATCGTCATGTAGCAGAAATTGAACAGGATGAAAATGGAGAGTTATATGCATCAGTAGGGCCTCAGCTGGTAGGAGCAGATCATCCGTTGTATGCAATAGAAGGAGTAAATAATGCTGTTTCTCTTGATACAAACTATATTGGGACACTTACACTAGTAGGTCCTGGAGCGGGGATGTATCCTACTGCTAGTGTGATGGTTGAGGACTACGCAGAGATTATCGGTAAGAGAGCAGGCTTTTTTATTACAATATAAAATCAAAAAGGACAATTTCCCTTCGGAAAAAGTCCTTTTTGTTTGATATGCATAAATTGGAATGGCTAGTCCTCGTCCTTTACATCAATGTCCTCTGGAATTGGAGTATTGCGCCACTCATCAATTTGACGTTTTAATTCTTCCACTTGCTCTAAATGGGTTTCGAACTGTGCACTATTGACAACATATTGCTCTCCGTCAAAGACAGCACGTATCTTTTTATCGGCGATATACCTTTTGACTTGTTCAAGTGGCATCGACAAGAAGTCAGCTGTTTCTTCTACTGTCATGTACATGGTACAAATCCCTCCTACGTATTTATTAGTATAATGGAGACAAGGAGGTAACTCAATGTCCTCACATAGAAAATAGTTGTAGTAGAAAGGATGAAAAGAGTGGCTGTTATACCATACATATTCGTATTACTGGGAGCAATGCTTTGGGGAACGACAGGAACGGCCCAAACATTTTTACCAGATAATGCCCATCCCTTTATTATTAGCGCTGGACGATCGGCAACCGGAGGCATTCCCCTATTAATCATTATGATTTTACTAAAAAAAATAAAGCTTCATACTTGGCCTTGGAAACAGACATTATATGCTGCTATTTGCATATCCTTGTTTCAGCTTTTGTTTTTTTCATCCGTTCGATTAACCGGTGTTGCCATTGCCAGTGTAGTTGCTATCGGAAGCGCGCCTGTTTTTTCTGGCGTGGTTGAATGGATTTTCTTAAAAATGAAACCTACAAAAGTGTGGGGGCTCTCTACTGGGCTAGCAATTGTCGGCTGTCTGTTTTTATTTTTGACGAAGGGTGAAGTAACAATCGATCCAGTAGGTATTTTATATTCACTAGTTGCCGGGCTTATATTTGCTTTTTATACGCTTACGAGCAAGTCCCTTTTACAAAAAGAAGAAGCCATCCCTGTAGTGGCAGTGACATTCTCACTAAGTGCGTTGCTGTTAACGCCATTTTTCTTTATCTATGACATAAGCTGGCTAGCTGATCCAGGTAACGTGGGAATCATCGTCTATTTAGGCTTGGCTACAACGAGTGTGGCATATGTTTTGTATGGGTGGGGTCTTCGGAAGATACCAGCATCCTCTGCATTGACACTATCGCTAGCAGAGCCAACTACAGCTGCACTGCTTGGTGTAGTGGTAGTAGGAGAAATTTTAGGGTTTACATCGTGGATAGGAATTGGTTTGTTGCTTGGGAGTATCGTCATTTTAACTTTGGGTAGCAGACGCTAGACTGTCCCTGTGTCACACACAATTTCCACACAATTCATGACTGGAAGCAGCCATCTTCAAATAAAGTCTCATTGATTGCGACATTCCTGCGGTCGTTTACTACAATGGGACTCTGCTTTACGACAATCAGCCGGTATTTTACTACAATCCCTAACCAGATTGGTTTCCTGAACAAAGATTACGACAATCCTGTGCTCGTTTACTACAATGGAGCTCTACTTTACGACAATCAGCCTGTATTTTACTACAATCCCTAACCAAATTGGCTTTCCGAAAAAAGATTACGACAATCCTGTGCTCGTTTACTACAATGGAGCTCTGCTTTACGACAATCAGCCGGTATTTTACTACAATCAGTAACCAAATCGGCTTTCTGAAAAAAGATTGCGACAATCCTGCGCTCGTTTACTACAATGGAGCTCTACTTTACGACAATCAGCCTGTATTTTACTACAATCACTAACCAGATTGGTTTCCTGAACAAAGATTGCGACAATCCTGTGCTCGTTTACTACAATGGAGCTCTATTTTACGACAATCAACCGGTATTTTACTACAATCCAGCAGTAGAGCATCCTTTCGAAATCAATTAGGGACTGCATTTTTGTGTGGAAGATAATTTGTACATTCTAACCTTAGGACTTCAAAGTGTATGGGGAAAAGGTAAAAGAGGACGGCTTGTTGAATAATAAGTAAGAAGAGAAGTCTGTAAGTGGAGTTGAAAAGATGAAGGAAATAATTGTGTCTATTATTTATTTTATAGCGTCCATTGCTTTCTTTCTTTACTTCTTTTATGATTCCAGCAAATATTTAAGGATTGATCCAACTCTACACTTTTTATCCATTTACATTCCGTTAATTTTATTATCGTATGTTCAAATTTATATTATTTGGATGGATGAAAGAGAAAAATTCTTTAAAACGACAGGATTGTGCTTATTAGGTATTGTTTGTATTACTTTGATGTATGAAATAGTTAAGCCTAATTATACGTATGAAGAAGCAAAGCAAATAGTAGCGAGGGAGTATGACGTAGAGGTCCAAGATAGTTTTCTAACTACTATACCTCAAGCGGAGACAGGTAAAGAGAATTATCGTATGAATGTTATTCAGGATTCCAATGAAATTGTTGTAATCTTTAACCCATATACAAAGGAAATACTGTTTTTAAATTAACACGCTGTTTCGAGCAAGAGTCGAAGCAGCTTTTATTAATATGTCTGTTTTTAAAACGTGCAGTACAGGTGCCTCGTCTATTATTAAAAGGAATAGGAAGGGGGATAGAATTTGGACAGTTATTTAGAAGAACAGAGGTTTCAGCAGGTAATGCAGGAGAATATGGATTATCTGCTTAAGCTTGCTTACTTATATGTAAAGGAGTGGCCTGCAGCAGAGGACATTGTTCAAGAGGTTTTTTTGACCTTCTATCAGAAATTCGAGCAGTTTGAAGAACGAGCATCTTTGAAGACATACCTTGCACGAATAACCATTAACAGATGTAAGGATTATTTGAAGAGCTGGCGATATCGAACTCATACATTAACTAATTCATTTAAATCACCAACTAAAAGGTCTCGAAATGTCATGATAGAAAGTGATGAAAAATTAGAACTGGCAGAAGCAGTGCTAGAGCTCCCATTGAAATATCGTGAAGTGATCATACACTATTATTTTGAAGAGTTATCAGTCCTGGAGGTTTCTCAGCTGTTAATCATTTCAGATAGTACCGTAAAGACAAGGCTCAGAAAAGCTAGGTCACTATTGAAGGAAAAACTAAAGGATGGGGAATGGGAGGTGCTTGTAAATGAATGATATTAAACAACAGCTGCTGTTGAAAATAGGGAACACCTCCGAACGTGGTGATAGAGTGAAGGAGCAGATTCAAAAGAAAAAAGGGACCCACATAAAAAGAAAGTCGGAGCGTTTGGCTAGCTATACAGCTATAGTAGCTTTTATAGGTTTGATAGCTGTTGCTTGCTTCCTACTAGTCCCAAACCTTCTCCAAGAAAAGCCGTTCCAACCTGCAGAGGAACCGCCAACCACTGTAGTCCCTCCCTTGGAAGAACCAAATCATGAAGAAGATCTTACATTGCTATTAAAAGAATATTTTCCGGCCAATAGCAAGTCTACTTTTGATGGTGGTTATGAGGATAGCGGTTCTACTATTGAAACAACTTGGCTCAACGTAGATTATGTTCAGCAAATAGTGAGTAATACAGGGGCAGCGTTCGAAAACATTTATCGGATTAAGGACAATAAGGTAGTGCTCGTTTACAGAGAAATGCTGGAGGGCGTCTCGCCAACGAATATGACATTCAAAGAGTTAGAGTCCTTGCCTACCATAGAGCTGATACTAGAAGCTCCATTTGAAGTGGGAGATCCATATGGGTATGGAGGTACCCTTGGTGAAGGGGTTATTGTTTCCTTAGAAGAAGAGATTGCAACTCCTTTAGGTACCTTGAACAATGTGATGGTTGTAGAGACAAGTGCGGATGCGTATCGAGCTAGAAGCTATTATGCTCCTGGATATGGATATATAAAAGGGGTATCTGAATACTGGGATGAAGAAAAAGGCGATTATATTATTGGAGTAACAGAGGAAATAAAAGAATATACGTATGCAACAGAGTCTAAAGATGTTAGAGATAAAGTAACTCCCGAAACATTTGAGAAAACTAAAGTATCCAATTACAAACCAAGTTTCCATTCTCCATGGATTCCTTCACCCAATGGTACATATCGTGCCACAATAGAAGGACGTGGAGAACAGGCTGGAGAAGAGGGCATCGGTACTTTAGTTATCGAAAACATGAATGCAAAGGATTCATTTATCTTTAAATTACTAGAGGAAGAACCTTACAGGCAATACACACCGAAAGAAGTGGCTTGGATTGATGAAAGTCGACTATTTGTTATAATCGGCTATGCCTACGGGATGGTAACTGCTGGTGGCAAGCTGTATGTGTTAGACATAGAGAGGAATGAAATGAAGCCAATTATTACAGATTTAACTAACAAAGAAGAAGTTATGTCTATATAGGTGAACAACGATGATACTTTCACATATCAATTACATGTATATGATACAGATGCAATGGAAGGCTCAGAAAGCCATGTGGAAGAAAATACACTACCATTACCAAAGCCTGGAGAGAGGGATTAATTACCCTCTCTTTTTTATTCTGCCTTGTTAGAATGGGGGAGGTTATCGAGCTTTCTAGAAATCTCTCTTAATAATTCATTACGCTCTTTATTCGAAAGTATTAATGTAATGATAAACCAAATAACAAAACACCAGAATGCAAAGAAAAGAATTAAAGGGATAATTGCAATAAACGTGTTCATCAATCAAATTTCTCCTTTCTTATTATAATTTGTCACTTAAATGCTCATGAATGAGTTTCCAATCTCCTTCATTCTTTACGAATACATTTGTAGCTCTGCCTTCTCCACTCACATACTCACCATTCACGTACCCTTCATAAAAATAGGTATAGATACATGTCGCTGAGTCTTCATCTTGATGGAGCCAATGGACATTCCGAGCCTCATAGTTTTCATCTTTTACAACCGTCCAAGCGTTTTCAAAGTAATTCTGTATCTCTTGATGAGTAGTACAGGTTTGATCGGAGAAAAAGTAAACGGCATTGTTGTGCAATACTTTACGGACCTGTTCAAAGTCATGCGTGTTCGTGGCTGCTATATACGTATTTAGAATTTCCATGATTATCCTCCGACAGTTTACTTATTTTTATAATAAAGAAGTTGTTTGTAGAAAACAAATGGTATTTGGCAACCTAAAAAGAGCTTCCCTAAAATGGTAGCTCTTTTATTTATGTCTATTGATAGAGGCTTATGACCTCTTCTTTTAAAATCCTAAAACAGCCCTCACCTCAGCCATATAAGATTGGCTAATCGGTAATTCCGTATCATCGGTCAATACAACTAATAAATTGGAGGAAAAGTCTCGAATGATTCGATCGATAAATGAGATATTAACGATATAAGAACGATGTATTCTTATGAAATCATCAGGCAATTTTCTTTGAAGTTCCTTTAAAGGGATAGTCGTTTTATAAGCCTCACCCTCTGCATAAAACCAAATCTTTTTTTGCAAGCTTTCCAGGTATTCTATTTTTTCAATAGGTACAGGCTTCCACTCTTCTTCTTTTTTTCCTGTAAGAAATCGAACCAGGGATTGCTTTGTAACAGCATGCTTGGGTGGGAGTATAACAACTAATACAGCATTTTCGCCATTAATCTCGATAGGATAGCCTACTCCGTAGTAAGGAATTTGAAACAAATTATCGTCTAATACAGCTTCTGTTCGACAGCCATTTTTAAAAACTAAATCAGCAATGCTTCCTGGCTGTACCTTCTGTCCTTCCTGCAATTGTAGGTCATGCTCGCCGGCATAATAATAGATGTACTGGTCTTTAACGGCAATGGCAATGGAAGCCTCTTTAGGAATCCATTCTTCTAAAAGATTGCTATATCTCTTTAATTGGTCTTTCGTTATTTCCATTCATACACCTCCAAGTTCTTTTTTTACCATTCGTCTGCCTTATTTCTTTTTCGTCCTTGAAAAAAAGTATCTTATCCAAAAACCGATACAGAATAAACTATTCTGTTATATATTAGATTACAAGAAAAGGCACTGTTATGATACAGTAAAAAAGACATATTTTTAATTATCAAAAAATTGTAGAGAGGTGTGTTCATTAATGACAAAAAGACAACAGCAAGTAGAAGAGCTTAGAAAGCAATGGGAAGAGGATAACCGTTGGAAGGGAATAGAACGTCCTTACACTCCAGAAGAGGTTATTAAGCTACGTGGATCACTACAAATCGAGCATACATTAGCGCGCAAGGGAGCAGAACGTCTATGGAATTCCCTTCATAAAGAAGATTTTATAAATGCTTTAGGAGCTTTAACTGGAAACCAGGCAGTACAGCAGGTAAAAGCAGGACTACAAGCGATTTACTTGAGTGGCTGGCAGGTAGCAGCTGATGCTAACCTTTCCGGTCAAATGTATCCAGACCAAAGTCTTTACCCGGCAAACAGCGTTCCAGCAGTAGTGAAGCGTATAAACCAAGCGCTTCAGCGAGCAGACCAAATTGACCAGGCTGAAGGTCGTGAGGATGAGTTTGACTGGTTCGCACCAATTGTCGCAGATGCTGAAGCGGGTTTTGGTGGCCCACTGAACGTATTTGAGCTAATAAAAGGAATGATTGAAGCAGGAGCAGCTGGCGTTCACTTAGAAGACCAGCTGGCATCAGAAAAGAAGTGCGGACATCTTGGAGGTAAAGTACTTCTTCCAACACAAAATGCTATCCGTAACCTAGTGGCAGCTCGATTAGCAGCTGACGTATCTGGTGTTCCTACTGTTTTAATCGCACGTACAGATGCAGACGCTGCAGATATGGTGACAAGCGATATTGACCCTCGTGACCATGAATTTATTACAGGAGAAAGAACTCCAGAAGGCTTCTATCGTACGAAGGCTGGTATAGAACAAGCAATCGCTCGTGGATTGGCTTATGCTCCATATGCAGATCTAGTATGGTGCGAAACCTCCCACCCGAGCCTAGAGGAAGCAAAGCAATTTGCGGATGCAATTCATGCTCAATATCCAGATAAAATGCTTGCATACAACTGTTCTCCATCGTTTAACTGGAAGGCAAACTTAGATGAAGAGACGATTGCTAAGTACCAAGTAGAGCTAGGTAAGATGGGCTACAAGTTCCAATTCGTTACACTTGCTGGATTCCATTCATTGAACCACAGTATGTTTGAGCTTGCTCATGAGTACAAAACGAAAGGGATGGCTGCATACTCCAAATTGCAGCAAGCAGAGTTTGCAAACGAATCAAAGGGGTATACTGCTACCAAACATCAGCGTGAGGTTGGTACTGGATACTTTGATGAGGTTTCTCAAGTCGTTTCCGGTGGTACTTCCTCTACGACTGCCATGAAAGGTTCAACTGAAACAGCACAATTTGCTTGATCATTGAAGAAATGGGAGGGTAAAGGAATGGAACAAATAACTGAAAAAAAGATTGAAATTGTTGGTAAAGACGTGGAAGGAATGCATGAGATTTTAACACCAGAAGCATTGGAATTCGTCGCTTCTCTTCATCAAACATTTGATGATCGACGAAAGGATTTGCTCATTGCTCGGAGAGATCGCCAGGAAAGACTAGATAATGGAAAGAAATTAGATTTTCTTACAGAAACAAAGCATATTCGAGAAGGGGATTGGACAATAGCTCCACTCCCTAAGGATTTACAGGATAGAAGGGTAGAGATTACTGGACCAGTCAATCGAAAGATGGTTATTAATGCCCTAAACTCTGGAGCAAAAGCATTCATGGCCTGCTTCGAGGATGCAACATCTCCTACATGGGAAAATATGATTGAAGGCCAGATCAATATGAGAGACGCAGTAAGAAAGACGATTTCTTATATGCAGCCTGAGACTGGTAAAAGCTATCACTTAAAGGATGAAACAGCAGTGTTATTAGTTCGTCCTCGTGGCCTCCATCTGATGGAGAAGAATATTCATATAGATGGTAAGCCGATTTCTGGTAGCTTCTTTGACTTTGGATTATATTTTTTCCATAACGCGAAAGAGGCGATCGAGCGCGGAACAGGACCATATTTTTATCTGCCAAAGCTAGAAAGTCATCTAGAGGCAAGACTGTGGAATGATATCTTTATCTTTGCGCAGGAGAAGCTAGGGATTCCACAAGGAACGATCAAAGCCACGGTGCTTATAGAAACAATCATGGCTGCGTTTGAAATGGATGAGATTTTATATGAATTGAAAGATCATTCTGCAGGCTTAAATTGTGGACGCTGGGATTATATTTTTAGTTACATCAAACGTCTTCGCAACCAACCAGAAGTCATTTTGCCTGACCGTGGTCAAGTAACTATGACGTCACCATTTATGAGAGCGTATACACAGCTTTGTATTCATACCTGTCATAAACGCAATGCTTCAGCTATCGGGGGAATGGCAGCACAAATTCCTATTAAGAATGATGAGGAAGCAAACGAGGCAGCATTTGCAAAGGTTCGAGAAGACAAAAGAAGAGAAGCTTCGGATGGACACGATGGAACTTGGGTAGCACATCCTGGACTTGTACCAGTCGCTTGGGAGCAATTCGACGAGTATATGCCAACCCCTAACCAAATCCACCGTAAACGAGAGGATGTTCAGGTAACTGCAGACAACCTACTCGAAGTACCAACTGGAACAATCACCGAAGAAGGACTCCGTCTAAACTGTAGCGTTGGAGTTCAATACATTGCTTCATGGCTACGAGGCAACGGGGCTGCACCTATTAACAACCTGATGGAGGATGCAGCGACTGCAGAAATTTCTCGTACACAAGTATGGCAATGGGTTCGACATCCAGAAGGAAAGCTTGAGGACGGGCGGAAAATTACAATGCCACTTGTAGAGCAGGTACTAACTGAGGAGCTTGGGAAGTTAAAAGCTGACTTCGGTAATGACATCTATTTGACCGGTAGATATATGGAAGCAGCAGAGCTATTTTTGACATTAGTGAAAGAGGATAACTTCATTGAATTTTTAACTATTCCAGGCTATGCAAAATTATAGGAGGTGATTGGAATGAATAAGCCAACGAGTGAAAAAAATCCAAAGATTTGTCGCGAATGTGGATGTGTCATCCAAGAGCAAGTCGAATCTCCATTATTTGAATGTGAACGTTGTCTGAATGATAGAAGTGAATAAACTAGAAAAAGAGCTTGGGGGTGATCCAAGCTCTTTTATTATTTGGCTATGTTAAAGGGTAGGGTTGATTTATGATGCATAGAAATCTTAAATCAGAGAGTAGAATTGATTTTTCGCCCCAGCCGGACGCTTTCCTCGGGGTGAGGGATAAGCCATCACAATCACTTACGCGCGTTGTTGTGATGGCTTATCTGTCTCACTCATCCCGTAGGAGTTGCCGTCTGGCGTTCCAATCAATAAATGGAACAGCTTTAGCATCGATAAAGCGCTAATCAATTTACACGCATAAACAAAGCTAAAAAACTGTCACCAAACCCAATTTTATCATCTATTTATGTTCTTAATAGCCATTTGAAAGTTCCTTTGTTTATGTTTACAGTCACTATAAAAAAAGAATGGTTAGTCATCAACCAATAACTTGAACAAAGCGTATTATTTTTAATTCGGTTTTGTATATTGCTCATCGCGTGTGAAGGTGGATACAGCTCCCATATGTGATAGTTCAACAGGTGTACCATCTTCTTTAACAAAATCAATTTCTTCTAATTTAGGGTAGTTTTCAAAGTAAGAATGGAGGACTTTGCCTAAAAATAGATATTCTCCAGCAGTCCCTTGAATATTTTCTGTTGCCTTATCCATTACTAGAACTAGTTTTTTCTCGTCATTCTCAAAACGATATTCTAGTAATCCTACATTTGTTGCGTCAATTTCTTCAAATATTTGCTTCACTTTATCTTCAGATGGATCAATTTCCACCTCGTAAGGCTCTACAAATTCTGCATTGGCATCTTCACGGTAAAGAGTAATTTTACTATTTCCTTCTGTAGGAGGTGCACTCTCTTCTGCTTGTTCAGTTCCAGCCCATTCATAATCAGATTCAACCTTTTGATCGCTCAATTCAGATGCCATAGACCAAACAACCAGTTTGTACTTTCCGGCAGGTACTTCTGCTAGTTCATTTTCCAAATCAAGCTTAACGGAAATCTCTTCATTAGGCTTTAGTTTCTTTTCCTGAATTGCTTGTGTAAAGTTTTTATTGGCAGAATACGTATACACGACATTTTTGTCTTGATCTAGTAGTTGATACTCTACCTCCTGTCCGCTTGGAAAGGTTAGTGTCATTTCATTATCCGCAGGGTTTTTAATAAGGAGCATTGCTTCTCCATTAGCATCAACATTTAATTGGGTAGAGACCTTTGCTTCTTTTTCTTGCTCTTCACTGCCTGTTGTTGGGTCATTATCATTATTAGTTCCGCAGCTAGCAAGGAATAAGATTGTAAAAATAGTTAACATACTCCAAAACATTTTTTTCATTTTGTTCACTCCTTTAGAATATTAGACCGTTTTTGTTCCAGAAAGTTTCAGATATACGAAAAAGTGATAGTTAAGTTACTTTAATAGGATTATAATGGAATTTAAATGTGTTATAAATCCTTTATTTCTTACTGTATCCTGGACTTGTTGTTTAAAGTCTTTGAAAGTAAGTATTTACCTCTAATAATTAAATAAATGATTTCTACTCGGACGGATTTTCGTGGGTTGCCCAATATGATATTATCCGTCTTACAAATCAAATATAGATTCTAAATTTATCTGTGAAACGCTATTACGTAATTGAGCCCCTTATATAGCATTTGATGAAAAAGAATATCATTACTTACATAATCATATGCATAACTTAACAAAGGATCTTTCCCTTTACTAGTATAGACTTTTAAGAAGGAGCTGGACCGCTATATCGAAAAATTATACTCGATCACTAAATGTCATCCCCATCATTATAACAATCGTTTTTTATCTTCTAGTACTAGGTGTATTCCTTCGAGACGCTATAGATGGTATCTCGTTTTTAGTTTTACTGCTCCTTAGTTTATTTATGCTAACTATCTCTATCTTCATATTTCGAAGAAAACAGAAGACCAAACAACAACTTACTATTTCTCTAGCGATCCTATTGCTTCTATTTTGTTATGAGCTTCCGCTTCTAGGGTTCGTTACAAAAACATACGTAGCAAACTTATATGTAGAACCAAGACAGACAGTAGAAGGTTCAGGAATCTTTATAGTAGCTATTTCTTACAAAGCTTTAGATAACATGGAAAGCAAACAGGAGGCTCAGGAGTATTTAAGGAAGTACCCTGATCAAGAGGTCATAACAATTACTAAAGTAAGGAATGAGATTCTTTACGAAAATAAGAACAGGACAATATTTGAGTGGCTACAACTTAAAAAAACGCCGAAGGAAGAGATGAGAGAGAACTTAAAACTGTACTTTGGTAAAGAAGAAGCAAGGCTTACAGAATATTTCAAGCATGATAAAGGGATAGGAGACAGTGCAGGGCTAAGCTTGCTGTTAACTGAACTCATTATAAAAGGTGAATTACAAAATGGTCTACGTTTGGCTATTACAGGTGCCATTGATGCAGAGGGAAATGTTTTAGCTGTTGGAGGCTTGAGAGAAAAACTACAAAATGTTAAAAAATATGATTTTCCTTTTATGATTATACCGAGCGAAAATGCAAAAGAAGCAGAGACCCTTCAAAGAGAGTTAAAGTTAAATATTGAAGTTATTGATGTCGAGCATGTTGACGAAGCCATTGAAGTAATTAATGATTTGAACGAAAAATATAAAAAGTAGATGGATAACTAAACAGAGTGACTTGAAATATTTAGAACGCCCAAAGTGGCGTTTTTTTGTTTACTAAAATTTCATTTTCCTGAAATTTCAAGTTGTAAAAACAAACAAATGTTCGTATACTAAAAAGTAATAGGAGGGAACAAATGTGCGCATAATAATTTTGAAGTCAATGAAAGCCAATCAGTTATCTGAAATGATTTACATGAAACACAATGGGGAAATCAGTAAGAGACGAGTTAAGGTGCTAAGTGTCTCTAAGGACTCCTTCCAGGCTTATTGCTTTTTAAGAGGTACGAAAAGGATCTTTAAAATAGAAAATGTGTTAGCATTTGTTCCCGTTCTCCAAAAGGAACGTGAGGTTATATGAATATTCATGATAAATTTTTTGAAGGGATTAAAAAATCTAAATATCCTTTAGATCCTCGTCGAAATATTAAATGGGGGACATCTATGATGCTTCCAGAACATGTCTCACTACTTCGTGAGTATTATGAAGAGGTAAAGAAAGAGCCTAAGCCAGTATTAACCGAATACGATTATGTCATGATTTCAGAGACGCTTGAGTTAGCCTATACGTCTAAAGGTGATACGAAGATCAAACGCTGGAAAAATGGTCACTATATTTATAACAGGGGGACTATTGAAGAAATAGATGTAAAGCATAGGACAATTCATCTTCACGATCCATTTTATTTAATACCTATTAAGCTAGAAGAAATTGTAGATATAACAATTATGGACTAAGGAGTTGCTAATCATGAGCAAAACGAAGGAACAATTAGAGCTAGATCAATTAGTAAATGAATTATTTGAAAAATATTCTGGTGAAGTAGTGAATTCTTATATAGAGCGGATTAGCGATATAAGTTACCAGGACATTGACCTAGAGCTTTGCACTACTATAGAAGAAACATGTAATGAATCCACCAACCTGTAAAAAGGTAGGTGGATTTTTTGATTCATTAGAGGGAGTGAAAAGAAAATTTTCATTTTATTTTGAATGCACTTTATTATGCCGATAATTTAGTTAAGCTTACAAAAACCTTATAGTTCAACAATATATAAATAAACAAAATAATTTCTTAAGATTTTCTTCAGAATTATACTGCTGGAATGTTAAGAAATGAAGGTTACAATAAGAATCATAAGAAAGCAAACGTGAGGAGGTAGCAAGAGATGCCTGAGTTTACTGTACTAGTGACGGATGATGATCAAGACATTCGAGATGGAATAGAAATCTATTTAAAAAATGAAGGCTACCGTGTGTTGAAGGCAGGAAATGGGATAGAGGCACTGGAGTTGCTAGAGGAAAACGAGGTTCATGTCATCGTATTAGATATCATGATGCCTCAAATGGATGGAATTTCTGCTACTTTTAAAATTCGAGAGCAAAGAAATATACCAATTATTATGTTAAGTGCTAAAGCAGAGGATTCAGATAAAATTCACGGATTGTCTGTAGGTGCCGATGATTATGTAACGAAGCCCTTTCATCCTATGGAACTTGTAGCCAGAGTTAAGTCACAGCTCAGAAGATACACAAAGCTAGGGACGTATCAGGGCAGGCAAGCGGTGATAGAAGTGGATGGTCTTATTTTAAATCAGGAGGCAAAGGAGCTTTCTGTAGAAGGAGAAGCGGTAAAGCTAACTCCAATCGAATATAAAATAACGGAACTATTAATGACCAATGCAGGTCGAGTTTTTTCTATTCATGATATCTATGAACGAGTATGGAATGAACCAGCCTACAACGCGGAGAATATAGTGGCTGTTCATATCCGTAAAATACGCGAAAAAATTGAGGCAGACCCTAAAAATCCGAGATACCTAAAGGTGGTGTGGGGAGTTGGCTATAAAATCGACAAGTAAATGGAGTTTTCTATTTTCAATAGCGGCTATTCTTTGCGGAGCAATATGTTTATTTTATTGTACATCACAGCTCATTCCGATCATGGAGATTAGCAGGACCTTTACAGACATTGTTGAATTAATGAAAGGAGGAGCGAGATGAAGCGCCCTCTAGGAAAAGTAATTGTATTGAGTGTGTTGGTAGTGATAGCCGTTGGTGCGTTCATTACTCTTACAAATTTAGGTAGAGAGTATATAGGGAAAAACTATTTCGATAGCTCTAGCTTTCAACAAGAATTAGATGAGTTTGAATCTGCGCTTGTTCCATTAGCGTTGGCTGTCCCAGATATAGAAGCAGTAAAGAAAAATATAGTAGTTACCTCTAGTGAAATTGAAGAGCATCGTAATCGTTATGGAAATTTGGAGGATCAAATCTATTCTATAGAACGTAACTACGAGGATAGAATAAACTCTACAACTACAGAGGAGACATCTGACGAGGGTGATGCAGCACAGGAGAAGGATGTAGAAAATACGGTTAAAGAGAGTCTCATAGCAGAACGGGATGCTAAGATAGCCGATATTAAGAAGAATTTTGAAAGCGACGAGTACGTAGAGGATAAAATCCGAAAAGAAAAAGAAGAAGAAGTGGATGCTTATTTCCAAAGTGTAGCTAAAGCAAAAAACCATTTATTAAATGAGAAAGATGATTTTAACTACGAATTAAAAAATGTAGAAACCGGAGAGGTATTTACAAACGGAACAATCGGAAAGAAAATGGCGTTTAAGAAAGTGTACTCTAGTGATAATGGCTATTTAAAGGAGCCTAACACGTATTCTCCAGCAATAAATGAAGATTATTACGACGGTGCTTATAGGGATTTGAGTGACACCCTGGGAAGCCGATATACTCGCTTTGAAGGTACCATTGCCATTTCAGAAGCAAGTATGCTAAGTGGAAATAGATCGTATGAGTACAATTACTTTAAAACACGACAGCTAATTTTTTATAGTGTCATTGTAGTAGGGATTCTTTCAGCAGTATTGTTTGTGTTTCAATGGAGAAAGAATCGTAAATCTTTCATTTTTGAAAAAGGAAGAGCAAAATATGAAAGCTTGCCAATTGATGTTCAGATAGTATTAATTTTTGTTAGTGGATTCCTAGCAATTTTATTTACTGAAGAAGCAATGCTCTCTGTTTTCCATTATGGAGGATATGATATACCAATCGGTGGATTTATTATTGCGGTTATCTTAACAGCAGCAACTCTCTATCAAATTCCATGGCTAAAAGAATCGTTAAGTACAGCAGACTGGAAAAACAGTCTCACAGTTCATGGGATTAAATCATTGGAAGGTTTTTTCCTAAATCGCTCCATTGGGGTACAAACAATTATTATGCTAATTGTAGTATTTTTCTGGGGAGTAGGTACGGTCTTAATGGCAAGTATTCCAGAACTAATCATCTTATGGATTCCTTGCACGTTGTTTATAGGCATTCCTGTCCTATTTATTTTATTATCTAGAATGGCTTATTTGAATCGTATTATTGGAAAAACCGAAGAGATGGTAAAGGGCAATGATGGATCTGAAATTAAGGTGAATGGGAGATCACCGATTGCAAAGCTTGCATCGAATGTGAATGACTTAAGGGGACGCGTACAAACTTCTCAAATAGAGCAAGTGAAAAGTGAGCGCCTTAAAACAGAGCTAATCACTAATGTAAGTCATGATTTAAGAACGCCACTAACCTCCATCATTACGTACACTGATCTTTTAAAAAATCCCGATATTACGGAGGAAGAGCGAGCTTCGTATATAGCGATTTTAGATAAGAAATCATTACGGTTAAAAACATTAATTGAAGATTTGTTTGAGGTATCTAAAATGGCCTCGGGAAATATTGAGTTAGACAAACGTAAAGTAGATTTAACTCAACTGTTGCAGCAGGCAGTTGCAGAGCACCAGGAGGATATTGATAAATCAGGACTAGATTATCGAGTGACTATAGGCTCCAAGCCAATCATGTCCTATGTAGATGGGCAAAAGTGGTGGAGAGTTCTAGATAATTTAATTATCAATACGTTAAAGTATTCGCTACCAAATACACGAGTCTATGTAAATTTAGACCAATTAGATGACCATGCAGTATTTGTGTTTAAAAATATCGCGAAATATGAGCTGGGCGATGATGTGGCAGAGCTTACGGAGAGATTTAAGCGTGCAGACACATCCCGTCACACAGAAGGCTCTGGACTTGGCCTTGCCATTGCTCAATCTATTGTAGACTTACATGGGGGAAGCCTGGTAACCGAAGTAGACGGAGATCTGTTTAAAGTAACTGTCAAAATACCAGTAATCTAATAAGAAAATCGAAACCCCTTTACCCCCCTTCCCTTGTGGAAGGGGTTTTTTGTTGTGTACGCATGGGATGGGAGTAAATTTTACTCGGGAGTAAGCTTGGAGCAGGGAGTGTAGTAAAAAAGAGAGTGATTGTCGTAAAGTAGAGCTGGATTGTAGTAAACGAGCGGGTGATTGTTGTAATCCATAGTCGGGGATAGTGTTTGGCCATTGATTGTAGTAAAAAACTGGTTGATTGTCGTAAAGTAGGGGAATGTAAAATATTTTGTGTAAATGTATTACTATCTTTATTCTAAACACATACTTACTTTATCCGTTAAGGGGAT
>NZ_JABAFC010000079.1 GCF_012843435.1 Psychrobacillus sp. BL-248-WT-3 | reverse complement strand
TGTAACCGTCAAGTAGAATTGAACACTTTTTGCTAATTTAGAGTGAACACTTTTGCTTAAAACAAATTCTGTCGGTTTTTCATCCGATAACTGTCTCCATTCATATGTATTACCTCCACACGATGTAAAAGACGATCTAAAATAGCCGTAGTAATTCCTTCATCTCCCATTAATTCTCCCCATTGATCTGGACTCTTATTAGAAGTTAAGATGATGGAACTTTGTTCATAAAGATGATTGATCATTTGGAAGAACAGATTGGCCTCGCGTTGGTCCATCGCCATATACATCAAATCATCAATAATAACTAAATCAGAAGCTCTTAATCGTTTCATCTGTACCTGTGATTTATGCGCAAACTCCTCCGTTTTCAGTAGTTGAATTAATTCTCCCATTGTCACAAAGTAAACTTGATAACCTTTGTTAATCGCCTCGATGCCTAAGCCTACGGCTAAGTGTGTTTTTCCCACTCCTGGAGGACCTAATAAGATCAAATTATACTGTTGCTCCAGCCAATTTATTTCTTGTAGTTGAGTAAGTTGGCGTTCACTTAAAGAATTTTGTGCTTCAATACTAAATTCCAACAGAGTTTTCTGATAAGGGAACCGTGCCCATTTCAACCGTCTTTCCACACTCTTAGCTTCTCTTTTCTTCAATTCAAAGTGGGTAATGGCCTCTAGGAACTCTAAATAGGTCCATGAGGATTTCTCAGCTTCGCGAAGGAGCTGTGGAAGCTCCTCGGCTGTTTCGGCTAAGCGTAATAGTTTGAACTGGCTCTGAATTTCTTTTACCGTATGATTCATGAAAGTTCGCCTCCTAAAATGCTTGTGTACGTACTTAAAGGACGTGTTCCAACTGGTATATCTACTTTATGAATCAGCCGTTTCTCCTGTTCTAAGGAAAGTAATGGTTCCTGTTGAGATTGTTTTTTTAGGTAAAGTACAACGTCTTTAAAATCATTCGCACTATACAAATTTTCATTGATGCATTTCTCCAGCGCCTTATCTAACCAAGTGGAATCGTTTATTGAAACCGAACGGAAAATTTCTAAATGATCTCGACGATAACGTGGGTATTTCTCGAGCACTTTCTCTATGTACGCCTTCGCTTTTTCTTCCTCTTCAAATGTCGATAAAAGCCCCTTTTTTAAAGCCTCGATACCTTTAGATCGATCCCTACTATGATTTCTATTCTTAATAAGAATACCCTTCTCCTTGCTGATTGTATGTTTGGCAATGACTTCACGATTCTTACTACTTCTGATAACCAACTGCTTGTTATTGGAGCCTTTTACTTCAAGGAACACCTGATTATTTCCTTTTGTTTTGTAAGTACCTATCGGTACGGAGTATCGATTAGACTCAAATCTGACTGTGTTGTCCTTCATTACATTTCTTGTTATACTAGACTCATTCATACTTTCTATTGAAAGTAAGCTAGAGACCGGTTGTAAGTGTTGCTTTTCGAGGAGAAACACTTCTGCGGGTCTTTTTTTCGTTGTGTTATGCACATTGTGATTCCCAGTTCGTTCGAGCCATTGAAGTGCTCGTTCATTCCAGTCATCAATATCTTTAAAAACTCGACTATCTGCGAAGTTTCCTTTGATAAATTTAACGACATTTTCAATCATTCCTTTTGATTCAGGGTCTGCCTTACGACATAAATGAACCCTGAAATTCCGTTCTTTCACATACGATTGAAAATCGGTAGTCAGAATTAAATCACCAGCGTTCTCGCTAACCGAAAGTAAATGATCCTGATCGTATACAATTTCGTTAGGCATTCCCCCATAAAAGTGAAAGGCGTTTTCATGGCAGCGAATCGCATCTCTTGTTGTAAATGGTCGATCTTGCCATTCCATGTATTTGTGGCGTGAATGCGCCAAAACAAACGCGATAAAGTAAAGTTTTATTTCTCTTTTACTTACCGTTTTCTGCTTTGTTTCTCCCCAATCAACCTGCATCTGTTTTCCCATAGGCTGTTGTTGTATGGCCTCATACTGCCTTGTTTGTTTCGTCTTTTCAATTTGATATTTCTCTCTGACTTCTTGAACATATAATCGAACAGTACTGTCTCCAATCTCTAGGCTTGGAAACTTTTCTAATAACCAATCTTTAATCTGAGCTGCACTTAGGTGTGGATATTCCTCCAACCAGGCAACTATCCAATCTAGATGCTCATCTAATTTCTTCTTCCTTGTTTTACCTTCTTCAAATTGTTGTATCGCCTCTTCAAAGCTCATCTCCAAATATTTATACACTGTCGTTCTAGATACTTTAAACTGATTTGCAATTTGAGAAACTGTTAAGTTTCTTTTGGCTAGTTGATGAATTTCTAAATAAAGCACTAATTTTCCCTCCACTTGTCTGACCCCCAATAAACGAATATATATAGTTTACTGAAAATCTATTAGATTAGCGAAA
>NZ_JABAFC010000078.1 GCF_012843435.1 Psychrobacillus sp. BL-248-WT-3 | reverse complement strand
ATATTTTCGTAATTTTGCATAATGATCATCTCCTATAGGAAAGTTATGGTCATTTACACAAAATTTTATACGTTCTCGGAGATGACGCAAAATCTTGCGGAAATGAGTCACAACCTTGCGGAGAATAGCTAACCTTGCAGAGATGACTCTAAACCTTGCAGAAACGAGTCAGAATCTTGCGGAAATGAGTCACAACCTTGTGGAGAGTAGCTAACCTTGCAGAGATGAGCTAGAACCTTGCAGAGATGACTCTAAACCTTGCAGAAACGAGTCCAAACCTTGCGGAGATGACGCAAAATCTTGCGGAAATGAGTCACAACCTTGCGGAGAATAGCTAACCTTGCAGAGATGTGCTAGAACCTTGCAGAGATGACCCCAAACCTTGCAGAAAGCCACAAAACTTTTAGAGAATAACTAAAAGAATTAAATAAATGAAAAAGGAGCAGCACCAAAATAGGTGTTGCTCCTTTTTGTTGAACTCTGAGAGTAGAAGTATATTTATGTTAAAATAGGTATAAAAAGTTACGAAATTGGAGGTTAGCGAATGGGTACCTTTGATCCAAACAACAGTACATACACGAAAGAAATATTAGAGAAACAGCTAATCCTATCGAAGCCTTTAACTAAAAATGAAGTAGAGGAATTGAACTTAGCAGACAACAATCTTAAAAATGAAGAGGATAACTTCCTACCGAAGCAGTGGTTTTGTCGTGCGGATATAGGGGAGTGGGAAGAGGTAGAAATATTTATCCAAGGTGATGATCAAAAGCCTTATGTCCGCTGTATAGAAATGGCCGAGAAAATACTAAAAGATATTCCTCAGCATATTAATCGTGCATTAAATTACTTGAAAGAATTTTTTCCTGCTCAACAATCGGAGGACTATTACTTATCTACGATTTCCTTTGGAAGAATGATTAATTTTGATGATCAGCTTTTTACAGGTTTTACAATAGGTTTTTATAGCGAACAACCGCATGAATATCAATATAAGGTGAAATTCAAAGAAAATGGTTGGCCAATTGGGTTTGAGGGTGGACCAATGTAGAGTAGAAGAATAGAAATCGAAAGCTTCTTAGGAAGAAATGAACAGAATTTATAAATATACTCGAAATCATGAAAGCTATAATATAGCTAATCCTTGGAAAAAAATAACTTGTTGAGGATGTGTAAAAATGGTTTTTTTTAATCGCTTATTTAAAAAAGTTGAAGATATTAATAAGGGAGAAGTAGCTGTTTCTGAACTGGAATCCGAGTTCTATCTTGAGTCACCTGTAGAAGAAGCAAAGGGTTATTGGGTGGAAATGGCTCAAAATATTATTGTGAACACGGTTAAGGCAACCAACAATTCTGTTGAACGAGCTTTTGTCCTCATCGATTTTGGGGAACAACCTTCTTTTGATATCTTTTATCAAGTAGATGGAAGTTTAGTTATGTGGCATCAGCTTGAGCATCAGGATATAAAAGAAAAAATTGAAAACGAACTGCTTCCTCAAGCAACTGATGTTGTGAAAGCAGTAAATGATAACTTCATACAGGCCAATCACCCAACCATTGCATTTGCGGAGCTGCAATTTGAATGGCAAACTAGCGCTTGGTTTTCACATATAATATGGGAAGACGACGAGGACTCAAAGCTAGCCAAGGACGAAATATTAAATAAATGGTTTGATACATTAAGTGTTGAAGTTAAAGATCTACCATTAGATAGTGATACTAAGCTGTCCTGGTATCCGTAAGTTGTTTTAATTAGACTCGTTAAGGAAGTGGTTAATTTTAAAGGGAGATTATTCCCCAGGCATAATCCCTATCACTTCAAATCTTTCCATATCAACAAATACTAGTGGTGCAGCAACTGAATCTACTTTTGTCACTAAAAATATTTCTTTCCCTAGATATGACTGATCAAAATTTTTAAATGTTTCATCTACCATAATTTTTTTCACCGATGCGGTTTTCCATTCATTTACTGAGTTATGTTGGTTCGTATTCTGATCTTGAAAATATTCCAGTACTATGTTTATAACCTCATTATCTATGTCATTCTTTTTTACATCGTTACCTTCTTCTTCATTTTTTGCGCAACCAGTGACAAAGAGTGAAATGAAGATAAGCATGAAAAACCAGATATATTTCCTTTTCAAAAAACAACCTCCTTTTCAATTAGACGTTTTCGATAGAAGTTTTGTTACTACACTGTTCCATCAAACTGCACTTGTAGTTTAGATAATATTTTACTAATAAAAACCATTTTGTGAACAATCAATTCTAGCCTTTATAACATAGCCAAAACATAAAATGAGCTCGAGTCTCCCAATTCTTTTTTATAGTGACTGTAAACATTATATAAGTGACCTTCAAATGACTATGAAGATCATAAATAAATTATGAAATTCGGGTTGGTGACAGTTTTTCGGCTTTGTTTATGCGAGTAAATTTTTTTAATGCTTTATCGATGCTAAAGCTGTTCCCATTTGTTGATTGGAGCGCCAGACGGCGACTCCCTCTTAAAATGTAGTCGTACCAAGGGTTTCATTACGTATTTTAAAGTGAAAAAAATTTTTTTAACTCGTCTTACTGATCTTTTGCACCCTTATTAAACCAC
>NZ_JABAFC010000077.1 GCF_012843435.1 Psychrobacillus sp. BL-248-WT-3 | reverse complement strand
GAGCCATAAAAAAATACCCCCCAACAGGTAAACAGATTTTTGTTTTTTCATCTGTCTACCTATTGGGGAGCATATCACAACTTGATTTCACGTCTTTTAATTTATTGACTAGTTATATCCCAGCTCTTTTATATTTCAAAAAATTTCTCAGAATGCATTTTACCTTTATAATAGGTGCGTTCTGCAAAAGTAATGTTTTGGTTTTTGTCCATTAGCAAAACAGTCGAGGAGCGTGTACCGTAGTTTGGCATTTTGATAAAAAGAGGAGATAGGCTGCGTTCAAGCTCTATTCCCACACCGGTATCCGGAAGCTCAGAATCCTGTGCTACACTCTCGTCTGTTAACAAGTCAAATAGAGGTCCTACTTCTATGTTATCTGATAGAAGATGTTCAGCTAATCTCTGCTTTCCTTTCTCCACTTTAGGCCAAGGTGTGTTCAAGGTATGGTTGCTTAAGCTATGTGTACCAGGTGAAACTTCATTCATTTTATCCAGGATGTTGTTATAGTGGAACAATTGATGGCTATCCCCAATGACAATATTATAGCCGCCATAGCTGTCTCTACTTTTCTTCAATTCCTCGATAAAGTCTAGTGGTTCTTGTTGTCCGATTAAAAAGTCTCGAACTATATCTCCGCGTGAAAGGTGACCAGGCTTAAGCTGTGGATCACGAAAGTTTGTCAATGCAGCAAAACGACCAGCTTTAGAAACTCCAAGCCATGTACCCATTTGCAGTAAATCACGTCCTGCCAGTATAGTTGGATGATCTTCCCAAAAATGAGCCGGCTCAGTTGGGCGTTCATAAAATTCATCGCGATTGGCAACAACTATGAGGGGATAGTTAGGATGCACTTGAAATTGAAAATTAACAAGACACATAATGATTGCTCCTTTTTATACTAGTTTGTCAGATGATAACAGAAACTCTACTCTTACCTTATTATATCAACTCAAATTTAACGAGTGTCTGCTTTTATTAATGAAAAGTGGTAGGATAAAATGGAATAAATGATTTAATGGAGATGAAAGATATTGAGTAATACACATATTTTTTCTAAACGAGAAGAGTTGGCAAATGCAATCATACATGGCGTTGGCACGCTTCTTAGTATAGCAGCACTTGTTATTTTGATTGTTTCATCCGTCAAGTATGGGGATGCATGGCATGTGGTGAGCTTCACACTGTTTGGAGCATCCATGGTGCTATTGTTTACGTCGTCGACCCTCGTACATGCTTTTCCGGCAGGGAGAGCTAAAGACTTTTTTGAAATCATGGACCACTCTTCTATTTATTATCTGATAGCAGGCTCCTACACACCACTTCTATTTATAGTAGTAAAAGGGCCGCTTGGTTGGACGTTGTTTGGTATCATGTGGGGGCTAGCGATAGCAGGTACTGTGTTCAAAGCCTATTTTGTTAAGCGTTTTTTACATACCTCCACGATTCTATATGTAGTGATGGGCTGGCTAATAGTATTTGCATGGAAGCCCTTAATCACGAACATGTCTACAGAGGGCCTTGTTTTACTAGCACTTGGTGGCTTGCTATATACCGGAGGAGCAGTCTTTTACGTGTGGAGAGGCTTTCCATATCATCACGCAGTATGGCATGTATTTGTTCTTGTAGCTGCTATTTTAGTTTTCTTCGCTATCATGACACTATTGCCTATACCTGCATAACCAAGGAGGAAATCGTATGTATGACCCAACTGTCTTCGAAAATGTAAAGGTAGCATTTGAAAATCATGTATATGATTTAGACAATATAGAACGTAAAATAAATATAATTAACCGAACAGACCGGATGGACTTCTCTATTATAAAAAGAGATTTCTCTATTGAGTTTGTCCTATCCGATAAACCAGCAGTCTCGGCTGAAATTATAATAGAAGCTTCTTTGGAGGAGCTTGCCGCTGAAATTTTGGAGACTCCAGGAAAGAATCCTGGCTGTACACTTCAGTTAAAATTTCAAAAAGATGTAATGGATGTTCCTTCTGAATGTAAAAACATTGAGTTAGCTCTAAAGCAAATATGGGAGGGTGACATAACAATCATGCAGCATGTGAGCTTTGAATACGGACACTTGGAGCAAAACTACGTAAATACAACTTTCCTACGCTTCCAGCAAAAAATCAACGAGGATAACATAAGTGAAATAGAGGACTTCCTCGCTAGTGTAATCGAATCGTTGGAACTTCTTCATCACATATAATAAATTTAAGCAGCAGAAAGTAAGGGGATTACTTTTCTGTTGCCTTTTTATAGAGAAAAGCGATATGTCTATTTAATAAATCGTCTAGATAAATTGGAGAAGGCGCGAGCTGGATAAACAAATATTCCCAAACGGTAAGATGAGAGTCTAATATATTTATAGAAGGAAAGTAATTTAAAATGTATTGGATACACTTATTATAAATCTAGAAAACCCTTTGTTAATGCTAACTTTGAGGAGGTAATAACGCTTTACTAAATTCTTTTTAAAAAAGTTTTTAAAAAGTGTTGACTTATAATATAAACGAGAGTAATATTGTAGAAGTCGTCAAGAGGTAAACAAGTTTGGCAGACACAATGAACATTGAAAACTGAACATGCAAAACGTTAAGACATACAGCATCAACAAGCTTCGGCTTGATTGAAGCAAAA
>NZ_JABAFC010000076.1 GCF_012843435.1 Psychrobacillus sp. BL-248-WT-3 | reverse complement strand
GAAACAAACAATTTGGTTAAGTCCTCGATCGATTAGTATTCGTCAGCTGCACGTGTCGCCACGCTTCCACCCCGAACCTATCTACCTCATCGTCTTTGAGGGATCTTACTTACTTGCGTAATGGGAAATCTCATCTTGAGGGGGGCTTCGTGCTTAGATGCTTTCAGCACTTATCCCGTCCACACATAGCTACCCAGCGATGCCCTTGGCAGAACAACTGGTACACCAGCGGTGTGTCCATCCCGGTCCTCTCGTACTAAGGACAGCTCCTCTCAAATTTCCTACGCCCACGACGGATAGGGACCGAACTGTCTCACGACGTTCTGAACCCAGCTCGCGTACCGCTTTAATGGGCGAACAGCCCAACCCTTGGGACCGACTACAGCCCCAGGATGCGATGAGCCGACATCGAGGTGCCAAACCTCCCCGTCGATGTGGACTCTTGGGGGAGATAAGCCTGTTATCCCCGGGGTAGCTTTTATCCGTTGAGCGATGGCCCTTCCATGCGGAACCACCGGATCACTAAGCCCGTCTTTCGACCCTGCTCGACTTGTAGGTCTCGCAGTCAAGCTCCCTTCTGCCTTTACACTCTTCGAATGATTTCCAACCATTCTGAGGGAACCTTTGGGCGCCTCCGTTACACTTTAGGAGGCGACCGCCCCAGTCAAACTGCCCGCCTGACACTGTCTCCTACCCGGGTTACGGGTATGGGTTAGAATTTCAATACAACCAGGGTAGTATCCCACCGACGCCTCCTCCGAAGCTGGCGCTCCGGGCTCTAAGGCTCCTACCTATCCTGTACAAGTTGCACCAAAATTCAATATCAAGCTACAGTAAAGCTCCACGGGGTCTTTCCGTCCTGTCGCGGGTAACCTGCATCTTCACAGGTACTATAATTTCACCGAGTCTCTCGTTGAGACAGTGCCCAGATCGTTACGCCTTTCGTGCGGGTCGGAACTTACCCGACAAGGAATTTCGCTACCTTAGGACCGTTATAGTTACGGCCGCCGTTTACTGGGGCTTCAATTCGCACCTTCGCTTGCGCTAAGCACTCCTCTTAACCTTCCAGCACCGGGCAGGCGTCAGCCCCTATACTTCACCTTACGGTTTTGCAGAGACCTGTGTTTTTGCTAAACAGTCGCCTGGGCCTATTCACTGCGGCTCTTCTAGGCTATTCACCCAAAAGAGCACCCCTTCTCCCGAAGTTACGGGGTCATTTTGCCGAGTTCCTTAACGAGAGTTCTCTCGCTCACCTTAGGATTCTCTCCTCGACTACCTGTGTCGGTTTGCGGTACGGGCACCTCCCACCTCGTTAGAGGCTTTTCTTGGCAGTGTGAAATCAGGAACTCCGGACATACGTCCTTGCCATCACAGCTCAATGTTACAGAGTGCGGATTTGCCTACACTCACACCTCACTGCTTGGACGTGCATAACCAACAGCACGCTTACCCTATCCTACTGCGTCCCCCCATCACTCAAACGGTGGGGTGGTGGTACAGGAATATCAACCTGTTGTCCATCGTCTACGCCTATCGGCCTCGACTTAGGTCCCGACTAACCCTGAGCGGACGAGCCTTCCTCAGGAAACCTTAGTCATACGGTGGATGGGATTCTCACCCATCTTTCGCTACTCATACCGGCAT
Source organism: Psychrobacillus sp. BL-248-WT-3 (assembly GCF_012843435.1). GTDB lineage: Bacteria > Bacillota > Bacilli > Bacillales_A > Planococcaceae > Psychrobacillus. Next base: position 1,163 of record NZ_JABAFC010000076.1, on the reverse strand, counting down.
TCTCACTTCTAAGCGCTCCACCAGTCCTTCCGGTCTGACTTCAACGCCCTTAGAACGCTCTCCTACCACTGATACCAAAGGTATCAATCCACAGCTTCGGTGATTTGTTTAGCCCCGATACATTTTCGGCGCAGCGTCACTCGACCAGTGAGCTATTACGCACTCTTTAAATGATGGCTGCTTCTAAGCCAACATCCTGGTTGTCTAAGCAACGCCACATCCTTTTCCACTTAACAAATACTTTGGGACCTTAGCTGGTGGTCTGGGCTGTTTCCCTCTTGACTACGGATCTTATCACTCGCAGTCTGACTCCCAAACATAAATCATTGGCATTCGGAGTTTGTCTGAATTCGGTAACCCGGGATGGGCCCCTAGTCCAAACAGTGCTCTACCTCCAAGATTCTAACGTTTGAGGCTAGCCCTAAAGCTATTTCGGAGAGAACCAGCTATCTCCAGGTTCGATTGGAATTTCTCCGCTACCCACACCTCATCCCCGCACTTTTCAACGTGCGTGGGTTCGGACCTCCAGTAAGTGTTACCTCACCTTCATCCTGGACATGGGTAGATCACCTGGTTTCGGGTCTACGACCACATACTCATTCGCCCTATTCAGACTCGCTTTCGCTGCGGCTCCGTCTTCTCAACTTAACCTCGCATGTAATCGTAACTCGCCGGTTCATTCTACAAAAGGCACGCCATCACCCGTTAACGGGCTTTGACTATTTGTAGGCACACGGTTTCAGGGTCTATTTCACTCCCCTTCCGGGGTGCTTTTCACCTTTCCCTCACGGTACTGGTTCACTATCGGTCACTAGGTAGTATTTAGCCTTGGGAGATGGTCCTCCCGGATTCCGACGGAATTTCACGTGTTCCGCCGTACTCAGGATACACTCTGGAGGGAATGAACTTTTGACTACGGGGCTTTTACCCTATCCTGCGGACCTTTCCAGATCGCTTCGTCTAGCTCATTCTTTTGTAACTCCGTATAGAGTGTCCTACAACCCCAAGAGGCAAGCCTCTTGGTTTGGGCTCTTCCCGTTTCGCTCGCCGCTACTCAGGGAATCGAATTTTCTTTCTCTTCCTCCAGGTACTTAGATGTTTCAGTTCCCTGGGTGTGTCTCAGATGCGCTATGTATTCACGCAAATGTACTGCCCCATTACGG
>NZ_JABAFC010000075.1 GCF_012843435.1 Psychrobacillus sp. BL-248-WT-3 | reverse complement strand
TGTTCATTTGGAAAGTATCACTTAAGTAATTTCCAATTCATTTCTTTTTTTCGCTTGACATATTACCACTGGGCTTTTTTATAATATATTATTATAATGTAAGGTTACCTAACATGTCTACAATGAAATTTCAGAATATATTTTTAAAATCACACTACGTATCCCTACATACTGTATTTTGGAAGAAAAAGAAGTGCTACCCCGATATGACAAAGCGTAGCACTTCTTAGAAATATTTGTGGAAAATCAAGCCTTTACTCGATTAATTCTACAAATTTAGTGGCGGCAGTTGATAATGGAACCCTTTTTAGAAAGCACACTCCTATATTTCTTGGCGGTATACTCTCTTTTAACTTCACCTCTTTAAGCATCCCTTTTCTTAAATAATCTCCCGCAAATTGCTTAGTAACACAAGCAATACCTAAGTTAATTTTTGCGAACTCCAATAGTAAATCATGAGAACCTAACTCAAATTCAGGTGATATTTTTACACCCTTTGAAAGCATATATTCTTCCACATATCTTCTCGAGACTGATTTTTGTTCAAGGAATATTAATGGAAATTTTACAAGCTTGTCCAAACTAATTGGCTTTGACAAGACTTTATCAAACTTTTCCCCATATACAAAGATGTCTTGTACCTCTAGACAAGGCCGTTGTCCCAAGCTATCATCATCTATCGGAAAATTACAAAGAGCAATGTCTACTCCTCCACTCTTTAAAATATTGCAAAGCTCTATGGTCGTACCATTTACAATGGTGAATTTAATACTAGGATATTTATTATGGAACTCCTCTAAATAAGGGAGCAAGAAAAATCTTGAAATTGTATCTCCCACTCCAATTTTAAGTTCCCCTGCAGTAAGGTTTTTAAATTCTAAAATTTTCTCCTCACCAGTATCAATGAGCTTTAAAGCAGAGCTAGCATATTCAAAAAGCACAGAGCCTTCTGTTGTTAAAGTAACTCCTTTTGTCGTTCTGTAGAATAATCTGGTATCTAGTTCTTTCTCCAGTTGCATTATGGCCTGACTAACTGCAGATTGACTCATAAAGAGATCTTTTGCAGCCTTCGAAAAGCTATTATTTTTACTTACCATGCAAAATATTTTATATAAATCCAATTTCCCTGACATATAAGCACCTCTTATATCTATTATAATATATATTAATTTTACTTATATCACTGTATTACGTAGAATTACAAGTGGTAATAATATATTTATAATAGTTGAAGGAGCGTTCAATTTGGAAAGAGTAGTGGGAACAGTTGTAAGAGGTCTTCGTGGCCCAATTATAAATAATGGTGATAATATTGAAGAAATAGTAGTAAATAGTGTATTAAAAGCATCAGAAGTAGAAGGCTTTTCTATCAACGATCAGGACATTGTGACCGTAACTGAATCTATCGTTGCCCGCGCTCAAGGAAACTACGCTAGTATAGACCAGATTGCCACTGACGTTCATACGAAGTTTGGAGATGACACACTAGGTGTTATTTTTCCAATCCTAAGTCGTAATAGATTTGCAGTAGTACTCCGTGGAATAGCAAAAGGTGCAAAGAAAATAGTCTTAATGCTAAGCTATCCTTCTGATGAAGTCGGCAATCATCTTGTAGAAATTGACGAGTTAGATGATAAAGGAGTAAACCCTTGGACAGATGTCCTTACAGAGAAACAATTCCGCGACTACTTTGGCTATAAGCTACATCCTTTTACCGGAGTAGACTACATTGCATACTATAAATCGTTAATAGAAGAATACGGAGTGGAATGTGAAGTCATTTTCTCTAACAACCCAAAATCTATTCTAGACTATACAAAAAATGTACTTGCTTGTGATATTCACTCAAGATTTAGAACGAAGAAAATATTAAAAGCAAATGGTGGCGAAAAAATTTATAGTCTAGACAACATATTATCGGAGTCCATTGATGGAAGTGGTTTTAACGAGGAATATGGTTTACTTGGATCGAACAAATCGACAGAAGACACGGTGAAGCTTTTCCCTCGCGATTGCCAACCAATCGTTGATAACATTCAAGAAATTATAAAAGAAAAAACAGGGAAAAATGTAGAAGTAATGGTATATGGAGATGGAGCATTTAAAGATCCTGTAGGACATATTTGGGAGCTAGCTGATCCCGTTGTTTCACCAGCCTTCACATCTGGATTAGCTGGAACTCCAAATGAAGTAAAATTAAAATATCTTGCAGATAATAACTTCGCTCACTTAAGAGGAGAAGAATTAAAGCAAGCAATTACTGAGCATATTAATAACAAAGAAGACAATCTTGTTGGAGCAATGGAAGCTCAAGGTACAACTCCACGTAGATTAACTGATCTTATTGGTTCTCTGTCAGATCTTACTTCCGGTAGCGGAGACAAAGGTACACCAATGATTTATATTCAAGGATACTTTGATAACTACACTAAATAATAAAAAATTAATAAACGAGGCGGGTGTAAAACTCTCCTCAAAATAAGAAGCCATGAAAATTCTACGGATGTAAAATTTTCATGGCTTCTTTTTATTATCTGGAGTTATTTACGGTTACAGCGAGTTGTGAAAACTGTACTTAGCTAATGTCTCTGATAAGTGCAGTTTTTGATTTCTTTAAGTCTATTTAAAACTCTTCATTAAAGACGTCTTTTGGAATCTCTGGCTTAGAAGCTTCTATCATTAAAATAACAGCAGTAATGATATGCATAATCATTCCTACAATAGGTATGAAGCCAATACAAGAGGTTACTATTCCTAGTATACTCCCTGTCGTAGTTCCTCCGCCTTCTTTTTTTGTAATCACTAGAGTAACTATATGCAGTGCCAGCATAATTAGCAAAGGAATCCAGGCCAAGCTCAGAATTATGATTCCTCCAAGAACTGGTATACCTAGTACAGCCTCTAATCCTCCTGTAACCCATTTCAATATTTTTGAATTTGACATATTCTCTACATCCTCTATTTTCATTTTTTTATAATTATTAAGAATATAACATAACCAGAGAGGGATGTCTTAACTTTCTTATGATTTATTACCCATTTAATCCAATACAGATTTTTAGTTTTTTATTTATTTAGTCGAAATAATACTATATGAGAAAGGAAATATCCATTCTATTTCTCCAAAGCCCATGTCAATGCACGTAATACTATTAGAATGCCCAACTCTAACACACTTATTATTGCGTAAATATTACCCTCTAAAAACATTTTTAAATTTACTAAATTATCAAAATAAACAGTATTAAGTAATAGTTTATTACTATATAATTCTATTAAGCCCAGTGGTAATATGTCAAGCGAAAAAAAGATATGAATTGGAAATTATTTAAGTGATACCTTCCAAATGAACCTTTTTTGCTTATACCAAATAAACCTCTCATTTTTCTACTTTAAAAATAGAAAAAAATGGAAGTTTTTTTAATGGGTGAAAGGTTATGAGTTGGTTAACTCAGTCTCTCCTTTCTGGTGGTATGTACAGCTGATTCGTGCGTAGTAGCGAATGCACGAGGCGTACTAGTTTTCTAGCGGTTAAGACGAGAGCTCGTTTATGTTGGTGCTTGGTTACTTCTTGGTATTTCTTTTGATAAAAGGCTTTATATTCGGTGTCATATTTACGTATCGCATCTGCTGCTTGTACAAGATAATACCGTAGGTATTTATTGCCGGTTCGCATTCGGCTAGTATTTTCGGCTTCAAATTCGCCGGATTGATATTGTGTCCAAACGAGTCCAGCATATTTCGCTAAAGCGTGATGATCATCAAAACGCTTGATATTTCCAATCTCGGCGAGTAAGCCGGCTGCGTATACCGGTCCAATGCCTTTTACGGAAGTTAACGTTTGCGTGAAACCTTTCATCATACGCTCGATTTCCTTATCCAAACGTTTGACTTGGGATTCCATATGGCGAATCGTACTTAA
>NZ_JABAFC010000074.1 GCF_012843435.1 Psychrobacillus sp. BL-248-WT-3 | reverse complement strand
CGGTAAAAGTTATGTTTGCGACAATGAGCACCCGGATTACTACAATCAAGCTCAGGTTTACGACAATCGCCCCGAAGATTACGACAATCCCAAAACCGCTCATCGGTCAAAGTGACTTTTACGACAATGAGGGCCCGGATTACTACAATCAAGCTCAAGTTTACGACAATCGCCCCCAAGATTACGACAATCCCAAAACTGCTCACAGGTCAAAGCTAACTTCACAACAATCCACCCTATCCTACAATTAAAAAACCTGGACCCCTATAAAGGAGGTCCAGGTTTTTATTATTTACGTTTTGTTAAGCGACCAGCTAGGAATGCAGCTGCTGCTAGTCCAATAACGGTGTTTGTTTTTTTATTGAATACTTGTTTGGTGACAAGTGCTAAGTTTTGTGGGCGTTCTGCTAGACGGCGCATGAAGTATCCATACCAGTCACTACCAAAAGGTACATATGTACAGAAGTTGTATCCTTCTTTTGCTAGTTGAAGCTGCATGTCCTTGCGGAAGCCGTAAAGCATTTGGAATTCGAATTTATCGTTAGGGATATCATTGATTTTAACAAATTGCTTCACATGATCAATCACGTTATGGTCGTGAGTCGCAATGGAGGTGAACTTGCCGTTTAGCAAATGATACTCAATCAATTGGATAAACTTACGATCAATCTCTGCTTTATCCTGATATGCGATGTTAGCTGGCTCTTTATAAGCACCTTTAACGATTCTTAAACGATAGTTTTTATATTTCTCGATATTTTCAGCTGATTCATGGAAGTAAGCTTGAATTACTGTGCCGATGTTGTCGTGTTGTTCACTTAGTTCCTCCATTAGCTCAAAGGAAGGATACAAACGGCCATAGTCTTCCATATCGAAGTTGACGAAAATATCGTATTCGTCCGCCAAGGCAACGATTTCTTTTAGATTTTCATAACAAAAATCTCGATCTATATCTAGTCCTAGCTGTGAAGGTTTTAAAGAGATATGTGCATCCACACCATGTTCATGTATTGCTGTAATAACCTCTAAGATTTGCTTCTTAGCAGCAGTAGCCTCTGATTTTTCGAACACGAACTCACCTAAATTATCAACCGTGCAGGAGATTCCCTGTTGGTTTAGTTCTTTAATGCTCTCAATCGTTTCTTGAATATTAGTTCCTGCAACAACACTTTGTGCACCCATTTTTAAACCATATTTTTGAGCTGCACTGTTGAGTGTACGGTTTTCAGATAAAGCGATAAAAAAGTCACGTAATGCCATCTAATATCTCTCCCTCATGTTCATCAATCAATTTCTCAAGCATTATAACATATATTTTAATATTGTGATAAATTTATCTTTTTTTAATATAAATATATTTTAGCGTAAATCCCTATATGACGGGGTTTATTATTAGAAAATAATAAAAAAATAAAATTATATGAATGCAATATACTTTTCAAAACATATTAAATATTATATGTTTTAAGTTAAAGAAGAAATTAATAGAAAGTGAGGACAAGTATGGATCAGTATATTTTAAGTTTAGAAACAATCGATACACATACGATGGGAGAGGCAACGCGTATAGTTGTCAACGGTTTTCCAGATATTGTTGGAGAGACGATGATGGAGAAAAAGGAGTATGTCAAAGAAAATTACGACCACCTTCGCAAGCTATTGATGAACGAGCCAAGAGGGCATAAAGATATGTTTGGCTCCATTTTAACTGAACCATGTAATGAAAAATGTGATATAGGAATAATTTTCATGGACAGTGGCTCCTATTTGAACATGTGTGGTCATGGTACTATAGGCACCGTTACGATGTGTTTAACTAAAGGGATTATTCCTAAAAAAGAGCTTATCTATGTAGATACGCCTTCTGGAGTTATAGAATGCAGAGCGTATTTTAAGGGAGATCAGGTGGAGAGTATCGAATTTACGAATGTCCCTGCGTTTATCTTACATAAAGGATTATCTATCAAGTTAAATGACATAGGAGATGTATCAGTAGATATTGCATTTGGAGGAAGTTTTTTTGGGATAATCAATTCCTCTGATATAGGGGTCAATATTGACCTATCGGACAAACAAAGAATATTAGAGCTTGCTACCGAAGCCAGAGATTATATCAATGAGCATATCCATATTGAGCACCCTACTATTCCGAACATCCGAACGGTAGATTTAATCGAAATTACGAATAAGATTAGTGACAATCATTATAAAAATGTAGTTGTATTTGGAGACGGACAAATCGATCGCTCACCTTGTGGAACTGGAACGTGCGCTAAAATGGCTGCCCTCGAATTAGAACCAGGAGCCTCCATTATTCAAGAAAGTATTATTGGTTCAACTTTTGAAGGAAAGGTATTAGGCAAAACGAAAATCGCGGAAATAGATGCTATTATCCCAGCTATCAAGGGGTCTGCTTGGATTACTGGAGAGCACAGATTTATTCTTCAGGAAGCAGATATTTATGCGGAGGGCTTTGCGATTTAGAGAAGGTTTTTATTTAAAGGGGGCAAAAAAATGGAAAAGAAATTATCGTTTTTTCAAATTGTAGCCATTGGGTTTATGTTATTTGCTATGTTCTTAGGTGCGGGTAATGTGATTTTTGCTCCAGTTCTAGGGCAACAGGCAGGGACCAATACACCGATTGCCATGGCAGGATTCTTAGTAACTGGAGTAGGCTTAGTTTTACTAGCAATAATTGCACTAACTAAAGGTGGAGGAACTGTGGAAAAGCTGGCAAGTAGGGTTTCCCCTAAATTTGCTGTTGTTTTCTCGGTTTTACTGTTTTTAACGCTAGGACCGATCTATGTTATACCCAGGACTACCTCTGTAGTTTATGAGATTGCTATTAAGCAGCTGATTACAGACAATAGTATGATAGGTTTATTTTTACTTGTCTTTTCTATCATTTTTATCGCTTTGACGGTTTACCTATCATGGGAGACTACTAAATTTGTTGATCGATTAGGCAAGTTAATCACACCTGTCTTTGCAACGCTTTTAGTGATCATCGTCGCTAAATCTATTTTCACTCCGATGGGCTCAGTACATGGACCTGTGGATGGAATGGGCTACGAAACTGCCAGTGATGCATTTTTAAAGGGGTTCACACAAGGGTACTTTACGATGGACGTGTTAGCAGCATTTGTCTTTGGTGGGATCTTTATTAAATCAATTGATGCTTTAGGTATTCGCTCTAAAAAGGAAGTATCCAAGGTGTTTATCAAGGCGGGTCTCGTTACTGTAGTTGGACTAGTTCTTCTGCAGGTATCGATGTCTTGGATAGGGGCAACTAGTGTAGATGCAGTAGGCTATACAACAAACGGCGGAGAGCTGATTGCACTTGCTTCAAAAGCGCTGTTTGGTCAAATTGGGATTTATTTAATTGGGATTGTAATTTTATTAACTGGTATTACGACGAATGTAGCTTGTTTAGCTGCTGTAGCAGAATACTTTGAGCGGATTATTCCGAAGGTGTCGTATAAGAAATGGTTAATCATCTTCTCGCTAGGGAGCTTAATTATTACTAACTTCGGATTAACTAAAATCTTGACTATGGCTTCACCAATATTAATGCTGCTGTACCCAATTGCTATTGCACTAATTATCTTGATTTTTACGGATAGCTGGTTCAAGGGTTCACGTGCGGTATATGTTGGTACTATTATCGGAGTAAGTATAGTTGCTATTATGGATGCATTAAAAGATGCGAACATTGCGGTAGAAACGCTTAACAATGTATTTGGCTTTATCCCGTTGTTTTCAAACGGAGCAGGGTGGATTGTTACTGGTCTGATTGGTGCAATCATCGGCTTTTTCTTTAAAAAGGAGAAGCAGGAAGAGACGGGGGAACTGCGAGAGGCTTAGTGTTTGTCCCTGTGTCAGACACAATTCATTTGGGCGGAATATTGAGCTAGGTGGGTTGCGGGGGAAGTTGTGTGTGTCCCTGTGTCAGACACAATTCGCCCAGGCGTACGATAATCTTTTTAATACGAAAAAGCTCCCATATTAGGGAGCTTTTCTTGTCTAGCTTCATCGCCTTGCCCCTCGGGGTCAAATGGATAAAAGCTCCGGTGGCTGAGGAACTGCCTCCTCGCTTTTTCCCATTTGCCTGTCGGGGCAGTAACAGGCGATTGCGCTTTTCTTGATGTCTAGCTTCATCGCCTTGCCCCTCGGGGTCAAATGGATAAAAGCTCCGGTGGCTGAAGAACTGCCTCCTCGCTTTTTTCCATTTGCCTGTCGGGGCAGTGACAGGCGATTCCGCTTTTCTTGATGTCTAGCTTCATCGCCTTGCCCCTCGGGTCAAATGGATAAAAGCTCCGGTGGCTGAAGAACTGCCTCCTCGCTTTTTTCCATTTGCCTGTCGGGGCAGTGAC
>NZ_JABAFC010000073.1 GCF_012843435.1 Psychrobacillus sp. BL-248-WT-3 | reverse complement strand
CACCTTTGCGTTTTTCCGCAACGGTTGCAAATTCATTCCCAAAATCAAGCCCAAAAGATTAAGACCTTGCCCCTTTTCAAAAAGGGGCAAGGTCTTAATCTTTTGGGCTTGATTTTGGGAATGAATTTGCAACCGTTGCGGAAAAACGCAAAGGTGAAAATGTCATTTCTGCACTAGGAAAAAGCAACAGCTGCAAGCGGTGATTTTTTTGCCTTTGACTTTGGGAATCTGGCATGAGCCAGGTTCTTGTTCTGACCCTCGGAGAGCACACCTTTACGAATGTAAAGTATAGTGTGTTATACTTTACATGGAAGTTGACCGAAAACAGGTACACGTTTGTACCTCGTGAATGGAGCTGAAAAATGATGAGCTATGCAGTTTGTAGAATGCAAAAAATGAAGTCCCATGATTTAAAAGGGATTCAATTTCACAATCAAAGAGAGCGGGAAAGTAAGACGAACCCCGATATTGATAAAGACAAATCAAATGAAAATTACGATTTTATAAATGATGGAAATATTGATTATAACGAGCGAGTAAAAGAAATTATTGAATCACAAAAAACGGGTATAAGAAAAACCCGAAAAGATGCGGTACTGGTAAATGAATTGTTGGTGACATCTGGGAGAGAATTTTTTGAGGGACTAGATTCTGCAGAACAAAAAAGATTTTTTGAGGAAAGTTTCAAACTTTTTTCGGAGCGATACGGTGAGCAAAATATCGCTTATGCGACGGTTCATCATGACGAAAAAACACCTCATTTACATATTGGAGTTGTTCCGATGCGTGACGGAAAACTACAAGGAAAGAACGTTTTTAATCGACAGGAATTGATTTGGATTCAAGACAAATTTCCTGAGCATATGCAAAAACTTGGATTTGATTTGGAGCGAGGGGAAAAGGGTTCAAAGCGTGAGCATATCGAAACACAAACGTTTAAAAAACAAACCTTGGAAAAAGAAATTGATTTTCTAGAAAAGGATCTTACTAGCAAAAAAGATGAATTGACTGGATATAGCGAAAGAGTGGAGTCTGATTTAATAGTTCCAGTGAGACGACAAATGAAAAATATTGAAGTGCCGACTGGCGAGAAAGCTCTGTTTGGTTTAGGTAAGGAAATAACAAAGACAGAAAGAAAGCCAACTGAAAATGTAATCATTTTAAGAACAGATTATAAAAAGTTGGTTACTGCTGCTCAAGATAATGAAAAGTTAAAAACACATTTAAAAAATATATTAAATACCGATATGGCGAAAGAAAATATAGGCTTGCGCAAGCAGAATGAAGTAGTGAAAGAGAAATACAATGATCTTGTTCAGAGATTTAATTCAAATATTGAAGATTATAATGAGTTGGTTGAAGAAAATAGGTCGTTAAAAGGTCGTGTGAGCGATTTAAAGGCTGAAATAGGATTAGTTTATAAAAGTGCGAAAGAGTTTTTAAGGGATCGCACAGACAACGTGAGAGCCTTTAAGAAGGTTTTTGGTGAGTTGGTGGACAAGATAAGGGAAAAAACAACTGGAAGCGAATTTGAACGATTACACAAGCGTGAAAAGGCTCGTGAGCGAAATAATGATATGAGTAGATAAAAAAAGAACCTTCGAAGGTTCTTTTTGTTTTTGTCTTTTGGGATTTTGAACTTGATCTTAAAGGATTTTGATCTTGGTTTTGAGCGTAGCGAAAAACGGTTCTTTCTTATCTTGATACTACTAGAAATAACGTCATTATTTTTAGGTTGTTTTTTTAGGATTTAAAACTAGTGTTGGCGAGGGTTTAAGTGGTATTTTACTCTTAAAAATCGGTTGAAAATTTTTTGCATAATAAAAGCCCCTGTGTTAAAGTTTTAATTGACTAAGATCAAAACTAAATAACATGGGGGCTTTTTATATGCGTTTTCAAAATTCTATAGATAATCATAGCACAAATGCACCAAAGGAATCAAATGTATTTTTTGACAAAACAAAAACGGGGAAAACTAGACCGTGGCGAGAAAGAAAGATTGATAGTGTAAGTTATTCTGAACTTTTGTTTATACTAGAATTTAAGAAAGCTGAACGTGTCAAGGATTGCGGTGTTATTTTGCAGTTTAAAGCAAACGATACAGGTCACTTGAAATTATATAAAGCGTGGTTTTGTAAATCCAAACTTTGTTCATTATGCAATTGGAGGAGAGCCATGAAACATTCTGCTCAAAGTAAAACAATCATAACTGAAGTTATGAAGCGAAAACCTAGTTGTCGATGGTTGTTCTTCACCTTTACTGTTAAAAATGTTTATGACGGTGAAGAATTAAATAAAAGTCTTTCTGATATGGCAAGGGGCTTCAGAAAAATGGTCCAATACAAAAAAGTTGATAGTAATTTAATCGGCTTTATGAGGACTACCGAGGTCACGGTCAATAAAAAAGACAACTCCTATAATCAACATATCCATGCAATGATGTGCTTTGAAAGTAGTTATTTTAGAAGCAAAAAAAATTATATTACTCATAAAGAATGGCAAGCGTTTTGGAAAAAGGCTATGAAACTAGACTATGATCCAAATGTTTTTGTTACTGCAATTAAATCTAAAGTTTCTTCTGAACAGGACAAGCAAGCGATTGAAACAGCAGTAAATGAAACTGCTAAATACTCCGTTAAATCTGATGATTATTTAACAGATGACGAGGAACGGAATTTGCAAATCGTTAAGGATTTGGAAGAGGGTTTGTTCCGTAAACGACTGATTTCATACGGTGGATTGTTGAAGGAAATACACAAAGAATTAAATTTAGATGATGCAGAAGATGGCGATTTGGTAAAAGTGAATGAAGAAAATGATGATGAAAAAGAAGATGAAGGCTTTACAGTCACAGCAATGTGGAACTGGAACAGGCAAAATTATTATATAAAAAATGATTGATAAAGGGGTCATGAAAATTGAAGATTAGTAGAAAAGCTGAATCGGAAATCCCCGAATTTTCTAGCCATGAGTTAGCCCGTGAATATTTTAAAAACAGGTATGGAAATCATTTTGTGATGATGAATTCTGAAATGATTGGTGACGAAAAAGTTTATTTTTATAGTTTGATCTTGGACAGAAAAGTTTTTGAAGATGGACAAAAGCAAATGGTGAAAGATGGTTTCATGGTTGACGCATTAAATTTTATGAATAGTTATCAGCCAGTGGAAATTTTTGAAGATGGTCGGATACATATAATTCATTGAAAATTAGAGTGGTTGTTCAACAAACGGGCCATTTAACGGAATAAGTGATGAAAACTGAATTTAAAACTTAGTCTGTATGTGGTAAAATGTTTCAATCAAGATTAGGAGGCATTAATTATGAAGTGCAATGAATGTAACAGGGTTCAATTAAAAGAGGGAAACGTATCATTAGCCCTATAAACTGCGTCTACCCTCATTATTGGAGGGCGAAATGTGAATACGTCTTATTCACAATCAAATTTACGACACAACCAAATTTTAATTTGGCTTTGCGTTCTATCTTTTTTTAGCGTATTAAATGAAATGGTTTTGAACGTCTCATTACCTGATATTGCAAATGATTTTAATAAATCACCGGCGAGTACAAACTGGGTGAACACAGCCTTTATGTTAACCTTTTCTATTGGAACAGCTCTATATGGAAAGCTATCTGATCAGCTAGGCATTAAAAGGTTACTCCTATTTGGGATTATAATAAATTGCTTCGGATCGGTAATTGGGTTTGTTGGACATTCTTTTTTTCCCATACTTATTCTGGCTCGATTTATTCAAGGAGCTGGTGCAGCTGCATTTCCAGCACTCGTGATGGTTGTAGTTGCGCGCTATATTCCAAAGGAAAATAGGGGTAAAGCGTTTGGTCTTATTGGCTCCATAGTAGCTATGGGAGAAGGTATCGGTCCAGCTATTGGTGGAATGATAGCTCATTTTATCCATTGGTCTTATCTTCTGCTCATTCCAATGATGACAATTATCACTGTTCCGTTCCTTATTAAATTGTTGAAAAAAGAAGTAAGGATAAAAGGTCATTTTGATATTGTAGGAATTATACTAATGTCAGTGGGCATTGTATTTTTTATGCTGTTTACAACATCTTATAACATTTCTTTTCTGATCATCAGTATTCTGTCATTCCTGATATTTGTAAAACATATTAGGAAAGTAACAGAACCTTTTGTTGAACCTGCACTGGGGAAAAATATTTCTTTTATAATTGGTGTCCTTTGTGGAGGACTTATATTTGGTACAGTAGCAGGGTTTATCTCTATGGTTCCTTACATGATGAAAGATGTACATCAACTAAGTACTGCTGCAATTGGCAGTGTGATTATTTTCCCTGGAACAATGAGCGTTATTATCTTCGGTTACATTGGTGGATTACTTGTTGATAGAAAAGGTCCATTGTACGTGTTAACCATTGGAGTTACATTTCTTTCCGTTAGCTTTTTAATTGCTGCCTTTTTTTTAGAAGTAACACCATGGTTACTGACAATTATATTAGTTTTTGTTTTTGGTGGGCTGTCATTCACCAAAACAGTTATATCTACAATTGTTTCAAGTAGTTTGAAACAAAAGGAAGCTGGTGCCGGAATGAGTTTGCTTAATTTTACCAGTTTTTTATCAGAGGGAATAGGTATTGCAATTGTTGGTGGTTTATTATCTGTACGCTTACTGAATCAGAAGTTGCTACCTATGGACCTTGATCAATCCACTTATTTGTATAGTAATATGCTATTCCTTTTTACAGGAGTCGTTGTTACTAGTTGGCTGATCACCTTGAATGTATATAAACGAAGACAAATTCAATTTAAAAGTTGAATACCAGAGATAAATTAAATGACTTCTAGCTTTCTTAAGCAATCGGGCGCGATTGTTGAGTAAGGAAAATAAGAAATAAGATACAGAAGATACGAGAGATTGTTCTCGTGTCTTTTTTTATTCAGTGGTTTTTTCCGTTAAAATTTGCAAGGCGACAGCTACTAAATTTTAGTATCTTGCTGAGTATGGCTGTCGGCCAATATCCAGCAACGGAAAAATGGGAATCGTCAAGGGGGAAAGGGTGGAGATTTTTCAGCGTAGCGTTTTGAAAAATACTACCCGTACCTTGATGATTCCCAAACGGTTATCGAGCCAACTTGCTGAGGTTGCAAGAGGCTGTTTTGGTGTTTGCCCCTTTTCAAAAAGGGGCAAGGTCTTAATCTTTTGGGCTTGATTTTGGGAATGAATTTGCAACCGTTGCGGAAAAACGCAAAGGTG
>NZ_JABAFC010000072.1 GCF_012843435.1 Psychrobacillus sp. BL-248-WT-3 | reverse complement strand
TCACGATTAGAAGCGAACAATGTTCGCTGGCTTTAGGCTTCAATACACACATGAGCAGAACGAGGCACGCCATATGGTGATGTCTTTGAACCGAAGGTGAAATGCGTCACCTTATGGCGTTAACCGTCAAATTAGCGGTTTAGAAGAGTTTTAATTTTATTGCATTTATTAAAAAAACATTTAGGAGGTGTTTAAATGGCAAATAATCGGGGTGGTAATCGACTGAAATATCAAGTAGAGCAAGCAATTAAACGAATTAACTATATCGGAAAGTCTAAAAAAGAGTTGCGACAAAATGAAACTGAAACAGGTATTCATTCCATCACACAAGTGAAGCACACGCTTTCTGTTGGACAGAATTTTGCAGAATGGATAAAAGAGCGGGGAGTAAAAGATCTGTACCAGTTGAAGCGTTCGGATTACCGAGATTATATTTCTCATATGCAGGAAAAAGGAGTTTCAAATGGTCACTTAATCAATATAGAAACGAATTTAAGATTGCTGCAGAAAGGAATGCACAACATTTCAGTAGATAAGGGGTTTGAGGGGCGAGAGTGGATCCCGAAAACTAGATTGATAGATACAGCTACTCGTGAAAAACCACAGGACCGTTCTTATTCCGCAGAAGAAATAAAAGGATTTCGAGAAAAGCTTTCTACCAATACGAAAGTTGGTGCGGATCTCCAACAAGCTTTTGGACTTCGGTTGCGTGAAGTTGCTAATTCAAAAGTGGCCCATATCGTTGAAAAGGACGGTAAGCTCTTCTGGAAGGCTTCAGAAGATAAGCTAGCCTTAAATACAGCACAAGGTGTTACAAAGGCAGGAAGAGGTCGTATATCGCCTTGTAGGCCGGAATTTGAAGCGAGAGTGCGTGAATTGATTCAGGGGAAGGAAAAGGACGCTTTTTTATCTCCTGTGCGTTATAACACGCTTAAATCAGCTTATAATCGTGCAGGAATAAAAGGTTCTCATTCTTTTAGGCATACATATGCCAGAGAAATGCTAAAAAGTGAGTTGCAGCAAAGAGGAATTGAAACCGCAGGTCGTGAAGTGATTCAACGCATGTTAGAAAATCGGGCTGCTGGTTATCGCAAAGACCATACAATCACGAAAAATGAACGACCTTTATACAGGGAAGTCGTACAAGTCATGGATAAGGTGCAGGAATATTTAGGGCATGGAGAAGGTCGTATAGATTTGGCGGAAGTATATCTAAAGGGCGTGTAAAGATAGAACGGAATGGACGGAACCGGCTGAGCGAAGCGATCCCTTTACAATGAGCAGGGGCATGTTAACCTATCTCGGTTCGTGCCACTGCTTTTTTCTGCATGTGGCACTTGGCACGAAAGACACATGCCCCGAAAGGCTCGTTGTAAAGGGCAGCCGGTGGAGTTCATGGAGTGGGGGAAATGAATAAAACAAGTTATTTGGAGTGGCGGATATTTGGTTTTGATTTTAGGGTTTTGAATTAAAAAAAAGCCCCGTTTTTTGGGGGCTTTTTTGGTCTCTCTTCTCTTTTAATACTATACGTCACTATTTCGGCACGAAATCGGGGCGTATAGTTGCTCTTTGCTCTTACTCTCTCAAGGGTTTCGGAGTTTCGGAAACGACTTTTTCTAGCATAGTGTTTATAAAAAAAGACTTGTTTCCTAGATTCCGAAGTTGTAAGCTAAAGTTACCACACAATAACAAATAAACTAGGAAAGGAGACAAGTCATCTTTTTATATAGTTTTTTATAAAAAACAATGTACGTTGACTTTACAATATATATGCAAAATAATCAAGCTAAAAATGTAGATAAAAGACAATTAAAAGATACCATTTTAGGAAAAGATTTGTTGAATAAATACACGCCTAAAAAGGATTTGAATAGAAAAGCAGCAAACTATATCGAGAAACATTTGACCATAAAATCAGTCGTGAGATTTGAAACATGTAGTAGTTGGATGCAATTTCTGACGAATGGAGAAATGAGTGTGAAGAGATTACATAAAACGGATGCGTGTGGGAATCGTTTTTGTCCAATCTGCACATGGAAAACTGCTAAAAAAGATGCAATTAAATTATCAGTCATGCTCGATGCAGTGAAAGAAATTGAGGGGAAAGAATTTTTGTTTTTAACATTGACTGCCCCCAATTGTACTGGTGATGAATTGCGATTTGAGATTGATAGATTTAATAAAGCGGTTAAAAGATTATTTGATCGTAGGAATGTAAAACGTGTGGTGAAAGGTTACATCCGGAAATTAGAAGTAACAACAGATCAAGAGTCACATATTACCGAAGAATTATACAACCGTAAAAAAGGATATTTTGATATGAGGGGTTATAAAGTTGGGGATGCGAACCCCCAATACAATACATATAATCCTCATGTTCATATAATCGTTGCCGTGAATAAAACTTATTTTACGGATACAAAAGCATTTATTAAGCAAGAGAATTGGCTTGAAATGTGGCAAGAGTGTATGGAAGATAAGACCATTACACAGGTAGATGCTAAGAAAGTGCGAGCAACTGGTAATTCAAATGCAGTTTTAGAGATTGCTAAGTATTCGGCAAAAGGTTCTGACCTGTATCATAGTGAAGCTGTGTTTGATACGTTTTATATCGCCTTGAAGAAAAGACAATTACTTGTTTTTTCAGGAATGATGAAAGACTATGCGAAAAAATATGAGAATGGTGAACTGGATCGATTCAAGAAACAAGACGAAGCCTTTTATACGCATCTGTTGCAGTCAATATGGAAAGGCTCAAAGTATGAAAATAAATTAAAAGAATTATCTCCAGTAGAGTTGGAAGGGTTTAATAAACGTGCTTTGTACATTGAGGAAAATGACGAGGTGGAATGAGAGTGGCTTTTGCTACTCTTTTTTTTAAAAAAAAGATAAGAAAGTATATAATTTCTTATTCAACTAACGCAGCAGTTTAGTTGAAGAAGAAGGTTTTTTAGCGATTGTGTTGAATAAGTTAATATATGTAAATTAATGAACAGAAGGGATGCTTTACTACGAGTGTGGGGGTCACACTTTTTTCTTGAGCTAACGTAAGCAGTTTAATTCAATAATAGATAGCTTTTAATTATAGGTTAAAAGGAGATTGCTATGTCAATACGTGTACAAGTCTCATGCGTTGCAATGAGAGATAACAAAATGGTATTTATTAAAAAAACTGGTCGGAAGGACTTATCTACAAACAATATGTTAATACCTCCTGGAGGGCATGTAGAATTACATGAATCACTGGAAGAAACATGTATCAGAGAAATGTTAGAAGAAACAGGACTTAAAGTGTTTGATTTAGAACTGAGGGGCATAATCTCATTTATTAAACATGTTAGTGACTATCATTCAGTATGCTTTTTCTTCGTTTCTAAAAATGTCGTGGGCGATATTGTGCAAAATGAAGAAAAGATTTATCCATATTGGGTTGATATTAATAAAATAGAATTGAATAGTCTAATCCCAGATTATCATAAAGAATTTATTAATGAGTTGCTTAATGGTGATAAGTTTGTCAATGCAAAAGTTGAATGGTTAAAACCTGATAATAGAGTTGAGTGGTCAATAAACCGGAATTTGGAGACTATCTTATGAGTGAAAATATTATATATAAAATTTGGACAGTAATTATGATTCAAGATGGAGATAAAGTCTTGTTGTTAAATAGGCAGCACGATAAGTTTAAGGGGTTTCTTCCACCAGGGGGAAAAGTAGACTTTCCAGAAAGTTTTGTAGATGGAGCTATTCGGGAAGTAAGAGAAGAAACTGGCCTTGAAGTTAGTAATTTAGTATTTAAAGGGATTTCAGAGTTTGTTAATCCAGCAGTAAACAAACGATACATAATGATGAACTATTGGACGAAAGACTTTACAGGTGAGTTATTAGAAAATCCGTCAGAAGGTGAACTACATTGGGTGAAAATTGACGAAGCAAAAGAGTTACCAATGCAAGAAGATATTAAAATAAGGTTTGACTTATTTTTTGAAAAAGGAACATTCGAAATTCAGACAGTTTGGAATGAAGAAAAAAATAGACCTGAAGAGGTATTTATTAAAAAAACCTAATTTTCTTATTGCACTAACGGGTGCTTTAGTTGAAGAAGGACCATCTTTTGATGGTCCTTCTTTTATTTCCAGAATTTCCACCATTTTTTTTGTTGAGTAGCTGCAATTTGTTTTTTTGCTTCTTGTGATTCTCTTAGTGCTTTCATTAGGTTTTGATCTCTTTCAATTTGTCTTTTTTCTTGTGCTTCCAGTCTTTCGAGTATTTTTTGATTAAATTCCTGTTGTGCTTGGATGAATTCAATCAAAGGATTTTTCTCGTGTAGCGGTATAGCGGATGGCGATATGGTTAAATTGGACCGATATAAAGACGCTATATGTTGGACTGATTCATCTAGTGACCTGCCCATATTCTTCATGTCACATAAATACTCTAAGAACCTAATATCATCTTCGCTATATTGACGCCAACCATTTTCGGCTTTGGCGAAAGGGTATCCTTGTTCTTCCAGCATTTGTGAATATTTTCGGATGGTAACGGGTTGTATCGAAAGCCGCTTTGCGACATCTTTGCTGGAATAGGTTTTTGTATTGTTTTGCATATAGTTCACCTCTAAGAAATTATTCGCTATGAATCTTGAAAAAGCCTTTAAAGATAGATTGAAAGGAAAGATTTCAAATGGTAAACTAATAACATACTAAATTTATTTTACTTTTTTTATGTCGAACCCATGCGGGATCTGACGGTGATGAATAATACAGGTCTTTGGACTGATTGTGTTAAAAAGCATGACTTACTATGCTACCAATCTGCCCAAAGGCCTTTTTGTGTTCTTTGGGAGAAAGGATAATGAATCTATGGTTCCTTAAAATCAATCGTTGTTAGAGGTAAAATGTCTCGGAAAATAGTTATTGTTATAAGCAAGGGGAGTCCGTCCTTGTTCGTATCTGGCGAAAATAATAACTAAACGTGATAAAAGAGTGTAGAAGTGTATAGCATTTAAAAACTATAAAACAGGAGTACTTCAAGTACATCGGAAAAGGGAGAGGTAATTAATGACAATCAAACTAAACGAGGTTGAAACGAAATTATTCGAAAGGGTTCATGCAAAACATTTGAGCGTGATCGGTAACGAGGAAAAGACAAAATATCAAAAAGAGGAAATCGTAAAAATCGAACGAGATATTCGAAACAAATGTCTGAAGGTGTATTTCCGAAATGGAGAATGGTTCCGGTATTTTACGGACGGAACGTGGGGATGAAGAATGGCTATCGACTTTGGTTGATAGCTCGTATCTGAAAGATGCGAAATGATCAATCGGCGAAGCTGATTGATTCGGACCAGTGCAGCTGGGACGAAACGAAATCGCGAAGCGGTTTCTTGCTACAAAGTAGCAACACTGTGACTTTCATGGGTCACGATTAGAAGCGAACAATGTTCGCTGGCTTTAGGCTTCAATACACACATGAGCAGAACGAGGCACGCCATATGG
>NZ_JABAFC010000071.1 GCF_012843435.1 Psychrobacillus sp. BL-248-WT-3 | reverse complement strand
TACAGGACGCTCCATGATTGGATGCCGTTCTGACAGAGACTTAACTTTTTTATGTCCAGGATATTGACGTAGATCCACTCTTGTAGATTCTGTTCAACGGTGCTTAATGATGTAGTTTGGGAAGTATCAAATTGATGTAGATCTGTAATTGTGTTGTCACGTTTCTGTTTAGAATTTCGAACTCCCTCTTGTACCTCACTATCATCTAGCGGTGGTAAAGCAACGATATCACTGACGGTCTCCATAATACTGTTTGCATCGTTGGTGAATCTTTCAGTTAAAGTACCAATCTGGGTAAGTCCCTGCTCCAATTCTCCTTCTAAAAACTGTTCAAGGATGTGACCAGCAGTATCCGGCTCTAACGATGTGAGTGCTGTCTCTATATGTTGGAGCTGCTGCTTGAATCTTTCTGTGAACAAAAGGAAGAAATGAAGGAATGGGAGATGAACTTCCGAGTAGAAATTTCGAATTGCACTGCCTCCAGCCCCCTTCAATACTTCCTCCATTGCAACAAGTCCCTTAATAGAATCATTAATATTACTTACTTCCGTTTCTAGACGTTCTAGCATAGCCATATTGCGTTGTAAACCATCTTGAAGTAGGTTGACATCTAACGTTTTCATAAGCGTGCCCTCATAGGATTAGGGCTTAAATATCTCCAATTTGCTTTATTATATAACACTTCCTTACATATTATAGACATAATCTCTCCTCCTATAGCAATCTATCATTATCTATAATATTCCATTTTTTATATTGAAAGGTAAAGTGTGGACTCCCATGTAACTCTAAAATGATTCGAAAGAAATATTAATTTTCAGTTAATTAGTTATTTGGAATTATCATGAATTGGATTATTATAATTTAAGTGTTTTGTACTTCATATCATATACATTAAAGAAACCTTGAAAGGCTTTAGCCAATCAAGGTTAACTAATCATTTATCTTGTTTTTTAGATTTCCTTGTTAAGTAGTTAATTTTGTATTTGTAATTCTTTTAAAATTTCTGTCCGCAAATCACTCGCCGCAATATTCTCATTCTTATAATTTGCCAATAAAGAATTTATTCTCTGAATATATCTATCTGAATCCTCTATACATTTTTCAAAACAATCCATAAAATGTTCTACTAATGTATCATCAACTAAAGCAATTGGTTCTGGATAATATTTGACGCATTCCCTTTCAAATGCTTTTCTGCTAGTAAAAGCAACTGCATCAATAATACAGTTCCAAGCTATTACATCTGTTTCATTATCTGATATCTCTTGAATTATTGTTATACCACTTTCCTCATTATCTAATAATTCATAAAGAATATCCCCATCATTTTCTTTACCTTTTAGCCACTCCCAACATTTATAAATAACTTCCTTGGCTAGAGTTTGATCTTTCCTTTGTGAAAAGACAGTCAAAGCTTTTTCTGAAAGTCCTAGAAAAAATATTACTTTGCCATCTTCTGTTAAACAACTAAATTTAGTATTAGCCATAATTAACCTCCAACTAATCAATATACTTTCCATTTTTAATCATTAGAATTAAGCCTACCAGTTACTTTAATTCCTTCATCAATTTTCGATGTTACTTCGACTTTTCGATTAGGATATTTTTAAACTTAATTGCTTTAACAAAGCCTATCGATTTTCATCTTTCTTAAGAACTTATAAGAAAATGAATCCCTTTATTAAGTAACCTAGTAACCTAGTAACCTAGTAACCTTTTAAATTATTGCTTCATGTTTCCCATTTGCTTGTATTTGACCATATGTATAACTCCCATTTAATAAAAAACCTTGAAAAGCTTTGAGCCAATCAAGGTAACAAGTAAAATTTCTAAATTTCTATTCTATTTCAATTCCATCATAAGCATCTCCTAGTGATTCAAACTCATCAATATACCAATACCAGCTCTCACCATTGCCTTTACTTACTAATATTCTATTTAGTAAATCAGTAAATGAAAGCTCATTTGGATTCCCCTTAGTAGGGCTGGCAACCGCACTTTTGGCTTCAGGTGTATTCCCTTTAGATGGCGGCTGAACAGCAGATGCTTGTCCTTTATTTGTATTCGCTCCATTGCCGTCCAAATCGGGGGTCTTATTGGCAACGTTCGGGTTCTGGATCTCTGGATTAACACCGCCACTGGGAGTTTTAGATGTTGGCATGTTGAACATGAATGGACTATTATTGGTATACGGTGTCCCATTCTGTAAGCTAGTCAACAGATTTAATCGTGACTGCGATCCAATGAGTGGACTGTTGGCCATATTCCGATAAACGGAAAAAAGCACCTTTTGTCAACTAACAAAAAGTGCTTCGCGGCTACAAATACTATATTAATAATCTTATTCAGTTACTAATCTTCATAAATAACAGACCCCATATATTTAAGGTTCCTACCATCAAGTTTTGCTTCCTCAACAAGTTCCCCATATTCAAAATCATATAACCGAATAACAATATTGTACTTTTCTTCTAAACTTTCACCATAAAAGTCTTTAAGTTCACTTATAAGTGCTTCTGAATATGAAGCATTCTTTAGTAATTCAGACAAAGAAGACGTAGGATATTCATTGTAGGTACATTCTAATAAATCTTGGTTATACTCAAGAAAGTCTATTTTAAAATCATTCATAAAGCTTGAAGGAATTCTGTCTCCCTCATTATCATATTTTATTTCTACATACTTGCTTAGAAAATCCTCATTACTACAATTTCCAAACCAAAGAGAAACAGCTCCTGGGTTTTCCATCTTAATCCCCCATTTCTAATTATCTAAGCCCTTCAGGTAATGAATCAATTCCGCCTTTCAGCCTATAATGTGCCCAATTTCTTAATTTCCTTTTAAATGTTTCATAATCAAGTGAGTGATCAATCAGATCAAGAAGCTCTCTATGAGCTTTTCCAGAACCATCAAACCCATGTCTTCCTACTGGGTTTACAAACTCAACGTCTTTCGTTAACGTTCTCATTTCTGCTATATCTTCAGCCGTTATGTCCCACCGTTTAAAAATTGGTGCTCGAGATACTAGATGCCATTCATGGTAGCCACCGGGATAACGAATCCTACTCTCAATTATAGTCCTTAATTTTGGAGTAGACCAGGCTAATTCAAATTCATCTATGCTCAAATCATTAAACCATTTTGCAAAATCTTTACTTCCTGGCATAGTTTCTGGTGTAAAGGTTCTAGTCCTAGAGGTTTCTTTAACAAAGTTGCCTTTTACAAGATTATTTAATTGCTCATTTGACAATCTTTTTTCCTTCTGTTTTTTACTAGCAGAAGGTTTCTCTATTACTCCGGGTTTCACGCTACTTGCTTTAGGTCTTGCTGGCTTAGATATACTAGTTTCACCCGAACCCTTAGTCTCAACATCCACACTCTTTACATCTGAATTAACATTACTATCAATACTTTTATTTGTTGGTGTAGTATCCACTTTTGCAGATGGAGTATTAATTGTATTCGTATTTTTAGGTGGAGCTGTATAATCTGCATTTCCTCCAACAACTTTTGGCTTAGCCTGTATATTCGTATTCGGTGTCTCTGATTTCACATGGGCTTTCCCACTATTAACTGGGGCTGGGTTGTTCGCTTTTGCCGTTGGTGTAGTGACTGTTTTAGTAGATTTGTTTGGAATCGTAGTGTTGCTCAGGTTTATGTGATCTCCATTGCCACCAACGACCTTCGGCAGATCCTGTATCTGCTCATTTGGATTCCCCTTAGTAGGGCTGGCAACCGCACTTTTGGCTTCAGGTGTATTCCCTTTAGATGGCGGCTGGACTGCAGATGCTTGTCCTTTATTTGTATTCGCTCCATTGCCGTCCAAATCGGGAGTCTTATTGGCAACGTTCGGGTTCTGGATCTCTGGATGAACACCGCCACTGGGAGTTTTAGATGTTGGCATGTTGAACATGAATGGACTATTATTGGTATACGGTGTCCGATTCTGTAAGCTAGTAAACAGATTTAATTGCGACTGCGAACCAATCAGTGGACTATTCACCATATCACGATAAACGGAAGTAGACACTGATTCTACTATCTCATCGTTTAGGACATTTTTGGGCTGAAAAAAATTACGTCCTTTATTTACAATTTTAGTCCCGGTACTTCCCCAGCCTAAAAATGGAACCATTGCTGCAAAGGAAAGACCTGCGTTTAACTTATCTCCTCTAGCATAATAGATTACTCCGTTTAAACCATCGGCTATTTCTCCGATTCCTGGTATTAACCCTGCTAGATCTAATCCAAATTGAAAACCATCCAACTATCGAATTCATGCAACTGTAAAACTGTATCGTCGCGTTTCTTTTTGGAATTTTGAATTTAAAAAACCTTGAAAGACAGTTAGCCAATCAAGGTTTTAAATATTATAAATTATCTTTAAACCCCAAAAATACACCAGAAGGGAGGAAATAAAATAATGAATGATATTTTTGTTAAATTACTTTATGAATCTATCGTGAAAGAGAACCTTCAACTCAAAGACTTGTATGAAGCGGAGAATATTACTTCTAAAACAGATGATTATTGGAAAAAGGCTACGGTTTTAAGTTCTTTAAAAGTTGAATTCTTTATGGCATAATATACTTTTTTAAATTACCTAATACCTCTTGCCAATAACGTTTGATGAGTTCCCTGATCGAGTTGCTTTCCATTTGGATTTAGTATATCAAATACTTTACTTACACCCTCATACTTTACATTAATTCAGGTAAATTATAGTACAATATCTTGATACCCTACTTCTTCTACATTTTCATCTTCAATTTTTATTCCTAACCCATTTTCAATATCCCAAGAGACATCACAAAGCAAACCTAGTCTTCTTTTTCCATTCTTTCTTACTCTTCTTACAATTAATTCAGTTGGCTTCACTAAACTTTTTAAATCTGAGGCAGATTCAACTTTTGGAGCAAAATTATCTGCTTCTGATTTATTCCCTAACCTCTCTCTATATTCTTCATAATTATCACTATAGTAGTCATATACTAGTTTTTCTGCCTCATTCATTATATTTTTCATATCTTGAATAAAATTTATAAATGCTTCTCTCTGTACATTGGAAAAATCCGCACTTTCATGTCCATCAATACTTAAAATTATTTCCTTCTCCAAGTCAAACATTCTAAGAGTTGTTTTTCCTCTCCAGAAATTATTTTTATATTCAAGTTCTCCAAAAAGATCATCATTAATCATTGTCATTTTTAATTACTCTCCTAACTTAACTTTTATATTATATTCGCCAACTCCACCCAAATGTCCAAAAACACTATTAATTTTTCTAGGTACCAATTGTATTGTTTCCAAGTCATTAAGTTCATGCCAAGTATATTTATTATCTTCTCGCCAATCAGCTACATCTTCTGCTGTCCATTTTTTATCTGGTGTACTCCAATTTTTAGCCAATTCTTCATCAGCAGTTGAAAAATTTGATTTTCTATCATTAGTCATGTTTTCTAATTTTATTTCACCTTTGGAGAATGGTGAAAAGTCTGGCATTCCATTTTTGTACTCAACTCCGTCAACGCCAGCTTCATCAAGATATTTTTTAACTTCTCCGGTCTTATCAGAGATAAATAACGACTCTGCTCGTTCGCTACTCCATTCGCCTTTATTAACAGGTGTTGTTTTTACCCTTTGCTCATAAGAGCTATATTTAGGCTCTACATCAAAACCTCTAGTATAATCTATCTGCCTATCTTTAACTGTCCCCTTTGACGGGACATCCGGTTTCGACAGCGATAAATTGCCAGTAAGAGGACTATTGAATGTTACAGACTTTGGTGTCATATTATT
>NZ_JABAFC010000070.1 GCF_012843435.1 Psychrobacillus sp. BL-248-WT-3 | reverse complement strand
ACATTTTCATTTATATTTTTTGTGGTCGAATGAGTAGGAAGACTAGCAAAACCTAGAATACTAGGACCATATAAAACATTTGGTTTTTGGATGAATCCCCTGTAGCCAAATTGGAGGGGGCTTGCCCCTGTTAAAAAAGTGTAAAACATGGTCGTCAAGTCATGATTTTTGGGTTGGAGGGTGGTGTCTCCTTGAATCCGTGAAGTACGTGCCTCCAGCTCCATTTTCAAAGTATTTCTCGAAGCCAAGATCCCCCAGTGACTCGACTGAAAATGGACATCTGTCAGGCCACTTTGAAACATTCCTTCTAAATCCGTTAGCCATGTGTCCATCGTCTGAATGTCCTGTTCCACAGGATTCAATGATACGGTCTGAGAGTAATCGAACTCGTTCAACTTTTGAACGGTGTCATCCCGCTTCTTTTTGGAAGTAATGACGCCTTCCTGAACTGCACTGTCATCGAAATGGGGTAGGGACACGATATCACGATTGAATAATTAATTAGTAAATTTCACTATATTAACTGCAAATAATTTATTTGTTTATCAATTGAATTCTTGACTTCAATTTTGATATATCAAAAAAACCTTGACAGGCTTTAGCCAATCAAGGTAATTGATTAAACAGTAATTTATTTTGGAATATCCCGTTTCCATACACTTTGTCCATCACTCAAAAAGATCTGACTTGGTGGATTATCGTAAAGTGATATTTCTATTAATGAACCTTTCCCTTGTATTAACCAACTATATAAACTACCTTCTTTACTAGAAGGATGAGCTAAAATGTCACCAACTTGAAATGTAATTGCATAATATTCGGTATAATTTATATCATCATCATCCAATCCATTGTCTGTTTCAAAGAGTGTGTCTGGTTCACCAATAATCTTTAACCCGCTATCCCACTCTATTATCAGATTACTATCCTTGTGTTCTTTTATGGTTTTTACCAAAGAATCATATTCCATATAATTTCTCCTTGTTTTATTATTTAAGTGGTTCAGAAGGCACTATATGTGCACCATCTTTTCCATAATGAATTATTCCTCTAGTAGTCTCAAGGTATTCGCCAGTATCGACATCATAATATTTCCCAATTGTTTCACTAAAGTCTACTCTTTCTTTTTTACCATTTGGTAGTAGCTGACCTTTTCCAGCGTACTTATCAAGCAATACTTGTGCTTTTTTATTATCCCCATAGAAGATACTCTTAATTTTTCCATTTGCTAGTTCTTGTTTGTAATTTGGAGTATTAGGAATATGTTTCTCTTGAGAACCTGGCTTTACTTTAGCTGGAAATCCATTTACTTCTCTATAAGGACCAATAGGTACTGAGTTTTTTCCATATGAAGGGACACCATTACCTTTCCCCTTATCCTCAATCTTTTCTATCTTCTTTTCCCCATCTTTAATACTATCAATAATCTTATCTACCATTTTAAGTGGCTTGAAAACGGTGAATAATGCAGCCTCCGCAACGGATTCCGGTGAAGGATCCTCTGACATGGCGATGATGTCCCCTATTAAAAATTCTTCTATCTTTGTTATAGGTGGGAATAAATCTTCTAATGTTTTGCCACTGCCGATTCGTTCTTTCGGAATACTCTGAACATATTTATACTGTTGGGCACCTGTCCGACCATAATATTGTCGTATAATCTTCCCATCCGGTAATGTATAATAAGTTCCTTCGATCACACTCTCTTTTGAAAAGCCACCATATTCATCGGTAACTTTTTTTACATTCACTGCTTCATTGATGAGTATTTGCGCCTCTATGGCGCTAATCAGCTGTTCCACGGATGGAACCAGGTTGTTCTTCCAGAAATTCAAATGGAGAGGATTCCCGTTACTCTTATTCACTGCAGGACCCATAAACACATTTGGTCTTGAAACCTGCCCACCAAGTCCAAACGAGATGGGTGACACCCCTTGGAGATAAGTTTGGAGCATGTTGGATAGTTCCTCGGTTAAAGGGTACTTTTTTAACATCGGAAGAGTCGATTCACGGGTTGCAAGATCCCATACCAGCCTCTTTCTTGCGGGGTTCACACTCCACTGTGACGTCTGAAAGTGGATATCGGACAACCCGTTTTGGAAGAGTCCCTCCATTTCTATAAGGCAGTCTTGCAGGACCCGTAGATCCTGTTCCACAGGATTCAATGACACGGTCTGAGAGTAATCGAACTCATTTAACTGTTGAACGGTGTCATCCCGTTTCTTTTTGGAAGTAATGACCCCTTCCTGAACTGCACTGTCATCGAGATGAGGCAGGGCCATGATAACACGATTGAATAATTAATTAGTAATTTCACTATATTAACTGCAAACAATTTATTTGTTTATCAAATGAATTCTTGACTTCAATTTTGATATATCAATAAAACCTTGAAAGGGTTAACCAATCAAGGTATTTGTTGAACTATTTATTTTTGAATATTCCTTTTCTAACGACCCGAGGTTTTCAATGAATTTCATTTTAAAGAAAAATCTTTTAGTATTTCTAATGTTTTAAAAGCCTGGAATGAATTTGCTTTAGAAGCATAAATCTGAGGACTTTCGAGATTAGACAATTTAAAAATTTGCCCT
The DNA here is from genome assembly GCF_012843435.1 of Psychrobacillus sp. BL-248-WT-3. Classification (GTDB taxonomy): domain Bacteria; phylum Bacillota; class Bacilli; order Bacillales_A; family Planococcaceae; genus Psychrobacillus. Next base: position 3,480 of record NZ_JABAFC010000070.1, on the reverse strand, counting down.
GCCTCAAACTTTATATACTTACTAAATTGTTCAATAAACTCCCTTTCATCTACCAAATTATATATTTCATCTTTAAATGTGGCAATTAACATATAGTCGTTGTCATCTAAGTTTTCTAAACTTATATATACTTCATAATCAAACGCAGCTGAACTAAAATTCTCTGGTAAAGAATAAATGGAAATGGCAAGAGTTTCTTCCTTCTTTTCTAAAGATTTACCTAGTTTCTTCTCAATTTTATTTATATCCTTAATTTTCCCTGTTTTAAATGATTGACCAAATATACCAATATGAGTAGGACTAAATCCTAATTTGGTTGTAAACTCTTTTGCATTATTATAAAACGCACTCCAGTTATTTGAATAATTTTGATCTATTTTTCCATATAAAACTATTGAGGTTGTAATATGGTTTTGCAATTTAATCACTCCTATTCAGTTATTTAGGTGGAAGAATATAAATATCTCCCGCTTTTTCTCCAAGTAACTTTTGATTATCTATCATTCTTTTTCTTAAATCATAAATATTGTCAGTTTTACTTGGAACTTCATACTGATCAATTTTTCCGTCTTTTCTAACCACCATTATATCTGGTCTACGGTTTGGTCTTATGCCAGGTATTTCATTCGACAGTCCTTTATTTAGATAAACTTTACTTATATTGTCTTGCATAGCTAATTCCTCTGCTTTATCAACCATTGCTTCCCAATGTCCAGGTGTTTTATTGGTATGCGGTTTGCTTGGGTAAGTAATTTTACCATTTGGATTTTTGCCTATTCCTGTAACATCCTCCACGGATTTTTTAGCATCCTTTGCCGTATCCTTTGCTTTCTCCGCTTTCTTTTGGACCTCAATGACATGCTCTAATAAGTCCTTCCCTTCCTCTATCACTTCAGCGGCTTTTTTTAATTTCCCCATAGGCGTTAAAGAAAAAAGAGCGATTCCCTTGTCTGTTTTAGAAGCATTAGGGTCCCTTAGGGTTTCAATATCATTTAAGAGAAACTCATCTGCCGCGATTTCTCCACCCTTTTTAGCAGCTATACTCAAACCTAGTCCCATGGCAAATAATCCATCCGGAGTTCCGGATCCATTTCCACCTAGCACTTTCCTCATTCCCTCATAAGTAATAGGCTCATTCGCGTAATATGTTTGAGGAGTAGAAGGACTATCTACTGCCAATTCTGGATTACTTTTTAAAATTGCTGCGTAAATTTCGTCCAGTTCATTCGATTCATGTTCTACATTTTCATTTATCTTTTTTGTGGTGGAATGAGTAGGGAGACTAGCAAAACCTAGAATACTAGGACCATATAATACATTTGGTTTTTGGATGAATCCCCTGTAGCCAAATTGGAGGGGGCTTGCCCCTGTTAAAAAAGTGTAAAACATGGTCGTCAAGTCATGATTTTTGGGTTGGAGGGTGGTGTCTCCTTGAATCCGTGAAGTACGTGCCTCCAGCTCCATTTTCAAAGTATTTCTCGAAGCCAAGATCCCCCAGCGACTCGGCTGAAAATGGACATCGGTTAGACCACTTTGAAACATTCCTTCTATATCCGTTAGCCATGTGTCCATCGTTTGAATGTCCTGTTCCACAGGATTCAATGACACGGTCTGAGAGTAATCGAACTCGTTCAACTTTTGAACGGTGTCATCCCGCTTCTTTTTGGAAGTGAAAATAACTTTCTAAACTCATTCTTACTCGTCTACGACCTTCTCTAGTAAAATTACAAACCATATCACATTCTTATTGTCCCACTCATAAATCTTCACTTTAAATTACGAGCTTACCCATTGTCTTTAGTTTATAGGTTTTGCAGTGTCATAAGTCCCCACACCATGTAAAATGTCAAATCACCCAATTCACGTACTTTTCTTATTATTCCTATACAAAATAAAACTCCATGATGGCAGTACCTTCATGGAGTCTCTATTTTTAAACGGATCATTGCTCTTTTTGTCCATCTTAAATATTTTAATTGTATTTTAGTTCACTTGCTTTATGTGCCTATACGTAAAACCCTTTCGTATAACTAGTTTAGGCACTAGAGTGCTCTAAACACGTTACCTTTCCTCTTTGCACAAATGATTGTAATGACCAAATCCAGGAAATACATCCCAGTTTCTTTCAAGGGTATCGCTAGTTTCGCGCTCCTCGACTGAACCGGTATTTAAATCTCTCTTTTCCATTGCTATATAACCATCTTCTCGGAAGCCTAAAATCAAGGTACTTACTTCCGTGTCAGTTTCATCATCATATTCCCAATACATAGCTGTTCTTAAAAAAATCTTACCATCACTCATAACTTCAAAATCATAATTTAAATACTTACGAATCAGGTCATCATAAAACCCAACCGATACCCAATCATTTGTAACATTTACAATATACTTAGGTTTCTCATCCTCTACTAATACCGCCGTATATGGTTCTTGTTTTTGATGGTATGTGTATGCAGTACGGTCATCAATTATGTTCCAAGGCTTCTTTTTAATGTCCGACCATTCGTCACAATAATAAATTTTCATAGTCAATTATACAACTTCCCCTTCTACATAATAAACATTATTCGAACATTACTCCAAAGCTAACATTTTCAAAATTCAAATATGCGTTACAAATATCAGAAGTATAATAGGGTTCAACATCTTGAATTTTTCTTGAAGTAATAAATAATCCAAATCCTGATATATCATTCCAATTTTTTTCAAATACTTGGATTTCCGTATCTGTATCATCATTAGCTACAATTATTTCTACATTTTGGTTAACTAATTGAATAACCATTTCATGAACCTTAATCAACTTATCAATTTCTTTATAAATACTCTCCTTTAGAAATTCTATGTCAATTATATCAATATCAGTTTCATAATATTTACGATCATCATATTTATAGCTATTTACTTCTATATTTTCATCATATTGTTTCTTAAATATATTGCAAATCACTTCAATTTCTTCTTTCTTTAATTCATGTTCTGAGAGGTAGGTGTTAACTAATCTCACTATTTTACAACTCCTTTGTCAATTAAATATTTGTATTGTGAGTCACTTAATTTAAATGCTGTATTCATAGTTCCATCTGAGTTAATAAAAGTCCATTGTTTATTATCTTCGTTATAAATATGCGTTCCTTCAACGTTTCTATATTTTCCTTGTTTTCGAACTCCAGTATTAATCAGCTCTGAAACATCATTTTTGAATAATTCCACACTAGATTTACTACCATCAGGATAACTTCCAAAATCTTTTCTGTGTTTACTGAAAGCCTTATCTATTGAGCTTTGTTTAAATACAACATCATCGGCGCTACTGATAAATTTACCCGTACCCTTAGTCTCAATCTCAACATCCTCCACGGATTTTTTAGCATCCTTTGCCGTATCCTTTGCTTTCTCGGCCTTCTTTTGAGCATCAATGACATGCTCTAAAAAGTCCTTCCCTTCCTCTATCCCTTCAGCGGCTTTTTTTAATTTCCC
>NZ_JABAFC010000007.1 GCF_012843435.1 Psychrobacillus sp. BL-248-WT-3 | reverse complement strand
ATCGTCGTTGAAAACATTGTACCCAAGAGGGATTAATTTGACCCTTTTACTTTTTACACAATTATACGGACTTAATCCGATGATCCTAATTTTTGATTAAAAGTTTCTTTTTAGATAAATTTAAAGTAATGCTTGAGGAGGGTTTAATATGAAATGTGGTGCAAAATGCTTTTTAGTGGAGATGGAAGTGAATGGAGTAGTAGAGGTTATACCGGTGAACGCCCGATCACCAATTGAGGCAAGAAAAACTATTCGTTTAGAATATGGGAAAGAAACTAAGGTTCTCACAGTTACTCCCGAAAAAAGTTAGCCAATAATTTATAGATTATTTTTCTGAACGTTATATTAAATGACGCAAAAAATGAGCTGGACCACGTACTCCAAGCTCATTTTTTGATTGTGGTGTTTTAATAAAAACACAGTTATTCAATTTAGTCGACCTTTTTAGTAAAAGCCCAGATAAGACTAATTATTACTGAGCTTAATATAGTTGCCATTAATAAGGAAAATAAACTTACAAATAAAAATGAACCATAATCCTCTAATTCCTTAAACGGATTATCTGTAATGAAAGAATCACTTATCAGAAATACTAATAAAGTTGGGATAAAGATATAGGGAAATAATTTCTTGAAATAGCTGTTGAAATCTAGATATTTAGAGTTTTTTGTTTTGCTTATCATATAAAATCCCCCATAGATAAACTACACCGTTGAGTGTCGCTCCAGAATTGAGTAATGCCACTTATATTCATTACTTTACATATATTAACTTATTCGACATAGTCGGATAAAACCTTCCTCTTCACCATAAACTTCAAAGTTAACCATTTACCCATTACAGAGATTGTTAGGAATCATAGTTTAAGTGAAGCATCTAACAATTAAAACTAAAAACTACCTTTTTCCTCTAAATATATTGAGTCTCCTGAAAATTCTCTTTTATTCGTTAATTATTGTGATATGATAATTTCATCGTAAATTTTAGTCACGGGGGATTATTATGAAAGTTTTTTGGAGATGGATGTTTCAGCTAGGTGTTGCGTTTATTGGTATTGTACTGATTAGTGGATTACCGTTGTTAATTACAGGCTTCCAGCAAGGGGAGTTTTGGTGGAAAGAATATAGAGACCACCTATTTGGATTGTTTCCTTTAAGTAAACTATTAGAAAAATATGCGGGTTTGCATATTGGAGAATACATCCAATATTCTCTCGAGACTTTATTTTTGGCACTTATAGTGGCTGTTCTGTTAGCGCTATTTTTTACTGTGATCACTATGTTATGTAAAGAACGAGTTAGACAGCGGATTAAAACTATTTTTTTCTTTTTGGAATCAATTCCGGATATATTGATTATAATGCTCATTCAGCTTCTAGTAATCATCATTCATAGGCATACAGGAGTATTTGTGAAGATAGCCGTTACAGGTGGGGAGAAAATTTATTTGCTTCCAGTAGTATGTTTGATGATTCTTCCTATGATTCAGCTTTACCGATTAAGTATGCTTACTTTTGAGGCAGAGGAACGGAAAATGTATACAGAGCTTGCAAGATCGCTTGGATTCGGCAAATTGATTATTTTACTCATACATATGTTTAGAAATGCGATTATTAGTATCTTTTTTCAATCGAAAAAAACGATGTGGTTTATGCTTTCCAACTTATTTATCCTAGAACGTATGTTTAACATGCCAGGTATTATGTTTTATTTGAGTGCCAATATAACTGGAGAGTTATTTTTTATAACAGTGTGTAGCTTCTTTTTCCCAGTGTTCCTCCTGTATAGCTTTGGTGAATGGTATTTTCTACGTCATGTGAACAAGGGGAGAGCAATAGGATGAAGCAAAAATCAGTGTGGAGACAGCCTTATTTTGTGTTTGGATTTATTATATTAGCCTTCTTTTTATTAGGCAGTTTTATATTTGAATGGATTTTTGGACCAGATCCGAAGCAAACCTACTTTTTAATGGAGAATGGCAGAGTTATAGAAGCTGCGCCACTATCCCCTAGCTGGATGCATCCACTTGGGACGGATCAGTATGGCTATGACATGTTTGCTAAAATCATGCTTGGTGCAAAATATACCATCATATCGGCAATGGGTGTTGCAGCTGTCCGAATGCTCATCGCAGTACCGTTAGGGTTTGCAATCGGTACTTATTGGCAGAAGAGACGTACGCTTATTAACAGTGCTATTGATCCTCTACATTATATTCCCATGACGATCTTTTCTTATCTAATGCTTTACCCTGTGTTATGGGAGCCGATGGAGGGATTTTCTACAACAGTATGGGAGCGAATTATTATTCAAGTGGTATTAATGGCAATCATTACGGTACCGATAGTAGCTTCACTTATAGGTAATGAGGCTAACCTTCTCTATCAGGAGGAATATGTTTTAGCTTCTAAAACACTGGGTGCCGGCCGACCAAGAATTATTACTCGTCATCTATTTCCAATGATGAGAGAGAAGTTATTTGTTTTATATGGCCAACAGGTAGTAGAAACATTAGTGGTGTTCACACATCTAGGATTGTTGCAATTATATATTGGAGGTACGGCAGTTAGCTATGATCCTATGTTTGGAGACCCTCCAAAATCGATTGCCTATGAATGGGCTGGACTTTTTGGATCATCTTTCCGATATCTACAAGGTGTGCCTTGGCTCCCACTAGGTCCTGCTATATGCTTTGCCTTAGTTATCTTAGCAATTTCCGCCATGATAGAAGGTTATACTCGGGCTGTGAATGGACAAGTCAGAATACCAAAGAGAAAGAAAGTGGCGTTTGTATCTGAGGACATCGTGGAATGGAATAAGCAACAGCTGCAAGAAAAAATGCAGCTTTTACAAGAGGGTAAGGAAAAGCAGAAAGTCTAGGAAAACCTATTAACCTCCTCTCATGTAAGCCAGAGGTCACTACGTAGAATGAATGAAGCTAGGCTCAGAACAAAGACAATCCTATGTTGTAACTAATGAGTTTACTTCAGAGGCGCAAACATAGTAAACACATAGTAAAGTGCGCTTGAATTCATAATGTAATTCACAGTGCGTTTTTACTGATTTAATTTTTGGGATTTAGTAAGTCAATTACACACGAAGGGCAATGGATATTTATGTTAAAATGATATCACGGATACTGGAAAGATTGTAAAATGGTGTTCTTGCGCTAATCGGGCAGGTTAATAAAATGGGGGTAAATTTTTGAAGAGAAGCAAAGTACTAATTTTCATTATATCTGTGATTTTTTTATTGTGCTTAGTATGGATTTTGTTTCCTAATAAAAGTGCAGAAGTAAAAAGTTTCAACTATGAGATAGAGGAAAACAATGATGACCTTATTTTTGAAGTTAACTTTCAATTCATTAATTATACAGGTGATTTTAGTTATGCAACTATTGTTTTAGACAGTTTTTTTTATCAGCGACTTAAGAATCCAGAATCTGTTGAACCCATTTTTTTAAACGGTTTAGTATCTGGTTCTACAACAATAATTATTAACAAAGAGGATTTAACTCCAGACTTTATTGAATCGTTAAAATCAAAGGAAAGAAATCCTTTTCGTGCTATAAGTATCGGGGAAGAAATTATTTTGTAATAAATCAACTAATTGAGGCATTCGTTAAAAAAGATAGAAAAGATCTGTGACATAACTAGTCAATAAATTAAAAGACGTGAGATCAGCAACTTGATTTCATGTCTTTACTTTTTTAAGATAACTGATTTCTAATAAAAAATAATTCCTCTCTTCTCATTGGTTGGAGCAAAGCGACGAGGAGATTGAAATCGTGCACCGCAGAAAGCGCCAGCCGTAGCGGAAAAAAGCTATATTGTATTTTGAAGAGACTTTTGTTGCAACCTTTTTTATCTTTGAAATATACTGTGATTCATTTTGTGAAATACTGTGTTATTAAGACGGTCATTTTACGTTTTGCACCTCACAAGTAAACCCGTAATTGTAATGAGTTTTTAAATTTAAAATGGCCATCCGAGCAAAGGTCAGCCAGTCCGATACACCTCCTCCTCCAATGGTCTACATTACCATTGAATAAGAACGTATGTTTGTAATATACTAAGAAGAACAAATGTTTCTTTTGGGAGGAGAAGCTTTTATGTATGAGGGCTTAGAAAATCGAAGCATTATTTGTATAGACATCCGAAGCTTTTTTGCAAGCTGTGCTGCGGCAGAGGCGGGGCTTGATGTGATGAATACGCCTATTGCGGTTATTGGAAACTTGGAGCAGAAGGGAAGTATTGTGCTTGCTGCTTCACCTCCGATGAAAAAAAGGTTTGGTGTTAAAACGGGGTCCAGATTATTTGAAATACCAGACGATCCATCCATCCATCTGCTAGAGCCGAAAATGGAGTTTTTTGTTCGGGTTTCAATGGAGATAACACGTTATTTAAATCAGTTTGTCCCAAGTGAATCTATTCATGTGTACAGCGTGGATGAATGCTTTGCTGATTTAGGAGGAACCGAAAAGCTTTGGGGACCAATTGAGCGTACAGTCAAACGTATTCAGGATGGCCTGCATTATCAGTTTCAGCTTCCATGTGCAGTGGGATTGGGGCCGAATATGCTTGTGGCAAAGCTGGCACTTGATTTAGAGGCCAAAAAAACTGGCTTTGCCAAATGGACATATAAAGACATCCCTAAAAAGCTGTGGCCTGTTTCCCCGTTAAGTGAAATGTGGGGGATAGGATCACGATTGGAAAAAACGTTAAATAATATGGGGATTTTCAATGTAGGGCAGCTCGCAAACACTTCCTTGGATCTACTGGAGGAAAAATTTGGAGTGATGGGAAATCAGCTGTACCACCATGCCTGGGGGATAGATCTCTCGGAACTGGGAGCACCCATTGTAGATGGTCAAATAAGCTATGGAAAGGGTCAAGTATTGTTTCGCGACTATCGAACGAAAAAAGAAGTAATGGCAGTCATACTGGAAATGTGTGAGGACGTGGCAAGGCGAGCAAGAGAAGCTAATATGGTTGGACGCACTATCCATCTATCGGTCGGTTATAGTAAGGAGGTTTTTGGTGGTGGATTCAATCGTTCACGCTCTATAGATGAACCAACGAATGCGACCATGAAAATCTATAAAATATGCGAGCAGATTTTTGATGACTTTTACGACCGCAGTCCGGTAAGGAAACTATCCATTTCGATCACCAATCTAGAGCCAGAGAACTCGATGCAGCTAAGCCTTTTTGAGGAAGGGAAGTGGAAGGAACGAAAGCTTGGGAAAACGATGGATTATCTTCGGAACAAGTATGGTTCAACCGCTGTTTTACGTGCAGTTTCCTATACGGAAGCTGGAACTGCTGTTAAGCGGGCGGGCCTACTTGGAGGACATAAGAAATAAAAAAAGGAGGACTTGGACGTTGGTCACAAGCCTCCTTTTTTACATACTAGAACCACTATTTTAGTCTAGCTTAATCATGATAGTGTCATAAGGCATTACTTTCATACTTGGCTTAATGCATTGGTCATTTACCAAAATAGAACCGCTTTTTATTTTATCAACGACAACAGTCCTACTCCAATCAGGTATTTGTTGAGAAAGAAGAGAGTCAATACGATACACTCCTTCTATAGATTTAATCATTATATGAACTTCCGGTACTCGATTTTCTAGATAAAGATGGACGGGTATTTCTGTCAAAATGCTTTTTTGATGTACAGGCTCTCGTCCATAAACCCTCTCATGCTTACGAAAAGCTTTATAAATGTCTAGCTTTTTATTCCAAGTGTGGTTTTTTTCACATTTGTAAATAGCAAATCGGTATATATGCTTCCCATTAGAATTATGTCTTCGTATGTTAGTGTCGGTAAACGTAGAGTTTCTCCCACACATTTTGCAATGCTTTACCTCTGAACGAACTGTTTGCTTCTTTAGAATTTCCCAATCATGACGTATAACGGTCATTTCCTTCACCTCTATAAGATAAAGGAACAATTGCATCCGTTTGGACATTGGTAGAATCGTTATTAATTTGTACAACAAAAAAGAGACCCCAAAAGGATCCCTAAAAGCATACGAAACTACTGGTGTGCTCTTGTTCCTTTGTAATGGTAGATGGGCAGACTAATCCCTTGGTTAAAATAATCAGGAAAAGTGCTATCCAATTTAGTTGATCCATTACAAAGTAAATGTTGGCATAAGAGTTTTGTATCCTTTCTCCAAACAGATTTAATCGTATTGTAGCATAAATTTTTTATTTTTAGAATAGTTAAATTAATTGACTCTGTTAAAGGCTAGAGTTGTTTTTTCGTGAAGCGATTTAGTTTGTGAATGTTACACTTAAGCTAACGCAGCGGTTTAGTTAAACAAGAGGTCCTTTTTATAGCTTTAAAGAATATACATGTAACAATAATTATAAATGGGGGATGTAATGGAGTTTAGTGGGAAGGTAGGTTTAAGTGTTGGTTGGATAACATTGTTTTTAATGGGTATTGACTTATTTGTAGTATCTCCTTTACTACCGTTCATTTCGGAAGCCTATAATGTTAGTTCAGCGATGACTGGATGGATGGTAACAGTTTTTGCAGTCACATATGCTTTTTCCGCTCCTTTCTTTGGATGGCTTTCAGATAAAAATGGACGGAGACCATTAATTACATTTGGCTTATTGTTGTTCGTTATTTCTAACATACTAACTGCTTTTGCTCCTTCATTTTTTTGGTTAATTGTTAGTCGTATTTTAGCTGGTTTATCCGTTGCTTCAATTACTCCTTTGATTTACGCAATCATTGGAGATGCTGCACCACCAAATCGGACAGGGACATGGCTTTCGATTGTTGTTTCAGGACACTTAACAGCTCTTTGGGCAGGAGCTCCATTCGGTATGTTATTAGAGCATTTTCTCGGTTGGCGTTCAGTATTTGTTATAATGGCTGTTATAGGAGCTATATTGGCAGTAGTAAATTTCAACACCTGGAAATATGTTCCTAGAATCTATTTAACAAGGAATCTATTTGAAGGAAATTTGCTAAGAATACTTGGTTCGGTAAGTGTTACAACCTTTTGGGCGATTTCAATGTATGCTCTTTATGTTTACTTAGGAGCTTCTCTTTATTCTGAAAATAGATTCTCATCAACAGAAATCGCATTAGCTATAACTTTTTATGGTATCGGAGCTGTTTTAGGAAGTCTTATAAGTGGACAATTAACAGATAGATTTGGAGAAAGGAATATATCGAAAGTTACGCTCATGTTCTTGACTCTAATATTTGTTTGTTTAGGTATATTCTTCACATCAGGTGATTGGATCTATTTCTTCTTGTTCTTATGGGCTTTAGTTGGGTATGCAGGATTTACTTCATACCAAGCAAGATTAGCGGTTGAATATTCAAACGAACGAGGAATTGTCATGGCGTGGAATAATACCGCTTTGTATATTGGTATTACCCTTGGCTCAATGATTGGTGGTTTTGTCATTTCTAAATGGGGATACTCTTTCCTTCCGTATGTTTGTAGCATTGCAGCAGTTCTTAGTTTTGTCCTTAGTACCCAAAAAGTCAAAGAAACAAAAAAGGCATCAGCTGTTTCAGATACATGACCTCCGAATAAAGTCTTTTTGTTGAACTAACGGGTGCTTAATAAAAAATCAATATCAAAGCAAAATGAGCCAGGAGGAAATATCCTAGCTCATTTTTTATGTGTATTTAAAATCAACCTTTACCTTTAACATAGCTAATTAATTTAACTGTTTGGTCATTAAAAGGTGGGGAATACCATCCTCCATGAAAGGATCGGAGGCTGTGTGATAACCAAGTTTCGCGTAGAAGCCCTCGGCGTGCGTTTGACCGTGAAGCTTAACCTTAGAAAGACTCATATCCTTCGCTATTTCCTCTAGGGAATGGATAATGACTTTTCCTAATCCGAGTTTACGGAATGGCTCTAAAATGCAGATGCGTTCTAGCTTTCCTACTCCATCGACCGCTCGAATACGACCCGTGCCTACTGCTTTATGATCGATAGACACTAAAATATGCTGGCACTGCCCATCCCACTGATCAAATTCATCAAATTCATCCTCTAAAGGGACACCCTGTTCTTCAACAAACACACTTTTTCTGATGTCAAAAGCTTCTTGTAATGAAGCATCAGATGCAATCTTTTCTATGTACATTATCATCATTCCTTTATAAATCAATATAAATCTATTATTTCATAAATTGAATCTATTTCCCAATTCGAGTTTTCAGTTAACGCTGTTTTTAAGAAGGTTTTTAACCTACGAATAGCGCATACTAAATTTAATCGTGAAAGTATTCTTCTTACAAGGAAGTGGAAGCTTAGTTGTTCACTAACCCTAAATATTACTAGATAAGGCTGCCAACTTCTTCAGGCAGCTTTTTCATTTTGATTGGGGATTGCGGGAAATTGGACTTAAACGGCGTTAAACACAATGGAAGTCTTTGGGGATAAGGAAGGTATTTTGCACATAAACAAAGAATTATTAAAACTAGGGGGTGAAAGCTCTGTATTTAATTGTCGCGCTAATAATAGTAATAACCTTTATAGTTTCAACTTTCTTATCCTTGTTTGTGTTAAAAAGGTGGGGTCGACGGAAGGCAATGCTGACAAGCTGTATAGTAAATGTGTGCTTTTTAGGAATAGCCGCGGCTAATTTGTATGCAATGGATGCTAAGGTATTTGTGAAGCTCACAAATAGCTCTTTAATTATCCTGTTATCCGTACCTATTCTCACATGGATCAATTGCTTCGTAATCATGCAAAAAAGTAAAAGATAGTAGTATTTTTATCATTATTTCAGAGCAATGGATAGACAGGAAGGGGGAGATATTTAGTTGAATGAAATTGTAGAAAACCAAATAGACATACATATTTTTAAGTTACTAGAGCTTGCCACGTCAACGGACAAAGTAATAGAAGAATATAATGCTTATCAACAAATAGAAACAAGAATGCTTTATGGCTGGAAAACCAATGACGTCTATGTTGCATGTATAGGAATAGAAATGATAGAGAGACATCATGCAGAAATAAAGCATATAGCAGTTACCCCAGATAGTCGAAAACAAAAGCTAGGAAGCAGGATGCTAGATTATGTCGTGCAGGAGTTAGGGCTTCATCGATTAACCGCGGAAACAGACTGTGAATCGGTAGGTTTTTATCGGCGATGTGGATTTACTGTTTCGAGTCTTGGTGAAAAGTATCCTGGGGTAGAGCGGTTCTTGTGTGTGTGGGAAGAAAAGATCCTTGTTCATCAAACGAGATAGTGTGTCTAAGCATAATAAACGTATGAAGCAGGAGACAAAAACCAATATACAATCAAGTTAAATAACGGAGGAAAGCTAATGTTTTTTGAAATGACGGTCCAGATAAGAGTATCCGATTTCCAAAAAGGTCTTCAATGGTATAAAACGTTATTAAAAAGAGAGGCAGAGCTTATTCCACATGATGGGTTTGTGGAATGGGAAGTAATCTCAGGATGTTGGCTTCAACTTTCAGTAGGCGTTCCAGCAAAGGGGAGCGGTCCATTGCGTTTAGCTGTGAAGGATTTGGAAGCAGAACGTGAACGAGTGATGAAGGAACTTTGTGTAGAATACTTCGAAATTCACTCGAGGGAAGAAGTTGGGGCCAAATGGGCTACTTTTATGGATCCATGGGAAAACCAAATTGGCTTTTTTGAATACATGGATAAACAGGAAGAAAAAGAGCGAATACAGTTGTTGAATAAGAATCAAAGTAATTAATAGCTCGTCTTAAGGAAGAGGGATTTTTTAAATGAACATTAGTATTGAAAGGCTAAAGATGGAGGATATAGAAGAGCTATATCTTTTTGAATCCAAAAACAGGACTTATTTTGAACAGACCGTACCTTCAAGGGGTGGAGATTACTATCACCACGAAATATTTATGAGGAAGAATATTGCTTTGTTAGAGGAACAAGCAAGGGGAGAATCCTATTTTTTTCTCATCAAGGAATCCGAATCTATAATAGGGCGTATTAATTTAATAGATATTGACAAACAACAAAAAAAGGCGGATTTGGGCTACAGAATTGGAGCAGAGCACACAGGGAAAGGGATTGCTAGTCTAGCAGTAGCAGTGTTGCTACAAACCATTTCATGGGAAGAAATTAATCAAGTGAATGCTAAAACCACAGCTAATAACATCGCTTCACAAAAGGTTTTAGAGAAAAACGGATTTCAAAAGGTCCAAGCTAAGGAATTTTACATAGCCGGAGAAAGTATAGAGTTCGTTCATTATACGTTAATAGGTGGACATATTTGATTCCCGATCAGCGCTAAGCAATCTATACATAATAACTTTTACAGATCAGTAGCTTAACGCACCTACAATTAATAGTGAAGTCAGTTCCTAGTGTAATCCTCAAATAATATAAAAAAATATAAAAATCCTTTCACCCTCTTATATAAAAGAATGAAAGGATTTTCTTAGTTTAGAAGAGGGACTCATGCCTCATAGATCATCTTTTTTGTCATGCCGCCGTCAACTGTTACATTTGTGCCTGTTACAAAGTTGTTAGCAGGATCCGTCAAATATAGACAGGCCTTAGCGATATCACTTGGTTTTCCTACACGACCCGAGAAATGCTGAGCATGGTCTACCTCCCGGAGGTCATTATAATCCCCAGTTTCAATCCATCCGGGAGATATACAATTAACTGTAATATTGTCCTTAGCTAATGAACTTGCTAAGGAATGGGTCAGTGAAATAATGCCGCCTTTAGTAGCAGCATAGGACTCGGAGTTGGGCTCGGACATAAAAGCTCTTGTAGAAGCCATCGATACGATGGAGCCACCGAACTCATTAGTTCTCATAATTTTGGCTGCTTCACGACTACAAAGGAAAACACTTCGTAAATTTGTATGAATGACGTCATCCCACTCATCCAACGATAAGTCGTAAAGCGAGCTCGGTTGAAATTTCCCTGCATTGTTAATCAGTATGTCAATCGTTCCGAATTCTTTAGTAGTTTGTTCCATTAGATTTATAACGTCTTTTTCCACTCGGACATCCGTTTTTATAAAAAGACAAGAGTACCCCTGCTGTAAAAGAGATTCCTCCGTTTCTCTACCAAGCGATTCATTGCTATCAGCTAAAATCACGTGAGCACCGTTCTCTGCGTAAACTTGCGCAACTCCTCTGCCAATACCCTGAGCTGCTCCAGTAATGATTACTACCTTGTCATCAAACATTTTAATGCCGCCTTCCTATGTTTTTTTATTGTTTAGGAAATTATAAAATTGTGAACCTGTCGGTAAATTGATGTCTAGCTTCATCGCCTTGCCCCTCGGGGTCAAATGGATAAAAGCTCCGGTGGCTGTGGAAATGCCTCCTCGCTTTTTCCCATTTGCCTGTCGGGGCAGAGACAGGCGATTGCGCTTTTCTTGATGTCTAGCTTCATCGCCTTGCCCCTCGGGTCAAATGGATAAAAGCTCCGGTGGCTGAGGAACTGCCTCCTCGCTTTTTCCCATTTGCCTGTCGGGGCAGAGACAGGCGATTGCGCTTTTCTTGTTAAATGTATCATAGTTATAATTTCTTGTACGAACACAATTGATATTATTTAATAAAATATTTCTGTTTCCGAATTATTTTGTTTTTCCATCTTTCGTAATGTTCAAACATTTGCTAAACTAGTAAAGTCTTAATTTGTAATATGGGGGAAATATAGTGAAAGTATTCTTGGAGTTGGGCTGGTATTTTAAACAAAGGAAAAAGCAATATTTATTTGGCGTTTTAATGCTTCTATTTGTTGCATTTTTGCAGCTTTTTCCACCAAAGATTATTGGGTTAGTAGTAGACGAGATTCATGCGGGGACACTTACTAACGAGTTTTTATTTAAATGGCTTACTATTTTAGCCTTAGCAGCAATAGGGATGTATGTTCTACGTTATTACTGGCGTATTATGATTTTTGGTTCTTCTATTTATCTCGCTAGGTTATTGAGAGAAAAGCTATTTAATCATTTCACCAAAATGGCTCCTTCCTTTTACCAGAAAAAACGGGTTGGAGATTTAATGGCACATGCGACAAACGATTTGTCTGCAGTGCAACAGACGGCTGGATCAGGTGTTTTAACCTTGGTGGATTCCTTGGCAACGGGGGGCTTTGTTATAGCTGCAATGGCAATTACAATTAACTGGAAGCTTACCATCATTGCCTTACTGCCATTACCGTTAATGGCCATTTCTACTAGTTATTATGGAAAGCTGCTCCACCAACGTTTCCGTTTTGCACAGGAGGCTTTTTCTAGTTTAAATGATAAAGCTCAAGAAAGTATTTCCGGGGTAAAAGTCATTAAAACATTCGGACAAGAAAAAGAGGATACAGACGATTTTGTTAATCTATCAAAGGAAGTTGTCGCTAAAAATATGCATGTAGCCAAGGTAGATTCTCTATTTGACCCAACGATTTCTTTAGTCGTGGGAATGTGTTTCTTCTTGTCTATTGTGTTTGGAACACGTTTTATATTAGCTGATGAGATGAGTATTGGAGACCTATTTGCTTTTACATCCTATTTAGGATTACTAGTTTGGCCGATGCTAGCATTTGGCTATCTATTTAATATTGTAGAGCGTGGAAGAGCTTCCTATGATCGAATAAGAAATATATTAGAGGAAGAAATTGAGATCGATGACCATGCAGGAGCACTGAATGTAAAGCCTAAAGGTGATATTCAATTTAATATTGAAGATTTCAAATTTACTGGTGACGATCGTGTTGCTTTGCACAATATCCAATTTACCCTAAAGCAAGGTGAAACATTAGGAATTGTAGGGAAGACTGGCTCTGGGAAAACAGCAATTTTAAAATTGTTAATGAGAGAGTTTGAGGGGTATCGCGGTACTATTATGTATGGCGACCATTCCATAGTTGCCTATAAGAAGAGAGCTTTGAGAGAGGCGATTGGTTATGTTCCTCAAGATCACTTCCTATTCTCTACGACCGTTGCTGGTAATATAGCGTTCGCAAATGCAGATGCAACGATGGATGAAATCTATGAAGCAGCAAGATTGGCCAATATCCACGAAGATATCCTTCAATTTACGGACGGCTATAACACGATAGTAGGAGAGCGGGGAGTATCGTTATCAGGTGGACAGAAGCAGCGTATTTCTATTGCCCGTGCCTTGATGATGAAGCCAGAATTACTAATACTCGATGATTCTCTTTCAGCTGTTGATGCGAGAACAGAGGAAGCAATATTAGAATCATTGAAGAAAAGTCGTACAGATGAAACGACTATTATTACTTCCCATCGTTTAAGTGCCATTGCGCATGCTCATCAGATTATTGTGATGAATGAAGGCACTATTATAGAAAAAGGGACGCATGAAGAGCTAATGGAGCTAAAAGGAATGTATTATGAAATGTATCAATTACAGCAATTAGAGAATCTTGTGGAAAAAGGGAGGGACGTCTGATGAATGAAAAACAGCCAACACTTACAGGGAAAGATCAATGGCTAGTTCTTAAAAGACTGCTAACCTACTTAAAACCACATAAAAAAATGATTGCTTTTGCATTGTTTTTATTAATATTAACGGTTACTGGAGATATCCTTGGACCATATTTAATAAAAACGTTTATGGATAATTATTTAACACCTAGAGAATTTCCTACTGGACCACTCGTTGGTCTGGCATTGGGATATATATTTATCCAAATTGGAAATGTTCTCGTAAGTTACTTCCAGTTGTTAAAGTTCCAAGAGATTGCATTAAAAATCATTCAACAGATGCGTATTGATGTCTTTTCGAAAGTCCATCGCCTAGGAATGCGTTATTTCGATAAGACTCCTGCAGGTAGCATCGTCTCTAGGGTTACCAATGATACCGAGGCAATTAAGGATATGTTTGTTAGTGTATTAGTAGGCTTTGTACAAAGTGGGTTCCTAGTTATTGGAGTCTATATTGCTATGTTCTTATTGAACGTAAAGCTTGCATTAATTACTACCATTTTGTTGCCTATTTTGTTTGTCATCATCATCACCTACCGTCGATACAGCTCGGTAGTTTACCAGGACTTGAGAGAACGACTAAGTCAGTTGAATGCGAAGCTGGCAGAGTCTTTACAAGGGATGACTATGATTCAAGCATTTAGACAGGAAGATCGGTTGCAGGATGAGTTCAATGATATCAACGAATCACATTGGAAGGCTGGAAGAAGAAATATAAAACTAGACAGCCTGTTACTGCGACCAGCAATCGATATGGTATATGCTTTAGCAATTATTATTCTCCTCAGCTATTTTGGAGTCACTTCCATGGATAATATCGTGGAGGTTGGGGTGATCTATGCTTTTGTTACTTATATAGATAGATTTTTTGAGCCAATCAACCAAGTGATGCAAAGGTTATCGATTTTTCAATTAGCCATTGTTGCTGCCTCTAGGGTATTTAAGCTGTTAGACGAGAGTGATTTGGCGCCTACACAGAAAAACGTGGAAACAGCTACGATTGACAAAGGGAAAATAGAGTTTCAAAATGTTACTTTTTCCTATGATGGAAAAACGGATGTCTTAAAGAATATCTCATTTACTGCTGAGCCAGGCCAAACTGTAGCATTAGTAGGCCATACTGGAAGCGGGAAAAGCTCAATTATAAATCTACTTATGCGTTTCTATGAATTTGAACATGGAGATATAAAAATTGACGGGTACTCTGTGAAAGATTTCCAGACTGCTGAAATTCGAAACAAGATGGGGTTAGTGCTTCAAGATCCATTCCTTTTTTATGGGGATATTGAGAGCAACATAAGACTTCACGGTCACGATTTGACTGACGAAGAAGTGAGAGAAGCAGCTGAATTCGTGCAAGCCGATAAGTTTATAGAAAAATTACCAAATGGATATAAGCAGAAAGTGTCGGAAAGAGGGTCTACGTTTTCGAGTGGTCAAAGACAGCTAATAGCGTTTGCAAGAACTATCGCAACGAATCCTAAAATCCTTGTTTTAGATGAAGCAACTGCAAATATCGATACTGAGACTGAGGTTGCCATCCAAAGCAGCTTAGAAAAAATGCGTAAAGGAAGAACGACTATTGCTATTGCGCATCGTCTAAGTACAATTCAAGATGCAGAATTGATCCTCGTTCTTCACCATGGGGAAATAGTAGAAAGAGGCACGCATCAGCAATTATTGAATGAGAAAGGTCTATATCACAAAATGTACCTGCTTCAAAATGGGGTAGTCGAGGATATAGCATAAAAAATTCAAAAAGCTGTCACAAGCTTTAATAGGGTAAAAGTAAAGGAAATTTGATACGATAGGAACAGTAATTTGGAAAGGAAGACTGCCGTGAGTACAGATCTTAACTTACTACTGGCGTTCGGTGCTGGGTTTTTAAGCTTTATTTCCCCATGCACTTTACCGTTGTATCCTGCATTTTTATCCTATATAACTGGTATGTCACTAGAAGAAATTAAAACAGATAAAAAGCTAATGCAAAAAAGAGGCATGCTACATACATTATTTTTCTTGCTTGGTTTCTCAGCTATATTTATCGCATTAGGGTTTGCCACATCGTTAATTGGTACATTTTTTATCCAGTATGATGACTTAATCCGTCAAGTTGGTGCAATTTTTATTGTTGTATTTGGATTAATAGTCGTTGGAGTTTTTAAACCGGAATTTTTAATGAAAGAAAAAAAATTACATTTTAAAAACAGACCATCTGGGTACCTAGGGACTTTTTTAATAGGTATGGCTTTTGCAGCAGGTTGGCAGCCTTGTACTGGTCCGATTCTAGCGTCTGTATTATTACTAGCTGGATCTAATCCTGGTTCAGGCGTCTGGTATATGCTTGCATATGTTCTAGGCTTTGCAATCCCATTCTTTGTTCTGTCCTTCTTTATCACTAGATTGAACTGGATTCGTAAAAATAGTAATCTGATTGTTAAAGTCGGTGGCTATATTATGATTGCTTTAGGGATTCTATTGTTTTTCGACGGATTAACTTATATAATTCGTATATTAAGCCCTATTTTTGGAGACTTTACTGGATTTTAAATAAGGAGGCAACGATATGCCGACAGTTTTAGTAGTGGATGACGCAGTATTCATGCGTACAACGATTAAACGAATGCTAGATGATCATCCATTTGAGATAGTGGGCGAAGCCGCTAATGGGCTTGAGGCTATCGAGCAATATAGAAAGTTAAAACCAGATGTAGTCACAATGGATGTTACTATGCCAACGATGACGGGACTCGAAGCAGTAAAGCATATTATTGCAGAATTTCCAGAAGCCAGGATAGTAATGATTACTGCACTTGGGCAGCAAAAGCTTATTGTCGATGCGTTGGAATACGGAGCAAAGGATTTCATCACTAAACCGTTTGATCCGGACCAACTCATCAATGTGTTACGCAATGTAACAGACATATATTAAATCTACAAAATGAAGAAACTAAAAGATATGGGGAATACCAATGTTAGAAAATATTCCGGCCAATGTTATGATTATTGTCTCAACAGTCATTGCGCTAGGTATGGGGATTCTAGTAACAACCTTACGGGCAAAATCAGCAAAAAAACCAGCAAGTGCTAAAAAAATATTATTGCCCCCTTTGTTTATGTCAACCGGGGCATTAATGTTTGTGTTTCCCTTCTTTCGAGTAACATTAGCGCAAATAGGTGAAGCTTTGTTAATCGGAATGTTATTTTCTATTGTTCTGATATGGACATCTAAGTTTGAGCATAAAGATGGAGAAATCTATCTGAAACAGTCAAAAGCATTCATCTTCATATTAATCGGGCTTTTAATCATTCGTTTAGTTGGTAAGATTGTTCTTAGTTCTACAATTGATGTGGGAGCATTAAGTGGAATGTTTTGGATTTTAGCATTTGGGATGATTGTCCCTTGGAGAATTGCAATGTTCATACAGTTTAAGAAAATGCAAAAACAGCCAATATAAAAACGAGCATCCTTTTTACGGGGTGCTCGTTTTTTTTCGATCCTCTGACAAAGCAAAATACTTTTCAAATGGTGAAACATCTACTTCCATTTCCTTGAGTTTCTTACGTAAAAACTTATGATCTCTTTTAGGAGTAGCGATGATATAGCCACGTATCAACAGTTCCTGTGTGATAGCCTTGGCATTTTCTTTTAAAGCAATTTCTCCAATTTTCCCAGCTATTTTTTGTTTTGCAACAGGTCTGAATAAATCAGGTACTGGAGTAACTAGCTCATTTAATAAAGCTTTTTGTTCATCGTTCCATAGGTGTATCGTTTTATCTACATAATATTCTTCCCAGTCGAGATCAGATTTACCATCTCTTTTAGGCATCGATTTGAGGAACTTTCGGAACATGAAAAATCCGCCTATTCCCATCAAAGACACTAAGACAACAACCCAAAAAAGTATAAACCACATAAACCATCCTTCTAACAATCTCTTCACCTCATTCTTCTATCTATTAGTATAAGGTGTTTGAAATAATTTTTCATCAGGAATGTATCCTTTCGAGTAAAAACTTTCTATATAGAGAGTGAAGGGAGGTGATTCAGATGGCTAATTTAGAACACAAGCATTCCGTATTAAGAATTACTTTTGAAGCTGGTATGGGTGAAAATGGTAAGTTAAAAACAAAGTCAAAAACGTATCGAAATGTAAAAGCTAGTGCTACTGCAGACCAATTAGAAGCTGCGGTAATAATTCTCTCAGGCTTATCCGCAAGTCCATTTATCATAGCAGAGAAAGTACAAACATCTAATTTAAACTAAAAATAGGGAGGGTAAAACATGGCTAAAACATTACAACTTCAATTTGAAACAGATAATGGGAAGGAATTGACCTTATCAGTAGACGAGCCTCGCGAAAATCTAACTCGTGAGGAAATAGAAGCAGGGATGCAATCACTCATTAACAGCAACACTTTTCATGTAGATAGCTTTAGTCTAAGCGGTATTAAAGGTGCTAAAGTTGTGGAACGTAATGTCAATTCTATAATCTAACATGGTTAGGGGGGTATTAAGAGAGAACTGCTCTTAATACCTTTTCAATTTTGAACCGGAGATTGGAAAAATAGCAGAGAGCATGTTTGAAAAATGGCTTGGATCTTCTAGTAAATAGTGTTATAGTCGCTTGTACTTTTGGAGAAGATGAAAAGGAGGTTATCCCTATGGACCAGTGGCTTTCAGTTATTCAAGATGTAGGCTTTCCTATTTTTGTGTCATTCTATTTAATGCACAGAGTAGAGAGCAAGCTTGAAGAAATTAAAAATGCACTGTTATCCTTGAGCAATGTATAGACACAAAACTGTTGAAATCTAAAAGACAGAGTAGTTGAACGCAATATCCACATTGGTTAAGATTAGGCTAGGATGTTATAAAGGAGTCATACAATGAAAAAAATATTGGGTATTATAATGATAAGCTTAATGGTACTAGCAGGTTGTGGAAGCAGTGACTTTAAAGCCCAAACAAACTGGGAAATAGAAGAATTTGAGTTTGACAATCAACGAGGCGAAGAAACTTCTTTAGAGGATTTAAAGGGAACGGTTTGGTTGGCTACTTTTATCTTTACGAATTGTGAAACAATTTGTCCGCCAATGACCTTTAATCTTGCAGAAATACAAGGAATGCTAAAGGATAAAGGTATAGAGGATTATAAAATTGTGGGATTCAGTGTAGACCCTGAGGTGGATACGCCGGAAGTTTTACAAGAATACTTGGACATGTTTGAAGTGCCTGATCAAAGTAACTGGGAGCTTTTAACTGGTTATTCTCAGGAATATATCTCCCAATTTGCCGAGCAATCGTTTAAAGCACTCGTTCGAAATAATCCAAATGATGACCAAGTAATTCACGGATCTCGTTTTTATTTGATCGATCAAAACGGTGTTGCAGTTAAAAATTACACCGGATTCGAAGACGTACCTAAAGAAGAAATTGTAATTGACATGGAAACATTGATTGAAGAAGGTAAATAAATTTATACTTAAAACCTATTAAAGATTCCTTGGAGTTTTTAATAGGTTTTTTTATTGCCTAATTAGAGTGAGCTTTCAGCTCAAGTTCAAATCAAACTATTTTTAACAACCACAGGCTTTTAAATTCAACAAAAAAAGAGGCTACCTCCAATTTTTGATATTAATCAAAGCTTGGGGCAGTCTCTTTTTTTAGAAATGATTTTTTAAATCCGTGTTAGCTTCATTAAAATTATTTACGCATACTTTTCAAGATTAAACTTAAAATAGCAACTAGGATAATAGCACCGATTAATGCTGGAATAATTGCCATGTCCCAAATTACTGGTCCCATATCAGGGAAAATCATTCCACCGATCCAAGCACCAATGATACCAGCGATAATGTTTCCTATAATTCCACCAGGAATATCCTTACCAAGAATTAGTCCTGCTAGCCAACCGATGATCCCACCGATGATTAAGTATAAAATTAGTCCCATTTTCTTTCATCTCCTCAAATATTTATTATTTCGATTACACTCTTTGTATAGCCAACATGAGAAGACGTTAAACCTCATACTTTTTAATTTAAATATTCCGTCTTTAGTTTCCCGGAAAATTCATGATTTACTTCTCGAATAGCATACTGAGAAACACACAAGCTAAAATAACATAATCATATTTCTCAATATAGTTTCTAAGAGTATAATGAAAAACACTAGGATAATTGGTTACCGACTTCTATAAAAGGACTTAACTATGGAATAGAAAACGATTAACACACCATTCTAATAAAAACCAAATAATAGTGATTCCATGGTGATTGCCTTAATCGCATACCAATACCGAGCGTGTCCGATTATACGAAAGGGAAACAATTAATTCACCTTTTGAAAAGTACATAGATATTAGAAGTAAAATAAGCGAAGTATAACGAGAGAAAAGAAATTAGATTGTAAGGTTGTATAGTGGGTATAAGTATAGATATATACAAAACATAGTGTAGTGGAGGTAAATAATGTTTCTTGAAAAAAACAATACAATACGTGCAGAGCTTTTTAGACTTGTAGATTCATTAAGCGAGGAGGAGTTCAATCAAAAACCTGATCAAAACTCTTGGTCACCAAAAGAGATTATGGAACACTTGGTTAAAATGGAGAATACGATTGTAAAAGGGATTAAGTCGGAGTTAGCTGATCCTAATAGTCCGCATGCGAAAAAAAAGCCGATTCAGGTTTCGACCCTTCGTTTGATCAAAGTTAAGGCACCAAAGTATACCGTGCCGAAGCCCGATTACGAGACAAAAGAGGTGATGAAAAGTCAATTACATGCAGCTAGAATGGAATTATTAAAAGTATATGCTAATAATGATTATCAAGTTTTTCAAGATAAGTCACTAAAGCATCCCTTATTCGGCAGGGTACCGCTAGTGCAATGGTTTCCATTCGTTGGTTTACATGAAAAAAGACATTTAAAGCAATTAGAGAAAACAATTAAAAAGATAAAAGGTCATAAGAATTAATTATTACTTATAATAATTTTAATGTAATTTACTTATCGCTAGAGTTAAGTTATGATTAATGGTGGAGAAAAGTTACTTGAATAGAGTCTTTTCAATAGATATTAGGAGGAATACAAATGGCAAAAGATAGCTTACACAATAGCCGTACTTCTTTCACGCTAAATGGAAAAGAATATACTTATTATCGTTTAGCTGCTTTAGAAGAAGCAGGAATCGCAAACGTATCACGTCTACCATACTCAATTAAAGTATTACTAGAGTCTGTGTTACGTCAACATGATGGATATGTAATTAAAGATGAGCACGTTGAACAATTAGCAAAATGGGGTAAAGATGCGGATCCAGAAGCAGAGGTTCCATTTAAGCCTTCTCGAGTTGTCCTACAAGATTTCACAGGAGTACCAGTAGTAGTTGATTTAGCAGCATTACGTTCTGCGATGAACGAAATGGGCGGAAATCCAGATAAAATCAACCCTGCTATTCCAGTTGACCTTGTTATCGACCACTCCGTACAAGTAGATAAATACGGTACTGCATCAGCTTTACAAGCAAACATGGATCTTGAGTTTGAACGTAATGCAGAACGCTACAATTTCTTGAAATGGGCACAAACTTCATACGATAACTTCCGTGCTGTACCTCCAGCAACTGGTATCGTTCACCAAGTTAACCTAGAGTACTTAGCACCAATCGTTCATGTGAACGAAAGTGCTGACGGAACACTAGAAACATTCCCTGATTCAGTAGTAGGTACTGATTCACATACAACAATGATCAATGGTCTTGGTGTACTTGGATGGGGTGTAGGTGGTATCGAAGCTGAAGCAGGAATGCTTGGTCAACCTTCTTATTTCCCAATCCCAGAAGTTATCGGGGTAAAATTAGTAGGAGATCTTCCAAATGGAACTACTGCAACTGACTTAGCGCTTAAAGTTACTCAAGTACTTCGTCAACGCGGTGTTGTTGGTAAATTTGTTGAGTTCTTTGGTCCTGGTGTATCTAAATTACCACTTGCTGACCGTGCAACAATCGCTAACATGGCTCCAGAATATGGTGCAACATGTGGATATTTCGCGATTGATGAAGAATCTCTTGAATACTTACGTCTAACTGGCCGTGAAGAAGAGCATATCGAAGTTGTTGAAGCTTACCTAAAAGCAAACGACATGTTCTTTGATCCAGCTTTAGAGCCTGTTTATACAGATGTAATTGAAATTGACCTTGGAGATATTCAAGCCAACCTTTCAGGACCAAAACGTCCACAAGATTTAATTCCTCTTACTGATATGAAATCTCGTTACCGTGAAAGCGTAGTAGCTCCTCAAGGTACACAAGGCTTCGGATTATCAGAGAAAGAATTTGATAAATCTGCAACTGTTAAATTTGAAGACAAAGATGTTGTTATGCCAACTGGTGCTGTGGCTATTGCTGCAATCACTTCTTGTACAAACACATCTAACCCATACGTAATGCTTGCAGCTGGTTTAGTTGCGAAAAAAGCAGTAGAAAAAGGATTGAAAGTTCCTGCTTACGTAAAAACTTCATTAGCACCAGGTTCTAAGGTTGTTACTGGTTATTTACAAGATTCAGGACTAGACAAATTCCTTGATGAAATCGGATTTAACACAGTTGGATACGGTTGTACAACATGTATCGGTAACTCTGGTCCATTATTGCCAGAAATCGAGAAAGCAATTATTGACGAAGATCTTTTCGTAACTTCAGTTCTTTCTGGTAACCGTAACTTTGAAGGCCGTGTACATCCATTAGTAAAAGCTAACTACTTAGCTTCACCACCATTAGTTGTTGCTTATGCTCTTGCTGGTACTGTTGATATCGATCTTCAAAAAGACTCATTTGGTAAAGATGCAGATGGCAATGAAGTATACTTTGCTGATATCTGGCCATCAACTGAAGAAGTTAACCAAGTGCTTTCTAAAGTAGTTACTCGTGAGCTATTCCAAAAAGAATATGCACGCGTATTTGATGAAAACGAAGCATGGAATGCAATTGAAACTTCAACTGAATCATTGTATTCATTTGATGACAAATCAACTTACATTCAAAACCCACCATTCTTCCAAGGATTATCTAAGGAGCCAGGTTCAATTGAAACACTTGCTGGACTTCGCGTAGTTGCGAAATTCGGTGACTCTATTACAACTGACCATATCTCTCCAGCAGGTGCTATCGGTAAAGATACACCAGCAGGTAAATACTTGCGTGAAAATGGCGTAGAAATTCGTGATTTCAACTCATACGGTTCACGTCGTGGTAACCATGAAGTAATGATGCGTGGTACATTCGCTAATATCCGTATCCGTAACCAAATTGCTCCTGGTACAGAAGGTGGATACACTACTTACTGGCCAACGGGCGAAATCATGTCTATCTATGATGCTGCTATGAAGTACCAAGAAGAAGGTACTGGTTTAGTAGTAATCGGCGGAAAAGATTACGGGATGGGATCATCTCGTGACTGGGCAGCAAAAGGAACAAATCTTTTAGGTATTAAAGCTGTTATTACAGAAAGCTTTGAACGTATTCACCGTTCAAATCTTGTAATGATGGGTGTTCTACCACTTAACTTCTTACCAGGAGAAAATGCTGAAACATTAGGATTAACTGGTAAAGAGGAAATCAGCATTAACATTGCTGAGGGAGTTAAACCTCGTGATATTCTGAAAGTAACAGCTAAAGCTGAAGATGGTTCTGTAAAAGAATTCAACGTGCTTGCTCGTTTCGATTCAGAGGTTGAGGTAGATTACTACCGTCATGGTGGTATCCTTCAAATGGTATTACGTAACAAAATGCTAGAAGCTTAATAAATAGATTAAAGAACCTAAATCTGAAATGATTTAGGTTCTTTTTTTTGTAATAATTATCAATATTTTCTACATAAGAACATATGTCCGTATTATAAACTAAATTATAACCATCGTGGGATTTTATGGAAATGGATACTTTCGTAGAGATAGGCGTTAACTTTAGCGGGGAAGTGAAGCAGATAAGAGATCCAACGCACGCGAAAGCTTCCACCTAGAGTAAAAATATCGAAACTGCTAATCTTTCTTTGAAAATTGACGATATAATGGTACACAAAGGTGTATAATGACGGGGCAGTTTAGTGGAAGAAGAGGTAATATAATATTCCATTTAATTGTTAAAGGAAGTGAAAAAATGTTAATGTATTATGCGATACTAATTATCGGGGTTTTGTTAGTAATAGTGGCATTATTTACATTTATTGCAATGTATAGTGGTAAAGATTACACAATATTAAATGTAGGTAAAATCCTTTTAGCCTTATTACTTGGTGTTTTATGTTTAGTGATTACTCTCCCAAGCCTTAAATATGTTGTGCTAAAGGAATATGATGTCGTTAGTGGGAAATGTGTTATCGAAATAGATTCATCAGGTCGTACTTCTGAAGCGGACTTAAAAATGCTTAATATAGATGAAGTGTTTAGTTTCAGAGATATTCCTGCACTTGATGCTTATGGAAAGTCAATTCCTTATTATTGCGAGGTGACAGTTACAAAAGACCATGAGTTTGGAGTTAGTTATAAAATATATGATGCTAAAACACGAAAGTTAATATTAACAAGCAAATAGCTTATGTTTGCTGTTATAAATGTTCTTATTCAACTAAACCAGCTAATAGTTTGTCAATATGTTTCTATTAAAACTTTAAAAAACACATGATATACTAAAAAATGGTATGACAAATAATCTTCCAAAATTTTAAATTGGAGGTTTTTGGTATATTTAAATATTTATATGTATCAGGCTAAATCTTGAAATGTGGTTTTGTTTTTTAATAAGGCAAAGATCCAATGTAATAGTTTATTAACACAAGCTATCATGGCTACTTTATAGGGTTTTCCTTCCTCACGTTTCTTATCATAAAACTCACGTAATTTCTTGTTACCGGGAATCACTATATCGTCTGTTTTAGTCTTCCGACAATCCCGTATTGCACAACGTACAGCCATAAATAAGGCATGTCTAAGCCTACTTGACCCTCGTTTCGTAATTCGATTCTTGGACGCTGAAAACTTGCCGGACTCGAATACGCTAGGGTCAACTCCAGCGAATGCTACAAACTTTTCACCGATACCGGGGGTAGATTGGATGATAGTATATTCTTCAATTTCTTTAGCGAGGGCATCTATTTCTGACTCTAATTTTGATAGATGCTCTTTGTATTGAAGAAGAATATTTATATACATATCAAGACTTAAAATATGACTCTGGTAAACTGTTTTCTGCTTAGTGAACTACGAGGTGCTTTACTTCAAAAAGGTATAAAGTCTTTATTACTGTCGAATTATTTAATAATGTATTATTAAAAGGGGAGTAATTTATGAGTGAAACAAATCGAAAGAGATTTAAATATTATTTGAGGATTTTAGTTACATTTACTATAACATTTCTTTTATGTTATATACTTAAAGCTCCCGTACAATTAGTCACTGTATTAATAATTGTATTATTATTTAATATTCTTTTAGTTGAAATGAAAATAAGAAAAGAACAAACTTATTTTTGAGTTTATTGTCGACCAACTAACGGGTACTTAACTTCAAGAAGGAGTGAGTCTATTTCTTATTGAACTTAACGGAACAGGTAGCGTTAGTAAAGAGGAAATCAAATTTAAATGAGCTAGGAAATTTCCTAGCTCATTTTTTGTCTAAAATCAACCTCAACCTTTAACATAGCCTTATTCTTTAACAATTCTCTACATGAGCTAAGTCTGGTATAGGGTACTTCACTTCCGAAAAGTTATGGATTAGCAACTCTTCTTTTATCATTTGACCTGTTCTTTTATCTATAGTCTTTCTCCAAATCTCGTTTTGACGAAAGTTTTTCCCGTTTTGTTTTAAAAATTGATGATTTCTTTCATCAATATGATAGGAATATGGCATTTCTTCTTTGGAGAAAATGGCACCCTTCAAGTGTTTATCAGTTACCCAAACCTTTATTTGAAATGAGCTAGGTGTCGGATTATAAAATCGTAAATCAACGTAATTGTAAAAAACACTGGCTCCACTACCAAAAGGAAGCGTACGTCCCGAATCAGGAAAAGGATCAAAGCTATGATGATGTCTTTCGGTAACAACAAGAGGTGTGTGTAGCACCATCCAATATAAGAGGTTTGCAAGCTGACATATCCCACCGCCAATTCCCTTCTGCACCTCTCCTCTGGAGAGCTGCATACCTTCAATATAGCCTTTTGCTTTTGTAGTTTTTCCAACAAGTCTCCAAAAAGAAACAATCTCACCAGGTTTGATGATGATTCCATCTATTTTACTAGCAGCAATCTTCAAGTTTGTTATTTTATTTTCTTGCAATTGAGGGTCGCTTTCACCTAATGTCCTTCTCAGCAATGATTGGTGTTTTTTGCAAGTGTATGGAAATGTGGTTGACAGTAACTTGCTGGTAGCTAGCTTTTGCCCATCTTTTAAATTGATTAGTGCTCTGACTAACCTTTTCTGCTGGATTCGTATGTGATAGAAGAGTGGATGGAATTCAGATAGTCTCAATTTTATTTTCCTCCCTGCTTTTTACTTGAAGTTTTTATCATGAAAAAGCAATATAAGTTATTTACTTATTTTCTCCATTCAGGCTGTATAATAGAAAAAATGAAAGCATCATGTGATTCGTTATCTTGATAAAGATAGCCTTTTAAGACACCTTCTTTTTCAAAGCCCAATTTTAAAAGTAAAGAGAATGATGCCTCGTTTTGAGGAAAGGTTACTGCTCCTATACGAAAAAGTTTTAATTCATTAAAGCAATAATCGATTACTGCTTCTACAGCTTCAGTCACAATTCCTTTTCTCCAATGGGCGGGCAATAGCTCATAGCCGATCTCCGTTCTTTTGCTATTTAAGGATAGGTTATTTAACCCTACTGTACCTATTAATTCTCCTGTTTCTTTCCAAACGATTCCCCACCGCATGGATCTTTTTTGCTCAAAGCCATTTGCAAAGGAATTTACCATTGCTGCTGCTTGGTCGACGCTAGTTAATGGGGACATTCCGTAATATTGAATGACTTCTTCATTGGAAAAAATGGAGTAAATGCTAGCCACGTGCTCTTCATTTATTTCTATTAAATTTAATCTCTCTGTCATTAATACTGGAAAATTCATTTTAATATCCCCTTTTCTAAAATTCATATAATTTAGCATAACTGTAATTATCTATCTATTCAATTAAATTTTATGTTAGGATATGTTTAAATAAACGGTTTCTTTAGGGGGGATTAGATGGAACAACCAACAATATTAGTATCTAAGCTTACACCACCGATTCCTTCTTCTAATTACATGAGAAGGTCCTCTCTAATTAAAAAGCTAAAAAGTAAAGCAGATAAAAAGGTTTGTCTTTTACATAGTGGTGCAGGATTTGGAAAAAGCTCTGCGCTTGCTCAATATTTCTACGATACAAAGGAAGCGTTTTCATGGTATTCAATATCAGAGGAGGACGATAATATTCTTCCTTTTCTACGTTATCTAGTGCATAGCATACGAAGAGTGGTTCCAACGTTCGGGAGTAGTCTACTAGAAGACAATATTCATTTCATATACCCAAAGGAAACCGAGCTGACTAGGTGGTATTCTCTATTTTGTAATGAACTAGCCCTAATTAATACACCTTTTACGATTGTCTTAGATGATTATCATTTAGTTGACCATGTATTCCATATAAATTATGTAATCGAAAAAATAATAGAATTTCTTCCTCCTACTATTAATCTCGTTATAGCTTCTCGGATTCGACCGAAGTGGACTGTGTTACTCAAGCTTAAGTTAAATGGTCAACTAGTTGAGCTAAAAGAACAGGACTTTATGTTTAGCGAGGAAGAAATTCAAGTGTTCTTTGAAGATTATCATGAAAAGTCGATTACTAACGTTGAAGCGGAAAATGTATTAAAGCTAACGGAGGGATGGGCGATTGCCATCCAATTGATTGCTGTTCAATTAGTAGAGTCTCAGAAAACGATAGCTGATCTTACTAATTTTGCGCTTAATGATTTGTTTTCCTATCTTTCTGAAGAAGTGTTTTCTAATATGTCACCAAAAGATCAGCTTTCTTTATTGAATTTCAGTATATTTCCTGTTTTTTCTGCTGAAGAAATAGATGAATTCTTTGGAAAGGAAGAATTTGCTCAGTTTGAGATGTTAACCTCTAGTCATTCTTTTATACAAAAGTTAAGTGATTCCAATACGTATAGGTTTCACGCTTTGTTTCAACAATTTCTAGAAGATAAGTGGCTCCAAACGAATTCTATCGGGTTTTATGAAACACATAAAGAAGTAGCTAATTTTTTTAAAGAGAAAAATAATATCGTCCAAGCTATATATCACGCCGTAAAATCTAAAAACGAGCAATTTTTAGCTGAGATGATTATTCCGAACGCCAACTCAATGATTTTGGCTGGTCAATTCGATTGGCTGCTGGAGTTGATGAAGGACCATTTATCTCCTTCTACTAGAGAACATTTTTATGAACTCTATTATTTTGAGGGAGAATGTCATCGATATCGAGCGTTTTATGAAAAAGCGAGGAAATCATATGAAAAGTGCTTAGCAATGGCTCAGGCAAAGCAGAATATTCTTTTCATGAGCAGAGCTAATGCAGGGATTGCCCATATTTATCTAGATACGATTCAACCAGCATTAGCAAAATCATTTTTAGAGGAAGCTATTAAATGGGCAAATGATAGTAAAGAAATATCAAATGACGAGCAGAATTCTCTAAAAAGACTCCATGCGGAGAATCTAGTTAATTTAGGCAGGTCGAAAGATGCTAGCGAGTGGGTTACAAGGGAAAAATTAGACCCATTTATTTTAAGAAAGGGTAACTTGGATGCCCGA
Source organism: Psychrobacillus sp. BL-248-WT-3 (assembly GCF_012843435.1). Taxonomy (GTDB): domain Bacteria; phylum Bacillota; class Bacilli; order Bacillales_A; family Planococcaceae; genus Psychrobacillus. Next base: position 79,776 of record NZ_JABAFC010000007.1, on the reverse strand, counting down.
ATTTATTTAAGAACTGGAATGTTAAATGATGCTGTGCGAGTTTTAGAGCTGAGACTAGAGGATGAACTAGCAATACCTGATTCTCATCGTGAAACTGCCTTACTGCTCTCCTTCATTTACTCATTGACAGGGGACACTGAAAAAGCGAAAAAAGCAGCAAACAAAGGAATTGAAACTGGCATTAAGGAAAAATCGGGCTTTGTTGAAGCGGTGGGATGGATTAGAAAAGGTCATGCGGAAATATTACATAATCCATTTGACCTTCATACTCCTGAAGCACTTTATTTAAAAGCTGTTCAGCGAATGGAAGATTTGAATGTTTCAAGAGCTAAAGCAGAGCCTTACTTGGGACTTTCCATTTTAAAGTCCAGGCAAGGAAAATTTCAGGAAGCTATTAGTTATGGTGAAATGGGATTACGTGAAACAATCAGAAGTAATGATTATTGGTTATCTGCATATATAATGCTTGGACTGTCCATTGTTTATTATGAAAATGAAGATTTAGATAAGGCAGAAGCAAGGTGTCAGGAGGCAGCAGCATTATTTTATGAAAATGGAGATATATATGGAGAAATGACCAGTAATTATTGGCTTTCTCGTATTTATGCTGACCTTCACTTGAAAGAGTTATTTGTAAGTTCCATGGTTACATTCGCAAAAATATGTGTTGAAAATAACTTTCTTTTCTTTTTACTGAAAGAAACAGTATTTGGTCCAGTCGACTTACAGATAAATTTTCCCCTTATAAAAAAAGGCTTACTTCTAACAGAAAATAAAAATACTTTTTTACAAACGCTGAGAGAAAAATTAGTTATACGAGAGGAGATCGTCTATCCTGGATATTCTTTAAGACTTCAACTTTTAGGCTCCTTTACTTTATATATGGGAATTCATGAAGTAGAGGAAAGAAGGTGGCAAAGGGAAAAATCGAAGGAGCTTCTTACTTATTTATATTTGAATAAAAGTCGTTTTGTACCTAAAGAAGAATTAATAAGAAGCTTATGGAAAGAAAACGCCGATGAAAAATCATCTGATCGAGATTTTAAGGTTATTTTAAATGCATTGCTAAAAGTTATCGAACCAAGTAGGGAAGCTAGAGGAGAATCATATTTTATAATCCGAAAGCAATCGATGTATAGATTAAACCCAGAGGCAGTGGTGAAAAGTGATTTAGAAACTTTTTATGATTACGCAACACTCGGTATGCTTGAAAAAGATGCTTCCTTAGCATTAGAGCATCTATTGAAGGCAGTGAGACTTTATAATGGCAGCCTTCTAGAAGGAAAGCCAGCGATTGAGTGGATTTCCCATGAGCGGGAGAAAACAGAACAACAGTATATATTGGTATTAGAAAGATTAGCGCAAACGAGTACACGTTTGAAGGACTTTGAGAAGACAATTTACTGGTCACAGAAGCTTATCCACTTAGATCATACGTGGGAAGAGGCCTATCGTTTACTCATGTTTGCTTATTATCAGCTACAAAATAGAACACAGGCTGTTAAATGGTATGAACGCTGTGTAGCAACTTTGCATGAGGAGCTTCACGTAGAACCTATGCAAACGACTATTCAAATGTATGAAATGATTATTAATTATGGGTAAAATTTATTCATCTAATTTATAGGAGGAGAATTGTTGAAATTAAGTAAAGTAATTCTTATTACTTTTTTAAGTATGTCTTTGTCCGCTTGTAATATAGCTCCAATTACTGTAGTTACAAATTCTGTTTCATCATTTGGTTGTCCAGACGCAGAAATTGAATGGATTGATATGGTTATGATTAATGACATCAAGTATATGCATCATTTTCCTGAGCCGTCTGATGAAGAAGTGACCTTATCTATCGAAACAGGTAATAAACTTGGTGAGGTTACCTATAAGTGGCAGGTAGTGCATGTAGTAATCATAAGATGACAAACGGCGATGCGACCTACGCGGAGAAAGAGTCACCAATTTACGAGATAAAGGGAATTCCAGCATCTTTAGCGGTGCAAGTAAATGACAGGGTATTTGTAGTGGAAACCAATAAAAAAGCAAAAATGGCGGGAGAACTCTACCCGTTAGTAGGGTTGGTCAGCAAAATATATATTGAAAGTACAGAGGATGGAAGAAGAATTCACGAGTTCAGTCCGGAGTCGGTTCAACAGTTTATTGATACATGGAATACATTAACACTAGAAGATGTTGAATCTATAGAAAGGGATGGTTCTAGAGTCTTTTTGCAAATCGAGTTACACAATGGCATTCATTTTAGACAAGTTTACTGGCGTGAACCCAATACCTTTAGCAATGGTGCGATAGGCACGATCAAAATGAAAGAAATTATCGATTATGAATTATCCACTATCGAATAAAACTTAAAAAGGCTTCGAAAATTTACGAACAGTAAAATTTTCGAAGCTTTTTCATTTTACTAGCCTGTCATTTTTTCACCCAAGAACTTTGTAACTTATATGTAACTCCTATTTTGTACAGTTAAAACGAAGCATGAGAGCGCTTACAAAATAATTGGGAGGTTAAAAACATTGAAAAAATGGATTCTATTTCTAACGCTATTATCGGTTGTATTTTTTAGTGCAGCTTGTAGTGATGAGGCTGCTGAAACTAATGAGGAGTCAGGTGGAACTACTCCGGTTTCAGGCGAGGTGCAGGAAGGCGAGACTATTAAAATTGGTGTACTTGCTTCGTTGACTGGAGCACTTGAGTCGTACGGGAAGCAAACTAGAAACGGTTTTGAACTTGGTTTAGAGTATGCGACCGGCGGGACAATGGAGATAGCTGGCAAGAAAATTGAGGTTGTTTACGAGGATACAGAGACTAAACCTGAGGTTGCTGTTCAAAAAGCCACGAAGCTTTTGGAAGAGGATGAAGTAGACTTCTTAGTTGGTTCCTCTAGTTCTGGGGATACGTTAGCTGTACTGCCACTTGCAGAGGAATATGAAAAAATTATGATCGTAGAACCTGCTGTAGCTGATAGTATCACGGGTTCTGAATTTAATCCATATATATTCCGTACGGCTCGTAATTCTTCTCAGGATGCAGTGGCAGGAGCAGCAGCGATTGCTAAAGAAGGAGTGAAGATAGCGACCTTCGCACCAGATTATTCCTTCGGCTGGGATGGAGTCACAGCGTTTAAAGCAGCAGCTGAAAAGCTGGGGGCAGAAATCGTATTAGAGGAATACGCTGACCCTGCTGCAACAGATTTCACATCTAATCTACAAAAGGTAATTCAAGCAAAACCAGATTATCTTTTCGTCGTTTGGGCTGGTGCTAACTCACCTTGGAACCAAATCGCTGACTTAAAGTTACAGGATAAAGGGATAAAAATCTCTACTGGTGCACCAGATATCCCTGCTCTTTCTATTATGGAGCCGTTAATTGGTATGGAGGGTTTCTCGGTTTATTATCACACATTACCAGACAATGAAATTAATGATTGGTTAGTTGAGGAGCATAAAAAACGTTTCAATGGAGATGTCCCTGATCTTTTCACTCCTGGTGGTATGTCAGCAGCCATTGCTATTGTAGAAGCATTAAAAAAATCTGAGGGTAATACAGATGCCAACGAGCTCATTAAGTTGATGGAAGGTATGTCATTTGAAACTGCAAAAGGAAAAATGACGTTCCGTGCGGAAGATCATCAGGCACTTCAATCTTTATATTCTATTAAGCTAGAAAAACAGGATGGCGTCCCATACCCCGTTCCTGTTCTGATTCGAGAATTGTCACCAGAAGAAACGGAGCCACCAATTATAAACAAGAAGTAACGATATTAAAAAATTGAAGAAACTGACTGCCTAATAGGATTAGGAATGAAACTAACCTTGTTATAGATCTTTTCTAAAGCAAGGTTAGTGTTTAAGAGAGGAGTCAATTCGAATGGAACCTATATTAAGAACGGAAAACCTGACGATTAAATTTGGAGGTCAAATTGCAGTAGATCATGTGAATTTTGTTATGCCAGAAAAGCATTTCAAATCCATTATTGGGCCAAACGGAGCTGGAAAGACAACTTTTTTTAATTTAATTAGTGGTGAATTGAAGCCAACAGAAGGAGATGTATTTTATAAAGGTCAATCTTTGGCTAAGTATTCTTCTATCGAGAGGACGCGACAAGGCTTAGGTAGATCCTTTCAAATTACAAATGTATTCCCAAATCTAACTGTCATGGAAAATGTAAGGCTTGCGGTGCAATCGAAACAAAAAGTCCGTTATCAAATGCTTCGTCATTTTAGTAGCTACCATAAATTTCAGGAAGAGGCAGAACAGCTGCTGGAGATGGTTTTGCTGTCTAAAAAAGCATATGCCTTTGCTAATGAGCTTTCTCATGGGGAAAAAAGAAAATTAGAAATTGCCATGCTTCTTGCTTTAGATACAGAGGTGCTGCTGTTGGATGAGCCGACCGCCGGTATGTCTTTAGAGGAGGTTCCAGCAATATTAGATGTGATCAAGCAGATTAAACAAAAGGGAGACAAAACCATTTTGTTGATTGAACATAAGATGGATATGATTTTGGACCTCTCCGACTCTATTATGGTTTTGTTCAATGGAAGGCTGCTTGCAGATGGTAGCCCTGATGAAATCATGAACAATGAAACCGTTCAAAATGCATATTTGGGAGGTTTATACGATGAGCACCTTGCTTAAATTAGAGAACGTTCACACTTATATTGGTCAATATCACATTTTGCAGGGAGTCTCTTTTGAAGCGAGGGAAGGAGAAGTGAGTGTACTGCTTGGTAGAAATGGAGCTGGGAAAACGACCACTTTAAAAACGATTATGGGCCTTACCCCCGCCTCCAAAGGAATCATAAAATACGATGACTCATCAATTGCCTCGCACGCTACTCATCAGATTGCCTCAAGTGGTATCGGCTATGTACCCGAGGATCAAGGTATATTCGGAGCATTAACCGTTGAGGAAAATTTAAAAGTAGCCATGAGAAAGGAGGATGATGCAGCAAAAGAAAGGCAGGAATATGTCCTAGAGCTATTCCCAGATCTTAAAAAGTATTGGAAGAAGGATGGGGGGCATTTATCCGGAGGACAAAAACAAATGCTTTCGATGGCTAGGGCTTTCGTTAATGAAAGTAAACTTCTCTTAATAGACGAACCTTCAAAAGGTCTTGCACCGGTCGTTATTGAAAAGGTGATGGAAGCAATAATAGAGATGAAGAAGCAGACTACTATTATCCTGGTAGAACAAAATTTTATGATGGCAAGTAAAATTGGGGATACATACACACTAATCGATGATGGAGAAACTGTTCAATCAGGACAAATGAGTGAGCTAATCCAAGATGAAGAATTGAAGAGAAAATACCTCGGTATCGGGTAAAGGAGGAAGCTATATGGAGTTGATCATTAATTTATTGATAAACGGATTGGCAACTGGCATGTTGATATTTTTATTGGCAGCTGGATTAACCTTAATATTTGGGTTAATGGATGTCTTAAACTTTGCGCATGGAGGCTTATTTGCCTGGGGTGCTTTTTCTGGAGTATGGTTTTACAGTTTGACCGATAGCTTTACCTTAGCTCTGATAGGAGCTGTTTTAACTGGAGCTTTATTGGGATTTATAACAGAAAAGCTAATTATCACACCTGTTTACGGAAACCATGTACAGCAAATATTAATTACTCTAGGTTTCATGATTGTTCTTTCTGAAATGCTGAAGGTCGTTTTCGGACCAAACCAAATTCCAGCAAAAGTACCTCCTCTGTTAGCTGGAAGCTGGGAGGTTGGGGATGTCATCATTATTAAATATCGTTTATTTATCATCACCATTGGATTCATCGTGTTTGGTATTTTCCAATTCATTTTAAAACGAACAAAAATCGGTCTAACTGTACGCGCTGGTGTGATGAACAAGGAAATGGTGCAGGCGTTAGGAATAAATATAAAAAAGGTTTTTTTATATGTTTTTATGACAGGTGCAGCACTTGCAGCATTAGGTGGTGCTTTGATGGCACCATATTCAGGTGTGGTATACGCTGAAATGGGCATGGAGTATGCAATATTAGCCTTCATAGTAGTGGTCATTGGAGGGATGGGTAGCTTTCCAGGATCATTAATGGCAGCTATTTTAGTAGGTTTGTCAGGGAGCTTCATGGCGTATTATGTTCCTGCTCTATCACTTGCGGTAAATATGCTGCTAATGGCAGTCGTATTAATCTTCCGTCCGCAAGGTTTGTTTACTGCGAAAGGATGATACAAGGATGAAGTTAAAATCTACATTTCAAGTTAAACATGGCGTATTGTTGCTAATTATCGCTGCATTTACCATATTTCCATTTGTCTCAGATTCTAGAACATGGACTATTCTGCTGACTCAAATATTCATCTTTTCCATATTAGCGATGAGCTATGATATTCTGCTCGGTTATACAGGAATTGTATCCTTTGGTCATGCTATGTTCTTCGGTATGGGAGCATATTCCACGGCTATTATGTTAAACCACTTTGAGTCAACAGTCGGAATATTTATACTATCAATTGCTGTAGGGATGGTTATTGCAGGGGTTATTAGCTTTTTAGTTGGATTGTTAACGCTACGTCTAAAAAGCCATTTCTTTGCCATGCTTACAATGGCGGTATCCGGACTATTTCTTGTCCTTGCAGAAAAGTGGAGAACTCTTACCTATGGAAATGATGGCTTTACATTTAGAGCTCCTGAAATTTTTAGAGATCGCATGGTGTTCTATCTATTGGTTTTGGGGTGCCTCGTCCTAGTTTATCTATTCCTAAGAAGATTTGTTAATTCTCCTCTAGGTAAAGTGTTGATTGGAGTTAGAGAAAACGAGCAAAGAACAAAGTCACTTGGATACAACACGCTCTATTATAAGGTAATCGCTTCAGTAGTTGCCGGAGTAATTGCCAGTCTAGCAGGATCGTTATATGCGATATCGTTACGCTTTGTCAATACCAGTGTACTGACGATGGATATCACACTTGATGCATTATTAATGACAATTATAGGCGGTGTGGGCACACTTATTGGTCCTATTATAGGAGCAGGAGTTATTGAATTAGCACAGCATTATCTTTCTGGGCTAGCTAAGGAACATCCGATTTTTGAAAGATGGATCATATTCTTCGGTATTATTTATATTCTCGCCGTTATTTTCTTCCCTAGAGGCATAGTTGGAACCATTCAATATGCTTTCTGGAAACGGAAAAACAAAAAAAGTAATGTGGAAGTGGCTACTAAAAGGAGGGAGTTAGCAAAATGACGATAGGGATTGTCAGTACTGGAATATATATTCCAACAGATGTAATGACTGCTGAAGAAATCGCTTTCCGTTCCAAACTCCCTATTGAAGTAGTCAAAAACAAAATGGGTATTTCAAAAAAGCCAATTCCAGGGAAAGATGATCATACAGTTGCAATGGGAATATGGGCAGCGGAGAAAGCATTGCAAAAAGGAAATGTGGATCCCAAATCTATCGATCTAATAATCTATATTGGGGAAGAGCACAAGGAATATCCCCTTTGGACAGCTGCCATTAAGATTCAAGAAGAGCTTGGCGCCTTTCACGCGTGGGGTTTTGATGTGGCGCTTCGTTGTGGAACAACTATTATGGCAATGAAAGTTGCAAAGAGCATGATGCTCGCTGACCCTTCTATCCAAACAGTTTTGCTTGCGGGAGGTTATAGAAACAGTGACTTTATTGACTATACAAATGATCGGACGCGATTCATGTTCAACCTAGGTGCAGGTGGAGCAGCAATGATTTTAAAAAGAGATTACGAGAAAAATACTGTTTTGGAGACGGATATAATCACGGACGGCTCTTTTTCAGAGGATGTATTGGTGCCTGTTGGAGGAACTAAGCAACCTTTATCACCTGAGCATTTGGAGAATGGTTTGTATCGATTAGATGTAATGGATCCCGAGGGTATGAAGGCAAGGCTAGAACAAAAATCGATGGACAATTTTTTAAAGGTTGTTAGGAATGCGCTTTTGAAAAGCGGATACAGTGACATGGATATCGATTATCTTGCCATCCTTCACATGAAAAGGTCTGCACATGATTATGTCCTAGGTGAGCTGGGTTTGAATACGGAACAATCAATTTATTTAAGTGATTATGGGCACGTCGGACAGATGGATCAAATTATATCATTGGAATTAGCTGAAAAATCAGGGAAAATAAAAAGTGGAGATATTGTCGTTCTAGTAAGTGCTGGCATTGGCTACGCATGGGGAGCAATAGTTATTAAATGGGGAATGGAAGGGAGAAACATATGATCATGACATTACAAAAAGTAACATTGGCAAATGGGGAGTCAATTACTTATAGGGAAAGAGCAGGGGGTAACCGGATCCTCGTACTTGTTCATGGCAATATGACGTCATCAAAGCATTGGGATCTACTAATGGATGCTTTGGATGATTCATTTACTGTAATTGCTTTGGATATGAGAGGTTTTGGAGGCTCTACTTATCATACACGAGTAAATGGGATAAAGGATTTTTCAAATGATTTAAAAGGTTTTGTTGACCACCTTTCCCTTAAGAAGTTTGACTTGATTGGCTGGTCTACTGGGGGCGCAGAATGTATGCAGTTTGTTGCTGATTTTCCTGGATATTGTGAAAAGCTGGTTCTATTGGCGTCAGCATCCACAAGAGGATATCCATTCTTCGGTACGAATGCAGATGGCACACCTAACTATAATGAAAGGCTACAAACGATTGAGCAAATCGAGGAAGACCCATCAAAAACGAAGGCGATGCAAGGATTGTATGATACAAAAAACAAAGAGGGCTTAAGGGCTGTATGGAATGCTGCAATCTATACACAAAGTAAACCGAATGAGCAATTATATGAAGAATATCTAGACGATATGCTGACACAACGAAATTTAGCTGATGTGTATCACAGCTTAAATATATTTAATATTGGTAAAGAGCATAATGGAGCCGCAAAAGGAACAAACCAGGCTAAGGATATAACTATACCAGTTCTTGTTCTTCGTGGAGATCGAGATTATGTAGTATCAGAGCAAATGACACAAGAAATCGTTGCAGATTTGGGTGACAATGCTACATACATCCTTTTAGTTAACTGTGGCCATTCTCCCTTAATTGATGATTTGGAGCAATTGCTAAGTGCTGTCGAACCATTTTTAAAGGGGGAAAATTAATTATGAGACTTCAAGATAAAGTAGCAATTATTACTGGAGCCGCTAACGGTATTGGATCCGCGGCTGTTCAACGGTTTGTTGAAGAAGGAGCAAAAGTAGTTTTGGCTGATTTCGATCAACAGGCAGGCACATCTCTAGAAAATGAATTAAGAGAACAAGGTTATTCGGCATTCTTTATCCAAGTGGATGTGGCAGATCGTAAAAGTGTTGATGCAATGGTGGAACAAACGATTGAACGGTTTGGAGAGATTCATATTTTGATAAATAATGCAGGGATCACTCGTGATGCCATGCTAACTAAAATGACAGAAGAAGATTTTAGTAGAGTGTTAGATGTAAATCTAAAGGGCGTATTCAATTGCACGCAGGCTGTTGTTCCACACATGGTAGCAAATCAGTATGGAAAAATTATTAATACTTCCTCCGTTAGTGGAGTTTATGGAAACGTAGGTCAGACCAATTACGCTGCTTCAAAGGCTGCGGTGGTAGGAATGACGAAGACATGGGCAAAAGAACTAGGTAGAAAAGGCCTCAATGTGAATGCAGTAGCCCCCGGGTTCACTTTAACGAAAATGGTAGCGAAAATGCCTGAGAAAATTATTGAACAGATGCAGTCTGTTGTGGCTCTCCAACGTTTAGCAGAACCACGCGATATTGCAAATGCATATTTGTTTTTAGCCTGCGATGAATCTAGTTATGTTCACGGGCATGTACTACAAGTAGATGGCGGTATCATGATGTAAGGAAAGGGCGTTGCCAAGATGTTATCTGAACAAGCATGGATTTATAAAAGGGCTATCCTCTCTCCAACTAAGAAGGCTTTAATAGATAGTAGTAGCGGCAAGGAATGGACCTATGAAACATTATGGGAACAAGTTAGTGGATGGGCGAACTATTTTGAGCAACAAGGATATAAAGCTGGGGAGAGAATCGTGGTTCTTTCTCATAATAGAATAGAACTATTTGCATTATTGTTCGCCTGTGGTTTGAAAGGACTTATCTATGTGCCGTTAAATTACCGGTTAAGCACCAAAGAATTACAATATATACTAGACGATTGTTCGCCGGTGGCCGTCATTTACGATGACGAGCATAGATACTTAAGTGCATTTTTCCCTACCTTTAATACAATTATTTTGTCGAGTATAACACTCTCCAATAATAGTGACTTCCATCTGAACACGGATTGGAAACCGGATGATCCTTGGCTCATTATTTATACAGGCGGGACAACTGGAAGTCCTAAGGGAGCAGTACTATCCTTTGACAATGTCAATTGGAATGCGATTAATACAATCATCAGCTGGGGATTAAACGAAGAGGACTGTACATTAAACTATATGCCTATGTTTCATACTGGAGGACTAAACGCATTATGCATACCTATTTTAATGGCGGGGGGTACCGTGGTCACAGGCAACAAGTTCCAAGCAGAGGAAGCTTTAAAATACTTGGACTCCTACAAGACTACTCTGTCTTTGTTTGTGCCGACGATGTATCAAGCAATGTTAGAAACAGAGTATATCAATAAGTCGCTGTTCCCTACAGTTAAGTGTTTCTTATCAGGTGGAGCGCCTTGTCCTCACACAATCTATAATAAGTTTGAAGAGATTGGAATTTTGTTTAAAGAAGGCTACGGTTTGACGGAGGCAGGACCAAACAACTTCTTTGTCCGTCCTGAAAAAGCTATGCTTAAAAAGGGGACGGTAGGCAAGTGTATGCAATTCAATGAAGTAAAAGTAATAAATGAAAAAGGAGAACCTTGTCAAGCAAATGAAGTAGGTGAGCTATACGTTTCAGGGAGACACGTTTTTAAGCATTATTGGAATAATGATGGAGAAACAGAAAATACATTTGAGGGAAAATGGTTAAAAACTGGAGACCTTGCAATCTTTGACGAGGATGGTGATTTCTTTATAGTGGGTCGTAAAAAGGAGATCATTATTTCAGGAGGAGAGAATATTTATCCTTTAGAGATCGAGCAACGCCTTGCAGAGCATCCAAATGTAAAGGAAGCAGCTGTACTTGGGTTAGAGGATGTAAAATGGGGAGAGTGTGTGACTGCATTTATTTCTTATGCTAATTCAGCTGTGTCAGAGCAGGAGCTAATCGATTATTGTAAAGTTACACTAGGAAGCTATAAGGTTCCTAAGAAGATTTATTTTCTAGAAGAATTGCCGAGGACAGATGTAGGTAAAATTAATAAGAAACTATTAAAAGAGATGGCTTTAAAAGCTGTGGAGTAACACTTTCCAGCTTTTTTTGCTATCTTTTTGTATAATAGAGGTTGAGGTGACTAAGAAATGTTTATAAGTGATAAAGAAATTGAAGTACGATACGCAGAGACCGATCAAATGGGAGTAGTGTATCATGCAAACTATTTAGTTTGGTTAGAGATGGGACGAACTCAGCTTATACAAGATTTGGGTTTCTCTTATGCAGGTTTAGAAAAGGATGGATACTTATCACCAGTAACCAATGTAAATATTAATTATAAAACACCGGTAAAGTACGGGGATAAAGTAAAAGTACGAACATGGATTGAAAAGCATGGAAGACTAAGAACAACCTATGGTTATGAAATTGTACATACAGATGGCACATTGTCTTCTACGGCAACAACGGAGCATGTCATCGTTCGAAAAGAAGATTTTAGACCAGTATCACTTGCGAAGATAGATGCAGCTTGGGATAATAAATATAAAGAAATCGTGAAGGAATCTTAACTGTGGCTTTTGGTATTAATAGAGATGAGCTAAAAAATTGGAAACAGTCAGTGGAAAACAAGGAAATCGCTTTTCTTACTCACTATTGGTTGGATGAACGCTTTCCAGGATGCAAAACGGTTACTAAGGTTGGATGTAGCGATATTAATAAGCTCATCGAATGGGGAAAGCAGTATGACTTAAAGGAAGAATGGATTGACTATAAGGAAGGTTACCCCCATTTCGATCTTTTTGGTAAATATGAACATGAGATTATGAAAAAAGAGAATTTGTTGGAGCAGCTAGAAAGGTTTCGTTAAGAAAAATAATCTCTTTTGAATATGTAATCGTATAAAAAAGGTCACCAGAAAAAGGTGACCTTTTTTTACGTATTACTTGTTCTACACATTTTGGTTAACTTTTTTATTGAGGAGACCATTGATCAGGAGGATGCCAGCCATTAATGAAAAGAAAGCAATCACGTAGTTTAGAATATTTTTCTCAATCTCCAGTACGTTTAGAAGATATAGAAAAATAATGCTCCAGACGATGAAAAGAGTTATTTTCGTAATGACCACCACCTGGCTCTCATTTAATTCTTTTTTATGGACATTTTCATTTAGTTGGATGCTCTCTCGTCTTTTAAAATACTTGACGTAATTCAATCTGACCTTCGCCATATCCTTGAGGGTCAGGCATTTGCATCGCCCACTCAACCGCTTCTTCTTTGGACTCCACTTCAATCAGTATAAATCCTGCAATTAGATCTTGTGTTTCCGTAAATGGACCCTCCGAAACAACTGGCTTTTCTCCAGGGATAGGGAATGAAAGACGAATCCCATTGGAACTTGGATGTAGTCCCTTCGCCATAACCCTTACGCCTGCCTTAACTAAATCCTCATTGAATTTTGTCATGGCTTCCATAAGCTCAGGGCTTGGGAGATTTCCAGCTTCAGAATTCTTTGAGGCTTTAACGATTAACATAAATAGCATGATAAATTCCTCCCACTTTTTAGAAAAGTCATATTCCAAACAATTAAATATTAGTGAAAACTATAATATCTCAAATTGTACTATAATTCTAATTTTACCACAATAAGGATTATTGTTGGTTTTTAGAAAATCAGCAGGGTAGTCAGTATAAAAATTAAAATGCCTAAAAAACTTACAATGGAATGTCTAATATCAGCTCTTTTTTTCAATGGCTATGTAAAAGGTAAAGATTGATAAAAATACACATAAAAGATGAGCTAGGATATCTTCTCCTGGCTCATTTTACTTTGAGATTGTTCTTTGCTAACACAACCCGTTAGATGACTAAGTATCTTCATCATATATAGTCTATATAATACTCCATCCATATGATAAAATTTACCAGAAAAGGAGGCTGCATTATGATTTCATTTTCATACAAAGCAATGGGCTTTGTTTTCCTATTTTTATTAGGATTTATTTATTCATGTTTGCGAATTGGACAACTGACGGGAGAAGTATCCGAAGCAGTAACCACACATATACTTTTCAAATTACTTTTTTCTATCTTTTTTATAATAAGTTTAATTATATTTATTTATGGGTGGAAGAAGGATAAGTAAATATATGCCTTAAAATATTTAACACAATAATGCTCCTTCCTCCTTAAACTAAATTTTCGACGTTAGTTTAAGTGTAACATTCTAAACAAAACCATCGCACGAATATCAATCCAAGCCATTTACATAGCCTTTTCAATAAAAAAGGCAGTAACGCTTTGAAAACGTTACTGCCTTTGGCTATCTAGCTTTTTTTATATGAGTATTCAAGCTCGTTTGATTGGTCATTAAAGGATACATAAAGGTCATGCCCAGTGAAATACCATTCATCTCTCTCCTCTATAAAGAACATGATATCTTCATGTAAGAGAGTCACAGATGGTTCGAATGGAGTATCCTTTGTCACACCTAATGAGAAAGCCTCTTGTATCGGACTTGAGCCTCCATATCGAGCATAGAAACGAATTTTGTCTCCTTTTTCTGCTTCCATTTCCTCGCGGAACCATTTTAAAGCATCATCAGAGATATTGATTTTCATGCGAACCACCAAGCTTTCTTTAAATTTTACGATATTTTTCATGGGTTTAGTCTAAAGCTTTTCAATAGGTTCCGCAAAGAATTTGTTTAACTCTTTAGCTGCAGGATGCTTCAATTCAATAGTTAAATCCATTTGACCTTTGGCTCAGTTCCATTTTTAATGCGCTCTATATTCGAACGATGACGATAGAAAATAAAGATAGCAAGTAAAAATACGATTACGATTAGTGGCCAATCTTCTTTGACCGTAAAATAGTAAACAATAGAGTAGATGAGTGCAATGATCGCTAAACACATAGAGGTTAGAGATACCATTTTTGTTATTTTTAATATAATAAAAAATCCTACAACTAAGATTACAAATATCGGCCAGTTATAGCCTAATAGGATCCCGCCTGATGTAGCCACTGCTTTTCCACCTTTAAACCCAGCGAACACAGGATAAATATGTCCAATGACAGCAACTACACCTAAAATAAGAGGATGCACGTTTGTTGAAGCAAAAAATGGAAGCAAACCTAACAAAGTGGCTGCTGTCCCTTTAAGAATGTCCATAATTGTTACGGCCAACCCAGCCTTTTTACCGAGCGTTCGGAAAGTGTTAGTTCCACCTAGATTGCCACTACCATGCTCACGAATATCAATGTTATAAAATAGCTTTCCAACCCATAGACCAGATGGGATTGACCCGATTAAATAAGCAAGCAAAAGTAAAATGAGTATTGTCATAGTGTGCTCCTTCTATATCTATCTATTAATAATATAATAACTTTCTTATTTTACCATGTAGATGAGTTGTTATTCAATGACAAGTAATGCAGTTCTAAAGGATAGTTCTAGCATAATCTATGCCAGATTATCCTGCAAAGTAAGCACAAACACGATTATTAAAAATTTTTAAATGGGTTCCTACTGAAAAAATCCAAGTTTATACGATATACTTAATATACAACTGTTCTTTTAACAACTGGATTAAAACATTGTTTAAAAGTAAAGAAGGAATTAACTAGGTGAATAGAGAATGCAAGAAAAGGGTAGATTGCATTCTAATTGAACTTTCACTACAATTGAAGTCTGGCCTGTCCTTCAGCGCTATTGACATAATGACAATCTGTTTGTAGGCTTAAATAGAAAGAAGAACAAACGTTTTGTTTTTTTGGAGGGAACGAATTGAGTAAAAACAATAATTTAACAAGCTATGGCGATGATGATATTCAGGTGCTTGAGGGCTTGGAGGCTGTAAGAAAAAGACCGGGAATGTATATTGGATCAACAGATTCTAGAGGTCTTCACCATTTGGTCTATGAAATAGTAGATAATGCGGTGGATGAAAGCCTTGCTGGATTCGGTGAACATATTATAGTTACAATCCACTCAGACCAAAGTATAACTGTAAGAGATTTTGGACGAGGTATGCCAACTGGTATGCATAAAACAGGCGTTCCTACTGCGGAAGTAATATTCACTGTACTACACGCAGGTGGTAAGTTTGGACAAGGCGGCTATAAAACTAGTGGAGGTCTACATGGTGTAGGTGCCTCTGTTGTTAATGCTCTCTCATCATATGTGGATGTAGTTATTCATAGAGATGGAAAAAAGTTTGCACAACGCTTTGAAAATGGTGGAAAAGTAGTCGAATCACTAAACCAAATAGGGACTACAAAAGAAACAGGAACATCCGTTCATTTCTTACCTGATAGCAAAATCTTCTCCACTACTAAATTTAACTATGAAACACTTTGCGAAAGACTTAGAGAATCAGCTTTCCTCTTAAAAGGATTAAAAATCGAATTATTTGATGAACGTACTGAAGCCCATGATGTGTTCTATTATGAAACAGGCATAGAAGCTTTCGTCGCCTATTTAAATGAAGAGAAAGATGTACTACATCCTGTTTTTTATATGGAAGGTAGTCATGAAGAAATTGAAGTAGAGTTTTCTTTCCAATTTAATGACGGTTACTCGGAAACCATCTTATCCTTTGTAAATAATGTTAGAACAAGAGATGGCGGTACACATGAAACAGGTGCTAAATCAGCATTAACACGTGTATTCAATGATTATGCCCGAAAAACAGGATTATTAAAGGAAAAAGATAAAAACTTAGATGGCTCGGACATTCGAGAAGGAATCTCCGCTATCGTATCTCTTAGAATTCCCGAGAATCTATTGCAGTTCGAGGGGCAAACAAAAGGGAAATTGGGTACTAGTGAAGCAAGAAGTGCGGTAGATTCTGTTGTGTCTGAAAAGCTACAATACATCCTCGAAGAAAACTCCGAGTTATCCGCCTCTTTAATCCGAAAAGGGATTCGTGCTCAGCATGCTCGAGAAGCAGCAAGAAAAGCGCGTGAAGATGCTCGTAATGGAAAAAAACGAAAACCATCCGAGTTATTATCAGGTAAACTTACTCCTGCTCAATCTAGAAATGCGAAGAAAAATGAGCTATATCTAGTAGAGGGTGACTCTGCTGGTGGTTCTGCTAAGCAAGGTAGAGATCGAACGTTCCAAGCAATCCTACCGCTTAGAGGAAAAGTTATTAATACAGAGAAGGCTAAGCTAACTGACATCATGAAAAATATTGAAATTGCTACGATTATCCATGCAATTGGTGGTGGGGTTGGAGCAGATTTCAAGATAGAAGATATTGCATACGACAAAATCGTCATTATGACAGATGCCGATACCGATGGAGCACATATACAAGTATTATTACTTACGTTCTTCTATCGATATATGAAGCCATTGATTGAAAACGGCAACATCTATATTGCCATGCCTCCTTTATACAAGGTATATAGAGGGATGGGTAAAAAAGAAGTCTCCGAATATGCTTGGACTGAAAAAGAGCTTAATGCTGCCATGGAGAGAATCGGAAAAGGTGTTATGCTTCAACGTTATAAAGGTCTTGGAGAGATGAATGCCGATCAATTATGGGATACAACTATGAATCCTGAGACGCGAACTTTAATACGCGTGACGATTGAAGATGGGGCACGTGCCGAGAGACATATCACAACATTAATGGGGGATAAAGTAGAACCTCGAAGAAAATGGATAGAAGCCAATGTTAACTTTAGTTTAGATGATGATTCAAACATCTTAGAAAATGAAAGAATTCACACGGAGGATGAATTAGTATGACACAAACCGAAAGATATCAAAATTTACCGTTAGAAGAAGTAATAGGTGATCGGTTTGGACGTTATAGTAAATACATCATTCAAGACCGCGCTTTACCTGATGCTCGCGATGGACTAAAGCCAGTTCAACGTCGTATTTTATTTGCAATGCTTCAAGAAGGAAATACAAATGACAAAGCCTTCCGTAAATCAGCTAAAACGGTTGGAGTAGTAATAGGTAACTATCATCCTCATGGTGACTCCTCTGTCTATGAGGCAATGGTTCGTATGAGTCAGGATTGGAAACTACGCCATATGCTAGTCGAAATGCATGGGAATAACGGTTCAGTTGACGGGGATCCACCTGCTGCTATGCGTTATACTGAAGCAAGACTTTCCTCCATCTCACATGAGCTATTAAGAGATATTAACAAAAATACGGTGGATTATATTCCTAACTTCGATGATTCGGATATGGAGCCTATGGTTCTTCCTGCTCGTTTTCCTAATTTACTAGTAAACGGTGCAACTGGAATTTCCGCAGGATATGCGACAGATATACCTCCACATGCTCTACATGAGGCACTTGATGCAGTTTTAATGCGCATGGAGAATCCAGCATGTACTGTGGACGAACTCATGACCGTTATTAAAGGGCCAGATTTTCCAACAGGTGGGATTATCCAAGGCGTAGAGGGGATTAAAAAAGCTTATGAAACGGGCAAAGGCAAAATCGTTGTTCGCTCTAAGGCTGAAATTGAAACCATCAAAGGCGGTAAAGAACAAATCGTCATAACTGAAATTCCATATGAAATCAATAAGGCTAATCTAGTCAAAAAAATTGACGAGCAACGATTAGACAAACGTTTAGATGGAATTGCAGATGTTCGAGATGAATCAGACCGAACTGGATTGCGTATTGTAATAGAGATGAAAAAAGAAATTGATGCTCATGGTATATTACAATACTTATTTAAAAATACAGATTTACAAATCACCTATAATTTTAATATGATCGCCATTCATAATCGAAGACCAACTATGATGACATTGCCTTTATTACTTGATGCATATATCAATCATCAAAAAGAGGTTGTTACTCGTAGAACAATTCATGATCTGAATAAAGCTCAAGAGCGCCTCCATATTGTCTCAGGTTTGATGAAAGCCTTATCTATTTTAGATGAAGTTATTAAGACGATACGTGCTTCTAAGGATAAAAAAGATGCCAAAAACAATCTGATTAAATCCTTTGACTTTTCTGAGGCACAGGCGGAGGCAATCGTTTCCTTGCAGCTATATCGTTTAACTAATACAGATATAACGGAGCTACAAGAGGAAGAGAAAAAATTAAATCTGCTAATCACGAGTTTAGAAAACATACTTGCGAAGGAATCTGTTTTGATGAAAACCATCAAGAAAGAACTACAGGTTGTTCGTAAGCAGTTTGCTGAACAACGTAAATCAGTTATCGAAAATGAAATCGAAGAGATAAAGGTTACTTTAGATGTGCTTATACCATCTGAAGAGGTTATCGTTACGGTTACAAAGGATGGCTACATTAAACGAACAGGCATGAGATCCTTTAACGCATCCAGTGGACAGGACTTTGCTATAAAAGAGTCTGATTATCTTCTTTATCAGGAGTCCATCAATACGCAGCATCACCTGCTATTGTTCACTTCTAAAGGAAATTACATTTATCAGCCGGTGCATGAATTACCTGATATTCGCTGGAAGGATCTTGGACAGCACATATCTAGCATTGTTCCTCTTGATACAAATGAGACCATTATCAATGTTATTGGAATTGAATCATTTGATTTAGACTTATGTGTTTTAACTGCAACAAAAGAAGGTCAGATCAAACGATCACTTCTTTCGGATTATGTAGTGCAACGCTATGCTAGACCTATAAAAACGATTAAACTCAAGTCAACGGATGAGGTTATATTAGCTCAGCTAGTAGCGCCATCAGATGAAATACTTATGACAACGCATTTAAGTTATTCTGTTCGCTTCTCTTTAGACGAAGTGCCAATAACAGGAGTAAAAACTAGTGGCGTTAAAGGGATCAATCTTAAAGAGGATGATTATGTCGTAAGTGTAAACGTAATATCACAACAAAGTACGGAAGACATTATGCTGATCACTCAGCGTGGTTCCATTAAACGAATGCACCTTTCTGAAGTCGAGCCAGGAGCTCGGGCAAAAAGAGGACTTGTGACACTTAGAGAATTAAAAACTAACCCGCATCGCGTGTTTGCAGTTGTTCTAGCTAACAAGTCAGAAGGCTTAGTAGTAGAAACGGTAAAAGGACATCAGGAAACGATTGAAGTGAATAGCTTCCGTCCGACAGATCGTTATTCTAATGGCTCATTTGTGATAGATACAGAGAAGGATGGGCAACTTCTAAGAGCTTGGAAGAAGCCAGTAGAACAAGAATCCTAAAAGAGGGAAAAAGGATATGTGGAGAAATAGAAACGTTTGGATTGTTCTAATAGGGGAATTAGTTGCTGGCTTAGGACTTTGGAGCGGTATAATAGGAAACCTGGAATTTATGCAGGAAAAGGTCCCCTCTGATTTCCATAAGTCCTTGCTGCTTGCTAGTGGTTTACTTGCAGGAATTCTTGTAGGCCCGCTAGCAGGGAGAATCATCGACCAGTCCAATAAAAAAAAGGTATTAATCCTTTCTGGTATCGGTCGACTATTTAGTGTGTTATTTATGTTTGTTGCTATTGCTACAGGATCCATTTGGTGGATGTTATTATTTCTAATAAGTCTGCAGGTATTCGCGTCCTTTTACTTTCCAGCTTTACAGGCTACTCTGCCGTTAATTGTTAAGGATGAGGATTTACTTCAGTTAAATGGTTGGCATATGAATGTTTCCACTATTGCTAGAGTAGCAGGTACTGCAATTGGAGGTCTTGCATTAGTTTACTGGCCCATCCAATCTCTGTATATTATTTCAATGATTGCTTATGCAGGTATTCTTGCATTTACTTTTATGCTCCGAATCGACGAAACTGCTAAAGAAAAAATACTAGTGAGTAATGGACCTAGAAGAGATGGTTTTAAAGAGGTTTTTCCTATGCTTAAAGGGAATATGCCTGTCATGCTTACACTACTCCTAACCTTAATACCTGTTTTATTTTTAGGTTCCTTTAACTTGATCGTCATTAATATTAGTGAGATTCAAGATTCATCTTCTATAAAGGGAGTCATTTATGCAGTCGAGGGTGTAGCCTTCATGATTGGTACCCTTGCTATTAAGTATATTGGGAAAAGATATAGCACTAAATCTATTCTCTTCACTTTCGTATTTGTCATTGGTCTTGCTGAGATATCTATGTATTTTGTTGCAAACCCAATATTAACACTAGTAAGCTTTGCTTTGTTTGGTTTCTCTATTGGCTGTTTTTATCCAACAGCATTAACCATTTTCCAAAAGCAAGTTCCGAAAGAGTATCATGGTCGATTCTTCTCTTTTCGAAATATGCTGGACCGAATTTCGTTCCAAATTGTTTTGTTATCGACAGGTGCCATGTTAGATTTAATTGGTCTTCCGTACATGATGGTCATATTCGGTGTATTTAGTATAGGATTAACAACTATTTTTCTTTTGCAAATTCAAAAAAGAAAGCTATCGTTTCAGATACCAACTGCATGAACATAATAAAAAGCATTTCCATCGGGGTATAAACCTTGTTGGAAATGCTTTTTATGTTTGTTATGAAGGTGATGCAATTTTTCCTTTTTAGTCTTAGTTTTTCTAACATGAGTGCTGAATTCAATGTCATTTCTCAGCGATGATACATCTTTTCCAGTTGTTCTTAGCTGATGAAGTCTTTTTTTCTTGGCATGTGATTTAGTCATATGAATCTCTCCCTTTATAATAGTTTACATCTTCCATATTAGAGAGATTGATTGTAAAATTCAATCTTTATCGTAATTCTATAGAATGTGGTATAAGTAATAGAGAGCACTATATTTATTTAAGCATACATACTACTTTGGAGGTCAAACTTATGAAAAAAATATTAAGCTTAATTGCGATCTGTTTATTTCTATTTGGAGGGAAAGCTTTTGCTCATACAGGTTTAGAAAGCTCAAATCCTTCGGATGGCAGTACAATCACAGATCCAATAGAAGAAATAACACTTACTTTTTTAACTAAGATAGAACAAACTAGTTCTTTTAAGATAAAAGGAACAAATAATAAAGAGATTCCGGTAAAAGACATTGTTGTGGTCGATGATCTAATGACTGGAACAGTAGAAGGTATGGATAATGGAGAGTATACACTAACATGGAATATCATAGGTGCTGATGGACATCCGATTCAAGGAGACCTATCATTTACCGTAAATCTTCCTGTTGTTGAAAATCCAGTGGAGGTAACTGAAGAAGCTGAGACTGATGTTGAAGAAACTGCTCCTATCGTAGAGACAAACGAGGTGGGAAGTGACTCATCCTCCAACGGTTTCTTTATATGGATGATTATCGGTTTAGTAATTGTTTTAGCGGCTAGTTTTTGGGTGATAAATGGGCGAAATAAAAAATGATGGTGCTTTTATCAACCATTAGCGAAGCCTTTCTATATGCCTGCTTTGCATTGTTAATGGGGAGCTTTATATTTTCACTCATCCCAGAAGATCTAAAGCCAACGATTGTAGTTTCTAAAAAGGCAAAGTTAATGGCAGTTGCTGGTATAGCAGTATTTTCCTTTATGCCAGTATTCAATATAATGATTTATTTGCTAGAGGAATACAGTTTTCTCTATGTATTAGAATCAGTATTATTGACGTTTGAAATAGGTAAGGCTTGGATCGTAATGATTGTGATCACCATTTTTCTAGCAGTCTTTATTTGTTTATTTGACGATAAAAATTCACCTACCTATCCTATTTTGGGGATTGGATTACTGCTTGGGATGGTCGCAGCAATGAGCTGGACTACACACTCACACTCTGTCTATGGTATACAAGGCTTTATCACGCATTTTATCCATTTTGGGACTGTGACTGTTTGGATAGGCGTATTAACAATGGTAGCTTGGTTTTCTAATAATAAAGAGAATTGGATTTCCTTTTTAAGCTGGTTCCATACAATGGCTGTTTTTTGCTTTGCGATTATCTTTGTGACTGGTCTAACTTTAATGTCATACTCGATGACTATCACGGAATATCCGAATTCATGGATGCAGCCCTATGGTCAAAGCCTTCTGATCAAACATTTACTTATCCTTCCCTTGATAGGCTATGCTTTTATTAATGGATTTTTGATGAAAAGAAAGCTACGTGTAAAAGTTGATATGGACCCGCGTCCTTGGACTCGGTTAGAATCTGTTATAGTATTATTCATCTTTGCAGCAACAGGTGCTATGAGCCAGCAGGAGCCACCACACAACAATGTGTTGCTAAGTAATGAAACACTTTTACAAGCCTTCGGTATCTTCCCGTCTAGTGAAGGCTCTTTAGTTCCTTTAACAGTGGAGCTTGTGGCAAATTACAAAGGTATTTCTTTTGGTATTCTAGCTATGGCCTTTTTAGCTATTAGCATCTATTCCTTTATCAAAAAAATGCCACCAATATTTTCATTTATTATGAGTATCTTATTAGTCCTATGTGCGTTATTTGCCATCTCATTTAGCGTAATAGCGTATTAACTAAAAAAGCACTTCTTACAAGGAATTTTTCCTTTGAAGAAGTGTTTTTTTTATTATATTTATATATAAACTCATATTTACTTGTCGTATAATATGAGAAAACATGGAGAAATGAAGGGATTAGGCATGATTCATAAAGAGATAGCTATCAGGAAACTGATGGAGAACGATTGGGAAAAGGTGCGTGCGATTTTTATAGAGGGTATTCAAACAGGATACGCAACCTTTCAAACGGAGGCTCCTACATGGGAGGAATGGGATGCTAGCCATACAGCAAATTGCAGACATGTAGCGGTGTTGGAGGATCAAGTCGTAGGTTGGGTTGCCCTTAGCCCAATTTCAAGTCGAGAGGCCTTTTCTGGAGTTGCTGAAGTAAGCATTTATATATCTGGTTCAGCGACAGGCATGGGGATTGGCGGAAAGCTATTAAAGCATCTGATTGAAGAAAGTGAAGAACAAGGATTTTGGACAATTCAATCCATGATCTTCCCAGAAAATGAAGGAAGTATTCACTTACATAAAAAATATGGGTTTGAAACAGTCGGTACGCGAAAACAAATGGGTAAGCTTAACGGTATCTGGAGAGACGTCGTATTATTAGAAAGAAGAAGCTCTACATTAGGAAAGGATTAAAGTTTATATATGGAAGAGTTATGAGATATAATAGATATTAAATAGATTAGTAATCTCATGGGTGGTTGGCACAATGATCCCTTATGTCACGGCAAAGCGAGACAGGAGGGAGGTGCTGCCTTTTTGACTGTATTTGAATCCCTTGTAATTATGATTAGCTTCGGTTCGCTAATTATTGCTTTAATTACTTTGGCACTTTCAATGACACAAAAAAAGTAACCCACCTGTGAGTTAGCGCTCGGATGGGTTACTTTGCCTTAAGAGCCAATCCCCATTGAAGGGAACTAGTCTATTTTGCCGCTCGGATGCTACCAACATCTAAGCGGTTTTTATTGTTTAGGAAATTCTAAACATATGGACCGATAAAATCGATGTCTAGCTCCATCGCCTTGCCCCTCGGGGTCAAATGGTTAAAAACTCTTGGCTGAAAAGCTGCCTCCTCGCTTTTCTCCATTTGCCTGTCGGGGCAGGAATAGGCGATTGCGCTTTTCTTATTTTATACATTTCTTAACACGAGTATACCAATATTATATGCTAGTATCAATTTAAAGGGAGTGGTGAGATGAATATTAAGCTGGCTGAAAGAAGTGATCTCGTTTCCATTGTAAATATCCTAGACAAAACGACACTGAAGCTATTAAGGAAAGGAATTGAGCAATGGTCTTATCCATGGCCATCATCAATCGTGGAAGAGGAAATAAATAAAGGCTTAGTCTTTAAGATGGAGCTAGATAATGAGATATTGGGAACTTTTATGATAAAGCCTATCCATCGACTAAATAGCCTTCATATTAACCCAAACAGTCTATATGTTGGAAGAATTGCTATTATACCTGAATACCAAGGTAAAAACCTTGGTGCCTCCATTATTAACTTTTGCCGTTCTTTTTCTAAGGAACACAAAAAAGATATGTATTTAGACTGTTGGGCCGGAAATAACAAGCTTAAGTCATTTTATATGAGCTGTGACCTAGATTATTTAGGAGATTTTCCTGAGGATGGTTATCATATAAGTATATTTCAATTTTAAGAGATGTATTTATTTAGGAGGTGGTTTGTTTAAGGAACTTGTTACATAAAGCATCACACAAATATGCTACAACTACACCTAATGTATATCTCCATAGATCTTCGATTAAAAATCCTCTTCCAAGTATTAAAGCCCCGAGTGTATTTCCTCGAATACTATTCATCCACTGACCTTGATATAACTGACTAAACTCAATTCCAAAACAAAAAAATAAACTGATGTAGAAGGAAATATGAGGCTTTTTAGTAACGAAAATAAATCGTGTCCCAAAGTACACCATGGCCGCCCAAAGTGCGTCCCCCGCATTATCGGCTACGATTTCAATAAGCATGTAATCATATTTTCTTGAAGCTAGTCCAAATACGATCATGAGCAAAGTAAGTATCAAATACGTGATGCGAAAATGAATAATTGGCTTCAAAGTATACACTCCTAAAAAACGAGTAATAAATATGGTAATTCCTAAATTTTTCGACAAATTAATAGTTTATTTATATTTACATAGTATAATTAAAATTGTATTTATCTGAATAAAGAGTTAAATAAAAGATTACTTGAAGAGAAGGAGTGTGAAAAACTATGGAAAGAATATTATTTAACCTAGCAAGTGCTCCCAGAAGAATTATAGCATTTTTAGTGGATAGCTTACTCTTTTTATTACTGACTATTATCGTTTCATACATTGTCAAAGGTGATT
This sequence comes from Psychrobacillus sp. BL-248-WT-3, assembly GCF_012843435.1. GTDB lineage: Bacteria > Bacillota > Bacilli > Bacillales_A > Planococcaceae > Psychrobacillus. The sequence goes on along the minus strand of NZ_JABAFC010000007.1, from coordinate 54,704 downwards.
TTGATAGAACTTTTATAGACAGCAAATATTGGGACGCGATCTTTGCATTATATTTAACGATTCTCCCAGTCGTTTGGATCGGCTATACCGCTAGCAAGAAAATGTTCAACATTAAAATAGTTCGTGTAGATGGTGAACTGGTAACCTTCAAAAATATGCTATTAAGAGAACTAGTCGGCAGATACTTATTGGGGGTTGTAAGTTTTGGTATAACTAACATTGTAAGCTTTTTTATGATTATATTTCGCAAAGACAAGCGAGCTATACACGATTTAATAGGTGGGACAATAGTAGTTCCAAGTAATAAGAAAAAAATGCATTATTCATCTGAAGAGGAATTATTAACTGGTGAGAGAGAAACTATACGTCTTTAGATTATGAATTTCTTATTGTCTTAGCATACATACTGAGAAATGGTGGGGAGTAGATGAGCGAGCGATTTGATTTGAGTTTTAAAAACAAGGAAGTTAGGATGTGGTTTTATATTATATTGCCGACAGTTGTCGCATGTAGTATAGCCTTATTAATTATTAATCCTTATTACGCTTACATTCCACAAGTGATAATTTTTGTTGCCTGGATCATCTATTACTTATGGAGATTTTTTCATAGACGTCATAGAGATCAACGTGATCCTAATATAGACGGTCATTAATACATTAAATATTAAGTTGTGCTCTGAAATGGAAACGCTGTCTTTTTAATAATATGATTACATACATAGCTAAGAAAGTGACTATCACTAAAGTGTATTAATCTTATTCTAAGATTGTGTGTGCAATATAATTAATAAATTGCGGTCCCATCTTGAGTTCCTCACGGGTTAGATAATAAGAAATTATAATTATATAAAAAGGAATAACTAGTTCAGAAGATAAATATAAATACAAGAAAACGGTTACATAATAACAGGGTTTTCAAAAATGTTACGACTGAGAAATATAGGGTTTTAAATTTAAAATTAAAAAATAAATATAGAGGGGGAAAAACATGTTTACATTTTTAATTTCAATTGTAATTCTTGTGATTGCTTATTTTACGTACGGGAAGTTTATTGAAAAGATATTTGGTCCCAAAGAAGACAGAATGACACCCGCCTATGCTAATCAAGACGGGGTAGATTATGTACCAATGAGCAAGAATAAGAACGCTTTAATACAATTATTAAATATAGCCGGGACAGGGCCAATCTTCGGACCAATTATGGGAGCTTTATATGGACCTGTCGCCTTTATCTGGATTGTCGTGGGAGCTATTTTTGCTGGAGCAGTACATGATTATTTAACAGGCATGATTTCTATTCGGAACCGTGGAGCACATATTCCCGAACTTGCAGGGAAATTCCTAGGTAAGTTTTCCAAACACTTAGTAAACGTTTTTGCTCTATTATTGCTATTACTAGTTGGTACTGTGTTTGTTACTACACCAGCTTCTTTATTTAGCGCACTCCTGGATAATAGAATAGCACTAGGTTATATTATTGCAGCTATCTTTATTTATTATTTCTTATCTACCATTTTACCAATAGACAAAATCATTGGTCGCTTTTACCCAATCTTTGGTGCAGTTTTATTAATCGGGACACTTGGAGTTGGCGGAGCATTAATGTTCTCTGATTATACAATTCCTGAATTGACTTTAACGAATATGCACCCAGCAGGGCTGCCTATATTCCCAATCCTATTCTTAACGATTACTTGTGGAGCTTTATCTGGCTTTCACGCAACACAATCCCCGATTATCTCGAGGACTACTCAAAATGAAAGTCAGGGACGATACATTTTTTACGGAATGATGATTACCGAAGCAGTTATCGCAATGATCTGGGCTGCTGCTGCAATGAGCATGTTCGATGGGCAAGGATTACAAGGATTAATCAATGAGGGTACCGCTTCTTTAGTAGTTAAAGAGGTATCTATGACCTTACTAGGAGCAATTGGTGGAACAATCGCTGTATTAGGTGTAATTGTACTACCGATTACATCTGGTGACACAGCATTCCGTGCAGCTCGTTCAATTATTGCGGATTATTTAAATATTAATCAAGCAAAAGTAGCTAAACGTCTGGCAATCGCGATACCATTGTTTGCGATTTCATTCCTATTAACGAAAATAGACTTCAATATTTTATGGAGATATTTTTCTTTTGCAAACCAAGGAACTTCTGCACTAGCTTTATGGATTGCTACGATGTATCTAATGGTAAAAGGGAAGAATTACTATGTCAGCTTAATTCCTGCACTGTTTATTACCGACATGATAGCAGTCTATATATTAAATGACGCAAAGCTCGGGTTTGGATTAGCTTACGGAACAGCACATATTGGTGCATTAATCTTTACAATCATTATTACGATACTCTTCTTTATGAAGGCGAAGAAAAATAAAAAAGAAGGCTTACAAGTTGATTTAGAAGAAACAAAAGTAGTACCAGCCCCTTAAACAACCGAGATGGGTAGTTCGCTGCCCGTCTTTTTTTATGGTTTAAATTATAAAATTCTGAACCTGGCGCTTGCGCTTTTCTTGTGTCAAACCCTCCATTATAACCCCAGCGAAATAATAATTGTTAGAATTGGCTTTGGTGTTTAAAGGGAGGGCAAACAATGATGGATAAAAAAGAGATAACATATTTTGAAAAGATTGAAGCTGACCTTGAAGAAGCTTATCAACGTCTATCTGAAGATATAAATAATCAGGATCAAAACTATAAAGAATTACAAAAATATACGATTGAGTATAAAAATGAGCTCGATAAATTTGAAGTGTATGATTATCAACAAACGCTAAATATGATTGTTAAACAAGGGCTTGCACAAGTATTAGAAAGAGAACAAATAAAAAAGCTGATTGAGTCACCTTATTTCGGTCGATTTGATTTTGTCTATAATGGTGAAGAACAGGACGATGCGGAAACCTTTTACATTGGGCGATTTGGTTTTAGAGATGAAGAAGGTACTTCGCTTATCTATGACTGGCGTGCCCCTATTTGTAATATGTATTATGAATTTGAGCTAGGTAAAGCTTACTACGAAGCCATGGGAAGATGTTTTGAAGGAGAACTCATAGGCAAACGTCAAATCAAAATCGAAAACTCACAAATTAAATATGTCGTAGAAAGCTCATTGACAATTCAAGATGAGGTTCTACAACAAACACTCAATCAACATGCTAGCGAGAAGATGAAAACAATCGTCACTTCCATTCAAAAAGAGCAAAACAAGATTGTGCGTAATGAATTAGCCTATAACGTCATTATACAAGGGGTTGCTGGGTCAGGGAAAACTGCAGTTGCATTACACCGTATAGCTTATTACCTTTATAAATATAGAGATACCCTACGTGCAGATCGAATTTTCATACTGTCTCCAAACAAAGTGTTTGGGGACTATATCTCATCCGTATTGCCAGAGCTAGGTGAGCAGCCTATTCGTTCCTTTACTATTGATGATCTGACGGAAAGCTTATTGCCGCCGGCTGTCACGTTAATTTCCTATGAGCAGGAAACGCGAGCAATTATAATGGACCCTTCTGGAGAGCTAGCTACACGTGCGAAAAAAAAGTCTAATTATTCATTTGTGGAACAACTAAACACATTCTTAAGAGACTTAGATACAAAGTTATTAAAGAAAGAATCCATATCGATTGCAGATACAGAATATACAGCTGATTATTTAAATGGACGTTTCTTTCAGTATCGAAAAGAACCGGTCGCTACTCGTTTAGAGCTGCTGGCTGATGATATTCTTCAGGTATTAAAAGCTAAACGAAACGGGGAAGGGACATACCCAAGTAAGAATGAGATTGTGAAGAGATTAAAAAAACGATTGTTATACACGACTCCATTAGATATCTATCGTCATTTCATAGAGGAACTAGGAGAAGATTTATTTAAGTACTCAAAAAAGACGTTTGAATTCAATGACGTATATCCGTATCTATACGTTCAGTTATATTTTAAAGGCATTAAAACCTTCGAGTTGGTACAGCATTTTGTGCTCGATGAAATGCAAGATTATACGCCAATTCAATATGCAGTTCTATCGAAAGTGTTTAACTGTAAGCGGACTATAATAGGTGACTTCAGCCAAGCATTACTGCCATATGAAACTATTTCTAAGCAATCCTTTGAGAAAATATTCTCTAATATAGAATACGTGGAATTGACGACAACTTATCGATCCTCATATGAAATAGCCATGTACGCAAAGAAATTTATGCGAACCGGTGATATTCATCCAATTGCTCGCCATGGGGAAGAACCAGGAGAAATCATTTATGAAACTTTTGATGAGATGATAGAGATAATTCATCAAATGATTCAAAATGAATATAAGACGACAGCTATTATTTGCAAGACAGAAAACGATTTAAATAGGCTAACAAGCAGCTTAACCGTTCCATTTCATATTTTAGATGGACAAACAGAAAAATTTGAAGCTGGCCTTCTTGTCACAACTATCCAGTATGCAAAGGGCTTAGAATTTGATGCAGTTTTGGTTCCCTTTGTAGATGAGTTTAACTACCATACGTCATATGACCAAGGCTTACTTTATATAGCCACTACAAGAGCAATGCACCAATTAACAATGTTCATTGATGCAAACAACAAATCTCCATTATTGTAGCTTTTCTAAAATCGCAATGATTAACTTAATGTTATTCATTGCTTTTTTTAGGTTTACCTCCAGTTCATCGGTTACATGGTAAAATTCATCTTTAAATTTAGCAGAGCTCAAAAGGGATTGAATATTCGTTACATGGTTTACCGATTCAATTTCTTCAAAAAAGTGAAAGATACTTGCGATAGAGAAATGGGCGCTACGTAATGTACGAATGATCAACAGCTTTTGCATATCTGAAGCCGCATACTGACGACGATTTTGTGCATTTCGAGAAACTGCAAATAAACCGTTCCGCTCCCAGTTTCGAACCGTTTCCTCTGTTAATTGCAGTTTTTTGCAAGCCTCTTTATGTGTGAAAATAGGCAAATTTGTTGTTTCCTCATGAAGCAATTTATCCACCGACTGAATAGCCTTCGTCATATAGTCGTATTCCGAATATAAGAAGCTTAGATAGGCTTTGGCAGACAGCAAACTTTTATGAAACAATTCCTTTCCGCTAAGTAAAACAATTTCGGTAGCCTTCTTACGTAAATTATTTTGGATAAACTCTTGTTTAAAGGCAAGCCGAGCAATATATAGTTGTTGTAAATGAACCTCACTATATTCCCGGTAGCCATTTTCTTTTCTAGGAACGGGAGAGATAAACTTCCACTCCTCGTAAAGACGAACGGTATTTGGATGAATTTGCGCTTTTTTAGCAATCTCACTTGTTCTCATATAAGATCGCCCTTTCTATCTTTAGGTAGTATAAGTTTGTACATCCACATTAAACGTAACATAATAATTTTAATACAGTATAGGAAAGATGCGTACATTTTTATAGATTTATGGATAAAGAACAGTACGATTTAAAAAGGCTTTTAACGGAGCAGCATTAGTAACGTATAAGAGCAGATTCTCTAGATAGCTAGTAGCTAGAGACTGAGCAAGTAGCAAGTAACCTATTGTCTGAAATTGCCAAGCTATTGTATTCTTTATATAAAGGTTAGTACCTTTAAAAGTGGAAGGTGAGTTACGATGGAAAAAATGATAGAACAAGCATTACATTTAAGAAAAGAGGGCCAATTATTAGAATCGAACCGTATTTTTCTTCAATTGGTCAAAGAATTTCCTCAAGATGCTTATATTAACTACCAATGTGCCTGGAGCTTTGACACACTAGGAGACGAGTCACAGGCCGTTCCGTTTTATGAGACAGCAATTAGCCTAGGTTTACCTGAAAAAGACCAGGAAGGGGCATTTATAGGCCTTGGAAGCACCTATAGAACTCTGGGAGAGTATGATAAGTCCCAAAAAACCTTGGAGCAGGGGCTAAAACAATTTCCAACTAATAGAGCGATGCAAGTTTTTTTAGCCATGACTCTTTACAACTTAGAGAGCCATCAGCAAGCAATGGAACTTTTACTGAAAAATATAATGGAGACGTCGAATGATGAAGATATTCAAAGCTATAAAAAGGCGATTGAATTTTATTCAAACAAGTTAGATCAGACTTGGAAATGAACAAATATTTCGATGAAGAAGTAATTGGAATTATTAAGGGACTTTATAAGTATGTTTTATCAAGCTATTATATAAAAACGAAAAATCTGTTGGAAGATAGCAGGCGTTTTTTATCCAAAATGATGAATTTTACGGGATGGAAACAAATGTTCTATTTATGTTTAATGGAAGTTTTGGATGAAGAATGGTGCTAAAAAAAGCTCGTATTGGCTTATTTCGTAAATCTATAACGCTTATAATAGGGAATAACTTTGCTACTAAATCCCTTTAGAACAATAGGTGTCTACTGTCTACGAAGAGGGAGCATAGGCGAAATGAGTTTATTATAGTGTTCTAATAGAAAAAGTTTGCTTACTAATTACCAGTATAACTATCCGACTAGCTGACATGGATATTCGACAAAGGAATACATTAACTCGTGGAATACACATATAACATTTTCCATTTAAGAGGAAGATGTTGAAAACTTCAGAAGGCAATATTTTTTTCTGTGATACAAATATAAAGAGAAAGAATATTTGTTGATCTGGATGGTGAAAAATTATAACGGAACATTGTAAGATAAATTGAACTATTAAAAGAAGGAATATATAACAAGGAATTAAAATCGAAAACAAGGCTAAGAATTGCAAACAAATATTAAAAAGAAAAAATATAAATTTTAATGCTGCCAATAAATCTAATGAAATTTTATAAACAAACCAAAAAAAACACGTTTTTCTCAAATATCTCACTGTTTCAAGTATACTTATGTAATGAAACGTAACTTCGTATAATTTATATTATGTAAACTAAAATATTTATAGTAATAGCAATAACCAATCACTTACCTTCCCGAATATGTACATGAACAAGAATCTACCGTCACTTCGGACAATAATATCCAGACACTCCTTTTTCAAATATTAATTCAGTTTTTTATGTTAAAAATACTATTATATCCCTTTTTAGTGGTGTTAATTTAAATGATTAAATATAGTTTTGCTGTTTAATTTGCGATCACTTCACTTAAAAAGTCATTCTAATCGCAGATCTTTCTTCTCCTCTACAAATAACTAATTGATTAGTCATTAAAGCAATACTTACAGTACACAATTGAATTCACTTGCTAAATAGCTTATTAGAGCTACTGGAACTTCATCTGTTACCTTTGTTACTAATATAGTAAGATTATCTCTATAATTTGCAAACGTATCCTCTAGTCTTTCAATTTTTAATCATTTCAACAGATTTTCATTCATAAAGAATTGTAAAAAGTTCCCATGATAATTCACCAAAGAAGGAAGTCAAATTCTTCTTTGTATATTTTTAATCCAAAAGCCAGTTTTCAATAAAATAAAATGCTTTTTCCTAATAATGGTAATATACAATTTCAGGTGTTGACACAAAAGGAGGATTGAATATTTGAAAAAACTACAGTAGCACTCGTTTCTATTATTTTAGCCGGTTGCTCGGACGAGAAAGACAATATGGGCGCAGGTACAGACTACAAGAAGGAAATCGAGGCACTACAAAAAGAGAACCAAGAGTTAAAGGACATCATGAGTGATTACAGCTCGTTCCTACAGGAAACCGACAGAACTTCGAGACGTTTCATGGATCTACTTGCAGCTGAGGATTTTGAGACGTTAAAAGCCGAGTTCCCAGTCGAGTTCGAAGTGAAAGACAATGCGCTATACCTCAAAGAGCCGGAGAACAATCTACCGTTCGAAGTCGAACTGGCTAAACAATCAAAACACATCGGTTTCTTTAACAAAGACGATGAAATGACCGAGATAGGCTATTACATGTACAACCCGCAACACGACAGCAACAGCCTAGTCGTGTTCCATTACGGCAAGGATAATCAACTGGAGTACGTATACTTGGGTACCAGATAGAATAAAAGAAGGAGTTCGGAAATCCGAGCCCCTTCTTTTATGGATTTATTATTCCGGCAATGTTCCGATATAGTTCTTGATTCACTTAGCAATACCCCTTCCTGCTCCCTAACGCTTAACTAGGGTATCTAGCTTACTCTCATCGGAATTGTTACTTAAACAGCCGATTTTGCACAGAACACCTTATGCCTTCCGTTCAAACTATTTTTTCGATTACGTATTCCCTGTTCAATTAATATACTAAAATATATAAAACGTTACTCTTTGAACGTGTTGGGTTGAAATGAGTGATGAAATTAAGCATTTCAACGACTTGATTACTTCCTTTATCAAAAAATTGTAGATCTTTTGGGTAAAAATCAGACTTGTTTATAATTAGGCTTTTACACCATAGAAACAAAAAACCAGACTCCAAATAATATGTAAGCCCAGTTTCGTTGTTAAGCGTTTATTATAGACTTTTTAAAGGATGGTTTCACTTCCGCGATAATAATAGCGGTAAATATCAGGCAGCTTCCAAAAATCATTCTCCCTGTTAAAATTTCACCTAATAATAATACCGAGAAAAATGTTCCAAATAAGGACTCTGTCGACAGAATTAACGCAGATTTTGTTGGATTTGCATACTGCATTCCAATATTTTGACATACATAAGCAATTAAAGTACAAAAAACAGCTAGATATATTATTGTTAAAGTGCCCTCCACACTTGCAGAAGTAGGAATTTCTCCAAGTATAAGAACACCAATCCAACTAAAAATCGAAGCTACGAAGAATTGGACAATTGTTAATGCTAGTGCATCTTCTTTTTTTACAAATATATTCGTATAAAAAATATCAAATGCAAACGCGAATGCACACAGAATGGATAACATATCTCCGAAATTAATCGTAAATGAATCTTGTAGAGATAAAAATCCAATACCTACAATCGCAATGATAGCTGCAAAAATCTCAAAGTGGTCAAATCGACGTTTATAAATGATGTAAGCAATAATAGGTACAATGATCACATTAATAGCTGTTAAAAAGGCATTTTTTGATGGAGTTGTATACTCAAGCCCTAGTGTTTGTAATGAAAACGCAATAAATAAAATAGCACCTAATATAGAACCTTTCCAGAAAACATTTTTAGAAATTAGTTTTAGTTTTTTAGAGAAAATTATGGCTAATAGAACTGTTGCTAATGTAAAACGGAGCGCCATTAATTGCATTACACTCCAATGTTCTAAGCCTACTGACATTCCAACAAAACCGCTCCCCCACATAACAGCGGTAATAATCATTAATAATTCACCTTTATACTTCTTCATGCTGAACCTTCTCTCTAATACATAGCAAGAACATTTTAATATAATCTTTTTTTCAATTTAATCAATATAAGAATCATATTATTACTTTTTCACAATATCAACTAGACAATAAAAAATTTTTTTATATTTTGTTATAAACTATCTCTAAGTAATTACAATAAGCGTAGATTCTCAAAATCTTAGAAAATAAAATAGGACTGCCTATAATAGACAGTCCTTACTGTATTAGTTTTCTATTCTAACTAGCTGAGTTTTTTCTACATCATATTTCAATCCATCAGCACTCGGATCTTTATCATATTGGAGAACAGCCATCGTTTTTTCCGTACCTTCTATTGTATCATAATCTGTATTAGTGACGATTAGAAACATATCTGTGTATGCTCTTCCTTCACCAATGACTAAATTACCTTCATATTTTACGTTTTCCATCGCATCCAGTTTTTCCACCTTTTGCTTTGCGAAAAGTAATCCCTCACCTTCTGAAACTTTCGAAAGAGACTTAGCTACTTTTGTTTTTCCTTTTTCTTGGTTAGTTATTTCACGTATTAACTGTTTGCTTACAAGTTCTTTTGCTGTTTCTTCCGTTAGAACCATTACCTTTTGTGGACCTTGCTCTATCATTTTAATAGTGAACTGTTCTTCTTCGATTATTTCTTTTTTATCACGCTCTACAGAATCTATAATATCTTGTTGTTCGCCATACAGAATGACCCCATTAGCTTTTGCAAAAAGATTGCACCCTGTTAATACGGTTGATGCTATAACGGTAGTAATAAATATAGTTAGTAACTTTTTCATTTTTTTAGCCCCTTTGTTTTTTAATCTTCCTTGCTATAACCCTATTATAGGGGAGATTTTTACAAAGAGCCTTCGCTTTAGATGACGTTCACATTACATTATTGCAACCTTGGATTTCCAATTAAACAAAAAAGAACCATTCTACTTCAAGTCGTAGAATGGTTTAAAATGAATACTTTTTATTGTCCCAGTAACGCTAGCTTGCTTTTAGATGGCGTTTCGTATTTTATATTGGAGGACTTCTGGATGTAGCTCCCCCCGCCTACGCCATATAATCCGCCATTGTTGCTCTTGTAATTATATACGCGGTATTCTTCGCCTTTTTTAAGCGTACGGACAGTCGTCAATGAACCGTTGCTATCCATTTTTACTAGGTTTGTATTCGATAGGATAGTAACTTTACCTATTTGTCCTAGTTTAAGTTCAGTTTTCCCCCACATTACCTTTTTAACAGGTTGAGTATTCGTTTTTTTGTTAATGTAAGCAGAGGATATAAAACCAACATGTTTTTTGTCTTCTGTTCTAACTGGATACCATACAAATTGATTTATGCTCGTTAGTGACTGGTCATATAAAAATGTTCCTTCAATAATTAAGGTCGTATTCTTACCTAAAGTAGTTGAAGCAGATGAAGTGCTGGGTTGCGATCTTAGCCTTACATTGTCTTGAGCTACACTAACCTTGTCTCCTTTTTGGAAATGATACGAGGAAGCATGCATAGGACTCGTAAATGTGTACTCTTTCTTCTTAAAAACTATGTTTTCGGTGCTGCTAGTATCATATTCAAAGTCCTCTGAACGGAAGTCTAGCTTTACTAATTTAGAATTGTTCAAGTAACTGTCCTTTTCGATAAAAGAAAAGACCTTCTCCTGATATGCCTCGGTATTATTTAAACCATTGGATTTATAAACAGGGCTATTAGCTGGTTTTATACCGTTATAAGCCATGACTGGAAAATACCAGCTCTCGATAATTTCTGGTCCTGCTCCTTTTATTTTCGGTAGATCATTACGTTGATACATACTCTTAAGGATTTCCACACCAGCCTGAATATTGTAGGTGACATGGTATTTTAATCGTTCTTGGTCATAAGCTGCCTGATTAGTTATCTGCATAATACCTATCCCTTGGTCCGTTGAAACGATTGGTTGTCCATTTTCATTAAATTGTTTCCATCCACCATTTTCTTTGGACGCCACAGCTTTCACAACCTCCGGAGGAATATTAGCATCTAAAGCTGCATTTGTAAGTAGGCAATTCATATGTTGATATGATGGATTTTGATTTTGCTTAAAATCTCCATATGAAGAACATTTAGCTTCCCATGTCGGCTCGGCTGAAGCTGTATCATATATTCCAACTAGTAGTACCAAACAAGTTATATGGCCCGCAATGATTCTAGATATTTTCATTAATAAATACTCCATTCATTGAATATTTTATATTTATTAGTATATTTTACCATAAAATATTAAAGATGAGCTTTATTAATTACAAAAGGTGGATTTAGAAAAAAAGATAATCAGATACAGATATTAATATAAAGTTAGAGTTTTTTCCCAAGTTAACTCATTTCCCTGGTCATCCTTGAAAATAAATTTAACCTGACCTTCCTCGCCTTTCATAGCATCAGAATAGAAGAACCCGGAATACTCGCCGTTTCCACTAATATAGAACCCTTCTTCTCCGCTAGCTCCATGTTCAATGGCTTCTTGAACAGTATTAATAACTTGACTTTTATTTGAAATCCACTGCATTTCTGTTAAGGAGAATCCCTCTGGTACTTCTTTTATGACAAAGTCAAAGCTATTCCCTTCAATTGGTTTAGCTGTTTGGTCAATAACAATTAAAATCTCCTCGTCCGTCACTTCTTTCAGTTGATTGTCTTCAGTTTTAGTTTCATTTTCGTTATCCGATGTTCCTTTTGCTGCTGTTGATTCATTTTGACTATCTTCCGACTTGTCAGATGTAGTAGAATTTATTTGTGTTCCACAGCCGCTGGTAAAGAAAAGTACCGTTATAGCTATAATGTAAATAGATTTATTCATCTTGTTCTCCCCTATCCTCATTTAATGTAAAAGAAAATGCTACTCCTTGATTTGTATTCATCCCTCGATATTCACTTTGATGAAGCTCGAGTATATGTTTCACTATGGCTAGCCCCAAACCGGTACCACCGGATTTGCGGTTTCGTGAGTTTTCAATACGGTAGAATTGTTCCCAAATATTGCTTAGCTCTTCCTCCGCGATGAATGAGCCAACATTTTCTATTATTACTGTCACTTTACTCACCTCTGTTCGAGTAATACTAACGGTTATTATAGTATTCTCGGAAGCATGCCGAATTGCATTGCTCAAAAGATTCAAGATAACCTGTTCAATTCTTCTGTAATCTGCTTTAACTAATATTTGATCAGCTTCAAAGTCATAGCTGAGTAATAATCGCTTGCTCTCCAACTGCTGAGAAAAAGATTCAGCTACATTCTCTATTAAATCGGTTAAAGAGAAGTTTTCCATCTGTAAGCGGATAGCCTTTGCCTCATATTTCGAAAGCTCTAGCATATCTAAAATTAAGGCATTCATCCGATCTGTTTCACTAACGATCAGAGATAGATACCGTTCGCTTTTTTCTTTAGCTATATTATCCTGCAAGCCTTCAGCGAAGCCTTTTATAATTCCAAGAGGGGTTTTCAGCTCATGAGAGAGGTTTGCAATTAACTGTTTGCGAAGTTTCTCAGCCTGCTGTTTCTCTTTTATTTCCCCTTGTAGTTTCCCATTTGCAAGTGTTAAATCATTTAAAGCTGCTTGTAAATTATTCGATAAGGAATTCATGTCTCGCGCAAGCCCACCAAATTCATCCTTGGAACGGATTTCTATTTGCTCAGAAAAGTCGAGTTTAGCTAAGCGCGTTGCAGAACGGCTTAACATTCTTATCGGTCTTGAAACAATCCTAGAGTAAATCATAGACAGGATAATAACCAGAGCAATAACAATAGGAGCTATTAAGATAAAGTATTGTTGAAGTACCTCGACGGCCTCTCCAACAGGCTGTAAAGAAGCCATAACCATTAAATACCTGTCCTGATCCTCTAGTGCGGATGTTAAGACAATGTAATTTACTCCACTCCATTTGTCCTGCCATTGTCTTTGTACGACAGATCCATCTTTCAAAAGTGATAATTCTCGAGAATTAGGTATCCAATCATTTAAGACTTCATCGATGAGAGTGTCTTGATAGAGAGGGTTGTATGACCTTTGTTCTGGTAGTAGAAAATCAGTTACCTTTCCATGCACTCTTGACAGTCCCATTTGGACGTCCCTAAATTGAGGAGGGTTAATCTCAACTGGCTGTAAAATTTTATTTTTTTCATCTATGAAAATTCCATCTATAACTAATGTATTGCCAATCTCGAGTTCTTGTGGAAGTGATCCCACCTCCATCCCCTCATTGGGAATTCGAATAGAGATCAAGGTTTGGTCAACGTTTAGCTCGATATAATATGGTTCTATTGGGATGTGGTTAAAGTATTCATTTAGTATAGAAATTGTTGCATCTTTTTGATTCATTAAGGAAGCAATTTGCTCGTTTATTTGTTGTTCATTTAGTTCCTCTTTATTGATTTGATCTTTTAAATAAATCATATTCTCTTCTAATGTTTGTACCTTTGACGAATGGTAGAACTTTTCGAAAAAGAACACTTCAGCTAGCATGATAAAAGAAAAAACAATTAAAATAAGAGTAGTCGTTACAATAAACAGTTTAAAAACCACACTATTTCTTCTCATGATTCCACTTCAAATTTATAGCCAGATCGTATAACGGTATAAATATATTTCCCTTCTACTCCAAGCTTCGCTCTTAACTTTTTTATATGTGTATCTACGGTGCGTAAATCTCCCATATAGTCATACCCCCATACAGCGTTTAAAATATATTCTCGGTGTAATACCTTGCCATAATGCTTGATAAGAAAGATGAACAAATCATACTCTTTTGGTGAGAGAAGTATCTTTTCGTGAGCAACCGAAACGGTATGTGCCGATCGATTAATACGTATATTCCCGTAAATCTCCGTCTCTCCATCCTGTACGACAATACCTTCCCTTCTTTTTATCAATGCATTGGCACGGGCTACCAATACCCTTGGACTTAGAGGCTTAGTAACATACTCATCTGCACCTAGCTCAAATCCCAAGATTTGATCATCGTCTTCTGATTTTGCGGTAATAATTATGATAGGTACCTCCGATTTTTCACGAATGTACTTGCATACAGACCATCCATCCATTTTAGGCAACATGATATCTAAAATAACTAAGTCAAAGTTTGTTTGATTTAAACATTCAATCCCTGCTTTTCCGTCATCTGCTTCATAAATTTCCCAATTATCCCTTTTGAAATAGTCTGTTATAAATTCCCTCATCAACATGTCATCCTCAATCAACAATACCTTTAGTTTCATAGTTTAAGACACCCATTTCTCCCTCAATCTTAGTCATCACCCCTAAGGCTCACTATAAAGGCCTTATGTGTACTTTGTGTGTATTTTATATTATTTTTGAAAAGAATTATATAATAGTAGTTAAAATCTTCCTATTTTCCTATATTTGTAGTTCCTTAGCACAAGGTCTGTTTTCCATAATAATAACTGTCTAACTCCCTCAAAGATGCTGACATATACTAATAAAGGATCGGAATAACAGTTATTGGAATGATTAAAAATGTGGACTGAATCACAAATAAGTGCTTGGATTGAAGCAATCGGAACAGTAATTTCTGCTATAGGAAGCACACCTTCACAAGTTTTATCAGATGCTATGCTAAGAGATTTAAATATCATTGGTCTAGCATTACAAGCTGTCGGAAGTGGTCTTATTCCAGAAAATCAGGATTATCTATATAAATTAGGTAGTCAGCTTGAAGCAATCGGGAACTTGGTTTCCCTACAAGGGGAATTCATTGAAAATGAAAACGTTAGCTCGGTATTGAGTTCGCAAGGTGATCTGATCGAGGCAGTTGGTGGAGTATTAACGATTGATTTTACAGGAAACCAATCTATACAAAATGCTTTAAATAATATAGGTGATGTTATTCAGGTCATTGGAGCCTCTTATCAAGCATTGTCAGTCAGATATCCCCCTAATAGCCAAAAAAATCAGGAAATCAATACGGTTGGTAGCTGGATACAAGCAGTTGGAGCTGTTCTATCTGCTATTTTTGTGGAGGGGTAAGGAAACTAGTAATTGTATCCTTTATACAAAGCATTTTCGATGATCTTCCTTCCCTTTTACTTAAACCTTTTCTCCAGTCGTATATTCTCTTTTATGTTTGGTCATTATTGCTATGGGTAATTAATCATTATAATGGAAAATTACAATTAGCTTTCAAGAAGGGAATGATTCTAGTGGAAAACCGAAAAAATGAAAAAATTCCAGCACAAGAACAGAAACGTCAACCAGGAATTGAAGCAGAAATGGAACCAAGACCTGACTTCTCTCAAAACCTTGCTGGTAAATCTCAAAGACTAGCCGGAAAAATTGCTTTAATCACTGGTGGAGATAGTGGTATTGGACGAGCAGTAGCAGTAGCTTATGCTAAAGAGGGTGCAGATGTAGCAATCTCCTACTTAGATGAGCATGAGGATGCGGAAGAAACCAAAAAAATTGTAGAGAACGAAGGAAAAAAATGTTTACTATTACCTGGAGATATTGGTGAGGAATCTGTTTGTCAGGAAATTATAAGTAAAGTAATCGGCGAATTTGGAAAGCTTGATATACTAGTTAATAACGCTGGTGAACAGCATACCCAAACATCTCTGAAAGATATAACAGCTGAACAAATGGAAAAAACCTTCCGTACAAACGTCTTTAGTATGTTCCATTTGACTAAAGCTGCGCTTGATCATTTAAAAGAAGGAAGTACGATTATTAACACTACTTCTATAACTGCATTCCAAGGTGCACCTAATTTGATTGATTATTCCGCTACAAAGGGTGCTATTTTAACGTTTACTCGTTCACTAGCAGGTTCCCTTGTCGAACAAGGAATCAGAGTAAATGCTGTAGCTCCAGGACCAATATGGACACCGCTTATTCCTGCCTCCTTTGCTGCTGATGAGGTGGATGGTTTCGGCAGTCAGACACCTATGAAACGTCCAGGTCATCCAAGTGAGTTGGCTTCAGGCTATGTATACTTAGCATCTGAAGATTCGTCTTATATAACTGGACAAGTACTTCATATTAACGGCGGTACTCCTTTGTAATACGTTGTATATCATCCTAAAACAGGTTCCTCTTTCTTAAGATGAGGAACCTGTTTTTAGATTTTACATAAATAAGCAATGGGATGTGCTGAATATGGAGATTTTAAATCAGTATGCTTCCCCCCTCACCTCCTCTCCTCTAGTAGTATTAAACAAAAGACTAGATAAGACTGCAGACTTAGACAATTTTAGCCTCAAGCCTGATTACCAGTTAACACTATTACGGTATGATGAGTTAATAGATGGAATATTTCTGTAAAATAAGAAAAATACAGGAGGAAAAGTATTGAAAAAATCTATTGATACGAAGAAACTAGGCTTGGTTCTTCTATTAATATTTATCCTATTAGCTAAGTTACCCTTTCCGTTTTTAGGTGAAGTATACGCTAATCACACCTTTAAAATTGAAGACATTGATAAGTTTGTCACTAGCTATATAAAGCTCCATGGACTACCTGGTGCTTCCATAGTAGTTGTAAAAAACGGTCAGTTAATATATGAAAAAGGATATGGTCACGATTCTGAAGGGAATCCTATAACGGAAAAATCGTTAATGAGAATTGGTTCCGCATCTAAATCATTTTCTGCATTTGCTGTTTTACAGCTTGTTGAGGAAGGTAAAGTACAACTCGATGATCGAGTAATTAAGTATTTGCCAGAGGTCACACTTGATGATTCACGCTGGAAGGAAGTTACGATTCGTCAACTTTTGAGTCATACATCAGGTATACCAAATCCGATCATTGTTCCACCAGCGAATAATTTAAAAGCGGGAGTAGAACGTTTAAGTGATTGGAGGCTTCAAGCAAACCCAGGAGAGAAATATTACTATAGTAACGCAAATTACTGGATCATAGCACTTTTAGTAGAAAAAATTAGTGAACAGGAATTCTCTGAATATCTTAATCAAAAGTTATTCTCTCCGCTTGGAATGGACGATTCACTTGCTAATGTTAATTCGAGAGACTTAGTAGTTGGTCTACCTAGAGGATATGTAACCGTATATGGAAAGGCAATGCCTTGGTCAGAGCTAGAAGCGATGAATATGGGGGCTGGAAGTATTATATCTACAGCATCTGATATGGGTAAATGGCTTTCTATGCAAACAAACGAGGGTAAATCTGAAGAAGGAGAACAATTACTTTCAAAAGAATTATTAGAAGAAACTTATTCTCCACAACTTGGAAGTGAAAAATATGGTCTTGGTTGGGAATTAAGCTCACCTAATGTAAAGCCAGCACGCATTTCACATAGCGGGGTGGAAACAACCTATCAAGCGCAACAAGATATAATACCGAATAGTGGTTATGCAGTTGCAGTTCTATTAAATAGCTTTACTCCTACAATTGAACACGCTTATGAGATAAGTACAGGTATTATCCAATTGACTGAGGGGCAAAAACCTGAACTAAAAGCTCCAGTATCTAAAATCATTGATTTATCACTTGGAGTTATTACAATGATCTATTTGTTATTAGGAATTAGAGGTATTCTGCGGAGTAAAAGATGGTCTAAGGAACGGAAAAAACAAACCGCTTGGAGATTTGTCCTTGGATTAATGCCTCAAATAGTTCCATCATTATTAATCGGATGGTTGTTTTTTATTGTTCCCACGTTACAAAATAATAGTTCGACCACAATGAATGTATTTGGTCTTTTTCCAGCTGCGCTGTTCTTACTAGCTATAGTTTTCATGATTGGTGTGGTTCTTACCGTTTTAAGAATCTATTATCGAATATCATTCAAGGATAAGAATTATACGAAAAAACGCTCAGAATTACTCTGAGCGTTTTGTATGCCATTTATTATGGTGAATTTTTTCGAAATATATTGCTAACACTTAACTCTGCCTTTGGAAATATACCTCTTCATAAGGTTGTACAATAACAAAGCCGTCTCCTTGGAACTTCATTTGAATCGACTCTCCACTACCTCTACCCACGAAGGTTTTAAAGTAGACGTCTGTTTGGAAATCAGGCTGAAGGTTGCCGGACCAAGCCACGGTAGCATTAGGATCTGTAAAAACAGGCTTTCCTGGAGTCACACGCAATGTAAGAGGCTCGTAATGAGATGTAATAGCCACTAAACCAGTTCCTTCACACTTTACATTAAACAAGCCCCCAGACATCATTCCTGCCACTTTTTTCATGATTTTAATATTATGCTTAATCGTAGGCTCAAAAGCTAGCAAATCATTCCCATTTACAAAGATCGCTTCATTTTGTAGATGAAGGATAATGATTTTCTTTCCACTGTCGGCAAGATATAACTTACCATGGCCATTTGCCTTCATAAGCGAGGCGCCTTCCCCTGTTAAAGCTTTTTTGAACATTGCACCCATCCCCTGCTCAAAAACGCCCTCACGCTCAAACTTAATCTTTCCATGATAAGCAACCATGGATCCTGCCTTTGCCCAAACTAGCCCCTCCAGATTAACCTCCAGTAGACGTTCTGTTTCTAATTCAAAAAAGCCTTCTCCCTTATCTTCCTGCTCCGTACTTTTTATAAATTCAGCTATTGAATATCTACTCATCAACAAACACCCCTTCTACTTATCATATACGTTGAAGATTCAAACTATGATTTAAATCGATTAATAAAATCTATAAATCTAGCATGATATCCATGATCTTGCTACTGATATCACGATGGACGCTACTATCAAAGTTTAAAAGAATGGCGATGCCAATACTTTCCTCTGGTACTAATGATATTAATGCTCTAACTGCCATTTGCCCTCCGCCATGCTCTACTATGGTATGGCCCTTATAATCCTCTATAAACCACCCTAGCCCATAAAAGCATGTATTCGTCTCGTTATCCCAGTCTTGAGAAACGCGACTCTCTCGACTTTGCATTTCCTTTTTTGAAGAAACGTCAAGTAACTGGTTAAATTCTTTGTTCAAATGAAACAACATATAGGCTGCCAAATCTGTTGCGGTAGAGTAAAGGAAGCCTATCGGAGCAGCCAATGAATTCGTTGGATAAGGTGTTTCAATTTTATCAGGCCCCATATAATATTTAGCATAATTGTCATCGTCCATTATGATACGGACATCTGCCGTAGTTCTCTTCATTTGTAATGGTGTAATAAACCGATTTTGAAGGAAGGATTCCCAGCTTTCACCTGTAACCTTCTCTATCAAATCTCCTAAAATAACATAAGCATCCGTACAATAGTTCCAAGTATGTCCAGGAGGGTAATCTAACTCAACCTTGCGAAACCATCTAGTGATATCCTCTCTACTATGGATACTAGTTACCTCTTCTTCTTTTAACCGATAATGGGCTAAAGCCTCACTCCATTCAGTTGGTGTATCTGAATAAATCTCCCTTACATTTGGCGCAACCAAATTGGCTATCCCTAAATCTGCTGGGAAACCAGAAGTGTGACTTAATACTTGCCTTACTGTGATATGATCACTCGAGCCTTTCTCTTTTGTCCGAAAGTAGGGCAGATAATGTACGATAGGCTTATCTAGATGAATCAAGTCCTCTTCGACTAATTTCATCATACATACTGAAACAAAATTTTTAGTTACACTCTGAATACTCATATACGTATTTTCATCAATTAATTTAGGGGTAGGTTCCAGCTGAGCGTATCCATAGCCTTTAGCAAAAATTAGTTTCCCATTTTTAACAATAGAGACACTAATTCCAACTCCTTGTTCTTCTATAACTCCATTTATTAAAGCGTCTATTTCTTCTAGTTTAGTATTTATTGTTTTCATATTTTCTCCTAAACTTTTACTTTATTAACCGGTTTAGTTCTCGTTTACATAAAAGCAGACTTCTTATCTTTTTTCTTCTTTTAAAATGACTGATTGTTATATCGATCTACTTCTCTATCTGAGTTGGCTTGGGCAGCTACCTGATTCATTGTTTTCTTATGCTCCAGATTATATTTTCTACTACCTAAACGATCCACAAGATAGGCAGCTAGTATGATACCTAAAAAAAAGCCCCAAAAAACCCACATAATCCAGTGCATGACACCCTCTCCTTCTACACGCTAGTATACATACGTTTGAATATTTGGAAAGTTTCAATTATTATAACTGAAATTAAGAAAAGAACCCTATCGCTAGGATTCTTTTTTAAAACTCCTTCAGTAAGTTCATCTCTTTTTTATATCCAATAATAACTTTGATGGTTAAAATAATCCAGAAAAACGTCATAAATGTTATAAGGTACTTTAATACAATAGTAAATGTAGACGAAGGCATATCTAATACCCACTGCATATACAAGGATTGGCCTAAAACTAGTAATAGGAATAGAGTGATTGTTATATTCATTTTAAATGCTTTTTTTATTTGCTGTCGTTTTTCTGCTATATCATAAGTGAACGAAGGTTTAGGTGCTTGCTCACTATAAGGCATTGACCAGATAGAGTAATTCAGCACGGACATATTGGACGTATACTTAAGCTTCCATCCGATTTCCTTGTGAAGCGTATAATAATCGGATTTCAGCTTAGGTTCAAAAGTAACCTCATATGCTATTTTTTCATGCTTAGAAGGAACAAAAGTAAATATGGCAGCATATACGCGATCAAGCTCATAGCCTTTCCTGTGCATTTCATCTAACCACTTTTTAGTTTGAAGCGGTTGATACATCCATGCTAAACGGATTTTCCTTATTCTCTTTCTACTATTTTTGACCTCTTCGTTAAGATTAAACATATATTTTTCATATGCTCTATAGGATATAAAGACAAAAATCGTAACACTTGCTAATAGTAATAATATAAGTAACGGAATAATAATAGATGCAAAGTTAGGATTATTATCATCAAATGATTTTAAAATCAAGAAATTCACGGGACTTGTGGATAAATAAAAGATGGATATGATCAAAAATAAATATGCATGTAATCGAATCCGTTTAAACAAGCTATCGCTAGATGGATAAAACGGAACATGAGATGCTTCATTTTTGAGAATACTCCATTTACCCGCCTTTAATGGATCTCGCCAGCCGGCTTTTTGTAACCGATCGGGTAAACTGCAAGATTTGAATTGTATCGAATAGGTTACTTTGCTAGGTGTTGTTTTATTAAATGTAAATATACGTGTGAATCTATTGAAATCTTTTAACATAAAACCTTTCAAAGCCATGCTTTCTAGCCATTTCTCGGTCGATTGTATACGGTAGCTCCAAAACCATCTAAATCTCTTCATCAAACTCCCCCTTATAAAGCGAAATATTGTTTTGCACTTCCTGTAACCTCTCCATTTCCTTTCGCATAATCAGTTTACCTATTCCTGTAATTTCATAAATTGTTTTTCTTTTTTCATCTGAAAAGACAGTGATCATTTCATCTTTTTGCATTTTAGTGAGCGTTCCATAAATCGTTCCCGAACCTAGATGAAGCCTTCCATTTGTCAGCTCTTCTACTCTTTTAATAATTCCGTATCCATGACGTGGTTCTGTCAAAGAAAAGAGGATATAAAATGCGGTCTCCGTCATCGGTATGTATTTCTTAATTAACTTCTCCAAGCTGCTCCACCCTCTTTATAATATGTCACATCATGACTATATCACAACGTGACATATTAGCCAATATGTTTTTAACTGATTATTTGTTTATTTTACAAAGTAGTAAATATTACCTTTTTCGATATTTCTCTCATAAATAATAGTTTAAAGTTCATACTTAAAATAGTTTATTGAATCGGGAGGTATCTTTTTGACTACTAAAAATTCGGCCGTATCTGTATTTGCACTTGGTGGTATAAATGAAATCGGAAAGAATATGTATGTGATTGAATCATACGATGATATTGTGATTATTGACTGTGGTGGTAAATTTCCAGATGAAAGTCTTCCAGGTGTTGATTTAATTATTCCTGATATTACATATCTGCAGGAAAATGAAAGCAAAATACGTGGATTAATCGTCACCCATGGACATGAGGACCATATTGGAGCAATCCCTTACTTTCTAAAGCAGCTGAATGTGCCAGTCTATGCCACAAACCTCACACTTGGTCTAATTGAGATTAAGTTAAAGGAGCATGGGATTCTTAGGGATAGTAAGCTATTTTTGATAGATGAGGATAGTGTTTTAAGGCTCGGTACCATACGGACAACCTTCTTCCGAACAAGCCATAGTATACCAGATTGCTTAGGAATTACTTTTCAAACTCCATTAGGCACAATCGTTCATACGGGAGACTTTAAGTTTGACTGGACTCCCGTGGATAAACAAGCTGCAGACATTCATCGAATGGCGGCAATCGGTCAAGAAGGTGTGCTGTTGCTTCTTTCTGAAAGTACGAATGCAGAGAGACCTGGCTCCTCCCCTTCTGAGAAGCTTATAGAAGAGCATTTAGATGAAACCTTTAGGAAGGCAACGCGTAAAATTTTTATTACGACCTTTGCTTCCAATGTTCATCGTGTACAGCAAATAGTAGACGTTTGCATTAGAAACAATAGAAAGATCCTCTTACTCGGTAGAAGTATGGTGAATGTCGTTCGAGTTGCTATGCAGCGTGGGTATTTGAGAATACCGGAGGGAATGTTACTGGAGGAAAATGAGGTGCCAACCATGTCTCCCGAGGAAGTGACGATTCTTTGTACTGGTGGACAGGGTGAGCCTATGGCTGCTCTTTCAAGACTGGCAAGCTCTAGGTTTCGTAAACTCGAGGTTCATCCTGAGGATACCGTAATCTTTTCATCTAGCCCCATCCCTGGTAATGAAACGAATGTCACAAGGGTAGTCGATAATCTGTTAAGATTAGGAGCTAACGTGATTTATGGCTCTGGAAGCAAGACTGGTATGCACGTTTCAGGTCATGCTTACCAGGAAGAGCTGAAGCTCATGCTTACATTGATGAAGCCAAAGTACTTTGTCCCGATCCATGGAGAATATCGCATGCTCCATATACATCGCGAGCTAGCACAGTCCGTGGGTGTTAAACGATCTAATATTTTTCTACTGAACAATGGAGATGTTGTAGATATTGTAGATACTAATGAGGTCATACAAACGCGGTCCGTAGAAGCAGGTGATGTCTTTGTAGATGGATCAGGCATTGGAGATGTTGGAGAGATTATTCTACGTGATCGAAGAGTTCTTGCTGGAGACGGGATGGTTGTGATCGTCATTAGTATGCAAAAAGGATTGAAAAAAGTATTAAATGGACCTGATACTCTAACTCGAGGCTTTGTATATGGTCCAGACTCTGAAGAGCTAATCAATTTAATCAATCAAACCGTTCGTACAACAGTAGAAAAATGGGATAACAATAAGAATCAGCGTACACTCAAAAAGAATATTAAAAACTCGGTAGAAAACCTAATATATGCTCGTACAAAGAAAAAACCCATGATTCTGCCAATCCTTATTGAAATATAAACACACTAGCGCATCCTAACTTATAGTAGGATGCGCTTTTTGAAAAGTATTTTGATCTACCCAAAAGCAACATCTAGAATCATCATGATTGTAAATCCGATCATCAAGCACACCGTTGCTAAATCACCATTCCCATACTCCTGGGAGCCGGGAATTACCTCCTCCACCACAACAAAAATCATTGCTCCAGCTGCGAACGCGAGTGCAAAAGGTAGAATAGGGGACATAAAGGAGACTGCAAGGACACCGACTACCGCAGCTATCGGCTCGACCATTCCGGAAAATTGCCCATAAAAGAAGCTCTTTCTACGAGACATGCCATCTCTTCTCAAAGGTAATGCAACCGCTGCACCCTCCGGTAGATTCTGAATACCAATGCCTATTGCTAATGCTAAGGCTGCAGTTAAAGAAGAGGTATCTAGTCCTGCTGCTACTGCCCCAAAAGCAACGCCTACCGCAAGACCCTCTGGGATATTATGAAGGGTGATCGCAAACACAAGCAACGTACTTCTTCTTTTGCCTTTAGGTTTTATCCCTTCTGTTTGGTTCGAGTTCGAGGAAGGATGCATATGTGGAATGAGTTTATCGGCGAGCCACAAGAAGAATCCACCTAGTAAAAATCCGGTAGCTGCTGGAAACCAGGCAGGGAATGTCCCTTCCTTTGACATTTCAATAGCAGGAGCAAGAAGCGACCAAAAGCTTGCCGCTATCATGATTCCTCCAGCCGAGCCAAGCATGCCATCCATTAACTTTTGATTTACTGATTTTGTAGTGAAAACTAGAGCTGCACCTAATGCTGTCATGCCCCAAGTAAATATAGTCGCTAACAATGCCTGCAATACCGGACTGAGCGTAGATATGTAAGCAATCATAAGACCTGTCCCTTCTTCATGTTCTTCTACTATCGTATGATTGACTATACATTTTTATCTTTAAACAAGTCCGTTGTTTGTTACTAAATATTTGAATACAAAAACGCCGAGCAGGTATTAAACTGCTCGGCGCTTGTTCAATCTATTTCTTCCAGTCACTTGCTAGCATACCGTAGACCTCATGATCCACATAATGATCGTATAGCCATTCCGATTGACGAATGGTGCCTTCATGAGTAAAACCAAGCCTTTCAGGAATTGCTCTGCTTTTCTTGTTCTCTACTGCAGCGCGAATTTCTACTCGATTCAATCCTAAATCGATTAAAGCATAATCTACAAATGCTTTTACGGACTTCGTCATGAGTCCATTACCCACATAATCTTCGCCCAACCAATACCCGATGCTTGTGGATTTGTTATTCCAGTCTATTTTATGAAATCCGATAACACCTGCAAGATTGCCTTCATACCATATTCCTGCTTGGATTCCATTGTTTTCGCTGAACTGCTTCATCGTCGATTGGATGAAGTTCTCCGTATCAGCAACCGTTTTTGTATAATCGATAAACGGTAGCCATTCTCTTAAAGAATTCTTAGACCCTACAGTTAAATAGAACAATTGTTCGGAGTCTCGTAAATCTAGCATTTTTAGTGTAATTTTGTCATCAATTGCATATGTAAACATAATATATCCCTCCTTATAAAGAGTATAAAATATTTTTAGAATAATAGAAATAGTTTTTGGTTTACATAATAAAATTATAATAAAAAATGGTTACCCATATTTCATGGATAACCACCATTTAGTTTAACTTAAACTGTACTATCTTTTATAATTGCTTTTTGTGAGATTGCACAAGAGTTACGAACCACAAGCTGATGTGGAATGATAATGCGCTTTACAGGTTCGTTCTCATTCTCCAGTATTTGAATTAAGCTTCTGGCTGCCTGATAACCTAACTCCACAATATTGATATTAATGGATGTCAACGGTGGTCGAGACATTTCTGCAAACAACGCATTGTTGAAGCTTATGATAGAGACCTGGTTTGGAATGTCGATTGCCATTTTCGTAAGCGTGTTAACTACACCTAAGGCCATCAAATCATCCGTTACGATTAAAGCGGTTGGAGAAACACTTGCTGAGAATAGTTTGTTGACCGCTTGCTGGCCACCTTCTCTCAAGAAGTATTCAGAATGAATGATATAGTCCTCTAATAATGGCAGATCTTCCTCGCTCAAAGCATTCTTATAACCTTGAAGTCGGTCCAATGTAACGGTTAGGCTTGGGCTACCTCCAATGAAACCAATATGCTTATGTCCAAGTCCTATCAGATACTCAGTCGCCTCTTTAGCTGCTAGAAAGTTGTCATTATCTACATGAGTTATTTTTTCTACATGCTCAAAAGGCTTACCGATCATCACAAATGGGAAATGGCGTGTTCTTAAATAACTTAAAATCTCATCATTAACACGAGAGTAAAGAAGTATAATTCCATCCACTCTGCCGCCTTGGACCATCTGTACTACTCCATCAAATAGTTCTTCTTCTGTCGTTCCAGTTGTCATTTGAAGGGCATAATGTTTTTCATGCACACCATCGCTTAGTCCGTGCATAACCTCTGCAAAGAAAGGATTTTGAAAGAAAGCACCTGAAGAAGGCGGTAATACCAGGCCAATTACTTTCGTGGATTGATTTGCTAGACTTCGAGCAATAAAATTAGGATGATAACCTAGCTGCTCCATTGCTTCTCTTACACGCTTCTTAGTTTTGTCACTAATGCGGGGATTATTGGCAATTACCCGAGAGACCGTCGAGGGAGCTACATCTGCTAATTTTGCTACATCTTTAATCGTAACCGCCAAAGGAATTCACCACTCTTTTTCTGTTTTCTTCAATATTCTTTAGAATATCATTATATAGATAAGGAAAGTTATTAACTAGTCTATATAGAAGTTAAACCTATTATTTAGACAGATATACTCTTGTCTCGTAGGGCTTTAAAGTCGCCTTTTTTGTTAATGTTTGAGGTGCCCCCTCAAAATTACTTAGCACGAGGCGATAATCCTTCTGCTCCACCTCATGAAGGTCCAGTTCTACTGTCTTGTTACGGAAATTGCATAGAATAACCGCAAATACATTATCTAAGTATCTTGTATAGACATATACATCTGGATCAGTTTCTAAAAGAAGATCATATGCTCCATAAACAAACACTTCATGTTCCTTGCGAAGCTTAATCATGCTTTTAAAAAAGTGGTAAATAGAATGTTCGTCCTTTAATTGAGCCTCTACATTAATGGAGGAATAGTTTGGATTGACTTTCATCCAAGGTGTACCTGTAGTAAACCCGGCATTATCTGTGTTATCCCACTGCATTGGAGTTCGTGAATTATCTCTTCCACTAGTCCAAATAGTTTCCATCACTTCAAGATGTGGACGACCCTTTGCTATTTCTATCTCATAGAAGTTACGCATACCAATATCATCGTAATCATCTATAGAAGGTAGTTGGACATTTGTCATACCAATTTCTTGCCCCTGGTAGATGAAAGG
The DNA here is from genome assembly GCF_012843435.1 of Psychrobacillus sp. BL-248-WT-3. Taxonomy (GTDB): domain Bacteria; phylum Bacillota; class Bacilli; order Bacillales_A; family Planococcaceae; genus Psychrobacillus. The sequence continues at coordinate 27,527 of NZ_JABAFC010000007.1, read as the reverse complement.
TGTGCCCTGCATAAGGAAATAGCAGGCCCCAAGCATTTTAGCACTCTCATTCCAATATTCCTGGTCATTTCCCCAGCTAGAAACACTTCTTGTTTGATCATGATTTTCTAAAAATAGCGCATTCCAGCCTCTTTCATGGAGTCCCTTTTGCCATTTTGTTAGCGTCTTTTTTAGACCAATGACATCCACAGATTTATTGGCATCCTTGTTCCAAAGCCCTAAATGTTCAAATTGGAAGATCATACTAAATTTCCCGTTTGACTCACCAACCCATTCATCTGCCTCTTCTATACCAACACCATTAGCTTCTCCAACCGTCATGATGTCATATTTAGAGAACGTTTCTTCCTTTAATTCACTTAGGAATGTTTGAATGCCTGGTTGGTTTGTATGCATATCAAAAGAGGAAACAAACTGCTGTCCATCCGGATTTGGCATGTCTGGAAAGCCTTCTCGTTTTTTAATATGACTGATCGCATCTACACGGAAACCATCTATCCCCTTATCCAGCCACCAATTAACCATCTTATATAATTCCGTTCTTACTTCTTCGTTTTCCCAATTTAAATCTGGTTGTTTGATCGCAAAAAGGTGCATGTAATATTGTTCCGTTGCCGTATCATATTTCCATGCGCTCCCAGAAAAAATACTTTCCCAATTGTTTGGTGGCTCCGTTCCTTTGCCATCACGCCAAATATACCAGTCTCTCTTTGGGTTATCTTTAGAGGACCGTGACTCTATAAACCATGGATGCTCATCACTTGTATGATTGATAACAAGGTCTAAAATAAGCTTCATACCTCGTGCATGCGTTTCTGTTAATAATTCATCAAAATCCTTCATATCTCCAAATTGCTCTGAAATCCCTTGATAGTCGCTAATATCGTAGCCATTATCCGCATTTGGGGATTTAAAAAAGGGAGATACCCAAATGACATCTATTCCTAAATCTTTTAAGTAATCAAGCTTTGTTATGATTCCACGCAAATCTCCTATGCCATCACCATTGCTATCCATAAAGCTTCTAGGATAAACCTGATAGCTGACCGCTTCTTTCCACCAATTTCGATTCATATAAAAAATACTCCCTTCGTTATGAGTTGTGTACATCTATCCCATAACTTTTAGACTTTCTTTTAAAGCTTCTTTCAGTCCTTACAATCTAGACCGTTTGTTCACTTCTTTAATTCCTAGTATAAGAATAATGATGAATGACACAATTACTGCAGATGAAAGAACTATAAATAACCAGTTAGGTCCTGGCTTCTCAGCTAGCTCGAAGATTTCTGCTTGACCACTCTCTAATTTAATCGAGTATTCATTCCCATTCGACTTAACGATAGCTTCAGTGAGCTGGCTAACTAACCGTTTCCCATTTTCAAGCTTATCCTTAAGCACAATGGTTTGATCACTCGACATGTTGTTTATGGCAACAACAATTGTCTCTCCATCTAGTTTTCTAGAATAAACTGCGGTCCCTTCTTCTTCATATAGCAGCTCCATCTCACCATTGGTCAAAGCTGGATGCTCTTTTCTTATTGCTCCAAGCTTTGATATGTAGTCAACTACATTTTTTTCTGTATTAAAATCCAGCATACGACGATTATCCGGGTCATTTCCTCCATCCATCGCCATCTCCGTACCATAATAAATGATAGGCACTCCAGGAGCGGTATATAGAAAGGTGAGACTTTGCTTAAGCTGAGTCAAAGGATTTTCTTTTTGATTGATCACCAGATGACTAAACCTTGTCATATCGTGGTTATCGACAAACTGTCCAAGCAAATGGGACCGATCAAAAACCTTCTCGTTTCTTTCAGCATTGAGAACAGCCAGCCAAGTGATTGATTTGATCTCTCGAAAGCAGTGCGCAGACTACCATTTTGGGAAAAGTCAAAAAAGCTATCTATTCCTGTCTCCTCATAGCTGGCAACGACATTTGGATTGTCATGCCACACTTCCCCTATCAAATATAAGTCTTCCTTTTCAGCCTTTACAGCAGAAACGAATTCTTTCCAATAATCCTTTGATACATGTTTGACTGTATCTAAACGGAAACCATCTATATCTGTTTCTTCTATCCACCATTTCGCTGCATCTATTAAATAGGCAGCTACCTCTGGATTGCTTTGATCTAAGTCTGGTAAATCATATAGCCAGCCATTTTCTACTTCCTGCTGGTCATTCCAATTAGTTATGGGTTGTTGGGGATGAAACCAGTCTTCCTTAGAAGGGTCACTTAGCCAGTCATGATTTGGTCCCACATGATTGACAACAAAATCTAAGATAATTTTTATATCTCTTTTATGTGCTTCATCAACAAGGGTCTTAAATTCATCCATTGTTCCGAAATATTCGTTTGTTTTATAGTAATCCTTTGTCCAATAGCCATGGTACCCTTTTGGCATATTTTCAAAGATCGGGGTCAGCCATATAGCTGTGAAACCCATTTCTTCTATATGATCTAGCTTATCCGTAATTCCTTTAAAATCGCCACCATGATAAGCATAAGGGTCATCAGGGTTAGCATCCTTATCATTGGACGGATCACCATTATGAAAACGATCTACCATGATCATATATATAATCTCATCCTGCATCGTACGCTCTCCACTGGCAAAGACTGAAAGTGGCTGGAAGCTAACTAAAAGTATAAGAATGAAAAGTAAATGTCTACCCCTTTTTATAGTCATACACCCCCGATAGTTTCTTTGAACATTATTATCCCTTTGTTCCCCCAGCAGTTAGTCCGGAAACAAAATACTTTTGGAACGCTAAGAACAAAATAGTTATCGGAATTGCGATTAATACGGAGCCCGCAGCAAAAGTGGTGAACTCATTCCCAAATTGCTTAGATACTAGCTCATACAGCCCCACGCCCATCGTAAATTTTTCCTCTGAGCGAAGCATTACGCGAGCCAATATAAAGTCTCCGAATGGAGCGATAAAAGAAAACAACGCAACTACTGAAATAATAGGCTTTGCTAGCGGCATAATGATCTGCCAAAAAATACGAAGGTGTCCAGCACCGTCCATCCTTGCAGATTCATCAAGCTCTTTTGGAATGGTATCGAGATACCCTTTCATTAGCCACGTATTCATCGGTATTTGGCCGCCTGTATAGATTAAAATTAATCCTAAATGAGTGTCTAAAAGACCAGTTCTTTGAGCTAAAACAAAGATTGCAATTAGCGCTGCAAAGTTAGGAATCATTTGTAGCACTAAAAACGTTAGTAGGCCATTTTTGCGTCCGACAAAGCGATAACGTGAGAAGGCATATGCGGTTAGTGATACACTGATGACCGATAAAGCCATCGTGATCAAGCTAATCTTCATTGAGTTGATATACCATAAAACATAATTAGAGTTTTCCATATCAAACAACTCTAAGTAATGCTTAAAAGTCGGGTTTTCAGGAAACATAGTAGACCCGGAAAGACTCTGACCTGGATTTAGTGATGACCCAATTACCCAAAGAAGCGGATAGATAACGACTAGAGCAGCTACTAAGAGAATAAAGTACGAAAGTGTCAGTCTAATAATTTTCTCTGTTTTCGTATTCATATCACATCATATCCTCCTCTTTGAATGAGTTTGTACGTTTGAACTGCCATAAAGCAACGGCTACTACAACTAATGATAAAAGCATCGTGATTGCTGCAGCTTTACCATATTGAGCAGAAGTCATCGTTAGCTTGTAAATCCATGATATTAAAATATCTGTTCCTCCGGCATTTTGGCCAGGTAATGCAGGCCCACCGCCGTTGAATAAGAAAATAACATTGAAGTTATTAAAGTTAAACGTATATTGCGTGATAATAATAGGAGCAGTTGCATATAAAACCATCGGCAAAGTAATGCTTTTGAACTTTTGCCAAATAGACGCTCCATCTACGTTAGCTGCCTCATATAGTTCATCAGGAATTGATTGCAGAACACCTGTAGTCATTGCAAAAACAAATGGGAATCCAAGCCAGGATTGTATTCCTATTAATGCAATACGGGTCCACATTTCAGAAGTCATCCACGGAACAGGGTCAATACCAAGAAAGCTTAAAATTCCATCGTTAATAACCCCGAATGATTCATTGAACATACCAGAAAATATTAAGATAGATATAAATGCTGGGACTGCCCAAGGAAGTATTAAAATAGTACGGAAAACTGCTTTTCCTTTTAAATCTTTTTGATTAATGACAACTGCAAGGAATATACCAACTGCAACCTGGAGTGTTGTAGCTCCAAAAGTCCAAACAATCGTCCATCCGAGCACGCTGAAGAATGTAGAGCGCCACAATTCTAATTTAAAAATGTCTATATAGTTTTGTATACCAACCCAGTCCACTAGCTTTGCAGGTGGCGTATGATACAGGTCATAGTTTGTAAATGAAAGAAGGATAACGAAAAAGATTGGGAAAATAACTACAAAGATTAACAGTAAAAATCCAGGGGAAATCATTAAATATGGAAAACCATTATCTAATAAGTTATGGTACTGCTCTCTTACGCTATTTAACTCAAAGCCTTCATCTCTCTTTTTTCCATTGTTATAGGCATCATAAATATTAAAAGCATATATACCTAACCCGATTGCTGCTACGAGTAAGGCAATAACTCCATCAACTAAAAGGAACACGGAATGATCTAAACCTGGAATTTCTCCAAGCGTAATTAGTCCCCAAAAGCCCCAGTTAAGGGTTTGATAGAAGCTACTGAAAAAAGCTACTGTTAAAACTAAGAAAATGATTCCTTTAACATACTGTTTATTATAAAGCTGACCCATACCTGGAATAATCGATAAAAGCCCAGCAGTTTTTCTATGTTTGTTTGTGACATTATTGTCCATCGCTAAAGCGGCCTCCCTCTTTCCTTTGAAAGGAGAATTTCTTTTCAAAATTATATTATATATAAGCAAAGCCATGTTCCCATGATAGGAAACATGCCTTTGCAATTTAAATCATCAGTTAGGGTGATTTGTTTCAATATTTGTTTTGATGTTTTTAACTGCATCATCCATTGCTGCTTGTGGCTCTGCTTTTCCTGTTGCAATAGTTTGTAGTGCTGATGCTGCAGGACCCCATACCTCTGACATTTCTGGAATGTTTGGCATTGGTACTGCATATTGAGATTGAAGTGCTACTGCTTTCGCCCCTTCGTTGTCTGCAATAATCGGATCGTCGATTAATGTTTTAACTGGAGGAATTTCTTGTGTTGTTTCAAAGCGAATTTTTGCATTTTCTTCATTTGTTAACCACTCTACTAATTTTGTAGACCAATATTTGTGTTCAGTGAATGCTGTTACATGCCACCCTTTAACTCCCATGAACGTTTTCATAGGTTCACCATTAGGAAGCTTAGGCATTGCAGAAATACCGATGTCAATTCCAGCATCCTTCATGCTTTGGAAAGACCAAGGACCATTCATAACGGAAGCAATTTTACCTTCGTTAAATAGTCCATCTCTTGTAGAACCACCGCTTTCCCCAATAATCCCTTTAGGGAAAAGACCTTCTGAATACCATTTTTGGATATAAGAAGCTCCTTCAACTGCTCCTTCGTTGTTTAAACCAATGTCGTCTCTATCAAGAGCGCCATCATTTTCTTTGAAAACGTATCCGCCCATACCAGCAATTACACCATGTGCAAAATAGAAGTCATCCCAAGTTGCAATGAAGCCAAACTTTTTACCATCTGTAAAGCCTTTAGAAAACTCATAAACATCATCCATTGTTTCTGGTGCTTCTGTCATAAGAGCCTTGTTATAAATAAATACAGGTGTTTCCGTTGCTTTTGGAAGCCCGTAAAGTTTTCCATCATATTTTTGTGCATTTACAGAAGACTCACTAAATGTAGAAAGTACTTCGTCACTTACTTCAATTTCTTGAAGAAGCCCTTCTGTAACTACCTGACCAATTTGGTCATGCGGCAAAGTAACAACGTCAGCACCAGTTCCTGATGGACCATCCATACGTAGCTGGTCGCGCATCTTATCTGCCATTCCTAATTCTTTAAATTCTACTTTAATCCCATATTCCTTTTCAAAAGACTCAATTGCAGGTTTTAATGCTACAGATTTATCTGTATCTTCCCATACAACAAGTTTTTCAGGCTTTGCTGGTTCTTCCGTGTTGCCTTCACTTTCTTTTTCACCTGTGTTAGATGACCCTGTGCTTGTTTCTCGATCTGGTCCACATGCTGCTAACATAGCCATCAATAAAACTAGAATCGATAAGAATGATAGTGTTTTTTTCATTTCTTTTAACCCTCCCAATTGTTTATCTCTTTTTCCTAAAGTTGTACAACCGTTTGCACAAATGAATAAATGAAAACGCTCACATAAAATTAGAATATGAACATGCTAATCTACTTATTCTAGCTATTTCTAGTATATTAAGATAAATAGAATCATAATGTTTCAAAAAAATGTTATGAAAGCGATTGCACAACTTATGGTTTTATTATACATTTAAAGTAAGTTTGCACAATACTTTTTTTAATATTTATAAAAAATATTTTATTTCATAATATGAAGTGTGCTGTTCTCACTTCTAAAAAGGAGCAATCATATGGAAAAGTCCGCTGTATTTCATAGACCAGTAGATAACCTAGCTTATTTACTCGATAACAAAACGTTACACATACGATTAAAAACGAAAGCAAATGACCTTCAAGAAGTTTTACTGATTCATGGAGACCCATACATTTGGGCAGATGGTGAATGGATGCATGATATGGAAAGGATGTACTTAGCTGGCACAGACGGCGTACATGATTATTGGGAGATTAAGATTTTCTCAGAAACAAATAGAATCCGATATGGCTTTAAGTTAATTTCTAGTAATGAAGAAGTAATTTATACAGAAAAAGGGTTTTACTCTACTCCCCCTAAAGATTCAGACTACTATTTTTGTTTTCCTTATTTGCACAATATTGACCTTTTTGACGCACCAGCCTGGGTAAAGGACACCATTTGGTATCAAATTTTCCCAGAACGCTTTGCTAACGGTGATCCTTCTATAGATCCTCCAACGGCTAAAGCCTGGGGCAGCGAGCCCCCCGCTATAAACAATTTCTTTGGTGGGGATTTCGCAGGTGTCATTCAGCATTTAGACTATTTGAGTGATTTAGGTGTAAACGGTATTTACTTCACTCCTGTGTTCAAGGCAAGCTCCAATCATAAATACGATACAATTGATTATTTGGAAATAGACCCACAGTTTGGAGACAAAGAATCGTTGAAGCGACTTGTAAAAGAGTGTCATAAGCGTGGCATTAAAGTGATGTTAGACGCTGTTTTTAATCATAGTGGCTACTACTTCCCACCGTTCCAAGATGTTTTAGTTAATGGGGAAAGTTCACGATATAAGGATTGGTTTCATATCCATAGTTATCCTGTTCGGGGTGGTGAAAGACCCAACTATGAGGCATTTGGTTTTGTCGAGTCTATGCCGAAGCTAAATACTGCCAATCCGGAAGTGAAAAAGTATTTAATGGATGTAGGTGCATTTTGGATAGAGGAATATGACATCGATGGTTGGAGATTAGATGTGGCAAATGAAGTGGACCATAAATTCTGGCGTGAGTTTAGGGAAACTGTTAAAGCAATTAAGCCTGACGTATATATTCTAGGTGAAATTTGGCATGACTCCATGCCGTGGCTTCGTGGAGATCAGTTCGATGCAGTAATGAACTATCCGTTCAAAACAAATCTATTTAATCTTTTAGTAAATGAAAGCATTAATTCTACACAGTTTGTAGAAAATATCACAAGGGTTTACTATAACTATCCTAAAAATGTTTTTGACTATACATTTAATTTAGTTGGTAGCCATGACACTGCTAGATTATTAACAGAATGTGACGACAATATAGGTAAAGTGAAGCAAATATTTACCCTTCTACTAACTTTCATGGGGACGCCATGTATATACTACGGAGATGAGATTGGCTTAACTGGTGGTCAGGACCCTGGTTGTAGAAAATGTATGGATTGGGATGAGTCGACACATAACCTTGATTTAAAAAACCACATTAAAGAACTTATTAGTATACGTAAGCAAGAAAGGCTGCTTGCCAACGAAGGCTCAGTTAGGTTTATCCTTCCTACTACTGAAAATGGGATTTTTGGTTATGAAAAATTCGATGAAAAGTATTCTATCATAGTTTTATTTAATCCAGAACGATTGGAGCAATCAGTGGAGTTGGACATAGCTAGTGAGCAGGTGTTGGTGTATAGCGATCCAATGTCTGTCGAGGGCAGTACGCTTACGATTGGAGGAAATGGTTACGTCATTATCAAATCAAGGCTAACGTGATTTAAGCATACTTTGAGGATTTTCCATTAACAGTTAATGCACAGCAAAAAGGTCGGATTCCATCGTTTTGGAATTCGACCTTTTCATTCTGTTAAAATCCTATTTTCATTGGATTATTGAAACCATGTTATTCAGCATTCCTTCTATTATTCTAGCGTTACTATCATTTTTGGGAGCAACCTTACGTACGATAAAGAGAATTTGGTCATAATTTGGGCTCTGTCACATACAATCAATTGATAGACAAATATACAAAACATTATTTATTTATGTATGGAGGTGTAGTCCTTAGATGAGATTCCCGATCCAAGAAAGACGCACTCTATTTCAATGGATAAATATGATAATCCCTTACATTTATACTATTGGAATATTAATCATTGTCGCATGGATGGCCACCTCCTCCTTGCTTATTGGCATTTCTATATGGCAGGAGAACCCCAAGGCATTTTTCCTTCAAAATGCCGAGATTAAAGAAATAGAAGCCGAGCAAGTGATCCAAGACACTGCTTTTTCGATTATCATAAAACCCTTTGTACAATCTAATTTTCATCAGGTCATATTTAGAGGCATCTTTTTGCTTTTTATATGGTTTTTGCTTTTTCTATTGATTCCAGTTGCCTTTAAGAGATTGAAAAGGTTTAAGTTTATGAATTTAGAATTTGAAGTGGATAATATTGAGCAGGCGGCTATTGAAACTGTGGAAATTAGTGGAACAAAGGCAAAGCTCATGGCATATTTTACAGGAGACGATGCCTCAGGTAGGACATTAGAATTTTTGTTCAGATCAGCAATCGATTTCAAAGAGGTCTTGGAGTACTTTTTAGAGGAAACACAAATAGGATACAAAAATTATCCGATTCATGGAGCGTTCTCTTTTCAGGTCTATACAAGAGATACCCCAGAAAAGCTGATTGATTTAATAGAGGAATCGAAGGAAACCGGCGAGGCTGTCGTGTTTAATAAGACAGATGAGTTAAATATATGGAAGAAAAATTTTTTAGTTTACCATTTCACGTATGACGACCTAGAATTTATAACCGTGATTGAAAGCTTTACCTATTCATTTGATATTATTGACAAATATCTCTTTGAGCTGCTTCATAAAACTATTGCAAAAAATATTGAAAACATCGAGTACATGGTAGCTTTAACTAACTCGGAACAAATGGAAAACCAATAAATATTTATTTCTTAAGGAGTGTTGAGTATGCTAAGTGAAAAGGTTCCTATTTGCACGGAAGATGTGAGGAGTCGGGCAGCAAAAAAGCTAAGTGGATTCAATGCATCCAAAAAAAGCAACAAACATGTTAAGACGGTAGCGATTACGGGAGACCTAGTTAAACCAATCCACGTAAAAAAGACAGAGCCATTAGTGAAGAGAATAACTTATTTTCAAAACAACAGTTAGTACCCACTATATTAAAGTGGGTACTTTCTATTTTTTTCTTTGAAATGCTTCGAGTGCTTTTCAGCCATTTCCTGCATTATTGGCGATGGTCCAACCAAGTCTGCTGGATGCTTCACGGGTAATTGGTTTAGCTTTATATCACTAACGTTTTTGAACTTCTCACCCTTTAGTAAACGATTATATATGTCCCTTATTTTCATTGCTTCCCCTCATCTTTTCATATTCCTGTTGTAGTATATTCGTCCATGAAAAAATGACTTAAGTTATCGGTAAAAAAGGATGAACAATTAGTTTACATAATAATATTATAAGTAAATAAAAAGAAAACAACCGTTATTTTGTACCCTTTCTCTTATATTGTCCACAAGACCGATGCCTTTTAAATGTAGTAGAAGAAAAATAAGGATCTTCGCTTTAATCTAATCCATGACTATCAGCTGTAAGAAAAACAGAAAAAATCGAATCCTTATGTAATCGGACTCGACTTTTTCTGTGTTGATTCTAATGCATTACACTACTCCATTACGATCTAAAGGATAAGAAGTTAACAGAATCCAGTGTTTGTCTTTAGGCTATGTTAAAGGTTAGGGTTGATATAAGATGTACTCTTATTCGGGAAGTAAAATTGATTTCCGCGCCAAACGGACGCTGCGCGCGTGGTTGTGACATCCTTATCTGTCTCCCTCATCCCTGCTTATGTCTCCGTTTAACACCCCGAACGATAAATGGAGAACAGCTTTCATTTATAAAGCTCTATTGGTATAAAACACTGTATAAACAAAGCCGTAAAAATGACTCCAACACACTTCATAAATTTATTTATTTCTTAATAGTCATTTAAATTGTACTCGAAATAAAAAGAAATGTTAAGTTAAAATCTACCAATAACCTTAACGTAGCTTTCTTAAAACGATTTTAGTTTACATAATAAAGTTATATGTAACTAATTGATTTGATTGAATGGATTGCTCTCTAAAACTTGTTGTATTTCTTTGTCTTCCACATGCGTATAGATTTGAGTAGTGGAAACGCTCGTATGACCTAAAATATGCTGTAGACTTCTAATATCTGCTCCATGCTTGTACATTATTGTTGCAGCTGAATGCCGTAGCTTATGTGGAGTAATTTTATCATTTTTAAGTCCAGAGTCTACGTTGATCTGCTTCACTATTTTAGCAACGGTTTGTCTTGTTAGACGTGTTCCTTTTTGAGATAAAAATAAGGCATTATTTTCTTTTGCCCCTTGTATCGTTGGTCTTTCCTTCTCAAAATACATTTGAATAGAATTCATACAGGCGTTATTTAAGTATACCGTGCGCTCCTTGTTCCCTTTTCCGACGATTCGAAGGGTTCGATCATGTATCGAATTAAGATCTAAGCTACATAGCTCAGAGACACGAAGTCCTAAATTCAAAAACAGCATAATCATGCAGTAGTTTCTATAGTAATGATTGTTACGCTTGATACCTGCTATAAATTGTTCTGCCTCTACTTGGTTCATGTAAATAGGAGACTTTTTCCCGATTTTAGGGCTTTCCAGCTCATCTGCAGGATTATCCTCCAATAATTTTCGTTTCCCCTTTAAATATTTGAAAAAAGATTTTAGTGTTGCAACCTTTCTCGCTCTAGTTGCTGCACTATTATTTCTCTGTACCTCACAAAATTCAATAAACATATAAAGATCCTCTAATGTGACTTCTCTTATTCGATCTATCTGAATATCTTTAATATCTACTTCTTCTATTTTGTTTGCTGGAATATCCTCGTCCAAAGATTTTATAAAACGTAAGAACAGGCTAATATCATATTCGTACTCTTTTCTAGTTCGAGGAGATTTCCCTTTAATAGTTGTCAAATATACTAAAAAGTCCTTTAATAATCTCGGAATTTCTTGTTGCATTTCGCTCACCTCATAACATCCATTTTATCACAAAATAAGGTTCCCAAATATGAATTTGGGAACCTTTTTAAAATTTATAGTTTTATATTACTTTTACTGGAAAGTTTGCTATCTATTAGGGCGCTTGAGATTAGCTCTGAGAGCGTTTTAAATTATTATTTACGTATAGTAACCCCTAACTGTTCTCTTATTGGAAATTCAGAAAAACTAAGTTGAAAGTTGTAGATATTCCTTTATAGAGTCAAAATCCTTTGAAATATACTGCGCGTTTTGTATAGTTTGGTTATACCAAGTAACTATTTGCTCCTTATCTTTCTGCAAGATCTCTTCTCCTTCTGATTCTTTTTGAACTACGAAATTAACTAAAGCTACTCTATCTCTGTAATACAAAATATGTTGCATGAAACGATCTTTTACTTCTGGATTAAATAACTCCCCCATTTGTATAATTCCATTATTTATATGCTCTTCGGCATAAATTGCTGATGCAGTCACTGCAAGTTCTTCCTTAAACGAGTTACTTTTTACCATTTCATTTTTATATTCCTCACATAATTCTTCTGCTATATGGGCGATTTCTAACAAGCTATTCTTGTTAGGCTCATCTAAACTTTTTTTACTATTAAAAACTTCTGCTATTTCTAGTACTTTTTTTAATTGTTGAGTAATGATATCTATTTTTTCAACATTAAAAGCACCATTATTCAGAATACCTTTTGTTTTTTCAAAAACATATAGTCTTTGAAGATAACCATTTAATAATACTAAACCGTTATATTGTGTAGCGGCATTCATTGGTACACCCCTTTTCTATATTTATTTAGACGCTTCCCTTTATAAGAACCTTGTAAACGAGTATATTCCAAAAAGTGGATTTCAGAATCTATTTACTAATTTTTACGCTAAATAAATAGAGAACTATGACATTTATATGCTTTCTAAGGAGTTAATCAAATAAAAAAATACCTATTTTTCTATATCACATTTCTCCTTCTTCAATTGATATCTTTTTAAAACAGCAACACTTACTGAGCTAAACTTCCCAGTTTCTACAATAAGTAATTCAATTTAAGAAGGCGTTAATCCTTTCCGGATCAATGCCTCTTAATTGAAGTATGTTAGTTCATATCATTTGTAAGTTTTTAGTTATAGATTATTGTGTCTTAAAGAGAAGTATTCATCTAACCAAGGTGGATAGCTGGACTAACATTAATGAGAATTTAAGTATGTATTGGCAAGTAGATTTCAACTTCTTCCTCACCATTTGCCAATGGATGATAGGTTTCTACAATGTAATCATCTAATTTCCTTTTATAACCTTTATTATCCGTCCATTTCAATAATTGATTATGCAGGCTCCCGATATTATTTATATTGCCTCTCGTAGTAACATATACTTGGCTTAATTCAATGTAATCCATTCCAGGTGGTATTTCAGTTATTGTCTGGTTAACTACTACTCCTACATAATAGATACCTTCCAGATGGTTTTTATCTATTTTAGATTCAAAAATAGATATTTCAGTACCGGAACTATTTTTAATTTCATCTATCCGAACTAGAAATTTTCGGGCAGCTTTTGGAACCTCTGTATTAAAATTAGTAAAAGCTCCATTACCTCTTTGTGCTACTATTCTAAAAATTTTCTTAACTGTTTTACACTCCATGCCGTTTTCCTCCTTTCACTTCCTTAACAATATATTTCTACCTAAATCCACTTATTTCCTTCTGTAATACACTATATTCAACTCAAGCAATAACTTACTCAACTAGGAAGCTACGAAAATGTTGAGTGCTTATGAAAGATATCTCCCAGTTCGGATCCTTATCTTCGATTGCCCAGCAAGCACTCAAAGTTCCCATTATAAAACTAGCTTTAATTAGTTTTTGTTTATCTAAATGTAATAAAGCAGAAATTTTATTTATTCTGTTGTGTATTACTTGTTTCACATCCTGATTTTTCGGAAGATGATTGACCATAAAGGAAGTAAAGTCAAAATATAGATGACCTATCACTCCTTTTGGATCTATAGCTGTCCAACCATGTGAGTCGGAAAATAGGATGTTTTCATGATGCAAATCTCCATGCAAAAGAAATATCTCATCTTTGTTGTTTATAAAGTCGCTAACAAAAGATTTGGCTTCTAATACAAATTCCTTCAAAGGATACTTGTCTGCATACTCACTCCTCAAAAAACGGTCAAAACCTGAGAACCATGTAATGATTTCTGTCATTGAGTATGTTGGATTTACTGTTCTTGGTAGTTTGCTCCATACCTCAACATATGTCTCAATTGCCTCTTCCTCCGGCAAATCAGAAAGCATATTGCCTGGGGATAGTTTTTCGAGTAACATAATCCCATCCTTGTAATCATATCGAAGTAATTTTACACATCCTGTTCCGTTATATGTAATAAGCGTGTTAATTTCATTAGAAAAATCCCAGTTAGGAACTCCTATTTTGAGAATTGATTGTGTTCCATCTTGCTGAGTTACGTTTATTACATAGTTATAAGACAAGTTGTCTACTGGTTCCTCTATCGACAACTCCCATTTTTCTTTATATTCTTCTATTACTAGATGTAATCGATTGAGCCATTGCTTTCCTTCTTCTTGGAAAGCTCCTGTTATTTTATCTACAAATGCTGCTGGATACTTCATTTTGCCTTCATCCTTTATTGTTATTTGACCTATACTTGAAAAACTAGTTTTTCTCTATTATATTCCTTGTTTATTTTATAAAGTAAGAAAATTTGAATTTTAGAGTTGCAAAAACATAGCACTCTAGTAAAATAAATTAAAATATATAGTATAAGTAGGAGACATAGAATGGAAATATTAATAGAATGTGCAACTTTAGATGATTTTAATTCGATTAATTTATTAGTTAAAGAAGGGCATGACGAACATTCCCTTGCCTTACCAAATATTTTTAGACAGGTCGACCAAGTAATGCCGCATGAATACTTCCATTCGTTGTTAACAAATCCATCCAGTGAAATATTAATAGCGAGGCTTGCTAATGAGGTAGTTGGGTTTGCGGTATTAGAGGTTAAAGAAGCTCCTTTGTTCGACTCATTAATTCCAAGAAAATTTGCATATATCAATGACTTTGGAGTGGCAGGCAAGCATAACAGAAAGGGTATTGGCAAAAAAATATTCCATGTATGCCTGGATTGGGCAAAAAGCCATGAAGCCACTACATTGGAACTGAACGTGTGGGAATTCAATAATGGAGCCATTTCCTTTTACGAAAGTCTTGGAATGGAAACAGTAAGCAGGAAGATGGCTGTTAGTATAGTTGAATAATTTTTAATTCGAGTAGTCTGATATCAAGGTGGATGTAATCAAATATTATGACCTTTCTGGTAAGAACATACAACTATTGATTTGCAAGTAACTATTGATGTGAAGCGCTTCTTGCTTGCACTTTGCAAGGTTCTGGTTCATTTCCGCAAGGTTTGAGTTCATCTCTGCAAGATTGTTACCCATCTCTGCAAGATTCTCTTTCGTCTCCGCAAGATTTATTTACGTCTGTGCAAGGTTTTTATACTCTAGTAGGTTTGATCAAAACCTTACCCATTAAAAAAGAATGAACTATAAAAGTCCATTCTCACTCGTATTATATCTTCTATAAAAATTATTTAACAGATATACTGCCTAAATCCGTATCCAGCTCAATTTGATACTTGCCTTTGCCATATGTGATGGTTTTATCAGAGGATCCGTAAATATTAATACCACCGAAATCATTGCTTGCTGTAATGGTTGCGTTTGTAGGCTCCTGATCAGAGTTCACTTCAATGCTACCATTATCCGTGCTTAGGCTAATATGCTGATCTAGTGTTTTTGTATCCAACGTGATGGATCCATTGTCTGAATCTGCCTCGATTTTTCCTTCGACATTTTTCATGAAAACTTTACCGTTATTCGTTTCGGCATAGACATCTTTACCAATAATGTCTTCTAATTCTACTGAACCATTATCAGATTCAAATATAAATTGATTTGCCTTAATCTCCTTCCCTTCCACACTGCCATTCGATGTAGACACCATTATTTCTTCATATTCTTTTTCAGGTAAATAAATGATTAGCTTATTACTACTCGTGTTTATTTCAAATCGAAAATTATTCCACCATTTTTGCTTTAGCTCTACTAATAGAGTATTGTCCTTCACTTTTACCGAAAGATTTTTTTTGTTTTGTTTGGATGAATATTCAACTGACGCATCCGAACTAGACGTAGGTAATACACTAATAGATGCATTGTCAGAAGTGACTTCCACATGATCAAACTGCTCAGTTATGGTTGTTACCTTAGCAGCGTCTACTTGATAAAATCCTCTTACATTAAAGGCAATATTAATAACAACTCCAACCAATAAAATGGTTATACAAACGTATACTATTCTTTTTAAATTCATATACTTTCCCTCCATCCCTTCTATGTCAAAGGGGCTGTGTTTTGAAACAAATATTAATTAAGCATAATCGCTCTGCGTTATTGGCTTGGAAATAAAAGCAAGGTACATCCAACGGCTGTTTACGATCAGCAATAAAATACTAATTCCTATTGCTATAAATAGCTGTATTCCTATCGAATAGATCGCACCAATAATCACAAATGCAATGATTAAAAAGAATATGCTAATTGCACCTAATGCACATGCAACAGCCATAATATATTTCATAAAAGAAATACCGACGGAATATAAAAGTAAGGGCACTAGATAGCAAACTAATAAGAATGCTAAACCTAGCCACATGCCCGTTGTTCCAAACTTATTTGAGTTTTCACCAATTTCAGCCATTGGAGATAAAGAAGTCACAACTAAGAGGCTACTAAATAGAATTGCGGAAAAAATTGTACAAATAATTAACTTCTTTTTATTGTTTTTCACGAACTCACCACCTTTTTAGACCTTTCCTAAATTATAGTAAATGTAGGAATGACCTAAAATAGACCTAAGGCTTTTGTTTACTAAGCCTTAGGTCTGATTATTTATGGATGTTTAGTTTTTTGAAATTTTTCTGCCAATAATTGTGTCTGGTCATTTAACAGCTCGGTATATAAGGCAAATTCATCTTTGTTTTTTACTTGTATAAAAATGGGTTCCCCAAATATGATGGTAGCTTTTTTCATTTGCTTTAATTCCTTTAAAGTACGAGGTCCCTCATAATAAGCTGGAATAATTGGAGTTTTAGATAGGTTTGCAATCGTCACTGCCCCTCTTTTTAATGGAGCTCCTTCGGAATTGCGTGTTCCACTTGGGAAAATACCTACTACTTCCTTGCTTTTTAATAATTTAACTGGAATTTTTATAGTACTCGGTGAAGGATTGTCACGATCTACTGGAAACGCATTGATTTTACGTAACAGAAAACCGATAATTCTATTATTGAATAGCTCTTTTTTTGCCATAAAATGAACTGGTCTTGGAACTGCAATTCCTAATATAACTATTTCCAGCCACCCTCTATGAGTACATGTGACAATATACCCCTCTTCTTTTGGCAAACGATCCTGGTGCAATACCTCTACTTTACCAAAAGATCTTACAATAATTTTAGCTATACCTAATACAAACTTATACATATTAACCACCTTATCATCTACAATTAGTACCTAGTGCCAATTGTAGATGAGTATATAAAAAAATACTAGACATTTTTATATTTACTAGAAGAATAGTTGCTCACTATGTGATCAGGCACTAGCAAAATTCCCTTACGATATTTAAATGACAGGAGCAGTCTTCTTCTACACTTTAGTTATTGATCGGTATACCATTTAGGTATTATAAGCTGGAAATTATTAAATTGGTCTAACGTAAATCGGGTAAATGCTTGGAACTTTTCTTTTTGTTTGATTGCAACTTGATGTCCCCATACCTCAGCTGAAATTAGATGAACTGCAGCATAAAACCGATGTAACTCCCAAAAGCTAGAAGGTATTTCCCCTTGCTTATGATATCCATCTAATACTCCCTTTGAGTATGATTTACTAACCTGTACATTAAAATATTCAAGCTTATAAAATTCATTGACTGGATCGGCATATCTAATTTTTTGCATATCGATTAAACCACTAAATTTTTCGTCATCTATTAAAATATTACCAGTGTGAAAGTCATAATGCTGAATACAGCTTGGTCTTCCTTTTAACAGGTGAATTTGACTGTCTATAAAAGGAAGTATGCAGTTATAATCAGGATTTGCCTCTACTATAGGTAGAAATTGAGGTGTCAATTTTATAATACGCTTTGTCCATACTTCCTCCCAACAAGGAGTATTAGGTGGAGCTTTGATACTATGCATTTTACGGAGTGTTTCTCCAACCTGTATACCTACTTGATATTGAACCTTTTTTGATAGAGTAGGAAGTTTCATTTCTCCATTTTCGCCTTTTATGTAATCTAAAATTACGTAACTTCTATCCTCTAAAACCCCAACCTCATAGACACATGGGATATGGTGGTCTAATTTATGTACTTTATTTGTGAGCTCGGCTTGATTTTTTAATTGTTGAAGATCTGTATTACTGGATAAACGAAGTAAATATTTTTGATCTACACACTATTTCTCGTCCTCTGAGTAACCTTCCTCTATTAGTTGGAAAGACGAGTAGTTTTGGAGGAAATGTATTTTGTGAAACTCCATAATTAGCACCCTTCCTAAAATTAGTTTAAATAGCAAAGGCACTAACCAAAGCTAGTGCCCCTACAAAGATTTATTTCTTTCATATTGAATATATATGTAAGTTACCTATTCAATAAACTCAAGTATTTCAGGTGGAACTGTCATAAAAATTAGGATTTCTGCATTTTCATATGGCCTATTTGCTAAATAATCCTCGATACTGATCATGCTTTCCCAGTATTGTTTTACTAAGGTTTCCTTAGTAGGGAGCCCCTTAGTAAAATAACCTCCCCCTGTTTCTTCTTTCATATAATCGTCCTCCATGTAAGCAAACAAATCACTAGAGATTTCTCTATTAAAAATGAGGATTTTGTTAGTGAAAATAGGAAACTTGAAATAAGGCTTGGAAGGTTCCGTAAATTCTGCTCCTATTGCTTGACCAAAATCAATCCATGTCGGTGCACGTAGTGGTCTATATTTTTCTGTTACTTTAGAAAACAAGCGTCCTCCGTTTGTATAGGAACCTGTTTTTGTAGAAATATTTAAACCATGTTTCATCGCTTGCTCTGGATTGATGTATTCATTACTATCTTGCTGGTATCCTACATAATGGTATAATTCCATTTGTTATTCCCCTTTAATATATGTTCATAATTAGGAAGTTAAATTTATTTACTTTATTAAGTCCCAAGATCACTTCCTATAGGCGACTAGCTCACTTTTTAAATCAAAACCACATGACTTATAAAGACCTATCGCTTCATCGTTACCAGAACTAACGCTTAAAGTAATTTCCGTAATACTTTCGTAGGAAAATAAGTATTGTAAGGCAGCTTGCAGAAGCTGGGTCCCTACTCCTTGTTTCTGATATTCAGTAGAAACTGCTATATACTCTATTGTCCCATCGTTAAAACTAGGCTCTGCCTCTACATAAACATAACCTTTTATTTTTTTATTTCCATCTCCTACCACCATTAGTCTATTATGTTTGTCCAACCTACTTAAAATTTCTGAACTATTATAGTAGGTCTCTGGAAAAGTAACAGTGTGAAGGGCTTCAAATGATTCTTTAAAAGAATGGTCATATTCAACGACTTCTGTACTTTTTGAACAAAAGCTCTCTTTTTTAGCTGTTAGGATCAAATGCTGACCGGTTTCCACTCCGCCAGTTTCACGAATATATTCTCTTGTACGAAAGTTTTCCTTACCGACAAAGAATTCGAAGGTTTTAATTTCAAAAGGCAGCTTTGAAACCAGGTGTTTCCACATGGCATCGGCTATTTCCTTATATTGCTCTGACTCTAAAACAAATGGTCCCCATACCTCAATGGTTCTCTCTTCCTCATCTATGTCAAAGCCAAGAGCACCTTTAATCGTGTCTAGCTCAGAGGCTACCGCAAAGGAGTGCTCTAAATCCAAATCAGAAAACTCATGTAGTATTGTATATTTTATTTCCTCCGCGTCTTGTCCACAATAGCCGATATGGGAAATGGGTTGATTATTAAGTGTTTCAAGAAATGTTGAAAGCTTTGTTAGGTTCGTTGGCTTATTAATTTCTAACATGTTATTGCCTCTATTCTAGTTATAATATAGTGCTTACTAAAGAAGCTTGGTTTAAAGGGGTTATAAGTTTCTCCTGCTCCTATTATGAGCCTAATACAGTAATTCTATATATTGGCTAGAAATCCTCTTTAATTTAGAGGAGTAGACAATGTTATAATCAGAAATTTCCAAGGTGTAAAATGTGGATGATTAGAAAATTGGTGAATGTTGTGCTAAAATTGGAATAAATTAGATATTTCAAGAAGGGGGCTTAAAGTATGAATATAGCATTGGATATGATTAATTCATTATTACCTCTTGTAATAGTCGGAGGAATTGTAGTATTTGTTATACTCCGAATGAAAAAAAAGTATGAAAACGGTACCCTTGGTAAGAAAAAATCAAAAAGTGATCAAATTTTATTAGATAGTTTAATACCATTTGGATTGATGAGTGGACTTGTAATTGCTGTACTTTTAAACATATTCTTCCCAATCTCCTTACTAACTGCAATCACTTGGGCAACTGGGTTCGGTTTCTTACTTGGATACTTTGCTTATGAAGCCTATAGTAAAACAGAAGACAGCTATTCATAAAAAAGGCAAGTTGATTACAGATTTTGAACAATCCACTCCAGTGATATATATTAAGAAGTAACTTCCATAAACCATTTTAGAAAGAAATAGCAATCCGATGTGTTTTTTAGCGGATTGCTAAGCTTAAATGGTACGTTTTTCAAGAAATTATTTTACTTTTGGAAGCGTTTATTAAATTTTTTATTTGCTCAGAATCTCCTTCATTAAATGCCTCTACAATTGCACTACCAACAATAACCCCGTCTGCTATTTCGGTCATTTTTTCTACTTGATCGGGAGTAGATATCCCAAACCCCACCATCACTGGTAAATTACTTATTACTTTAATAGAAGAGAGGTACTCACCTAAATTATTATTCATTTCAGTCCAAGTCCCAGTTATGCCATTGATGCTGACTGCATATATAAATCCTTCACCAGCATCTACGATTTTCTTGATACGTTCTTTAGGACTTGTCAAAGACACAAGTGGCACTAATGCTACGTCCGTTTCACTAAGTACTGTCCGTAAAGACTCACTTTCCTCGTAAGGTACATCAGGGACGATTAAGCCACCAATACCAAGATGATGACAATCCTTTGCAAAATTACTTAATCCATAGCTTAATAAAGGATTATAATATGTCATTAGAATCAAAGGTATAGTCACCTCATGAAAGAAATCCTCTAATTCCCTCATGATATTTTTTAAGGTAGCTCCGTTTTGAAGAGCTCTTTCGCCCGCTTGTTGAATAGTTGGTCCATCCGCTACCGGATCTGAAAATGGAATTCCTAATTCAATAGCAGTAGCTCCTGCCTTTTGAAGAAATAGAATTCTATCCTTCAACTTATCTAGACCCCCATCCCCTGCCATAATGTAAGGTACGAAAGCTTTTTGTCCATTATTTAAGCAGCTTACTATTGCCTGTTCAAGTTTCCTTTTAGTCATGATTCAACCCTCCTAATGCATCTCTTACTGTATGGACATCCTTATCCCCACGACCAGATAGACAGATAACTAGTGTTTCTTCAGGACTCATTTCTTTAGCCAGGTTGGCTGCATAATAGATAGCATGGGCACTTTCTAAGGCTGGGATAATGCCTTCTGTTCTGGCGAGTAATTGTAATCCTTCTAATGCTTCAGAATCTCTTACTGCATCATACTTCACTCTTCCAATATCGTTTAAATAACTATGCTCTGGCCCAGCTGCTGGATAATCTAACCCAGCTGAAATAGAATGTGCCTCCTGTATAAATCCATCATCATCCTGGAGGATATACATATACGCACCATGTAGTACACCTTCTTTAGCGCCTGCAATGGCTGCAGCATGCTTTCCAGTTTCGATACCTTCTCCCGCTGCCTCAACTCCGTATAAAGCGACGTTTATATCGTCTATAAATGGATGAAACATTCCAATGGCGTTACTTCCTCCGCCAACACAGGCTACGATGGCATCCGGTAGCTTCCCTTCCTTTTCAACTATTTGCTTCCTAGTTTCAACACCAATGACACGTTGAAAGTCGCGAACTATTCTAGGAAATGGGTGAGGACCAAGGGCAGATCCTAATATATAATGGGTGTCCTCTACATTGGCTACCCAGTACCTAAGTGCTTCATTGACTGCATCCTTTAAGGTTCCAGAGCCTTGATCTACTGACACTACCTTGGCACCTAGTAGCTCCATTCGAAAAACATTTAGCTGCTGTCTACGAACATCTTCTTTACCCATAAAGACGATACACTCTAGATTAAATAATGCACAAACGGTAGCGGTCGCAACTCCATGCTGACCTGCTCCAGTTTCTGCTACAATTTTCTTCTTACCCATCCGAACGGCCAGGAGCGCTTGCCCGATCGTATTGTTTATCTTGTGGGCACCTGTATGGTTTAAATCCTCGCGCTTCAATAAAATCCTTGCTCCGCCTACTTCCTTCGTGAGACGTTCTGCAAAGTAGAGAGGTGTCTCTCTTCCTACATAATCTTTCAGGTAATAATTTACTTCCTCTATAAAGGTTGAATCCTGAATTGCCAAATCGTATGCCTTTTCTAATTCTATTAGTGCCGTCATTAATGTTTCCGGGACATACTGCCCACCAAAACGTCCATATCGTCCAGCCTTCGTTTGTACCATGCTCATCTCTCCTCATCCTTGACCGTTTGTATAAATTCACGTATCAATTGCTCATCTTTTTTTCCATCTATCTCAACTCCACTAGATACATCCACCATAAAAGGCTTTACTCGTTCAATAGCCTCTTTTACGTTAGATACATTCAGCCCACCGGCCAAAATTACTCGATTAGGGGATATTCGGTGTCCATTTAATAGCTTCCAATCAAAGGTCATGCCACTACCACCCATATAATTCGTACCTGGGGCATCAAAAAGCATATATTCTGTATCAAAATTACTCGCTTTCTCAACGTCCTGTTCTTCTCTAATAGCAATTGCTTTAATAGTGGGAAACTTAACAGCCGCTATTAAGTCGGATCCCTCAATACCATGTAATTGTATATAATCCAGAGGGACTTCACGGATTGCTTGTTCCAGTTCATCTACCTCCGGATTAACAAAGACTCCTATTTTTAAAACATCTGCTGGAACTATTTTCGCTAGCTCATGCGCCTGGGTTATTGTGATTCTCCTTTTGCTAGGTGCAAAGACAAAGCCTATGGCATCGGCGCCGGCTTCTACTGCTGCAAGGACGTGAGTTTTCTCCATCAATCCACATATCTTCACCTTCGTCATAGGACAACCACTTCCCGTTCGACCTGTAAGCTACGGATAGACTGCTGCACCTCACCGCTTCTCATTAAGGCTTCTCCTACTAATACTGCACTGGCACCATAGCCCGCAACTCTTTTGGCATCCTCGGTAGTCCATATACCGCTTTCACTAATTAACACCCGTCTCTCTTGAAATGGAAAATGCTTTGCCAATTCAGCGGTATTAGTTAAATGAACTTCAAATGAATGTAAGTCTCTGTTATTCACTCCAATAAGTTTTGCATCTAATTGAAGTGCTACATCAAGCTCTTGGGCGTTATGAACTTCCACTAGCACCTCTAGACCATTTGACACTGCATATGCATATAAATCTTTTAACTTTTCCTTCGAAAGTGCTGCGACAATGAGAAGAATGACAGATGCACCAGCACTTTTAGCAAAATCAATTTGTATTTCGTGTATGATAAAGTCCTTGCACAAAATCGGTATGTCTACTGTATCTGCTACAGTCATTAAATCTTCAAAACTACCTTGAAAGAAAGGAGTATCGGTTAAAACGGATATGCAGGCAGCCCCTGATTTTTGATAAAGTAGCGCCTGGTGAGCAGGGTCTACCATTCCTTGTATTAATCCCTTGGAAGGGGATGCTCGTTTAATCTCAGCAATGACTTGGAGCTGCTTGTTCTTATATAAAAGCTCAAAAAGAGAAGATCTTTTAATGTCTTTTTTAGATATCGGTAGTTTTTTTTGCATCAAAAACTGATTAACATAGCTCTCTTTTTCTTTAAGTATTTTTTCGAGAATCGTAGTCATAGTATTACCTCCTGCGCTGCTGATGAGCTATAGGCGATAACCGCCTCCAATTTATCAAAAGCTTTGCCAGAGAGAATGCTGTCTTTAGCTAGTTTTACACCCTCAGGTATATTATTAACCGCTCCATTGGCAAAAAGACCGATACCTGCGTTAAATATAACGCTATCAAAATAAGCATTTTGCTTACCGTTAAGCAAGTTCCGCATGATCATGGCATTTTCTTGAGCAGTTCCTCCTTGTACAGCTGAGGCTGGATATGTGGGTAGGCCAACATCCTCAGGAGAAAGGGTGAAAGGGATCAAGTCACCCTTTTCTACTAACACGAAAGAATTACTGCCTACAAGGGA
This sequence comes from Psychrobacillus sp. BL-248-WT-3, assembly GCF_012843435.1. Classification (GTDB taxonomy): domain Bacteria; phylum Bacillota; class Bacilli; order Bacillales_A; family Planococcaceae; genus Psychrobacillus. The sequence continues at coordinate 3,253 of NZ_JABAFC010000007.1, read as the reverse complement.
AGCCTCATCCATACCTCCAGTCCCGCATACTACAATGGCTCGTTCTCTTCCAAGCATATGCAGCACCTTTCCATATTCCATCGTAAAATCTGACCGGTTAATGCCGGTATATTGACTGTTGAGTGGAACTGGGTTTGTAAGTGGACCAACGAGATTAAAGATAGTTGGTTTACCTATTTGCTGCCTCACTAGTCCGATTCTTCTTAGTTTCGGATGTACAATTGGGGCATATAAAAACGTAATGCCTTCATTTTTTAAAATATTTAAAGAACCTTGTATATCAATCATAGGTTCTATTCCAAGTGCCTCTAATACATCTGTACTCCCAGATGCACTGGAGATTTTTCGATTCCCGTGCTTAGCTACCTTTACACCCGCACCTGCCATAACAAACGCTGAGGCTGTACTAATATTAAAGCTATTAGATCCGTCACCACCCGTTCCGCAATTATCCATATAATTTCCGGAAGGTATATCAAGCTTGACGGCTAAAGATTTAATTACCGTAGCAAGAGCTGCTACTTCGTTTGCCGTTTCTCCTTTTTTAGATAAAACAATCAAAAATTCCTGTATCAAGTTTAAATCTGTGCTTTCCTCAAAAATAATTCTGGAAGCTTCCTTCATTTCCTCGAATGATAAATGCTCTTTCTTATTAACCTTTTCAATATACTCTCTCATCTAATCTCTCCTCGTCTCATCTCAGCTAAATAAAAAAATCCTCTCCATAGGAATATAAAAATTCCCATGAAGAGGACGATGTTAACCGCGTTGCCACCTCTAGTTGGAGTATATATACTCCCCCTTTGTTCCTTATAACGTAGGAAATACGTCTACCTCTAAAACAAAAATGTTATCAAGGTAGCTCTGATAAGTCCATTCACATCAGTTGCAAATCAGTTCACACCTACCACTGACTCTCTTGATTGCATCACTGATGCTACTTCTCTTATTTAAACAATTTCTCAGCTATACTCATCTCGACTCGTCTGTTCTATTGGCGACATTGCTCTCAATGCCTTCTGCCTTTACCCGAACATAAAAGTTATTGTCTATGTTAATAGGAATACTTTAAATTGTCAAACTATTTTTGTTCCTAAATAATAATTTCAATTTCAAGACCACCATGTGTCATACTTGCAAAAGGTATATGATCAGACTCTTTGTCAGGCTTTATGCCAATAATGATACTTTGTGCAGATATTTGATGGCTGTAAATGTAATTGATGAATTGCTCGGAAGCAGTTAACCCCTTTTCTCCTGTTTGGGAAACCTTCACCATTGGCTGAATCCCAGGAGAAGTATTTCGAAGCTTAACCTCTAGTCCCTTTTCATTGCTTTCTATGATTGAAATATAAGATTGTCCACTTTTAAATTGCACGGCACCATTCCCATTATTTGCATTGATAGTAAAGACAACTGAATGACCCTGAAGTGGCTGAAATGCAGCATTTCCTCCATACAAGGTGTTGTGCGCTACTATCCCTGTTGTTTCCGCATCCAAAGGTATTCCTTCTGGACCCATTTTGACCGTATTTCCAACTGCTCCTACGTCCTTACAGTTCCATAATCTTAAGCCGTAAAGAGTCAATGGATTCTGTGTTTTAATCGTGTTACCTAGAACAGAGCCTTCCTCCAAATTTCGAACTAAAATCCCCCCAGCTATTTGTGGATGATTTACATCGATCACGTTATTAGAAATATTACCAGCAAAGTTTGGCTGTGTAGCAATCGAATATCCAACATACATTACATATGGCTCAAAAGTGGTGTTAGCTACGTCTAATTCCCGTGGTGTTCCATGAACGATATTTCCCTCGATAATCAGTCGATCAAATGCCCCAGCAAAAATCAAACCTTCTGTACCAAAACAATTCTTTATATGATTATTTGAGATTATCGTATTCATTTCTTGGTTTTCTCTTGATTCTCTTTGTACACCTCCAACATATATCGCTCCAAGAGGATTTTTAGCATATCCGCAATCTTCAATTTTATTATTTGCAACAATACAATCTTTCGTAAACTGATCGACATTTGTCCATTTATAGAACACACCACCGACCATGGAGTCCGAGATTAAATTATCAGTTGCGATTAAGCCACCTGCTGCATGTCCATCAATCGCTTTACGTTTATTTCCCCTTAAGGTGCATCCGGTCACTAAAAGGTCGTTTGCCTTAGGAAACATAGTCCCAAGAGCATTTATTCCATAACCCGGGTCGACATACGTATGCAGCTTAGAGGCATTCGGATGCCCTGCTCGATCGCTTATACAATTGATCACTCGTGGTCTCTCCACAGCAGAAAAAACAAAATTACTTGAGTAATTGTCATGGGCATTACATTCTAGGAAAGTAATGTCTTTATTATCCTCGTATTGTAAATCGGTTGGTAAGTAGTCTCCCAGATGACCAATTGCAAAACCTGAAAAGTTAAATCCACTGCTCTCACACGATTTAAAAAGAACGTTTTTGCAGCCACGATGCACTAATACACCGCTGCCGACATTCCCGATGAACCCACCACCAAATATTCCAAAAGGTTTTCCATCATTTCTTGCGCGCTCGCTTGTATCAAAGCTATTATTTTTACGATAGTTCCAAAAACCAGACGTGGGATACCCTCCAGCTTTCGTTCCTTTTTCCCCATATCCTGTTACTGGATCTATGCCAGGGAATTCCCCATACCCTTCAAATGTGATTCCCTCGATTACACAATCCTCACATTGCTGAAGCTCTAAAATTCCTTGGGCATGTGTCCTTGTAAACAACACTGCACCGTAGCCAACTAAATGCACTCTTTTTTTCCCTCTAAGGAGCAGGCATGGCTGGTCATTATTGGGGAAATCCTTTAGTTTGTTGTTTTTTTCTAGCCAATAACGTCCTGGTGGGAGAATTAAAGTGTCTCCATCTCTAGCGTGATCAAAAGCAAGCTGGATTAATTCTTGAATCATTGTCCGTCCGGTTGTGTCGGCCTTAATCGTCTTAGCTGTACCACCATCCATTTCATCTAACATTTCAAAATTACGTGTTATTCCTTGAACGAAATCCTTTGAAAGTTTGTCTTCAATGTTAGTTGGAATATAATATTTTTTCTTGGGTGTATAATTAGTCATTTTTATATCTCCCCTTTTAAATTATTTTTTACAGGCTAATTCCTTATCAATGTTCTTTTCCTTCCCCCCTCGTATATTAGTAATAAGAGCTCTTTCCGATAGAATTTCCAGTTGATCCGGACAGCTGGAGGATCTGTT
>NZ_JABAFC010000069.1 GCF_012843435.1 Psychrobacillus sp. BL-248-WT-3 | reverse complement strand
GAAAAGCGAGGAGGCTTCTCCTCAGCCACCGGAGCTTTTAACCATTTGATCCCGAGGGGCAAGGCGGTGGAGCTAGACAACAAGAAAAGCGCAACCGCCTATCTCTGCCCCGACAGGCAAATGGAGAAAAGCGAGGAGGCAGCTCCTCAGCCACCGGAGCTTTTATACATTTGACCCCGAGGGGCAAGGCGGTGGAGCTGGACAACAAGAAAAGCGCAACCGCCTATGTCTGCCCCGACAGGCAAATGGAGAAATGCGAGGAGGCAGCTCCTCAGCCACCGAAGCTTCAGAACTTTATAGTTTCCTAAACAACAAAAAAACTCTGCCCAAGCTGAGTAGCTTTAAACAGAGTGATAGATTTACAACTTTTTAAGCAATTTTGGCAAGTAGTCATGCAAATCTTCAAAAGAATATCCTAAGCTTTTAGCACGTTCATTACTCATCAGCCAAGTTTTTGATAGATTGTAAGGTGAATCTTCTCCCTCAATGGGATTTAAGCTAATACTCGCCTCTTTACCCGTCTCAGCTTCGATTAAATGAACTAAATCCTTCAGCTTAATCTTACCGTTGGTGGTCGCATTCACAGCTCCGGTAAATGTAGAGAGTCCAATCCACGCAAGGAACTGTCCAATCTCTTCCTCCGAGATAAAATCTATATAAGCATCCGAGTTTACTAGATGAAATTCATCTCCGCTCATAATTTTCCCAACATAATATTTCAATCGGTTGGTGTAATCATGTTCACCAATGACGATTGGTGGTCGAACAGCGGCTACTGGAAACTCCGCGTGCTGAAAAAAGACAGCCTCCGCTTGGCGTTTTCCTTCCGCATAGGTAAAGTTCTCTTTCGTTCCCATGACTATGGAATGCTTTTCTGGAATAAAATCTTCCTCTTTAGATAGCTCTTTTCCTTCATAAACAGACTTTGAAGAAGTAAGAACATACTTTTTCGTATGTCCATTAAACACTTCTACCGCGTCCAACGCATCTCTAGAGGCATAACAGATTTGATCAAAAACAACATCCCATTTTTCTGATTGAAGCTTCTCTTTGTCAGCCAACAAACTGGATCGATCTATAACCATCTGATTTACTTTTTTAGAAAAAACATGTGCTGTATTTCCTCTAGTTGCGACTGTTACTTCTATTCCTTCATTTAAAAGTGCCTCCACTAAATGAACACCAAAAAAACGGGTTCCACCTAAAACCAATACCTTCTTCAAAGTTCCACCCCTCTACTGGATATTCATACCATTATAACGGATTAAAAATATGTAGTGAAAGCCCCGTATCCAAAATAAACGGTAAGAACTGATAATATACCAAACACGATACTCTCCACTGTTCCACCAGTTCTCGTAGTTATAGGAAAACGAACTGTCACAGGTATTGGAAAGAATAATTTAACTCCATTTTTCGTAGCCATATCTAAAAGAAGATGACTTGCTACCCCAACTGAAACTCCCATCATAATGGACTTGTCCCAGCTAAAATAATTCATCAATGCAACTAATAGAAGAATGAACAATAGACTATGCGTAAAGGATCTATGTCCAAACACTTTGTTAATAATTTTAGATATGAGTGGAAAACGTCTTCCTATCATACTTCCACCGTGGCAAATATCCGGTAGAATCGCACCTGCCACTCCTCCTACGACCAGCAATACCGGGTCATAATCTGTCATCTGTGAAATAGCAAGACTTGCTGCAAGACCGCCAATAATATGTGTGTTTCCTGTCATGCTATTAATTCTCCTTTTCTTATGTATCGAGAAAGCATGAAACATTTTACACTATTTGGTTTTATATCTAAATAGGTGAAATATCGTAACCTATCCATTTAGTTAGGCAAAAAGACACTGTTTCCACTAAAAAAGAGACTTCTTGTTCACTGGACAGGAATTCTACAAGAACCATCTAATGAATTAAGGGAAAAAACGGGGCTAGGACAAAACGCTCCTCAACAATAAAAAGCCTCGAAAATTTTACGACCTTGTAATTTTTCGAGGCTTCTATTCAAATATACCTGTAGTTGTTTTCCGTTACAGTGGACGCTTTCCGGGGGCACGGCTTCAATCTCCTCGTTACTTCGTTGAGGGCACTGAAAAACTTACGTTTTTAAATTTGTTTTTGAAAATAAAAAAGGGTACTTTTTGTTCAAATTGAACAGAAAATACCCTTTTTCATTTTCTTATTCTTGCTCTCATTCGTTGAGTAACTTTAGGATTCGCTTCAAGTTGACCGCAAATATGGTTGTGGCTCCTTGTATTTCCATGCCAAAAAGACCCCTCCTAATCGTTTATCGTAGCCGTGTCCACCCTTTAACTCACTATTCTTTGCCTCAATTTTATATCGCTCTTTGGCAAGCTGTTTAAATTCTTCGGTATTCTGAAATGCCTCTTGTTCAAGGTGCTCTGTCGATTTAATTGTGACACAATATGTTTTAGATTTAGATCCTTCTTTGTAACACCCACCTTTGAAAGGGCATATTTTACATTTTTCCACATCAAAATTATTTTTGATTTGAGGGTTACGGTTGCCATGTATGGACTTAAGTTCAGCGTTTCTTGGTTTGAAATCATTGTGCGCACCCCTGTATTTACTTTTCTTTGGTATAGCAAGAAAAGATTTTTTTGCCTGAGCACATTTTTTAAAAATTCTATAGTGGATTGGAGTGCAGAGCGGTGACTCCTAGGGGATTAGCGGCCACGGCGAGCACCCGGACTGAGCGCAGCGAGGGAGAAGGCTTGCCGGGCCGCCCCCAGGAAAGCATCCGCTCGGAACGGAAAGACACGGATTCAGGAAATAGGAGCTTTATTCATACTCTATCCCTAAGCGTTTTAAAAGTACTTTTTCAGTGCTCTCACTTCGTTCCTGCGATGCTTTCAGCTCGAGCTGTTCCCCCAGGAATCGCCAGCTCCACTTCAAACAACAAGAATTGAAAGGTTTCTTACAAGAAATTGTGCGGACCTTAAAAATGAAGTAAAAACATGAAATCGAGTTTCCGTTTCATTTTTTTTAATTCACTACTAAATTTTAACCTGAATAGCTAGGTTTTTAATTTGTATATAGTTTTGAACGGCTAAATGACTTTTTTCTCGTCCAATCCCACTCTTCTTATATCCACCGAAAGGCATTTGCACGCCTCCAGCTGCTCCATACGTGTTGATAAAAACTTGACCAGCTTCAATACGAGCAGCTACATAATGAGCCACGTCAATATCCTTTGACCACACTCCAGCAACAAGGCCATATTCAGTTTCGTTTGCTAGCTCAATTGCTTCTTCAACTGAATGAAAGCGGACAACGCTCAATACTGGCCCAAATATTTCCTCCTGAACATAGCTCTCTTCATGACTAGTTGCTTCGATAATTGTAGGGGAAATATAATATCCATTCTCATAGTCTCTTACCTCTACACCCTTCCCTCCAACTAGCACATTGCCTTGCTTACTTGCTTCACTTAAAATATTTAAAATACGTTCGTGTTGCTTTTGGTTAATGATTGGCCCGACATCTGCATTAATGGATGCTGGTCCTATGGATAGCTCTCCAAACCTGACAACAAGCTGCTCTAGTAGCTCATCAGCGATCGTGTCCTGCACTAGCAGGCGTGAGCCTGCAGAGCACGTTTGACCCGCATTTTGCGTAATGGAATTGACAATGGCAGGAATTGCACGATCCAAATCGGCATCCTGGAACACAATGTTGGGTGATTTACCACCTAACTCCAGCGTTACAGGTACAATGTTCGCTGCTGCAGATTGCATGACCGATATTCCCGTCTGTACAGATCCGGTAAAAGTGATTTGGTTGATTCCTTTATGTGAGCTTAATGCTGCCCCAACCTCAGCCCCATATCCAGTTAAATGCTGAAAAACTCCCTTTGGAAGCTTTTCATGAAACCATTGTGCTAGAAAATTTGTGGACAAAGGAGTATCCTCTGAGCTTTTTACAATTACTACATTTCCGGTTGCAAGTGCTGCTCCTACACTTCGCGCAGTAATTTGAATCGGGTAATTCCAAGGGACAATATGTACTGTTACGCCGATAGGCTCCACTACTGTTACATTCAATAAATTCTCTTCAATTGGAATTGTATCACCGAACACTTTATCAGCAATACCTCCGTAAAACTCGAAGTATCGGGCTGCTGCTTCTACATCGGCTCGGGCTTGATTCATCGGTTTTCCAACGTCCAGAGATTCAAGCGCTGCAAGTTCCTCTGCATGTAATCTTATGTAGCCAGCTAGCTCCACTAATAATTGTCCTCTTTGAAAAGGCTTGAAGGCCTTCCATTCTTTGCTCTTCAATGCCAGTCTTGCTGCTGCCACAGCCTCGTCCACATGCGTTTCATTACCACGAACGATTTGAGCTATTACGTCACTTGTAGCAGGATCCCGTACATCAATCCACTGGTTGCCACTGACCCACTCTCCATTAATTAGCATATTAATTTTTTCCATAAAAAGCTTCCACCTCCTTTAAATATTCCTACCACCGTCCACATGAATCACTGAACCTGTAATGATTTGAGCCGCATCGGACAATAGATGCACAACTGTTGCAGAAATGTCAGACGGTTTAATCAATCTACCTAAAGGAACACTTTCTGCAAAGATATCTTTATTCAGCACTACTTCCCCTTTTTGAGAAGAAAACTGTCCTAGCATTTGAGTATCAGCAGGACCAGGATGTATTACATTTACTCGTACGTTATAAGAAGCAGCTTCTAACGCAAGCGCCTTAGAGAATGCCTCGACAGCTCCTTTTGATGCTACATAGCTTTGAAGACCTGGTCGTGGTCGCGTGACAGAAACTGACCCAATGTTGATAATCGATCCATTTTTAGCCTCCCTCATGTAGCGTATTGCTTCCTTACATGTTAAGAAAGTCGCTGTTGCATTGATATTGATAAGCCTATGCCATTCGGTTAGTTCTACATCTACTATTGACTTAGCAGCCTGTGCAATTCCAGCGATGTTCACTAAGCCATCTATTCTATGAAACTCATCATTTATCTCTTTAAACATGGACTGTATACTATTTTCATTTAACAGATCAACCTGTTTCACTCGTAAATTTGTATGTTCCACCCCACCTACAGCATCGGTGTTAATATCTAAAGCAACCACAATTGCACCTTTCTCTAATAAATCTTGAACTACTTGAAGGCCCATTCCTCCACCAGCGCCTGTTACTACGATTACTTTGTTTTCAACTACACCCATTTCTCATCTCTCCTATGCGTAAGATTTAATGTGTTTCATAATTTCCTCAGTAAACTCCGTAGTATTAGCATTCCCGCCTAAGTCAGGGGTTCTAACTTTACCTTCCACTAATGTTTCCTCAATTCCGTCCACGATTACGTTAGCTAGATCTGAGTAGCCTAAATGCTCCAGCATTAAAGAAGTGCTCCATATTTGAGCAATCGGATTGGCTATCCCCTTACCTGCGATGTCTGGAGCAGAGCCATGAATGGCCTCGAACATAGACGGATACTGTTTTTCTGGATTGATATTCCCTGATGGAGTGATACCTAGACCACCTGAAATTGCTGCTCCTAGATCCGTTAATATATCTCCAAATAAATTACTACCTACAACTACATCAAAAATTTCCGGCTTAGATACGAAGAAAGCAACAAGTGCATCGATATGATAGAATTTTGCTTCTATCTCTGGGTAGCCTGCTCCAATTTCCTTTGCTATTTCGTCCCAAAAAGGCATCGAAAAGTTAATAGCATTAGATTTAGTTGCAACCGATAAATGTTTTGAACCTCTTTTTTGCGCAAGCTCATATGCGTATTTGATCACTCGCTCACTACCCATGCGTGTAAACACACTATTTTGAACAACAACTTCATAAGGAGTTCCCGCATGCAAGCGACCTCCACTGTTTGAATACTCACCCTCTGTATTTTCTCGGACAACAACAAAATCTATGTCCTCCACACCCTTGCCGACTAAGGGGCTTTGAATTCCTTTCAATAGCTTGATCGGTCTTAGATTAATATATTGTTGAAACGCTCGCCTAATCGGTAAGATTAACTCCCATACCGAGATATGGTTAGGCACTTTAGGATCACCTACTGCCCCAAACAAAATTGCCTCATAGTCTTTTAATATAGACAGCCCATCTTCCGGCATCATTTTACCGTGTTTTAAATAGTAGTCACAATTCCATTCATAAGGATTAACCTCAAAAGTGACACCACCATGTATATCTTCCACAAGCTGAAGCACTCTTCGGGCCTGAGTCATCACCTCTGGTCCTATACCGTCTCCTGGAATACAAGCAATTTTATGTATCATAATTAAATACCCCACCTCTATTTCTACTAAATTAATAAGATTATATTATCATTTAAATAATAGTCTGGTAAAGTTTTTAACAAATAATTTAAAATTATCAAATAATTTTAAATTTGATTTATGGATCTACGTCAATATCCTGGACATAAAAAAGTTAAGTCTCTGTCAGAACGGCATCCAATCATGGAGCGTCCTGTA
>NZ_JABAFC010000068.1 GCF_012843435.1 Psychrobacillus sp. BL-248-WT-3 | reverse complement strand
CGCCTTGCCCCTCGGCGTCAAATGGATAAAAGCTCCGGTGGCTGAGGAGCTGCCTCCTCGCTTTTTCCCATTTGCCTGTCGGGGCAGACATAGGCGCTTGCGCTTTTCTTGTTGTCTAGCTCCACCGCCTTGCCCCTCGGGGTCAAATGGATAAAAGCTCCGGTGGCTGAGGAGCTGCCTCCTCGCTTTTTCCCATTTGCCTGTCGGGGCAGGGATAGGCGGTTGCGCTTTTCTTGATGTCTAGCTCCACCGCCTTGCCCCTCGGGGTCAAATGGATAAAAACTGCGGTGGCTGAGGAGCTGCCTCCTCGCTTTTCTCCATTTGCCTGTCGGGGCAGGGATAGGCGGTTGCGCTTTTCTTGAAATTTTTAGAAAATTTATTTCCATTATATTCTACGTGAAGATATACTTAATGTATCTATATGAGGGGGGCATTCCATGAAAATTTATGCACACAGAGGCTCGGCTGGAACTCATCCAGAAAACACAATCTCAGCATTTAAAGCAGCGGCGGCTTTACCTATATTCGGAGTAGAATTTGATGTTCATATGACAAAGGATGGAGAACTTGTCGTCATTCATGATGAAAAAATTGATCGTACTTCTAATGGACAAGGCTTTATCAAAGATATGACTCTTTCCCAGCTAGAAGCGTATGACTTTGGAGCTTGGTATTCTCAAAAGTGTAGAGGAGAAAAAATACCAACCTTAAGAGAAGTATTATATGTGTTTAAAGATACTCATCATCATATAAACATTGAATTGAAATCAGATATATTCCCTTATGAAGGGATGGAGGACAAGGTAATTGAAATGCTCCAAGATTACCGGCTCACAAATCGTGTCGTCGTGTCATCCTTTAATCACGAGGTAATTCAAAGTTTTAAAAGAAAGGCACCAAATATAGAAACAGCCATTTTATTTATGGAAGTAATGATTGCTCCTCACAAATATGCAGATTTAGTAGGAGCAGATGCGTTACATGCGTTTTTCCCAACAGTTATAAGAAAGATGGGTCATGACGCAGTAGCAAGCGGGAAAAAGGTACGTGTTTTCACAGTAAATGAGGAAGCTTATGTGGACATGTTAGAAGAGATTGGGATCGATGCCATTTTTACTGACTACCCGAAAAAAATATACGAGTATTTAAATAAAAGGTAGTATGCGGAAGTCTAAACACAATTAAAATAGAGTGGGCAATAACTAGTCATTAAAGTACAAAAACGTGAAATCACTACTTGATTTCACGTTTTTATTTCTTTCACTGGACAGCTCCAAGTTGTGGCTCAGGAATGTGCTCCTTTATCTGTATTTAAGATTTCTTAAGTAATAGATACATAAAGTAAGGAGCACCAATAAGGGAAACTACAATACCGGTTGGTATCCCGCTAGGCTCAAGTATATTTCGTCCGACTGTATCAGCTAGTAACAATAACCAGCCGCCTAATAGGATAGCAATTGGTAAAAATAGCTGATGTCTTGGACCTACTAGCGATTTTGCGATATGGGGAGCCATTAAACCAATAAATGCAATACCACCCGTAACACTAACTGCAGCAGCTGCTAAAGCTACTGCCACCATTAAGAAGGCTATACGTTCTTTTTCAATGGAAACTCCAACTCCAATTGCCGCAGGCTCACTGAGTCCTAATAGATTTAACCGGTTTGCTCGATACATGGTAAAAGGAACCAGTACGATCAACCAAGGTAGTAAGGCTAAAATAAAGGGCCAGTCCGCGCCCCAAATGTTTCCTGCTAACCAATTGGCTATAAAATCAACTTTTTTAGTATCAGCAGAAGAAATGAGAACAATCATTAAGCCTGAAAGCGCCATGGAAAAGCCCACACCTATTAATACTAAACGTACTGGCTGGAGTCCAACTTCGCGATTATAGGAAAAGATATAGATTAGAAATGCTGTAAGTAAAGCTCCTAAAAATGCCACAATAGGTAAAAGGTAAATAAATGAACCAGGATCTATAGGGAAAAATAAAAAAAACAAAGCAATTGCTACACCTGCTCCAGAATTGATACCAATTATCCCTGGGTCGGCTAAATCGTTTCGAGTAATCCCCTGAAGTATAGCTCCTGATAAAGCAAGAGCCATGCCTGCAAGTAAGGTAATAATAATTCGTGGGAGCCTGATAGAAAATAGTACAAACTCTTCCTTAAAGGAGCCATCTCCTAATAAAGTTGGAATCAAGCGGTCAAAGGATAGAGAAGAATAGCCAATTCCCGCACTCACGAAAGCAGTCACTAAAATTAAAACTAGAAAGCTAACAAATAATATACGTTGTTTTTTTATAACTTTGGGATGAATCATTGAAATATTTTCCCTCCTTTTCGAACAATCAATAAAAAGAATGGTAGACCCATTATTGCAATGATTGCCGCCACAGGGGTTTCATATGGAATATTAATCGTACGACCGATAGTGTCAGCTAAAAGCATTAGTATAGCTCCTAAAATAGCGGACATAGGGATAATAAATCGATAGTCAGTGCCGACAATGGCCCGAACGATGTGAGGAACCATAAGACCAACAAAAGCCATGTTACCAACTAATGCTACGGATGCGCCGGTTAATAAGATAACTACTAAAAATAGAATGGTCTTCACTAAAAAAATTCTTTGCCCTAATCCAACTGCTACCTCTTCATTCAAGCTTAAAATAGTAAGCTGTCTAGATAGTAAAAGTGAGACAATAACGCCTGCTATAACAAATGGAGCAATGACCTGTAGCTGACTCCACGATGTACCAATTAAACCACCGGAGGTCCACATAGAAACATCCTTTGATATTTTAAAATATATACCGATTCCATCTGCAATGGCATATAAAAAGGCAGAGACGGCAGCTCCTGCAAGAACGATACGCAAAGGCGAGAATCCGCCTTTTTTAGCAGCCCCTATACTAAAGACTAATATAGCCCCTAACGCAGAACCAACAAAGCAAGCAAATGTAATACCTAAATAGTTGGTAGCCGGTAAGAAGGCAAGAGTTACAGCTAAAGCTGCATTTGCCCCAGAGGTTAGACCAAGTAGACCAGGATCGGCTAAAGGGTTTCTTGTCATCCCTTGCATGATAGCTCCCGATATAGCCAAGGCTGAACCTACCATAATTGCAGCCACCTCACGAGGAAGACGTATTTCTCGAATAATATTTATTGAATCGTTGTTTTGGAATGTGAAAATTGCGTTCCACACATCTACAATGCTAGTTTCTGCAGCTCCAAAGATGATAGCAAAACCAAACATAATGATAAGCAGGAAGCAACTTATTATTAATTTAATACTAAAATGCAGAGAAGAGTTCATATTTTAGTTCCTTTCTGACATGAAGAAGGAGGAATTCCAATATGAATCCCTCCAGTACACTATTTATTGTTTAAAAAATTTTCCTTAAAGAACGCTAGTTGATAGTCTAAAGAAATTGGGTCATTGAAGTAGAATTCTTCAGCAACAGCCTCAAAAACTCGACTTTCTTTTACGGCAGGAATATTTTTGTATACATCAGTTTCTTGGAAGGAGTTATCCTGTGTCCCTGCTTTACTGAAAATAATGTAATCTCCTGCATATTCAGGCAATACTTCGAGCGATAAAGCATAAAACCCATCTTTTAATGCCATTTCCTTTACTTTTTCAGGCATTGCTAGCTTCATTTCCTGATAGATAATTTCTGTTCCTCTACCCCAGTTATCACCAAATACATATAATTGCTTGTCAAAATTCTCGATAACAGAGACAGTTGCATCTTCACCTATTTTGGTTTTGATTTCTTCACCTGCTGTTTGTGCACGTTTCTTGAAATCATCTATCCATTCCTGAGCTTCTTTTTCTTTATTTAATAGTTTTCCAATTTCTAAATGTTGAGTAAGGTAATCTACTTTTCCATACGTAAAGGTAACAGTTGGTGCAATTTCTTTTAATTTGTCTAAATTTTTAGCAGTGGAAAGTCCAATGATTAAATCCGGATCTAGCTCAATAATTTTTTCTAGGTTATCCTCTGAAACCTCTTCTACATCTGCGAAATACTTATCAAACTGAGGATTAGATTTCGACCAAGCATCGACACCTACTATATTGATTCCAAGTGCGGCTACATTCCCCGCATAGGTAGATACCACCACAACACGTTTCGGATCAGCAGGAACTTCAATCGGACCTTCCTCTGAATTATATGTAATAGTAGTAGACTCTTTGGGACTTTCATTAGCTGTTCCATTTGTTTCGTCATTATTACACGCGCTCATTAATAAGATAAGTAAAAACAATATTGGTATAAGAAGCTTTTTCATTTTTTATATTCTCCCTTTAGTAGGTTATATGTAATGCACATTGGTTTTTCTGTCCTTGGATCCAAGCCTATTTCAGCATCAATTTGAAAGACATCTCTTAATATTTCTTTTGTGATGACTTCCTTACAATTACCAGCCTTAATAATATGGCCATCTTTGAGAGCAATAATATAATCAGCAAAGCGTGCAGCTTGGTTTAAATCATGTAAAACCATAACAATAGTTCTTTTTTCTTGAACATTTAACTTCTGTAAAAGCTCTAGTACTTCTAATTGGTGGGCCATATCGAGATAGGTGGTTGGTTCATCCAAAAAGATGATTTCCGTTTCCTGTGCAAGCGCCATAGCAATCCAGACTCTTTGACGCTGTCCTCCTGAAAGGGAATCTACTGGTAGATATTTAAACCCAAGGGTTCCAGTCACTTCCATTGCCCAATCTATTACCTCATAATCTCTTTTGGTGAGACGTCCAAAACCGCTTTGGTAGGGGAAACGACCATAGGATACTAGTTCACCAACTGAAAGTCCACTTGCACTTTCCGGAGTTTGGGGGAGAATCGCCATCTTCTTAGCAAGCACTTTTGTGTTTTCTCTTGAAACTGTTTTCCCATCTAACAATATAGATCCTGATTGGTGTGGAATAATCCGCGTAATTGCTTTTAGAAGGGTGGATTTGCCACAGCCATTAGGGCCAATAATTGTTGTAATTTTTTGGTCAGGAATTTGTATAGATAGCTCCTTCACAATAAGTTTTTCTCCATAGCCTATAGACAAATCTTCCGTATAAAGGCGAACCATTTAAAAACCTCCAAACTAACAGTTGATAAAATAAATGAAAACGATTATCATTATCATAAAGAAAGCATATGGAATTTTTGGGCAGAAGTCAACAATAAATTTCAAAGGGGATTACAGTATGCGTGATATATTTGATGTAACGATAATTGGTGGTGGCCCAGCAGGCTTATATTCTGCTTTTTATAGTGGATTACGAGAAATGAAAACAAAGATCATTGAATTTCAGCCCTAGCTAGGTGGTAAAATTCATGTTTATCCAGAAAAGATGATATGGGATGTGGGGGGACAGCCTCCAATCTCGGGTGAACGATTAATCCATCAGCTAGTAGAGCAGGGGTTAACATTTAATCCGGAAGTAGTATTAAACGAAAAGGTAGAAGCGATTAGTAAGGATAACAATGTCTTTTGTTTAACTACAGCTTCTGGAGAAATTCATTATTCCAAAACCATTATCCTTGCAATCGGGGGTGGAATCCTAAATCCTCTTAAACTAGATATACGTGGAGCAGATCGCTTTGAGGTTAGTAACCTAAACTATACGATCAAATCTATTCGTCGCTTTAAGGATAAAACCGTCGTCATCTCAGGTGGAGGGAACTCTGCGATTGATTGGGCAAACGAACTGGAGCCAATTGCCAAAAAAGTATTTGTTACTTACCGCAAGGATGCGTTAAATGGACATGAAGCTCAAATAACTCAATTGATGAATAGCTCAGTAACCTGCTTATTCAATACATCTATCACTAAGCTGATCGCTTCTAATAACCGTGACATTATTGAACAGGTAGCCCTTTCAAACAATGAAACAGGGGAAATTACTTATCTTGAAGTGGATGAAGTCATTATCAATCATGGCTATGAAAGAGATGCAGAATTGATTGAGAAAAGTACGGTAAATATAGCAGTGAAGGATGAATATTACGTAGCCGGCACCAGTAAAAGTGAGACGTCCGTTCCAGGTATTTACGCAGCTGGAGACATATTAGCTCATCCAGGAAAACTACACCTAATCGCAGGTACCTTTCAAGATGCAGCAAATGCGGTAAACCGAGCGAAACAATTCATTGAACCAGATGCACATAGCTTTGCCATGGTATCCTCTCATAACGACATGTTTAAGGAAAAGAACAAACAAATGCAAAAACAGCTTATCTAAGAAGTGAGGGCCTACGCCTGTCTAAGACAAGTGATGATGGTGTAGAAGATGTCGACTTAAATGGAGAGAAAAGAGCACCTAAAGGATGTGGGAGTGGTACCTAAAAAGGAGCCGGTGTTACCTAAGTGGTAACACCACACCTAAATATCGGAAAGTGTCACCTAAAGAAGTGAAAAGCACACCTAAAGGTTGGAGAAGTGTTACCTAACAAAAAGTGGGGAAAAGGTGAACCTATCCAATGATTAGGAACTACTAACAAAGAATTTAAGTTAAAATAACATAACTTATCTAGGTGAGGCTGGGACAAAACTAGCTTCTAATATTGGAAAAAGAGAAATTGAGCTCACTCAATTTCTCTTTTTCCTTATTTT
>NZ_JABAFC010000067.1 GCF_012843435.1 Psychrobacillus sp. BL-248-WT-3 | reverse complement strand
ACCTCACCTTTAATTCCATTTATATTTTCGTTTTCTATCATTCATTTTCCTTCTTCAACTAACCTGCGGCGTTAGTTCAATAAGAAAAAGGCTTTGCTCCTTCTTGAAGTAAAGCACCCGTTAGTTGAATTAGATAATATCAAATTCAGTACCTTCTGGATAAAGAGAAACATATTCTTCATCTTCATCTAAATAGGCTATTTTCACATTATCTAATAATTTTTTATTAGATAATTCATCAATTGTAGTTTTTAAAGCTTTTTCGACATCGATAACGTAATTGAAGACGTTTGTACTACCACTACCAATGTCTCCACCATCACTCGAACCATTTCCAGTCCAACCTAAACACTCATTCATTAAATCTTCAACTATTTGCCTTTTATCAAGTGCTTCTTCCATTTCATTTTCTTCATATGGGTATTGGACAACAAACTCGATTAACTCCTCTTCATCAAGTACTTCATAACCCTCATTCAACTTCTCTTCAGCTAATTTTTCCATTACCTTTTCCGCTTTTTCAAATAACTTTAATTTAACTTCTTCTGTTTCACCAGTATCTCCAACAACACCATAATGGACTGTTAGTGTTTTACCATCTTTCCAAGCTTCCCAATACATCAATTCATTATCAACTTCTTTGACTAACTTAATCACTGTTGATTCCCCCTGTGAAAATTACTTATTTATGTACAATTATACCCTTGCTAATTCCCCCCAGAATACTTGACTTCTCAAATCTTAACAATATATTCCTGTTATTTATATATGTAATTTTTTCCTTATTGCATTAACCCGATACGTTAGTTCAACAAGAAAAAAGAGTTGCCTAAGCAACCCTATGCTCTTTACTAAAGCACCCGTTAGTTTAACTAAAAGGATTTTCAATTTATTAGATTGGACAATAATTTTTTACATAGCTGATTTTAAGTATTCATCGGATGGTCTTTTGCCACATAATAAATCCATCTTCATCAAGAGCCTGTATTTTAAGGGTATTTTCATCTAACCCCGATGATTTTTTATAAATACTATACCAACCATACATATTTTCATTTATCTTAAAAATGTCGGCTTCATAAACTTCTCCATTAAATGATACATGGACATCTTTAATCTCGTTATTGGTAATAATGCCACCCAAAAAGTGATTAGTTATTCCTTTATCATCGAACGAATTACCCATTCCAATATAATCCCAGGTAATTCCATCATCTGGCTCTAATGTAGGGATGGTTAATAAAATCTCATACCACGGTTCCTTTGATGAAACATAAAGATGATTTCCATGTCCATCTATATAAACGATAACGTACTTTGTCTCTTCAATTTCTTTATAAAGTATTTCTGTTTCTGGGTCTGAGAAATAATCCTTCGCTAAATTGGAATCAAAGATATATTTCTTTGATTCAAACAAAGAGTCTTCTAATCCTTTAATATCTTGTTTCAAATGTTCGTTCTCTTTTTCTAAATCAGTTACATCATCCTGATTAGTTGGAGTCACATCCTTATTATCAACAGGGTCTATAAAAGATAAAACTGCAATAACGAGTGCAATTATTGTAAGTCCAAAAAATATTTCGTTTCTTTTTTTCACTTCTTTTCCTCCAATAAAATCCCGTTTTTTCTACATCCTAAGTAATTTAAGACCCTCCACTAAAGTACTTTCTTCTTCAACTAAACTGCCGCGTTAGTTCAAGAGAAAAAAAGCTTTACTCCTTCTCGAAGTAAAGCACCCGTTAGTTGAAGAAGCACCTTCTCATTTATTACACATTATCTACGAACTATGACACATTCTTTACATATTATAAACACTCAATTAAAATTGGTAAGTGTTCTTATAAGGAGTGGAAATATGTTTAGAAAAATATGGATTAATTTACATTGGATTGCTTTGTCCATTTTATTATTGCTTGTAATCCCAATTGCCATAATGAATAATTTACATACAATTGACGGTGGGCAAATTGGGCATGACATCATCATGGTTTCATTAAATATTTTTTTTACTTGGCTTCTATTTAGAAATAAAGATGCTAGATATGAAGATGCAAGAAAATAGAGTTGTTGCTCATTATGGTTCATGTGCGACACAAAAAACCCTTTTCTTCTTCAACTAAACTGCGGCGTTAGTTTAAGTGAAAACCTTCACAATCTTATTCAAATATTAACATAATCATCCAACTTGGTCCCATTAAATTTTTTGAAACCTTACATTTAATCAACTTCGACAACTGAAGTTAAGTACTCAGGAAAGCCCTCCCAAAACTCAATAATAGCGTTGGTGTATTTATCAAAACCAACTTTTTCAATATCGAAAACAATCTCAGCGCTGGTTGTCAGTTCAACGTCCATGAGTCTCTCGTCACCGAAGTAACCTTTTAAGAACAAGTCTGGGTTCTTATTATACAACCTAGTAGCAGAACGTCCGTCACCATGCTTGTATGTATTTACAAGATCAGCTAATAGTTCAACAGTTTCCCATTGGGCTGTCTTTGTCAAATCGTAATTTAAATATTCGTATGCTTCTTTTATTTTACCCATATTAAAACCAAACTTTGAAAATTTATCTTTTGTTCTTATCGGACTCATTCTATGGTTTAGCTCCGTGTAGATAAAACCTCTCAGTTGTTGTTCAAAAATCTGATATGTTGTAGCCAACAACGACAAGTGGAAGTTATATTCCATGAGTTTCTCAGATTTATAAAATTCGTAAGTTTCCATTTCGATATTTTCAAATATATCGCTAGGATCAACTACGTCATAGTTGTAAGCTGTCCCATATTCTTCAACCATTTTCTCTTTGTATTTATTTGCAGAACCTTCAATATCATTGAAAAGGGTTTCCATTGTAGCAGCAAACTTTTCTTGTAATTTTTTATAAATGAAAATGTATTGCTCTCTTTTATTCTTAGATAACCACACACTTAATTGAAGTTGTTCGCTCATACGTTTCCCATTCCTTACGCTTTACTTTGTTTTTCTAAATTCCAATATGGTGCATTTACTGAACTACTTGCAGTTGACCTTGCTCCTTTTGATGTATTACACGATTCACACAATAATTGAAAGTTTGAAGCGTCGTTGCTACCATACAAGTTCAAAGGAACAATATGATCAATATGCTTTGTGTTTTGTGTTCTGATCAAGCTAGAGAGATCACAACGACATTCTGGATTTGAACAAGTTCCTTTGTCTCTATAAAAAACAGCGTCGGTCAACCATTTGGGGAAGTAGACTCTTTTTATCCGTTTATTATTAGTAACATACTCTGGAAATTGTTCCTCGATTTCTTCCATGTGTTCTTGTATAAATGCAGAAAGCTCCAAATTAAAGTCATGCAAGAACTTTCTATCTTGAAAAATGAATTGAAACGCTGCATGAACGATTAGTTCATCAATTTTGTCTTGGTGTTCATTTATATATTCCATTAGCTGCTCAACAATTTCTCTACAATTACATTCCATATGATATTCGTCACTACAACAAGCAAAGTCTGGAGTTGGTATGTTCGGTTGCAAGTTTACTCCTTCAAGAGTTCTTATCATAAAATTATAAATCCATTGTAAATCGTCAACGTTTTTATAAATTTTGTCCAATTCATCTTCAATGTCTTGAAAGAAATACAAATAGTGATGAACTGCCGTCAATTTATTTGGTTTAACAATGCTCTCAAAAATTTCGTCTTTGAAAACAGAAAATGCTTCTGAACTGTAATCCCAAAAATTTGAAACAGCCAATCCTGCTAGTCCAATTCCAGAACTTAGAGCCAAATGTTCATCTTTTGCTGCCATAAATTCCCCACCTTATTTTGCTCACTTAGTTAAAGGAGTCTTTCTGCTAATCATGTAAGTTTCTATAAGATAAATACAAAGTGTTCCACTTAAATTGATGGCAAATTTTGCGTGTCGTTCGCTTGGTTTGTAATACACTTTTCCTTTGCCGTGTGAGTCTCCATAGGCATTTCTCAAGGCTCCAAGTCCTGTTACAACTCCATTTATCGAACCTAGTATTTGTTTGAAAATTTCCGCTCCATGTTGATCTGGAGACAAGTTTAGCAATTGAGCGACCTTCTTGTATAATTGACTTAAATTGTCCGTTTGTTTATATTCTTCTTCCATGTCGTCAAGTATCCATTTCAAAGTACTTTCAACCATTGCTCTGGTTGCAGTGATTGCATCTTCTGGATCAGTCTTTGCTTGACTTAACGCTCTCTTCCAATCATTTTCAACGTGTTCGATATTATATTCACCTGTGAAGCTTTCAAGCTCTTTTGGAATATATGTTGTGTTTTCATATTGAACTTTTCCGTTTACTAAGGCATATCCGTCACGTTCCAACAATTTAAAAAATTGCTTCTGAATAGTATCATTTTGAAAATACTCATTTTCTTCATTTTCGAGATAAAACATTTCTATTACATTGAACAATTTTCGCAAGTCACTAGGATTTTTTAAATCAAGTGAAGAAACGTAAGAGTCAGCAAGTGAACGTCTTTGCCCACTTAAAGTGGAGACATGATTTTCAGCTTCAAAAATGTATTCACATTCAAAGAGTTTTTGAATAGTTGCGAGTGTTCCATAGCCCGTTAATAAGTCATAAAAAGTGTGGATTGTCCGTTTGTTTATCAAGTATCATTACTCCAATCTCTACCAATGTCATTAATTCCAATTATTACAAAAAAGGACAAATTAGGCTACTATTTTATGATACAAAAGCTCTCCAAGTCGTGTAGAGTATACTAGTGTCATTTTTTATATTTAAATCCATTAATACTTGAGCCAACACTGGTTTGTTGACTCATTATAGCCGAAATACCTTTCTCTTTTGTTCCTTTAACTGCAACAAAAAAACCTGCCAAGGACAGGTCTTTTCAATTTCAAAAACATTAATTATATTGGAGTTCATTAGAAAATTCTTATTCAACTAACCGGCTGCGTTAGTTTTAGTATAATACTTCACAATCTCAATTGCTTTAAATTCAAAAATGTGATTTCTATACTCAACAATCTGGCCCTATTCTGGAACTAGAAAAAATTCTGCATACTTACACAGAATATTAAACCTTACTATAAACCAGAATTTTCTCGAAAAATATAGTAAATTTTTTTTCAAACCGTAATAAGAAAAGCTAGCTTTTCTTCGCAAACACTAATTTCTGGGATTAACTTATAACAAGTTTAGCAAGGTTTTACCGTAGAATACATTTTCACTTCTACTTTCACTCTATTTACTTGTTTAAATATGGAAAATAGATATTTGTTAGCTTATAATTAGAATAAACCAAATGGTATTTTTAATAGGTATATAAATGAATGACTTGATCATGGAGTACCATCAATCACTTAGAACTTTTCGAGGGGGCATTTATGAATACTAACAATAATCCGAAAGTTTTTATTAGTTATACTCATGATAGTATAGAACACGCTGATAAGGTTTTGTTATTATCAAACAAATTACGCTTAGATGGAATAGATACCATTCTAGACCAATATGAAGACTCGCCTCCGGAAGGATGGCCAAAATGGATGGATCGTCAAATTAAAAATGCAGATTATGTATTAATGATTTGTACTTCTACCTACTACAAACGTGTAATGGGCGAGGAGAAAACAGGTGTAGGATTAGGAGGGATATGGGAAGGAACATTAATTTATCAACATTTGTATAATGGCGGCTTAATAAACACTAAATTTATACCGGTTTTAACTGAATCAAGTTCATTTGAAGACATTCCGACACCTCTTCAAGGTGCAACACATTATAGAATGAATTCTGATACAGATGAGAATAAATTGTATTGGAGATTAAGGGGGGTAAAATCTACTGAAAAACCGACTTTAGGTAATTTAAGACCTCTACCTGAAAAAGAACGTAAAACGTTATGTATTTCAAGCTTAATTGATATAGAACTATGGGATAAGGCAGGGTGGAGAGGTGTAGCATTTTTACATACTCAAGAGGTTTCGGAACCATCCAAACTTCTTTTACTATTTAAAGATTATGAAGTTGGAAGGAAAATTTTATCTCAATGGATTGAAATGCTTGGTAAGTATGACAATTTAAATGAGCTAAGAATTTCCTTTATTGAAGGTGACATCCCTGGTGAAGATTTTGGATATACAGTACATATTGGTTCGAATTGGGAATCTACTATTTCAAGAAGAATAGAAGAGGGAAATACCATTGAAGAAGAATTCTTTATGTTTATATCAAGATTCAACCGGATGAATCCTCCGAACTCTAAAAATTTGGATTTGTTTAAAGATAGATATACTTTATTTGGATCATATTTTCTTAGCATTGGATATTTTGATGAGATAAACGGACGATTAGACTTTAATCCTAAAGAGGAACTTCAGCTTTTGAAAAAACATGTTAACTTTAGAAATGTGACTGATATTAAGGATGAAAATGATATAGATGCAGTTATTCTTCCAAAGTACCGTGATAAGTTTAAAAAGTAGTAAACTTGTATTTTTGTACAACTTTATTTTTTAGAGTAAATATATATCAATTAATTTAATTTTGTACAACTTTATTTTTCATAAAGTGTGCATTAATCAGATTCCACTGTTTTTGTACAACTTTATTTTTCATTTAAAGTTCTAGGGTATTGTTATCTCAAGGTTTTTAAAATGAAAATTGTACAACTTTATTTTCTCGTTACAATTTAATTGTTCTATAACTTAGTGGTGAAGTAACCGTATGACATAAAAAACTGTTTAGAAATTTCTAAACAGTTTTTTTGTATTAAAATTTAAAGTTGAAAATATCGAAATAAAAATACCTGCATCCTATCCCATTTAATTAGAACTCTTTTTTACTTAATAAAGACAAAAGAATATCCTTGGATCTACGTCAATATCCTGGACATAAAAAAGTTAAGTCTCTGTCAGAACGGCATCCAATCATGGAGCGTCCTGTA
>NZ_JABAFC010000066.1 GCF_012843435.1 Psychrobacillus sp. BL-248-WT-3 | reverse complement strand
CAAGGCGGATTCTGTGATTGTGAGGTACTCTCTAATGTTGTTGATTAATAGAGCTTGTTGAACTAACGGGTGCTTTAGTTGAAGAACGAAAGAAAAAACACTTGGAGAATATTCTCCAAGTGTTTTTTGTGTAATTACAATTAAAATGTTAATTCATTATATTCAATCCACTTTTCTTTTTCTCGATCTACCGCTCGATTTTGCCATTCAAACCAAACGTATAAACATTCACTACAACGACTCTCAACACCACTATTATTATGCGTATCTCTACGAATAAATAATGTCCTTTTGCGACAACAGTAGCAATAAATTATTTTATCAACATCTTTTTTTATGAACATAATAATTTTTCCCTCCAATATACAATATTAATTGTCTATTACTTGGTTATTTATTCTTTAACCAAGTAATTTTAGTAAATAGTTAATAGAGGTAGTAGTTATTCTTATCTTATTTTTTTATGTACATTTAATTGCCCTTTGAAATATCATATATACTTGTCAATTTGAATGCGAAGTTTCCCAATCTTAGCTTATATACTCCAATTCAACCAATAACTTTAAAAGAGCCCTACTTATAAAAATTGGTCATATCCAAATAATTCCTCATATTCTTTTTCAGCTGGAAAAGAAATCAAAAAATCCTTCATATGTATCTGCAAATTCCTTTAATAATATTAATAACGTGCACTATTTCTCCTAGAGATCAAATAATTTTTCAAATCTGATTTACTGATATTTAATTTACTACTAATTTCTGAAATAGGTAAATCCTCAACAAATAGAAGTTCCCCCACCTGTTCAGTGAATTTTTCACCGTAACGTACTTCTATCTTCATATTCCAAGACTCTATACCATAATAATTTCCACAACTACATTTAACTGAGCCAATAAGTCCTTCTTTTCTAAATCTTAATGTAGAATTATGTATAAAAAAACCATCAAAACATTTGCAAGTTTTCTCAATAAATAAGTCGGAATCAAAGGGTATGGTTAACTGATTATTTTCATTCAAATGTTTAATTTTCTTTCCACAAAAAATGAGAAAAAGAATATGAAATAGGGGGTGAATATCACCTGTAGCAGCCTCTTTAATTCGCCGTATTAACGTTGATATTACATATTTCTTATCAATATTAATTATTTTACAAATGCTATCACTATAAAAAAGCATAAAATCGTTTGTCAAACTTTTCTCGTCAAGAGCAAAATCTTTTAAATATCCACTTTCATAGAGGTAGGATATGTACGCTGTGTTTGTATCCCTAGTGGAATCTTTTTTATAGAATAGATAAACGGTTTGTTCAGAAATTAATTTCAATATCTTTTCTTCCCAATCATTTAATAAAGGAAGTTCACTTATTTTCACCTGATTTGATAAAGCAATAAGCTTCTTCCCATTAAATTTCACATCACTTGATACAAGTTTGCATTGGTGCTTTTCACAATATGTTACACCTGGTAAATTGTGAGTTATATGCCAATATGGTACTCCATTTTCTGAATCTCTTTCAAAGCATTTTAGGCAAAATCTATAGTAATATGCGTTATATATTTCAATATCATGGCAGTAAAGTTCATTTTTTATCCTTCCTGGCCTTTCCTCTAACATTAATGATTGAAAATAATCCTTGTTTCCTGATAATTTCTTATAGTAGTTAAAAAAACTAAAATTCTCTATTATTTCCACAGCATTATAAAAATTAAAGTGTTCTAACTTCATTTCTATTTTTTTGGCGTATGGAAACAAGTCCATTTTTATCTCCCACATTGGTCTAGAGAATAGCTCATTAGAAGTTATATGCTCTGATCCATTTGAGGAAACAAGATTATACCTAGCGAGTATACTGTAAATGAATTCGTCCTTATAGGGGATGGGGAAGCACCCAATCACAACTGCTCACCCCATACCTCTAAGTTTTGTAGCATCGACTCTATTTTATTATCCATGTTTTTTTTAAATCCAGCCAATCTTCTTACTTTCCATTTCTTTATTACTTCTCCATTTTCATACAGTACTTTATAGCTCCAAAATATTCTTCTAAGCTGAAAGTCTTCCCTCGATTCTATATTATTCATCAAAAACTCTTTTGTCTTAGGTATTTTTTCAATATGTTTCTCTATAAAAGAAGGATTGCTAATTCGCTTACTGACATTTGTTTTATTAACAAAGATAGGCTTTTCCATCCCATAAAGATTTTCGACTACTTCAATTACTTGATTTAATGTCTCTGAATCCCTGTTTTCCCAATTAACTCTACTTTTTGGATTTACTTTGATCTTATTTCGAGGGCTATTTCTTTTCAGAAAATCTTTATTATGTCTATAATGCCATAGATAGAGGGACGGATTTAAACCTCTTATTGAATTAATTGTTAATAAAAGATTCCCATTAATTAGTTCTAGCCACTCTTTTTCTTTTAATGCCTTTACAAAGGGATACTCGTTAAATTCAACAGTAACATCCTCTTTTCGACTTTTTATTTCTGAATACTTTTTTACAGTTGCAGGATCGCATTTCAAAATTTTTGCGACCTCCTTATAACTTAGTCCTTCTATATTAATTAATCTATTTAATTCTTGAATCCAAACTACCCCAAAATCCTTTATTCTCCCAACCTTAAAAACATCATTTTTATTTATATCTGGGCCTCTCCTTGAGTAAGTAAATCCACACTCACATTTAAACGTACCAACAGGTTTTCCGGTATCTGTACAACTTGTTATTATGACTTCTTTAACAACCTTTTCTTCATAGTGATTTGCTGCTGGATTTAGACAATAATAAGGTGCTTCTCCAAATGGGTAATATTTTTTTCCGACTAAGTCTTTTAATTCTTCTACCGCCACTCCTAAAAAATTTAAAAGTAGTATGTGCCGAATAGGGTGGAAAGCCTTTCTATGCTTTCTTGTAATTGCTTTTAACCAACAAGAACTGTTATTTAGATCAACGGTTGAATCAAGAAGTTCCAATAACTCTACTCCATAAAACTTTATTAATTGTTCTGCAAGTTTTTGCTGATCAATTTTCCCAAAATAATTTGCATAACCATTAACCTGCAGTAAGTATTTATAAATACCTTCAATATCTAAAGAAAGATTTAAAAAATTAAGTTCAAGTAATTTATTATTTTCTTTCGAAATCATCTTTAAATGTTGCTCAGTTTTCGAATTAAATGACGGTTTTAACTTTTGCGTTATTTCAATATTTGAGTTGGCCGATACATACTGATGCTTATGTTTATTTCGTGCCTTGATTAGAGAATCAACTAATAACTCATCATGTTTAATACAATAAAAAGATTTAGGTAACTGATGAGATACATGCCAATATGGTTCCCCATAATTATTAATATTTTCCTGACTACAAGTATGACAGAAGCGAATATGTTTCCATTCATTTATAGTTGATGCGTTAATCCCCAATAAAAGATGACTTGAACCAGGCTTTCCACCAAATTTCATATTCTTAAATATTTTTTCTCGCAGCGTCTCTGATTGAAAAAAAATGTAGTATTTAAAAAGAGTATGGTTTTGTATTAATGATTCAACTTCTGGTATATTAAAATGCATTAATGCTTCAGACAATTTATTTATATTTGATGGTATGTCTAAAACAGCTACGATGTTAGTTGAGTTAAAAATTTCATTTAAAGTTCGCTTTGGACTAATATTTCCTGTGTGCTCATGATATCGTGCGAGCCAGCTATATAAAAGTTCATCTTCATAAAGAGAAGGAAAATAACCAATCAATCAAAAATACCCCCTAGATTACAAATTCATCTATCGGCGATTTAATATAACCTGCTTCTTTTAAAACATCATAATTTGATACCTTATTTTTCTTTGCTTTTTCAAATAACTTTAATAAAACGAAATCTGTATTCGATTTATTAATTTGTTTTGGTTCCTTTTTCTTTTGGATTTCATCTGAATATTTAAGAGCAAGTACCATTAATTCCGTCATAGAATCAGTTGGGTTACTTTTAACAGCTTTAACAGAAGATTTTTCTGCTATTTCGACATTTATCCCAAGTGCAATTAGACCTGTAATTAATTTTTCCAAATTGTTATTAACTTTTTCATTTCTTTTCTGTGATTGAAGTTCCTTTTTCTTTTGAATAGTTGCTCTTAAATTCACTTTTGGCTCATGTAATACTAAGTATTCTTTAATGTCCAACGGCATAATATCAGCATACTTTTCTAATTCAGATAAGTGTCCATTTTTTAATGCTTTAAGCATTGGCTGAACAAGCTTTAAATCATCTTTTGCTACTTGCCTGATAGTATTTGTTGTTATTGTTTCTTTTCCAGTCTCAATCGCACGTCCTTGAGCCAATGCAAATAGCTTAATTGCTATATCCACGATACCTTGACTTTCGTCATATAGTGTCTGATTCAACTCTTCCGTTAACTCAACCTTATTTCTTAACCATTGATATCCCCACAAACTTTCAATCAATAAATCCCAATCACCATCTTTTTTCATCTGCTGCCAAACCATATCCCCTTGACCACTACCGCGACGTGCTTGCCTAAAATCTTGCTGTAATATAACTTTTGCACGCATAGTACCGATCATCACTACTGAGACTCCTAATTCATTTACTACTGTCACAAAGTAATTCATCATCTTTTCCGAATCATTGTTTTTAGTAGCTAAGAGATGTTGAATTTCATCAATAACTATTACTCCAATACAATGTAACTTTGCAACTTGTCCCATCCTAGTTACCATCGAGCTAATTGAATGACGAGAATTACCAAATTTATCAAAATAATTTGTTCCTAATAGTTGGTCCATTTTTAAGAAGAAGTCCATACACAATGATTTTAATGAACCATCATGCGGACAATTCAATTTTAACCATACAACTTGCATTAAATTTAATGGATGCTTATGCAATATAACTTGAGGATAAAGGGATAGTATTCTTTCAATTGCTGTAGTTTTCCCTATTC
Source organism: Psychrobacillus sp. BL-248-WT-3 (assembly GCF_012843435.1). Classification (GTDB taxonomy): domain Bacteria; phylum Bacillota; class Bacilli; order Bacillales_A; family Planococcaceae; genus Psychrobacillus. The sequence continues at coordinate 2,611 of NZ_JABAFC010000066.1, read as the reverse complement.
CAGAAAAACCCATAAGAGTCATATTTGAAGCTGTTGATCGGATATCACTTAGCCCATGTAACGCTTTAGTATATTCAGGAGAAAGTGGATTTCTACTAACATAGCCCATTCTTAATAATCTAGAAAATCGTTGTTCTAAATCTAGATGTTGCATAACTGGTTGAAAGAATTGATTTATCCTGGGTATAGCATGATAGCGTACATGAGTAGGTAAGTAAATTTCACTTTCGTCAAAAGGGGGTAAATAACTGAGCGCTTCATAAGCTTCTTCTGGTGAGAGAATTGGGGGAAGGGCTTCAATCAAAGGATTACCTTGAAAATCCATAACTTCTTGTTCTTTATAATCTGCTTCCAAAATATTATCAGAAAATGAATTATTCATTATGTTCCTCCATTCTACGCTTTAGAAAGTCCCGTACGCTGGTCCTTTTAAAATCATCTTTTTCATTTCTACCTTTAAATGGAACGATTTTATCATCTATTGAATCATTATCTAATAGTGGGATAGATTCATTTTCATATTGATATCTCTTTTCTAATTGACGGTTTTCTGTTATAGAACCCACTCTTTCCATTTTGCTTAATGTTGTATCTTTTTCTTGTTTATACTCTTTTGAAGCAGTATTTATTATTTCTTGAGCCTCTGATAAATAATCAATGTCTTTTTGAATCTGCGAATGATTATGCTTCTTTGCAGTCCTTCTTTCTTCTTCTCTCAAATAATTGATATCATCTAAACTTAATCCAGAAAACCGTGTAGAATTGCCTATCATATAGCATATTTCTTTCTGATTCTTATCCTCATCTATAAAATATACGTGATCCATGTTTCTTCTATCATAGGCTAAATAGATTTTCCATGAACCATTCATTCTTGCGTTTTCAAACCATGACTCTTCTATTGCCTTTTTACATTTATAAATAATTCCTTTAAAATGGATTCCTGTATAATTAACAGTTGCTGTGTCTCTAGGTAGTAACTGAAGCATTACATCTTCTTCTGAATGGTATTTTAATTTACCAGTACGATTTTGAATTCCCCAATTCCATAATTCTAAAGGTATAGGCAATACATTATCTTTTACTAAATCACGGTCTCTCACATATGAACTCATATAGTGTTTTGAATTATAAATTAAGATTTGTTTAATCATTAATTGGTTAAACTCTCTCAATGTTAAAGTTGCATCTAAGCGATAATCCCTAGTACCACGTTCTTGGAAATCAATATCTATATATCCCGGTAAGAGGGGTTTTACTTTTGTTTGAATGGTTCTAAACTTTCTTTCTACTATCCCTTTCCAATCTGCTCTGTAAGAAGCTGTATTTTCTACATGTAAATTAAATGCATTTACTAATCTATCTACGTTATAACCTTCAAATTCTCCCTTATCTGCTAATAATATTTCAGGCAAATGGTTACAGGGCCACTTTTCTTCTGTGATTTCTATACCATACTCAGCACAATACTCTTTCTTGTTAGAAACAACATTTTTTATAGCCATTGATGCACCAACCCAGGAGGGGCCTTCTAAACCGATATACATTCCCACGACCATTCTGCTAAAAACGTCGATAACAACGTAAATCACCGGTCGGCCAATTATCCAATTCCTATTTATTTCAGAAACTAAATATAGGTCACCAACAGTTGCGTCAATCTGATATCGTGATCCTGGTCCAAACACTTCCGATAGTGATGTACCCAGTACAGCACGATGATCTTTATTAAATCTTTTTTCTCCTTTTCGTGCTTTCAAAATTTCTGGTGCATCATATTCTTTATGAAACCAATATTTAAATTGATCAATTGTTGGAATTTTGTTTTCATCTTTTAAAATCATTTTTTCTATTCCGTCTTCATAATATATATTCTCAACATAAAAATCTCTCAACATAAATTTATATGCAACGGTTAAACTACTTTGTTTAGAGTTTAAATAGTATTTCTCTATTGCTTTTCTAAATATTTTTTTTGTTGTTTCATCAACATTAATACCAATTGTCCCGTATTTCCTTGGCCGACCACGTTTTTTTTCTCCAGCATTTCGCTCTTTACCTCTAGCACCTGAATTAATATAGTTCGGAAGCAACGCATCTATTTTCTTTCCTTTTGACCAATATTTATATAAATACTTTCTTACTGTTTTATAGTTAACTGAATGTTGTTCGCGAACACTTTTTATTAATCTACTCCTATATTTTTTATCAAATACTTGCGGTTCTTGGTTTACTATATCTTTAATAATTAACCAAGCATTATCCCTAATTTCAATATGTTTTTGCTCATAGTCACTTGAAATAAAAGAGGTAATATTTACTTCTTTTTCTTTAAACCATTCATTTATAATAATAGCTTCTCGAAGTTCTGAAATACTTTTTTTAATTGGAACCGCATTTTCATTATCTAGTTGAATCATATATAGTAATGTTTGGTGAGGATCGATCCATAATATCCTATATCTTTCCTCTGTAATTCTTTCTTTAAGAACTTCATTTAAATAAAAGTTCACTAAGCTAACCTCTCTTTTGAGTTATGGATCTACGTCAATATCCTGGACATAAAAAAGTTAAGTCTCTGTCAGAACGGCATCCAATCATGGAGCGTCCT
>NZ_JABAFC010000065.1 GCF_012843435.1 Psychrobacillus sp. BL-248-WT-3 | reverse complement strand
CAACAGATCCTCCAGCTGTCCGGATCAACTGGAAATTCTATCGGAAAGAGCTCTTATTACTAATATACGAGGGGGAACAGCATGATTGGCATAATAGATTATGGAGCAGGGAATTTACATAGTGTGGTTAAGGCAATTACTCGCCTTGGTTATCAGATTAAGCTTATCACCAAACCTAGCGAGCACGATGATGAAATAGAAAAGCTAATCCTACCTGGTGTGGGAAATGCCAAGGTGGCCATGGATGTTTTAAATGAGACAGGCTTAAGTGACTATTTGCGGGCAGAAGTTGATAAGGGGACACCTCTTTTAGGAATTTGCTTAGGAATGCAGCTTCTTTTAGAAACGAGTGAGGAAGGTAATGTTCCGTGCTTAGGGTTTCTACCAGGAACAGTCCCTTTGTTTGGTGAAGAGGCGCAAAAAGTTCCACATATGGGTTGGAATCAAGTGCAGGATGTGCAAAAACATTTCTTGTTTCAAGATATTCCAGATAACGCGGACTTCTATTTTGTTCATTCCTATTATGCACAGCCTAGCATAGAGGATCACATAATCGGTGTGACAAATTATGGACCTGACTTTGCATGTGCGATAGGAAATTCCCAGGTGATGGGTGTACAATTCCATCCAGAAAAAAGCGGTAAACACGGCATTCAATTGCTAGACAATTACTGCAAGCAAGGAGTTGACGAGCATGCTTAGAAAACGAATTGTTCCTGCAATAGATGTTTTAGGAGATAAAGCAGTAAAATATGTTCAATTTAGAAATCCTACGATAATTGGTGACCCAGCAGAGCTAGGGAAGAAATATTCAGAGGATGGCGCGGATGAGTTGATCTATCTGGATACTACTGCTTCGTTAAAAAACCAAGACTTAAAGATAGATTGGATTCGTCGAGTCGCAGAGCAAGTTTACATACCTTTTTCGGTAATTGGCGGTGTTAGAACGATAGATGACTTTAAAAGGTTGCTTCGCGCTGGAGCAGATAAGGTAGGGGTCAACTCCGCTGCTGTACAGCGACCAGAGCTTTTAAGAGAAGCGGCAGATATATTCGGTAAGCAATGTGTGGTGCTAGGGCTTGATGCCATGCCAATTTATAATGATAACAATGAAATTATCAGATGGGAAGTATATACACATTCCGGACACGAGAAAACGGGAATGGACGTAGTAGAGTGGGCACAGCAAGCAACTGAACTTGGAGCAGGAGAGATTATTTGTACAAGTATTCATAAGGACGGTATGAAAAATGGCTATGATGTGGAGCTTATTAAGCTGCTATCTGAAAAAGTGAATGTGCCAATTATTGCTTCTGGTGGAGCTGGTACTTTAGATCATATCGAAGAAGTGTTTAAAGATGGAAAAGCAGATGCAGCTTTAGTAGCCTCGATGATCCACTATGGAGACTATACTATTTCGGAGATTAAAGATTATCTACATGAAAAGAAAATTAATGTGAGAATGTAAATGGTGATTACCTGCTGGAGAGAAATCTCAGCAGGTTTTTTTGATATATTCATATCGTTAGATTGGTATAAATTTGACAATCGGTCGGTTCTTAAAGAAAATCGGTCGATAACCAGGTATAATCGGTCGGTTCCAAACAATAATCGGACGGTTTTCCCACATAATCGGACGGTTCTCATCCAATAAAAAGCTATCTAACCCTATGGGGTCAGATAGCTTTTATAAATTGGAGTTGTATGAAGCTTGTCTATCTCAGTATCTCCCAGCCGCGTTGTTGTGCGACACTTAATAGTTTTTCTTCAGGCTTTACAGCGACAGGATTGCCGACTAATTCAAGGACGGGTAGATCTGAATAGCTATCTCCGTATGCATAGCTGTTTTCCCAATCTATTTCTTGTCCTTCTAGTCTTTCTAGTAGCTTTTTCGTCTTCATCACGCCATTTACATGCTCTAGTGGAGACTTTGTATACACATAGTTATCTTTATATATGATTTCCGTTCCGATGATATCGGTAAATGTAATTCCTTCTGTGACACGTTCTAAAAATTGGGTGTAAGCACCTGAGACTAGATAAATATGTACATTTTCTTGCTGGTGAGCATTCAATTTTTCTAAAACCTTTTTATTGAAGCTTTGCTGCATTTGCTCTTTTAATTCGTCAAAGTATTGATACATCTCATCTTGTGTTCTTCCTTCAAAAGCCTCTAGATATAATTGCATGGACCGTTTTCTCATACTAGTAGTTGGATAAAGCTTAAGTTTATTGGCAATATAAGGCGGGACGATGGATCTATAAAAACGTTTATATTGCGGATGATAGGTCGGGTGCACCTTTAAGTGATTCATTAGCAGCTTGAAAGTCTCTTCCTCATATAACGTTCCATCAAAATCAAAAATAGCAACTTGCATATCTATCTTCACCTTTTCATTAATAGCTTTATTTTATTATACTGGAAAAGGGTGAGGAAAGACAAAATACTATTAAGAAATAAACGCTTTCTGTCCTTAAGGGGAACAGAAAGCGCCTATTTAGGTTACTATTGCATTTTGTACATTGGACCTTGAGCAGTACCGTACGCGTTTAAGATTTGCTCCATAGTTTGTTCTTCGAAGCGAGGTACTTGATAATACCCATGCTTGTTTTGATAAATGGAAAGCTCGTAAGCCATCTCAATACAGTTAGGGATTGAATCCTGAAGGACTCTTCGCACAACTGGGTTAGTAGCTTCTAGCGCTGCAGGAACCTTACCAGCAGCTCCAGCTTTAGCAGAGCTTAACAAATAACCGGAGATCATTTCGTCATTTATCTCTGAAGCACTTTGGATAGGTTTTTTAGGTTGTGATGACGGTTTTAGACCATAAGTAAAATCATTTTGCGTGGCCATCTTATAAGATGCAGTGCGATGTGAAGGGTCTTTCCCAGTTTTAAAGCATTCCACCAGCATATTATACTCGTCTAAAGCAAAAGCATACTGACGGTCTAGAATGCTTAATAATTCCTGATCCTTCACGTGTGGACGTAAAATGGTGCTCAAGTTTAATGCACCGATTGCTGCAGACAATACCTCATGTACATCCATTAATTCGTGCGCACCATGATTAAAATGAGGTACAACCGTTTGCCCATTCATCGTTTCACTGTGATTTTGACTGTATGTGTTATCCAATCTATTCTCCTCCTCCATTAAGATGTATTGAAACATCTAAATTAGTGTGAACAGAACAAACAAAAATATGTATGCACGCTAAGTTAAAAGAAAGTGTTACAGGTGCCAGGCACCTGTAACACTTTTGAAATAAAATAACCGTGATTTTTAAGGATCACGATTATGCATGCATTTAGTTTTCGGTCGAAGCTACTAATGAGAACAGGAAACGATATAAAAACTGGTATGTTTCTTCTATTGTATAATTTGTGTCAAAATCGTCAATATAATTTAAAGGTAGATTGACTTCCCACAAGCCATCTCCAGCAGAGAACATGACACTGTAATTCATTGCTTTTCCATCAAAATGTTCATTCAAATATGCTTTTACTGCATCTCCATATTTTTTTTGAAGGGATAGTCCGAACATAGCTGTATATACTTCAAATACTTCATCGTACTCAAAGGCGATAGCGTCTACACTTAATGTTTCGAAATGAGGAGTCTCTAAGTACATAAACTCGTTCATTTTTTCTTTAAAATGAGTAATAGGAGTTTTTAAAAAGGCGTTAGATTCTTTTGAGATTAATTCCTCTGTTTCTTTAACGAATCTTTCAATGATGGCATTTTCAAATAGTTTGTCGCTTTCTATTATGGATATACTGGCAGTTTCCGATAAAAGTTCATTAGTTAGAGCATAGTCATGCTCTTCTTTTGTCAGTGAGATATGTTCTCCTGCAATTTCCGTGATTTTTTGAGTTAGTTTCTTTTTTATCATATATAATCGTTCCTTTCTTCATCTGCAATTACTTGTAAGTCGTATGCGTCAATACTAATTATAGGGTAGTTATTATTTTCTGCATAACTTTGAGCAAGTTTTTTTATAAATTTTGGTGAACCTTCATTTTCGTCATCATAAATGATTAACATGGCATCCGTATTTCTAATGAGAAATTTATTTTTTTCGATAAATTGCCACGGCGCTTCATAAGGCTTTTTTGTCACGCTCGTATGAAAATCAGCAAGTGCAATAAGCCTATGATAGTTTTCCTGCTTTTGCTCATTCCAATTTTTCTCTTGTTCCAGGAATGGTGTAATAATAGAATATTTTAACTGGGGAAATTCCTTTTTTAGCTCCACTACTAGCTCTGCTGCCCATGTCTCCACACCTAGCTGTCCACTAAGAATAACCCATTCCAGTCCTTCATCTAGGAGAGCACGCATTTGATTCTCAATCGCTTTTTTTATAATAGGAATTCCAGGATGGCTATCATTAAATATCCCTAATTCATGGGCTTTATACCCAGTTACCAAAAGTCTTTTAATCATTTTCTCTTCCTTTTCTTAAGTTATTGAGTAATGTGACCATATACTACATTTTCTCATAAACTAATATGAATGCAAAGAAGGGATGATGGAAGTTGAATGAAAGAAGTAGCGTGGAGTTTGTAAGTCCATTTGATGGTTATGTATTCCAAGCAGCAGAAAGTTTAATAGGCACTAATATTGCAGTGCAAACGACTAAAAATATCCTTCAAGGAAAATTGACAGCAGTCGCTCCAGATCATCTTGTCGTAAATGTAGGTGGAGTTCCTTTTTATGTACGTATACAAGCTATCGTTTGGATTTCTCCGAACATATCTAAATGAAAGGATGGTTGATTGTTTAATAGAGTAGATAAATTGTTGATTGAATTGCCCAATTTAGAATATGGAGATGCAAATGCGGCTTCCGCTGTGCAGGAGCTCTTAGGTGGAAAATTTGGTGAAATGTCGACACTTAACAACTATATGTATCAATCCTTTAACTTTCGTGGCAAAACTAAGCTAAAACCATTCTATGATTTGGTAGCCAGTATAACAGCGGAGGAATTTGGTCATGTGGAGCTCGTCTCCAATACGATAAATCTATTATATAAAGGAACTAGCTTCAGTGGAGAACCAGATGTGGCACCACTACAAGATGCCAAAAATATGCGAAACACTTATGCTTTTATAGCCAATGCTCAAACCTCCTTAGCCGGAGATTCCATGGGGAATCCTTGGAGAGGAGATTATGTATTTTCGAGTGGTAACCTAGTATTAGATCTTTTGCATAATTTCTTTTTGGAATGTGGTGCAAGAACCCATAAAATGAGAGTATATGAAATGACTGATCACCCAACTGCTAGGGAAATGATCGGATATTTATTAGTTCGCGGAGGGACGCATATTATCGCTTATGCAAAAGCCCTTGAAATAGCTACAGGTGTAGATGTAACTAAAATGTTGCCAATCCCTAACCTTGATAATCGTGCGTTTGATCAGGCACGAAAATACGAGGATTTAGGATATGGGAATGTACTTTTTACATGGAACAACGTAGGCGATTATAAAGACATTGATAAAATCTGGAAGGGTAAGAATCCTACAAGTGGGGACCAATTAATTGTGAAGGAAGGTAGTCCTAAAGGCTATAAAATTCCTGAATTAGAATCTCTCCCGGAAGAATTCGCTCCTGGTATCGGTCCAGAGGAATTCCAAGCCATTGCCAAACGATTAATGTCTAAAATGTAAACTGACATACAGTTAGGGAATAAGGATGCTTCAGAAAAACAAATGGCTAAAGGGTGTCATACATTGTATCGGCATTCTACCTTGAGCATACCGGTATGTCGAACAAAACTGGAACAAACATTATATAAAAATAAATAAATACTAATTTTTTCCTAAATGTGTTTGTACCATGTACCGATCATTTGATAGACACAAAAACCCCCATTTTCATAGAACGGGGGTTTTCATTATTTGTTTGATTGTTCATCTAATCTCGTTATTCTTTCGTAACCATCATGTGCTGGAGCTCTTTCATATTACGAACACCAGCCAAGGAGATAGAAACCTTTGTCTCTTGCAGGAGATTCTCTAGGACTCTTTCTACACCTAGTTGTCCTCCAGCAGCTAGCCCCCAAACGAAGGGGCGACCGATACATACAGCAGAGGCACCAAGAGCTAGAGCCTTTACAGCATCAGAGCCTCGTCTAATACCACTGTCAAATAAAACAGGAATTCTTCCATCAATAGCTTCTACAATACCAGGAAGTGCATCAATACTGGCAATAACGCCATCCAGTTGCCGTCCACCGTGGTTAGAGACAATGATGCCGTCTATTCCTTGTTCAACTGCTAGCTTGGCATCCTCTGGATGGAGGAGCCCTTTAATCAAAATTGGGAGGGAAACGTGGTTCCTTAGCTCAGCAATATCATTCCAGTTCAAGGTAGGATGATATATATTCTCTAAAATACTATCAACGATAGCCTCCTGAGAATGCTCTGGTAAAGCAGCCATAAAAACAGGGTCTGAAGCATAATTACCTTGGCCAAAGCCGCGCTTTAAAGGAGAGAACTGGTTGCGAATATCTTCTTCTCGCCAACCGAGCATCACCGTGTCTACTGTCAGGACAATTGCTTCATAGCCGGCAGCTTCTGCACGTTTAGCCATACTAAACGCTATCTCTTTGTTAGATGACCAGTATAGCTGGAACCATTTAGAGCTTCCGGGAGTTGCGGCAGCAATCTCTTCAATAGAAAAACTTGACACAGTACTTTGTATGTAAGGAAACTCATAATTAGCTGCAGCCTTTGCCACAGCAATTTCTCCATCTTCATGTGCAATTTTATTTACTCCAACTGGAGCGATGAAGAGGGGGTGAGGATACGTTTTACCAAGTATTGTTACTTCGGTATTTAGGGTAGATACATCATTTAAAAATCGTGGAACGATTGAGTACTTTGAAAAACTATTTATATTTTTTCGATAGGTTTCTTCTCCACCAGCAGATGATCGAATATAACCAAAGGGACCAGCCTCTAATGTTTCTTTTGCAGCCTTCTCCAATTCGTTAAAGTCAATTGGGTACTGTTCATTATTCTCTATATTGCCTAATAGTAGGTCATTGTTTTTAGCGTTACTCAACGTTTTCACCTCTCATGGAGTGCTAGTTTAAAACTTTCTTTATAGGAATGGATTTAATAATTAGTCCTTTTTTAATCTGGCAGCTAATCGGTTGCCGAGAGACTGAATGCCTTGAACTAAAATAATTAAGATAACCACTATGACATACATAACGTCCGTTTCATAACGTAAATGTCCATAACGATAAGCTAAATCTCCTAAACCACCAGCGCCGACCATGCCAGCCATAGCAGTTGCTCCTATTAATCCCACCGTTGCAATTGTTAATCCTAATATGATAGATGGTCGTGCCTCTCGCAGCAGCACATGCCATATAATGAACCGTGTTTTGATCCCCATGGCTGTATAAGCTTCAATTACTCCATTTTGAACTTCCAAAAGGGCGGACTCCATCAGACGGGCGATGTAGGGCGCAGTATAAATAACTAGCGGAACGATAACACCTTTCACACCGATGGTCGTACCTACAAGGAATTTCGTAAATGGTAGGATAAAAAATAATAGAATGATAAATGGTATAGAACGAATAACATTTATGAGAAGGTTACTTAACTGGTATACGATTGCATTTTGTAATGCTTGCCCAGGTCTCGTTAAAACAATCAGTATACCTAAGGGAATACCGATTAGGATGGAGATTAATAAAGAAATCCCTACCATTTGGAACGTTTCTATGGTGGCTTTTCCGATTAATGGGAGCCATTGATTGGTAAATTGTTCAATCCCACTCATGAGTGCACCTCCAAGTTTTCTGTCTCTACACCGCGTTCGTTTAGAAATTGGATTGCAGACTGTACTTGGTCCGGATCTCCGACTAAATGGATGACGATATTACCCACAATTCCATTTTTCAACTCGATGATATTGGCGGTTAATATATTAGGCTGGACTTCAAATCTTTGGCTAACCTCTGCTAATAAGGGCTTACCAGTGCTCTCTCCAACGAAAGTTAAACGTGTAACAGCACCTGTTACATGGAGCTGAGAAATTAGAGACGGGGATAGATTTCGTTGACTGATTGTGCTTAAAAACTTCTTTGTTGTTGGATGCTTTGGCTTTGTAAAAAGGTTAATCGCAGTGTTTGCTTCGACAACTTCTCCTTTTTCCATTACATACACATGATCACAAATTTTTTGAATGACATTCATCTCATGAGTAATTAGTAGAATAGTGATACCCAGCTCTTTATTTATTTTTAATAGCAAATCCAAAATGGAATCAGTAGTTTCAGGATCCAATGCACTTGTTGCTTCATCGCTTAATAGTACTTCGGGTTCCTGTGCAAGGGCTCTAGCTATTGCGACGCGTTGTTTTTGCCCTCCAGAAAGCTGGTTTGGATAGCTTTTATATTTATCAGATAAACCAACTATTTCTAAGTACTTTTCTACTCTACTTTTTACTTCTGTTTTATCATAGCCGAGTAGCTTTAATGGAATGGCAATATTATCATAAACAGTTGCTGTTTTTAGAAGATTAAATCCTTGAAAGATCATTCCTATTTTATTTCGTACCATACGTAGCTTCGCCGGGGGGAGGGGGGTAATGTTATTGCCATTTATGTATACTTTTCCGGATGTTGGTTTCTCTAATAGATTTACACAGCGAATGAGTGTGCTTTTCCCTGCACCGCTATAGCCTATAACCCCATGAATTTCTCCTTTTTTTACGTGTATGCTTACATTATTAACAGCCTTTACCGTACTACTTTTACTGCTGAACTCTTTTGTGATATTTTCTAAAACTATCATGAATGATCTTCCTTTCTAAAGAAACGCCGGCAGAGCTAGAAGCCTGCGTTTTTCTTGATGTCTAGCTTCGGCGCCTTGCCCCTCGGGATCAAATGGGAAAATACTCCGGTGGCTGTGGACCTGCCT
>NZ_JABAFC010000064.1 GCF_012843435.1 Psychrobacillus sp. BL-248-WT-3 | reverse complement strand
AATAATATGACACCAAAGTCTGTAACATTCAATAGTCCTCTTACTGGCAATTTATCGCTGTCGAAACCGGATGTCCCAACACCCTCTAAAAGTTTAGAGGGTAATGGTAATACAGAGATAAAAAATGTGGATGTTACGACTATGGGTATAGATAATATTAATCATCCTATAAGAACTTATAGGAATGCTGATTTAAAAAAATTAGAAGAAAAATATACTGCAGACCCAAGAATTACAGTAGAAATGCCTTATGTGGGTAAGGGTAAAGCAGGAACCAATTCAGAAGGCTGGTTACGTGATAAAGACTTTTATTGGAAAGAAATAATGAATAAACAACCAGAAAGTTTAAGTAAAGCAAATAAACAAAAAATTCAATTGGGTTTCTCTCCGATAATTGATAAAACATTTAGAGAACACTTCCCTCAATATGATTTAAAGGAATTATACAATGATAAATTAATCCATCATCATGTAGGTGGGGGGGGGCAAGCAGTTGCAGTGCCTTCCAAGCTACACCCAGGAACAGGTGGCATACATAATGCGGAAAAAGCTGCCAGTGTTTGGGGAAATGACAGTGAGTATGCTGAATTACTTGAAAAATTTTTAAATAAGTAAAGGGTGATAACTTTGTCAATAAAAGAAGCAATGCAGATATACTTTCAAATGAGAAAAGAGATAGCTAATGAAGGTTTAGATTTTTTATTTAAAACACCAATTAGTAGTGAAGATAACCTAATAATTTATGATGGAGAAGTTGATGAGGAAGAATATATCTCATGGAAACCTGTAGAAAAGACTGTTTCACAGGACTTTACAAGTTTAGAAGATGAATTTGATATAAAATTGCATAAATCAATAGTTGAATATTTTAACTCATATTGGTTTGCAGATTTAGATGGATTTTATCAGGAACACTATATTGCATTAGAGTCTGTGCTACCGAATAGCGAGATAAGTTCATTCCGAGAGGCACTGAAAGGATATAAAGAAAATCATGGGGATAGTTTAAAGAAGATACCTATTGGGATTGAAGGGAATGGTTTGTTGGTAGTTATTGAGAACAGTAATGGAATAATACAATTAGAAGATTTTGAAAAAGGGACATTTGAGCATATTGCTGATAATATCCAAGAATTAATAGGGAATTTGAGACTGAAAAGATAGCATTTTATTTAGTGTCGAATATCTCAACAAGGATAAGTAAGTACACAATTATTTATCAGAAACTAACCTTTAAAGAACTAGTTGAACTAGTAAATAAAATTATAATCCTATGCTATCTGAGGAAGGGGTAAGTGAATATATAGAAATCTTAGAACAAAATGTTCCTCACCCTGCTCCCAGCGACTTAATTTTTTGGATCGATGAGGATTTATAACCAGAGGAAGTAGTGGAGATTACATTAGCATATAAAAAAGAAAAATAATTGTATTTAGAATACTCTTTGTAGAACCTTGAAGGGCTATTTACTTCAAGGTTTCTTTTTTTATGTGGGCTACCCAGTACCGAACAATTCCGATTTATTTAATAAAATTATGTCCTATCTACTCTTTATGTTATTAAGCAAATAACCATAATATCAACAATTACCACTATTTCAATTCTTCAAAACCTTACCTTCGCTTTCCTCCTAGCCTTTTAAAATTTTTACAAACTTTTACGAACATAGAACAGTGACTAGAGCAAGAGGACTAACCCAACTCGAGAATGTCGATGTTCAACACTTGCATACCGTTTAAAATGTCGTAAATATCGTCGATAGATAACTCTGTCCAAGTTGGCTGAAAAAAGATGGCTGATTGTATTAGTCACTACACCAACGGCAAAAGCGAACAACCCGGCACCCGTTATTAGCGGAAAAGCAAATGTGAAATCAGAGTCACCGAGTTCGAATATACAGGCTAAGCCAAAAGTTGTCGGAGGCAATGCAGATTATATAGCTCCACCTAAAAATACGAATACAATTAATACGCCATCTGCAAAGGTGGATACTACACCAACAAATAAAAGTATTGATAGTAATGTGAATAAAGATGTAAAGATGGATCTTGAGATAAAGGGTGCGGGAGAAGTTAATAGGCTTATTCCTGGTACACCTGGAAAGGTGACAGGAGGAAGTTCTACAAAGCTGGGTAAAAACATGTTTGAAGAAATGGGTTTGCCTATAACTACAAAGCGAACCCCTTATCAAGCACAACATATTATTCCTAAGGAATTTAGAAGTCATCCTGTATTACAAAAAATAGGTATGGATATGGACAATGCCTCAAATGGATTTTTTCTTCGAGTTCCAGACGCTGAGGTTAGTGTAACTTCTAGACATAAAGGATATCACTCAATTTATAGTAATTTTGTAAGGAGCAAATTGGATGAAATAGATATTAGACAAAATATAACTATAATAGAAAAACAAGTTTTTGAATTGCAACAAAAGTTAAGACTACTTCAAGAAAAGGGATTACCACTATACATGAAGGATAATTACCTTGAAAATGAACTTAAAAGGATTAAAGAAATTGGATTGGAACAATACAGAATAGAAAGAATAGACAAAGAGGTTGCGACCCCTGTATGGAAAAGTGGAGGAGGGGCAACAGTGGACCTTTGGGAAAGGTGGTATAATAAGCAATGAACTATGGGTTATTTAATAATTTAGTTGAAGAGGTAATTCAGTTCTCGAAAGATTTCCAGAGTGAACAAACTAATAAATTCCCCCAAAATATTATAATTATTAATGATATAAAAAAAGCAGAGCATTTAGCTTATGAAGAGATTTTTGGTGAAGAAGAGTATAAATGGAAAGATATTAGAGAAATGGAAATGAGCGAAGTCTGGGGTTTGTATTATGAAAAGTCTGAAAATGAAAAACCTAAAGGACTGGAAGAATTATTAGAAATTATTGCTGATAATGTGAGAAAGAGCTCATTTAAATATAGTATATTTTATAATGATGTTGTAGCTGACCTTACTAATTGTGCCATCAATAGAGCAATAAATGGAAAGAGTAATTCCTTTTTTGAAAAATTGTTTGAAATATATCAATACGGTGCTTTTCCTTGTGGTTGGAATGGTGATTATCCAGAAGGACAGATTGTTTCTTTTAAATTGGATTAATGAGTATTTTGCTCGAGAGACTAGATGAAGTTCTGGGAGAAGAAATATATAAATGTGATAGTTAAGTGGAGATGTACTGCTTTAAAAAAGAAGAGTTAAATGAAACTTGGTCATCTTTTTTTGTTTCTTGATGGCATGTTTTAATTGTTAATTATAGATCAATAAAAGATAATTTATAATACTTAAAACCTTGATTGCCTAAATGCCTTTCAAGGTTTTTTAAATTATAAATTCCAAATAGAAACGTGACGACACGGTTTTACAGCTGCATGAATTCGATAGCTCTCAAACCACATCACTAACCACAGTAGAAGAAGATATTCAAACGATGGGCAATTGGCTTACGGATATGGAGGGAATGTTTACAGCAGGGGTAAAGGACATTACTTTCCAGCCGAGTCAGTGGAATGCAATTACGTTTGGAAGCGAGATTCGGACAGAGCTATTCCCGAAGGTATATTTAGATCCTAATAAACTATGGGTAGAAGAAAGAGACAAAATAATCGGCACGATGATCACTGCCAAAACCTTTCAAGCTTTAGAGCTTAAAAGGATGAATACGATTGATGAAAACGTAGGAGAGAATATCCAGTACCATCAATATGAAAATGGTCTACTTATAAAAGAATACACGGAAAACGGGACAGTGTACTACGAAATCGTGTCTAAAGTAGAATACAAGGAAGAAGTAGTCCAAGTTGAGCCGCCAAAAGAAAATAAACTGTTGGATGGTATACAGTTTGGATTAGATATCGTAGGGTTAATACCAGGAATCGGAGAAATTGCAGATGGCGCCAATGGGGTTATTTATACAGTTAGAGGAGATAAGTTAAACGCAGGTCTTTCCTTTGCGGCGATGATTCCAGTTGCCGGCTGGGGAAGTACTGCAACGAAATTTGCAAATAAAGGTAGTCAGTTATACCAAGCAAGGAATGTATTAAGTGATGAAAAAGTGGCATCTATGTTTACACCCACTTACCAAGAAGTGGTCAATGGCCCACTAAGCAGAACCCAGGCTAACATGTATATGTTCAAAACAGACTTCAATAATATGACACCAAAGTCTGTAACATTCAATAGTCCTCTTACTGGCAATTTATCGCTGTCGAAACCGGATGTCCCAACAACCTCTAAAAGTTTAGAGGGTAATGGTAATACAGAGATAAAAAATGTGGATGTTACGACTATGGGTACGGATGAAATTGGATTACCGCCTCGATACGGGGAAAGAAGAATCTCAAAGGAATTATATGATGAATTAAGAGACGGATCGCCTACTGCAAAGTTACGAGAAAAAGTTAACGAGGGTATTGAGGATAAAATAGGAATGCCTGACCCTGCTTTACCTGGTAAGCATATTACAGGTAGACTTCAAGCCGATCATATCGTATCAATGAAAAATATAGCTAAGATGGAGAATTTTGATAAACTAACAAAAGAACAACAACTTAAGGTTTTAAACAATGAAGAGAATTTTTTAGGATTAAGTGAAGCAGCCAATAAATCTAAGGGGTCTAAATCTTATTCTGATTGGACAATTTATAAAAAAGAAAATATTGAAGTTGACCCTAAGTTTAGAGAAGAAATGATAAAGAAGGAAAAAGAATTAGAAATGAAATTACAAAAACAAATTGATGATTTTGTTGAAGGAAATAAAAAAGATATAGATAAATAAAGGAGCTGATATAGCATTATGGAACAAAAACTGGGGTTTTTAAGAAAATATAAAAGAAATGCACAACTTATATCATGCCATGAGATTAATAAACTTGATTGTGGGAAAATACCAAATTCTTGGTATAAATTGTTTCAAGAAGAAAACGTAGACCAGAGAGTTGAGATTATTTTATCTTTATGGAAAGAGCAAGTAGGAGTGGAATTAAGAAACACCATTTCTTATTTGTCTAAGCACCTTGAAGAAGTAGACCTTATGGACATAAATGGTGGATATTCAATTTTATACACCATTAAAACAGATAATGGTGAAATTCGATATTATGAGGGGGGGAATCCTAAAGATGAGTTTAATAATGAAGAATTAGAAAAATCTTGGGATAAGTTTCCTTCAACAATAAGAAATTTTTATCAAACTGTTCATAATGGTTTCTATTATTATGCGAGCCAATCAATGGGTTTAGTTCCTTTAGAAGATGTAACTTTTTTTGGTGATGATGAATGGGGGATTATCGAAGAGTTAGAAGAGCCCTTACAAATTGATTTACAAACTACTTTTGGTTTCTTCAAAAGTGGTATGGGTGGCTATGTTGCAGTAGATTATAAGAATTCTAATAATGATAATGCGACTTTATGGTGGACAAATAAAGAGCCTAGATATAATATGAATTTTTGGGACATAGTTGATGAATGGATAGTAATTGGATTTGAAGTTTAGTTTAATTCTATGGTGGTACAACCTTCAAAGAGTATTACGTGCACGATGATAGAATAGTAAAAGAAGTACGAGCTTAGGCGACATTTTACTGGGTGATGTATATAAACACATGGTAAGTATATAAAAATAACGACTCATACAAGCTCGTAAGTATTAATGAAGTACTTGGCACGATAAAAAAGGTGTCATACTGTTACTATAAAACTTATAAAATTTATGCTACTTAAAAACAGATGAACTTAAAGTACTTGATTGTCAAATAAAGGCAACAGGTGCTTTTTGTTTTTGGGGAGAAATTTATGCTTTGGACGACATTAAAAATGCTAATGAAAATCAATAGCTTATGATGGTTGTACCATCAAGGTATTATGTTTAATACTTGAGTGGCATGAAAAGTAAGATAACCGGGCGAGTAACCTAACACTTTCATACGCTAAACCACATGATTTATTTTGTTCAATACAGCAATTGGTCACTAGAATAAAAGTCTTGGTGAAAGCTCAAGGTGCATTAAAGAACCAGTTGCACATTCAATTGAGACACCATTACCCAAGCTATTAAAAGTTTTCCCCCACTGATTGGTTCGCAGTCACGATTAAATCTGTTTACTAGCTTACAGAATGGGACACCGTATACCAATAATAGTCCATTCATGTTCAACATGCCAACAGCGAAAACGGATATCCCAGCAACATCTAAAACTCCCAGTGGCGGTGTTAATCCAGAGATCCAGAACCCAAACGTTGCCAATAAGAACCCGGATTTGGACGGCAATGGAGCAAATTCTAGTAAAGTACAATCTTCTGCAGTCCAGCCGCCATCTAAAGGGAATACACCCGAAGCAAAAAGTGCGGTTGCCAGCCCTACTAAGGGGAATCCAAATGAGCAGATACAGGATCTGCCGAAGGTCGTTGGTGGCAATGGAGATCACATAAACCTGAGCAGTACCACGATTCCAAACAAATCTACTAAAACAGTCACTACACCAACGGCAAAAGCAAACAACCCGGCACCAGTTAGTAGCGGGAAAGCCCATGTGAAACCAGATACACCGAATACGAATATACAGGCTAAGCCAAAAGGTGTTGGAGGCAATGGAGATTATACAGCTCCACCTAAAAATGCGAAGACAATTAATGCACCATCTGCAAAGGTGGATACTACACCAACAAATTAAAGTGTAGATGTTGAGACTAAGGGTACGGAAAAAGTTGTAAAAGAATATGATGTAGTTTCTTATCGTCCTGCAAATGGAAAGTACGGTCTCGAAAATCATCATGGAGTAATGAATGAGTGGGCAAAGCAAAATATTCCAAGATATAAAGAAAAAGTTGGTAAGTCACCTACAGTTGCTCTCACAGATAGGAATAATGGTGGGATGCATGAAGCAACTAAAAAGGTCTATAGAGAATGGCTACGGGAGAGAACAGGTAGACCTGTAGGAGCGAAAGTTGATTGGAAAAATGTTAGTCCTAAAGAGATACAAAGATTATCAGAAGATATGTTTGATGCTGCAAAGGTTCCGGAATTAACTAGGAGAGAATATTACAGACAATTAAATAAATATTTATATACACTTGACTAATAATTAGGAGGCTATTATGAGTATAAAAGAGATTCTTCAAAAAATTAATGAAACAGAATACTGTAAAGTTTACCCACCTCAAGGACTTCCAGAAAATATTGAACAGGGTGACGTTCTTCCGAAAGATTTACTTGAATTTTATACGATTTGTGGAGGAGTGGAGTTGTTTACTAATGTAGATTTTGGCGTTTCTATCGTTCCTTCTGATAAATTTGTGCTGGCAAACCCTATAATTGTGGGGGAAAAATGCGAATATGATATTTCCTCACATTGGTATATTTTAGGTGACCTAGGTAGTGGTAATTATTTATCGATTGATTTACATCCTGAAAGGTTAGGAAAATGCTATGATAGTCACTGGGATTCCCATGGTGTAGTAGGTAGTAGTACAGTTGTAGCAATTTCATTTACTGATTTATTAAATAGAATATTAGTAAGTAAAGGCGAAGGTGAGAGTTGGTATTGGTATAGTGATGATTTTGAATCACTAGGAGATGCTTATGACGGAATTGAAATAGAGTAGAAATTTTACTTGTTACATTGATTGGCTCAAAGCTTTTCAAGGTTTTTATTTTAATTTATATTAAATCAGCTGATATTGAGTGAGAAAATTAACTATTACTCTATTATTTTATAAATTTTTTTGGATTAGAGTCACCAATATTGGGGAATGATGTTTGCAGGATCCTGTATGGAAAAGAGGAGGGCAACAGTTGACCTTTTGGAAAGGTGGTATAATAAGTAATGAACTATGGGTTATTTAATAATTTAGTTGAAGAGGTAATTCAGTTCTCGAAAGATTTCCAGAGTGAACAAACTAATAAATTTCCCCAAAATATTATCATTATTAATGATACAAAAAAAGCAGAGCATTTAGCTTATGAAGAAATTTTTGGTGAAGAAGAGTATAATTGGAAAGATATTAGAGAAATGGAAATGAGCAAAGTCAAGGGTTTATATTATGCAAAATCTGAAAATGAAAAACCTAAAGGACTGGAAGAATTATTAGAAATTATTGCTGATAATGTGAGAAAGAGCTCATTTAAATATAGTATATTTTATAATGATGTTGTAGCTGACCTTACTAATTGTGCCATCAATAGAGCAATAAATGGAAAGAGTAATTCCTTTTTTGAAAAATTGTTTGAAATATATCAATATGGTGCTTTTCCTTGCGGTTGGAATGGTGATTATCCAGAAGGACAAATTGTTGCTTTTAAATTGGATTAATGAGTATTTTGCTCGAGAGACTAGATGAAGTTCTGGGAGAAGAAATATATAAATGTGATAGTTAATTTTAAGAGTGGAGATGTACTGCTTTAAAAAGAAGAGTTAAAGGAAACTTGGTCATCTTTTTTTGTTTCTTGAAGGTATTTTTTAATTGTTAATTATGGATCAATACTTAAAACCTTGATTGGCTAAATGTCTTTCAAGGTTTTTTAAATTTAAAATTCTAAAAAGAAACGTGACGACACGGTTTTACAGCTGCATGAATTCGATAGCTCTCAAACCACATCACTAACCACAGTCGAAGCAGATATTCAAACGATGGGCAATTGGCTTGTGGATATGGAGGGAATGTTTACATCAGGGGTAAAGGACATTACTTTCCAGCCGAGTCAGTGGAATGCAATTACGTTTGGAAGCGAGATTCGGACAGAGCTATTCCCGAAGGTATATTTAGAGCCTCATAAACTATGGGTAGATGAAAGAGACAAAATAATCGGCACGATGATCACTGCCAAAACCTTTCAAGCGCTAGAGCTGAAAAGGATGATTACAATTGATGAAAACGTGGGAGAGAATATCCAATACCATCAATATGCAAATGGTCTACTTATCAAAGAATACTCGGAAAACGGGACAGTATACTACGAAATCGTTTCTAAAGTAGAATACAAGGAAGAAGCAGTCCAAGTGGAGCCACCAAAAGAAAATAAACTGTTGGATGGTTTTCAATTTGTATTAGATGTAGCGGGACTAATTCCTGTATACGGAGAAATAGCAGATGGTTTAAACGGAGTAATCTATTATGCTAGAGGAGATAAGTTAAACGCAGGTCTTTCCTTTGCGGCGATGATTCCAGTTGCCGGCTGGGG
>NZ_JABAFC010000063.1 GCF_012843435.1 Psychrobacillus sp. BL-248-WT-3 | reverse complement strand
TATTTTCGTAATTTTGCATAATGATCATCTCCTATAGGAAAGTTATGGTCATTTACACAAAATTTTATACGTTCTCACCTAAAGCATAGAAAAGAGGTACCTAAAGAGTAGAAATTGTCACCTAAATAGGAAAACCGCACGTAACGTAAAGAAGTGTCCCCCACCCACAACTAGAGGCTTGAATTAGTAGGCAGCTACAGGTATTTTGTATAAAAAAACAACCGCGACTGTTAAGTCGCGGTTGACATATTAAAACTTATTAGTTGGTTTCGGATCGACGATAATTGCATCTTGGTTGTTCATTGGTTTAGAGAAGTAAAACATGATTACCGCTCCAATGGCTAAAATACCGCCAGAGAACCCAAGAATTGTAGCTATGAATAAGCCCATTTTTAACACCTCACTATTCATATTAATATCATTATAACTTATTTACACTAAATTTGTAACACTAAAACATTAAATTTATGAATAGATTGTGATTAAAATGCCCAGTTTCCGTTTCTAAACACAGGTTCTTTAGTGCCATCCTCTTTAATTCCATCAATATTCATATTTTCAGAACCAATCATGAAGTCTACATGAGTGATACTTTCATTCAATCCGTTTTCTGCAAGCTCTTCACGACTCATTTTTTTACCGCCTTCGATACAGAACGCATATGCACTACCGATTGCTAAATGGTTCGAAGCATTTTCATCAAACAATGTATTATAGAATAACAGGTTAGAGTTAGAGATTGGTGAATCATGTGGTACAAGTGCAACTTCCCCAAGGTAATGGGAGCCTTCATCCGTATCAACTAATTGCTCTAGTACTTCTTGACCTTCTTTTGCCTCTACTTTTACAATGCGACCATTTTCAAAAGTGATAGTGAAATTATCAATAATATTTCCACCATAGCTTAAAGGCTTCGTGCTTGCTACATACCCGTCAACCCCTGTTTTTAAAGGAACTGTAAATACTTCTTCTGTAGGCATGTTAGCCATAAAATCTTCGCCTTTTTCGTTCGTGCTACTAGCTCCGCACCAGAGATGGCCGTTCGGAAGTTCAATTGTTAGGTCAGTGCCTGGAGCTGTGTAATGAAGTTTTTTATAATTTTTATCGTTTAAGTAGTCTACTTTTGTGTGCAACAAACGATCGTGCTCTTTCCAAGCAGATACTGGATCTTCCAGGTCAGCTCTTACTGCACTAAAGATAGATTCCCATAATGCTGGAACTTGCTCTTCCTGAGGAAGCTCTGGAAATACTTTTGCAGCCCATTTTTTAGAAGGTGCCGCAACTACAGACCAGCTAATTTTATCTGACTGAACATACTGGCGGTATTTGGACATAGCTTGACCTGCAGCTTTTTGGAAAGTTGAGATTTTACTAGAATCTATACCCTTCAGTAAATCGGGACTTTGACTTACGATACTCATAAAAGCAGCGCCTGATTCAGCAAGCTGCTCTCTTTCTTGAACTTTCCATGGTGGATAGAAGTCGAAAGAGTCTTTTGAGGCTAGCTCATAACGGATGCGTGTTAACTCATCATCAGAAAAATCTACGTAGACAGTCTTAGCTCCAGCTTCATAAGCTTTTTTAGTTACAAGTCGGACAAATTCTACTGTTTCTGTAGAGGCCGCAATATATAAATCTTGCCCTTTTTGTATATTTACTCCTACTTCAACAGCTAAAGCAGCATACTTTTCTAAATTGTTTTCAAAGGTTGACATATCCATACATCCTTTCTTTTCTTAAGATTATAGTATCAGTTTATAGAGGGATTTATCAATGACTCTCTGCCAATTAAGACAAAAAAGAGTTCAAATTAATTGAAATAAAATTTATAGTTAGAAACTAATATTAAAATCCTGATATATTAACCGAAATAAAGAACAGAAATAGAATGTGGGGGTTTATGAATTGGATAAGTCTACAGTAATTGGTCTCGTCTTAGGAATTGTTGCGTTAGGTGTAGGAATGGTTCTGAAGGGAGTAGGATTAGCTGCCCTGTTGAATCCAGCAGCTATTTTAATTATTATCGTTGGAACAATTGCGACTATCGTAATTGGTTTCCCGATGGATGAGCTAAAAAGAATACCTAAGCTTTTCGGAGTAATTTTTAAAGAACAGAAGTTAGTGCCAGATCATGAAGTTATTAAATTGTTTTCTAACTGGGCTGATTTAGCTCGTAGAGAAGGGTTACTTGCATTAGAGAGTAAAACAACCGATGTGGAAGATCCATTTTTGAAAAATGGACTTACTTTAGCTATCGATGGACAGAATGCAGATTATATTAGAGATGTGTTAACAGAAGAAATTAATGCCTTGGAAGAAAGACATTCCACTGGTGCTCAGATTTTCACGCAGGCAGGTACATATGCACCTACTCTTGGAGTGCTAGGTGCAGTAGTTGGTTTAGTAGCAGCGCTAGGTGATATGAATGATATAGAAAAATTAGGACATGCAATTTCCGCTGCATTCATCGCTACATTATTAGGGATATTCACAGGTTATGTGCTTTGGCATCCATTTGCCAACAAGTTAAAACGAAAGTCAAAGCAAGAGGTTAGACAAAAAACTATGATGTTAGAGGGAATCCTTTCTGTCTTAGAAGGAGATGCACCACGTGTGATAGAGCAGAAATTGGCTTCTTATCTATCTATGTCTGAACGTAAAAAAGTTTTAAATGAAAGCGGGGAGGCAGGCCTTGGCAAAGAAGCATAAGAAACATCAGCATGAAGAGGAAATGAGTGAATCTTGGCTTCTTCCTTACGCAGATATTTTAACTTTACTACTTGCACTGTTTATTGTGTTATTTGCTTCTAGTACTGTTGATCAAGAAAAGCTAAACCAAATGTCCGCGGTATTCAATCAAGTGTTTGATGGAGGTACCGGACTAATGGAACAGCCTTCGCCAATGGACGTACCTAGAAACAATAATAGCGGTGATTCCAATCAAAGCATGGCTTACATCGAGGATCAGCAAGCTTTATCTGAGATTCAAGACAGTGTTGATGAATACATAGCGGTTAATGCGCTAGAGAAACAATTTGCAACTGAGTTAACAAGCGAAGGTCTTTTAGTGACAATTAGAGATAGCATTTTATTTGACTTGGGACAGGCAGAGGTAAAACAAGAGTATCGACAAATTGCAGAAGATATATCGGATTTACTGGTGTTTGATCCGCCTCGGAATGTTGTGATTACAGGACACACGGATAATATTCCGATATCTAGTAGTATTTATGCCTCTAACTGGGAGTTAAGTGTTATGCGCTCGGTGAACTTTTTGAAAATATTAGTAAACAATAACACGATTGATCCTCTGTACTTCAGTGCAAAGGGCTACGGAGAATTCAAGCCGGTTGCTCCTAATGATACGGAGGAAGGCAGAGCAAAAAATAGACGTGTCGAAGTGCTGATACAGCCTCGAGTATTAGAGGATGGCAGCTTAAACGACCAACCCCAATAAAATGAAACTGACAATTATTTTAAATAGTTGTCAGTTTTTCTTTGACTTTTGAAAACAAAAGTTTATAATTAAAACAAATGTTTGAAGAGAGGAGGTTGTCCGAATGGAATCCAAGGAATTAAAAGTTCTGACCTATTTGCGTAACAATCCTTATGCATCACAACAAGAAATGGCAGATGCCTTAAAGATGTCCAGGCCAGCAGTTGCTAATATCATTTCTCAGCTCATTAAAAGTGGGAAAATTATTGGCAGAGCATACATTTTACCGGAGAACAAAGAGATTATTTGTATAGGCGGAGCTAATGTAGATAGAAAGTATATAGTAAAAGATCAATTACAAATGGGTACTTCTAATCCAACTACAAGCCTGCAAAGTATAGGCGGAGTTGCAAGAAATATTGCTGAAAACTTAGGAAGGCTTGGCAATACCGTCAGGCTACTTACAGTTGTCGGTAACGATATGGAATACGCTTCTATCGAAAAGGCATCTAGTCACTGGATGAACTTGTTTTCTGTAGAAAAGCTTGTTAACTACTCTACTGGAACGTACTCAGCCGTACTAGACCAACAGGGGGAAATGCTTTTTGCCCTGGCTAATATGGATATTTATGATCAGCTAACAGTGGACTACATGAAAAAACAAGAGGCTTATCTTACTAATGCGCAAATGCTCATAATAGATATGAACTGTCCAAAAGATGTAATGGAATACATTCACGCATTGGCGGTCGGCAATAAGATTCCTCTTGCAATTATCCCAGTGTCTTCACCGAAGATGAATCGAATGCCGGAGAATCTGGAAGGAATAGAGTGGCTTATAACAAATAAGGATGAAGCCGAGACATACTTTCAAACGCAGATTGTGGATGAGGAATCTTGGAAACGTACAGCCGAGGCATTTGTCCAAAAAGGCATACGCCATGTCATTATAACGAATGGCAGCAAGGGAGTAGTATGTGCTGGGAAAGAGATCGAGACATTGTTTATGCCTGCTATCCAAACTGAGCAGGTAGTAGACGTGACTGGTGCAGGAGATGCCTTTGTTTCTGGGGTTCTTCATGCTTCGTTGGATGGAGTAGAAGTAAAGCAGGCTGTGCTGACTGGGATGATTAACGCTACTAAAACACTCCAATCTGTAGACACAGTACGAACTGAACTAACAAAATTGAAGTTAACTAATGAACTGGAGGAATATTTAAAATGAAAAAATATCTAACGTACTCACAAGAGGTTGAACAAGGAATGGCACAAGGAAAAGCGATCGTAGCATTAGAATCTACTATCATTTCTCATGGAATGCCTTATCCACAAAACATTGAAATGGCAAGAAAAGTAGAACAAATTATCCGTGATAACGGAGCAGTTCCTGCAACAATTGCAATTATGGACGGGAAGATTAAAATTGGTTTATCCAATGAAGAATTAGAAACTTTAGCAACTAGCAGCAATGCTCGCAAAACTTCTAGAAGAGATTTACCATATGTAGTCGCTTCTAAGGAAATCGGTGCTACTACTGTGGCAACAACCATGATTTGTGCGGATCTTGCAGGAATTCAAATGTTTGTAACTGGTGGTATCGGCGGAGTGCATAGAGGTGCTGAGACAACAATGGACATTTCAGCTGACCTTGAAGAGTTAGCTTCTACAAATGTTGCAGTTGTTTGCGCAGGTGCTAAGTCAATTTTAGATATCGGATTAACGTTAGAATACTTAGAGACAAAAGGTGTACCGGTAGTAGGATTCCAAACGGAAGCTTTCCCAGCATTCTATACTTCCACTAGCCCTTTTAAATCAGACTTCCGTATGGATGAAGAAAAAGAAGTTGCTGAAATGCTAAACGTTAAATGGGAGCTAGGTCTAAATGGCGGAGCAATCATTGCTAATCCTATCCCAGCAGAATATTCATTGGACGAGGAATACATGAATAGAATCATTCAAACAGCATTGAAAGAAGCTGAAGATAATGGCATTAAAGGTAAGGATGTAACACCATTCCTTCTTGGTAAAGTAAAAGAGTTAACAGAAGGTAAGTCATTAGAATCTAACATAGAGCTTGTATACAATAATGCAAGAGTTGGAGCTAAAATTGCAGTAGAGTTAAATAAGCTATCTAAATAAGAATTGGTCCTTCCCTATAAAAGTAGGGGAGGATTTTTTTTACGTGCAATTGGTTTCCGCTATCGACCGCTTTCCATGGTATGAGCAATAGTTAGTTAGGGCTTAGGAAGGAATTTCTGTCTGTAGTACCGAAGTAAGTAACGGATAAAAACATCATTTGATTGGAAAGGTTGCTCATTATGTATATTCCGAAATATTATAAGGTGACAAATTGGGAAGAGATTAAGGAATTCATTCATACTAATTCATTCGGAGTTCTTATTACGACGAAAAAAGAAAAACCGATTGCAACTCACCTACCATTGCAGATCCATAATGAAGGGGAAGATTATTACGTGACAGGGCATATGGCGTATGGGAATCCTCAATGGAGAACATTTGAAACAGCTGAAGATGTATTGGTTATTTTCCAAGGACCTCACTCTTACATATCTTCTTCGTGGTATGAACATGAAAATGTCCCAACATGGAACTATCAGGCTGTCCATGTATATGGGAAGGCCGTAATATTGACCGAGGACGAGTTAAAACAAGACCTGACATTGTTGCTGCAAAAATATGAGAAACATCGAAAAAATCCTGTTTTATGGGAAAATCTTTCTCCACAATTGTTAGAGAAAGAACTGAAGGGTATTGTTGGATTTAAGATTAAGATACAGGAAATTCAGGCTGTTGATAAACTAAGTCAAAACCGTAACGAAGCGGATTACCAGAACATCATTCATAAACTGTATGAGGAAAAGACTACAAACTCTCATCAAGTCGCAAAAGCAATGGAAAGAAAACTCCAGAAGGATAATTAATAAATAAAAAAGAGAGGTAGCCTTTGTATAAACAGGTTACCTCTCTTTCATTATAAAGAATTATAAAGTGATTACTTTCTTAAACTACCAAGTTCTGCGACGATTGCTTGCATTTCACTTGGACTAAAAGAATCGCGTTTGTTGACCATTTCATATAAATATACAAGATCCTCATAGGCTGTAGCTTTAAAGTCCTCAGATTTCATGGCATCCACATTGACCATACGTAATTTTTCCTTGATTGTTTCAAGCATAAAGCTAATATTCTCAACGGAAGGTTGATTTAAATCCATTCTTTTGTACCTGCCTTTCATACATTAGAAATATCATTTCACGCATAGCCTAGAATGTCAAATACAAATTAAGCCTTGCTGGCAAGTTTTTCTTCCTTCAACTTCTTCTGAATACGTTTTGTCTCATACACGACAACACCCGATAGTCCAAGCAAACCTATTAAGTTAGGAATTGCCATTAATGCATTGGTAATATCAGAGAATGTCCAAATCAAATCTAGGGAAACGACTGACCCTATGAATACCATAGCAACGAATGCAATACGATAAACAATTAACAGCATAGGATTCTTAAATAAGTATTGGAAACATTTCTCTCCGTAATAAGCCCAGCCGAAAATCGTGGAGGAAGCAAAGAAAATTAAACCAACTGCAATGATGATTGGTCCCCAATCTCCAAGGAAATGACCGAAGGCTGCGGAGGTTAAATCTCCACCGCCGATACTAGTATCCTTATACATACCGGACATTACGATTGTAACACCTGTAATGGAACAGATAATAAAAGTATCTATAAATACCTGTGTCATGGAAACGAGTGCTTGACGTCCTGGTAAATCCGTTTTTGCGGCAGCAGCAGCAATTGGAGCGGAACCAAGGCCGGCTTCATTGGAGAATACACCACGAGCAACACCATAACGAATAGCCGCACCAATAGCACCACCAGCAGCTGCTTCTCCAGTAAATGCTGATTTGAAAATAATTCCGAACGCTTCAGGGACAGCGCTAATATTGGTAACCATGATGAAAAGTCCAGCTAGTATATAGAACAAAGCCATCACCGGTACAAAAACGGCTGTTACATTACCAATAGATTTAATACCACCCAAAATAACAAGAGCAGTGAAAATGGCCAGAACTAGACCGGTAATCCAAGTTTCTACTCCAAAAGTAGATTCTACTGCAGAAGATACAGAATTAGCTTGTGTTCCGTTTCCAATACCAAAAGCAGCTAATGCGCCAAAAATAGCGAATAATACAGCTAACCACTTTTGCTTTAAACCGTGTTCTATGTAGTACATTGGGCCACCTGCCATTTGGCCATTTGCATCCTTTATCCGATACTTAACTGCAAGGATTGCTTCACTATATTTAGTCGCCATTCCAAAAAATGCAGAAAACCACATCCAGAAAACTGCACCAGGACCTCCAAGTAATACGGCAGTTGCCACCCCGACAATATTACCGGTTCCGACTGTTGCTGCAAGCGCAGTCGTCAGTGCTTGAAATTGTGAGATATCCCCTTCAGCGGTTTTATCATGCTTTCTAGAAAAAGTAAGTCTTAAAGCTACCGGCAGTAATCGTATTTGTAGAAAGGCAACTCTAACCGTCAAAAATATTCCGGTTCCTACAATGAGAATCAGTAAAGGGATGCCCCATAAAACATCCGAAACACTTTTTAAAATTTCTAGTAACTTATCCAATTGATAACCTCCTTGGTTGTAATTCAGTCTAGGAAAAATGCTATAGCTTTCATATCCTTTCAATAAATTTGTCCTTTTAACAATATTCGTAAAATTCTCTTAAATAGTCAAGCTTATTTTTGTAAAATATTATTATTAATAGTTTGATTCAGAGAAGCCAGGGTATAATAAAATTAATATAAAACGATATATATGGAGGTAATTAGTATGAGTGAAAGTAAATTTGTAAAAGGTGTATTGTGTGGCGCAGTACTTGGCGGTGCATTAACTATGTTAGATCGTAAGACAAGAGATTCCGTAATGAACCGATCTAGAATGATTAGAAATGAAATTAAATATTACAACCGAAACAGAGACGAGTTAAAGAAAGTCCTTGATCAACAAGTAACTAAATGGCAATCGGTTTATAATCAATTCTCCTCAGATGCCAAATATATTTCACAAAAGGTGAACGAAGTAAAAGAAATTACTCCTCAAGTGAAGACACTTGTTTCCGAGACGAAGGATACATTCTCCCAATCCAAGGAAGAGTATAAATCCATAGTTGTTCCAGAGGAAGATGAGCCTAAAAGTATTTACGAGCCAAAATTACATTAAACAAGGAAGGGAGAGGAATAGATGGTTTCACACATGAATAGAGATGATAAGAACAATAAAAAAAGTTCCTCTCCAACTTGGTATACGAAGCTAAAGTTTTTAAATTTTAAAAAGAAGGAGAAAAAGAAAACGGAAAATCATGATTTAACTACATGGTCAGGCTACTTCAAGCATTTAATAACGCATATACAGAAAACGGATATTACAGGGCTTGCAGCTCAATTAGCTTACTTTTTCCTTCTGTCACTATTTCCTTTATTAATTTTCTTAGTTACATTATTGCCATATCTAAATCTAGATGAGGCACAAATCTTCCGCTTTTTAGAAAACTATGCACCGGGTGAAGTATATACATTAATTGAGGGAACGATTTCTGATGTCTTAGTAAGTCGGAACGGAGGCTTATTATCAATAGGGATTCTTGGTACCATTTGGTCTGCTTCTAATGGGATGAACGCAATCGTCAAATCTTTAAATAGATCTTATGATATAGAGGAAACGAGACCCTTTTTTATAGTAAGAGCATTATCAGTGGTATTTACCTTATTAATGATTTTACTTTTTGCTGTAGCACTAGTATTACCAGTTTTCGGAGAACAAATTGGTACAATTTTATTTTCTTATTTTGGTTTCCAAGATGATTTTATTAATTTGTGGAATAATATTAGATGGACGCTTAGCCCTATTATTATGTTTATCGTACTTGCTGCATTATATTGGATAGTACCAAACATAAAGTTAGGCCTAAAGAGCGTTTTCCCGGGTGCAGCATTTGCAACCTTGGGATGGATCATTGTATCTCTAGGATTCTCTTACTATGTAAGTAACTTTGGTAATTATTCTGCAACTTACGGAAGTATCGGGGGTATTATTATCCTCATGCTATGGCTCTACATTTCAGGAATCATCCTGTTGGTCGGTGGGCAGATAAATTCTGTTATGCAAGAACGAAAGTTACAGATGGATAATAAAAAACGACGTAGATAACACAAATAAACACCCATTGGTTGGAGACTATTTGACTCCCATCTATGGGTGTTTTTTGTTGAGGTAATAAAAGCAGAGATGGCGACCCGGCTTAAACTGAAGGGAGTGTCCTATTAAGTTTAGAAGGTTAGCGGAAAGTGTCCCATAAAGTGTAGAAGGTGGCCCATAAACTAACGAAAAATGTCCCATAAAAGGTGATAAGTCGCCCATAAAGACGATTTGCGCCCATAAGAGGAGCATAAGTGTCCCATAAAGTGTAGAAGGTGGCCCATAAACTAGCGGGAAGTGTCCTATAAAAATGAGAAATTCGCCCATAAAGAGGGTTGCGCCCATAAGAAGGGCCTAAGTGTCCCATAAAGCGTAGAAGGTGGCCCATAAACTAGCGGGAAGTGTCCCATAAAAATGAGAAATTCGCCCATAAAGAGGGTTGCGCAGTCAAGTCCATAGTATTGTGTAAAATTGTATACAATGTTTTCAAACCTACTTGAGAAGTGTAAAAACCCCACTTC
>NZ_JABAFC010000062.1 GCF_012843435.1 Psychrobacillus sp. BL-248-WT-3 | reverse complement strand
ATCGGTCGGTTCTTCCACATAATCGGTCGGTCGCCCTGAATTATCGGTCGGTTTTGCCACATAATCGGTCGGTTACCCCGAATAATCGGTCGGTTTTGCCATATAATCGGTCGGTTACTCCGAATAATCGGTCGGTTCTGACATATAATCGGTCGGTCACCCCGAATAATGGTCTGCTATGCACTACACCTGATCCGAGCTTTTTAATATTTGACGTGAGCTATAGAAAATACGATTTATGGTTCCGTCTGCTCCACTTAGAAACTCAATTAGGTTTTCTTGATCCTCTAAAGTTCCGATAAACAAATTACCTTCTACACATTTTAAGGGGTTGGGACCACTTGCTGTTAGAATGGCTAGGCGTCCATCCACTATATCCACTCTTACCTTCATCCCTTCTCCAGAAATGAAGGTTCCTTTAAATTTGAAAAGCTTCTCTACTGGCACATCGTGTGTTTGAAAATGCATATGCTTGGTAGCCGGCTCCCGACCCTCTATGCCATTTAGAGCACCAAGGAACAGCTTGTCGGATGGAACATCTGCGAGACTGCTTAGTAGCACTCCAGAAATTCCTTTCTCAGGTAAAATTCCCATAAACGAAGAAACTCCCTTCAAGCCCCCACCATGGTTAATAAAGGTAGTCCCAAAGTAATTGGGAATGATTCGTAGACCGTACCCGTAAAATCGTCCTTTTTCGAACTCTACATGTGGATAGACCATCTGCTGTACACTTTCTGGTTGTAGAATTCTATTCTCTCCAGCCATTCCTTCATTTAAAAACATAGCCAGATACTTCAGAATGTCATTTATAGTGGATTTTAAATAACCTGCTGCTCTCATGGAAGGTGCATCCCACCAAAGCGGAGCCTCATATACGTCCACCCCCTCTGCAGAGTAGCGCGACATATAAAGTGTAGTCGCATTTTCTTTCTTCTTTAATTCCTCCAAATCAAAAAAGCTATTATTCATTTGGATTGGCTTTAAAATATGATCCATTACGTACTCTTCATAGGATTGACCACTCACTCGATCAATAATTATTCCTAGAATTCCGTAGCAGTCATTGGAATAGCTGAACTCCTCCCCTGGTTCACCAAGCAGGTCGAAGTCTTGTTTTGCAATGTAATGAAGCAACTCCTCATACGTGTCAATCGCCGGCTCAGGATTGTTCACTAGGTCTAAACCATAATCCTTTGCGGATGGATCCTGATCGATACTACGCTTCCTTGCATAGACATGAGTTGCAATTGGCGGAAGACCCGATGTATGAGTCATCAAATGATGTATTGTAATTCTCTTGGATTTTTCTTCGTCCTGCGTTCGAAAATCTGGTAAATACTTCACCACCTCGTCATGGACAGACAGTTTACCAAGCTCCTGAAGCTGCATAATGGCTACACACGTAAAGGACTTCGTCATGGAGGCTATGCCGAAAATCGTGTCTGCATCGATGGGAAGCTGTTTTTCCACATTTCGATACCCGAAGGCTTTTTCATAGATTCGTTCATTGTTTTGATTAAAAGCAATACCTACCCCAGGGATTTTGTGTTCTTTTATGAGATCCTTTGCATATTGCTCGAATTGCCCCATCATCTCTATTTTATTTACCATTTCTTATCCCCCTTTATTATCATGAAAATATTTTAGCATAATTGAACTGTCAAAAGTCGTAATTATTTGAAAATAAAAATAATTACATTTTTCCGTAGTAACTTTCAATAAAGGAGTTAAACAAGGAAGCAAGCACTTGTTGAAAGAGCATGCCAAGAACAACAGGAATAGCAACTGCTGGCGGGAAGTATGCAGTTGCTAGAACAACTCCCGCGCTTATATTGCGCATCCCTCCAGTAAAGACCATTGCAATTACCGTTTCCTTCTCCTGTTTCAACAATCTCCCCGCTGAAAAAGAAAGAACATAGCCTAGAAAAGCGATAATGATTACAACAATTCCAAGCCCTACTAAAGCAAACCCTCTTTCCAATAAAAACGGAGCAACTACTGCCCCATTTAGCATTACCACTATTTCCATGCCCACCTTAGAAAACGGAGAAAGCCTAGCACTTAAAATATCGACTACCTTGCCCTTCGTTACCTGATTTAAAATCATTCCTACAATGGAAGGAATAACAATCGTCCAAAGAAGTCCGATCATCATACCGAGTGCATCAATCTCTACTGTTTCACCTACTAGAAGATGAAGTGTTAAAGGAACAATTACGGGTGAAAGAAGCGCTCCTAATAAAATAATCGTAAGTGCCAGCACATTATTTCCTTTTGCCACTGCAACCCATACAAAGCTAGTAATCCCTGTAGGTATAGACATTGCAAGTACTAGCCCTGTAATCGTCAGCATTTCTCCTGGAAACACGAGATAACCGATTCCAAGCGA
The DNA here is from genome assembly GCF_012843435.1 of Psychrobacillus sp. BL-248-WT-3. GTDB lineage: Bacteria > Bacillota > Bacilli > Bacillales_A > Planococcaceae > Psychrobacillus. Next base: position 8,058 of record NZ_JABAFC010000062.1, on the reverse strand, counting down.
CAGCAAGGGCATAATAATATGCAAAATGGTGAATGTCACGAAGATTGGAAGTGGATGTAAAACAGCATCCTTGAAGGAAGCGAAATTTGAATTAAGGCTACCTGCAAAGGTCATAAATGCAAAAATCCATGGTATTAGCCATGCTAAGTCAACAATATAATCGGATACTAATACCCCGATTACTACACTGACCGGAATAAAATAAGCCATCGTTTTTTCCAAAAATTTATTTATGCTGAACATCATGATCTATCAGTCTCCAATCCTAACGTCACTAAAGAATAACCTTATGTATTTCCTCATATATTGATATATCGGATAATATGGGAGGGCTTATATGGGATATTATGTAAAGGTCGAAAAAGGTGTGAATATATACATAGAGGATATAAACCCATCAGCCGACAAGACGATTTTATTTATTCATGGCTGGCCAGCTAACCACCAAATGTTTGAGTATCAGTTCAACCAGCTGCCCGCACTTGGCTACCGCTGTATAGGTCTTGATTTGCGTGGCTTTGGAAAATCCTCTAACCCCTGGGAAAGCTACTCCTACAACAGAATGGCTGACGATATCCGAGTTATTATAGACACGCTACAGCTAGAGAACATTACGCTTTTAGGTCATTCGATGGGTGGGGCAGTTGCCATCCGATATATGTCTCGTTACAACGGTCATCAGGTAGATAAGCTGGCCCTAGCTGGTGCAGCTGCTCCAATGTTTACGATGCAGCCCGATTTTCCTTATGGCACCCCTATAACCGTAGTAAACGAATTAATAAGCGATACGTATAATGACCGACCAAAAATGGTGCAGGATTTCGGCAATCTCTTCTTTCACCGTCACCTGAGCGAAAGTTTTCAGCACTGGTTCCAAAATCTTTGTCTTACTGCATCTGGCCATGCAACCGCGCAATGCTTAGAAACACTGCGTGATGAAGACCTACGAAGTGATCTTACCCACATTCATACTCCTACACTTATCCTCCACGGCAAATGGGATTTAATCTGTCCCTATGAACTAGGAGAGCTTATGTACGTGCAAATTCAAAATTCTATGTTAGTCCCTTTTGAATATAGTGGGCATGGTTTGTTTTATGAAGAAAAAGAAAAGTTTAATGAAGAGCTTGCTAGATTTATAGGCTAGAATAAAAAAGGAGGAAGAAAGATGCAATGTCCAAATTGCAATCATGATCAAGTATCAGGAAATTATTGCTCAGATTGTGGAAACTATCTACTGAGGCATCAAAGAGAGATTATTAAGGAAGCTGCTATTGCAACAGAGGCACCCATTGCAGTAAAAGACCACCTGGCAACTTTGAAAAATCAGGCAAAGCAGTATTCTAATTATTTTATGCGCCAGCTTAAAAGTCCCTCGTTAACATATAGCAAAGGAGAAAGCGAGTTCCCGAATGCTACTGTAAGTATTGTTCTATTTACAGCTCTTTTCTCCTTCTCGATTTATCTTTTTGCAGTTAACCAGTACTGGAGCAATCCACCCAGCTTTTTATCAACATTTATGGAAGTTTTCTTCGTCACGTTTGTTTTAACATTAATCGCAACCCTATCCATCTTTTTTATAAATACTATTTTTGGACCACAGCACTCTTTTAAAAGTATTATTAGCTTCTATGCAGGACAGCTACCAATTGTGATCATTGGCACTGCTCTTTCAGTGATCCTTATGTCTTTAAAATCTTTCGCTTTCGGGAACGGAATGCTAACTGTGTGTTTGTTATTAGCTGTTTTCTTCATCCCACTTTATGTCATCAGTGCTATACTTACGAGCAAACAAGAAAACTTCGAGCCATTATATGGCTTCCTCTTATACATCGTTCTATACTTTGCACTCTTACTCATGATTACAATGATGATCGGCAATCTAACGATTAACAGTTATGTACAAAATCTAACCTATTTGTTTAAGTGAGTATAAAATCGTGGACCGTCATGTTGATGACGGTTCTTTTTTTGGGCTTTTCCAGGTTTGCTAGTTTCCGCAAGGTTCTTGTTAATCTCTGCAAGGTTTTGATTCGTTTCCGCAAGGATTCTGATTCGTTTCCGCAAGGTTTATGCGCGTCTGTGCAAGGTTTTTTGCTCTCTGCAAGGTTTTCACTCGTTTCCGCAAGGTTCTGCTTCTTCTCTGCAAGGTTTTGATTCGTTTCCGCAAGGTTTACGTCCTTCTCTGCAAGGTTTTTTGCTCTCTGCAAGGTTCTCACTCATTTCCGCAAGGTTCTGACTCGTCTCTGCAAGGTTCTCACTCATTTCCGCAAGGTTCTGCTTCTTCTTTTGCTAGGTTGTCCCCCGTCTCTGCAAAATTCTATGAAACTAAAAAAAGAAACCCCGAAGGATTTCTCTTTTTGAATTAGCCAATTGGTGGATGGATTGGGATAGTGTTTGTGCTTGAGCCAATCGGTGGGTGGATCGGGATAGCGTTTACTTCGCCGCTCGCACTAGATCCGATTGGTGGATGGATAGGAATAAAGGCGATTGCAACACCTGCTAATGTAGCTAAAATTAGAGCTTTTGTAGATTTTTTCATCATGGACACTCTCCTCTATTGATTAGTTAGTAGAACGACTTTCTCAAATTTACCTTCTTGTCGGTAATAGTCCGTTAAAATGACAAGGAATTGATGGTGAATCTCTTTAAGGTTTTCTCCTCTTGCTGTATAGGGAACCAATTTTTCCTCTAAAAAGGTCATCGCCTTTTCCCTCTCACCCTCCAACAAAAATAAATAAAAGCTGGAAAACAATCGATAATGCATGATTTGCTGCTTTTTAGCCTCGGACTTCAACAAAGTAAAGCTTTCCTTACATGCTTCCCATTGCTCCAAGCGGAACTGGGTTTGCGCCAAATTATATAGGCACAAGAGATAATTATCGGAATTCGCAGGGATAATGGCTTTACTTTTTTGAAAGTACTCTAAAGCTTGCAAATAATCTCCCATCCGCAGATGTAAGTCACCTATATTGTGATAGATTTTTGGAAGGAGATGTTGCTGGTTAAGCAATTCTATGCTTCTTAACAAATGGGTATACGTATTTAATGCTTCATTGAAAATTTTGGCCCGTGAGTAGTTTAAAGCAAGCGACATAAGTGTATGAAGGATTCGTTTGAAGTTGTATTGATTACTATAAAATTGCAAGGCCTGCTTACCGTATATGATCGCTAGGCTGGACTCTTCTAAATGTCCCTTTACAACTGCTAGATGATAGTGAAGCTCTCCGGTAAACGATCCTAACTCAGCTTGATCATGAATAATTCGAGTAAGTTGCTTATCTGCTTCTTCAAATCTCCCCCTTAACATTAAAATTAAAGCACCCATGTATAAAAGTAAATACTTCTCATATTGGGAAAAATTTTGTTTCTGGGCATGTAGCCATTTTAGCTGATATTCTGCAGCGTCTCTATTATTTATTAATAGATAATAGCGTAGTTTATAAAGTTCGTATAGATAAATATGATCCGTAAACACAATAAGCTCATGATAGCCCTCTAAAGTTTTGAATACTTCTGTTGCTTTTTCCTCTTCTAAATAATGAATATGACATAAGAAATCCTTTATTAAATCGAAAATTTGTTTTTCATTTGCCTGTACATCCTGCAAATCAATTTTTAAACGCTCCAGCAACAAACGGATTGTCTCAACATTTGCTTCCTTACTGTTATTTTCTATTTTGCTGAGATGAGGCACAGAACATATTCCATTAGCAAGACTTGTTTGCGTTAATCCTCTCTTTGTTCGATAAAATTTTATTAGCGAGCCAATCCTCATAGTACCCCTCCTAATTATTGTAAGATATTTTTTCCCAATAAACATAATTTTCAAAATGTGTTAGTTTTAATATTGTACTACAAAACTAAACCGAAAAGGAGTTTTCACAGATGAGCAAATTTAAAATCGCACTAGCAAGCCTCTTAATTGCAGGTTCACTTGCAGCACCGGTCCAAGCAAGCTCACCGGAAGAAACACCATCCTCAGTAGAGGACAGAAATTCTAATGCTGGGGTAGAAAAGTTTCGGGTGTATGTAGAAGCCAATAACAAGGCGAACAAAGCGTCCTTGGCAAATCAGTACGAAGTAAGATGGGAGCTTTCGGAAAATGGGTTCTCTACGGATATGAATGAAAAGCAGTTCCAAGCTCTTCAAAAAAACAAAAACATTACCGTAACAAAGGTTCCAACGGTTACGCTTGATCTGCCAGCAGAAGATTCTACTACTCAACCAGCAGATTACGAGACTGCAGCAAACGCATCTCAGCAAACTCCTTGGGGCATTAAAGCAATTTACAATAATAGTAGTTTAACCTCCACTTCAGGTGGAAATGGCATTAATATCGCGGTATTGGATACGGGAGTAAATAGAAATCATACGGATTTAGTAAATAGAGTAGAACAGTGTAAAAACTTCACAGGCTCTACTACGGTTATCAACAATAGTTGTTCAGATGGAAATGGACATGGTACTCACGTTGCTGGGACAGCCCTTGCAGATGGCGGCAGTGACAAATCTGGAGTTTATGGTGTAGCGCCTGCAGCAGATCTTTGGGCATATAAAGTGTTAAGTGATAGTGGCTCAGGTAGCTCAGATGATATTGCAGCAGCTATTAGACACGCTGCAGATCAAGCTGTTTCTACAGGAACAAAAACAGTTATTAATATGTCATTAGGATCTTCTGCAAATAATAGTTTAATATCAAGTGCAGTTAACTACGCGTATAGTAAAGGTGTATTAATTGTTGCAGCGGCTGGAAACTCCGGTTACTCTCAAGGAACAATCGGATATCCAGGAGCATTAGTAAACGCTGTTGCTGTAGCAGCTCTAGAAAATGTACAACAAAATGGAACTTATCGTGTAGCAAACTTCTCTTCTCGTGGCTATGCTTCTACAGACGGTGATTATGTAATCCAACAAGGTGATGTAGAAATCTCTGCACCTGGTGCAGCTATTTACTCCACTTGGCACAATGGTGGCTACAACACAATTAGTGGAACATCTATGGCATCTCCACACGTTGCTGGACTAGCGGCTAAAGTTTGGGCACAAAATCCATCTTGGTCTCATACTCAACTTCGTACAAACTTACAAAATAGAGCAAAAGCAGTAGACATTAAAGGTGGTTACGGAGCAGCAACTGGAGACGACTACGCTTCAGGATTCGGTTTTGCTCGCGTACAATAACATCTAATCTACCAATTTGACTAAACGTAATCATAAGTAAAATTATTATTGAAAATATAACTACCATAAATAATCTATAAAACAACAAAACTGCACCCCGCCAACGCTCGGAGTGCAGTTTTGTCTATTAAACAACGTTATTAAATCGAGTGCATTACGAGAGCATTACAGGTGCCTGGCACCTGCAATGCTCTCGTAATAATATTGGTATAGTTTCCCCTTTGTTTCAAGCGGCGTGAATTGTTATACTGAGATATTTTACAAGTGCCAGGCACCTGTAATAATGTTAGTTAGTAGTTTTTGATTTGGTTTGTTGGTTTTGTTTGGATTTGTAGGCCGTATTCGTTTGTTATTCCTTCTATCGATACGATGGTAAGTGGACCTGTTAGCTTGTGGTCTTTTCCTTGGTCTATGAGTTGGCCATCGCTTTTTCTTGTGCTGAGTAGACCAAAGTCTATTGAGAAGGCACCTTTAGTTTGGGAGAAGATGGTTTTGTTTTGGTTGTTGGTGTATTTAACCTTCGTGCCATCTCCATCTACTACGATAATAGAGGCTTGTTTAGTAATGATTGCTTGGTCTTGTGCGATTACTGCGCCATTGGCGTATTGGACTGGCGAAACGGTGAAGGTGATTTTTTCGTTGGATAGGTCATCGTCCTTGCTCGTTCCTTCTGTTATACTCCCCACTGCAAATGGACCTTCGACTACCCTCAAGGTTGTTTCTCCCCATCCTACGTAAGCCGGTATAGCTTTACCTGCAGTTTGCTGAAAGATAGAGAAATCAGTTACGGCATTTGTATCTACTTCAGCTACAAAGGTCCAGTTCCCTTTACTATCGGCCTTTGCCTTACCGATGGATGTGCCATTGTTCTTGAAGAAAAACAATTCATAGTTAGGTTCTGCTGTGCCTTTTAGCTCCACTTTGTTCCCATGGATGCGATAACCGGAAGTGCCTGCCTTGACCGCAAATTTTGTGTCTAGCTTGACTGCTGCTATTGATGCATTCTTTGATATATTAAATAAGGAGGTGGAAACTTGGTGGTATTCACCATTAATAGTGTCGCCAATATCCAGCCCGCTCTTAAAGCTGTCCAACGACACATTTATTCCTTCATTTTGAAAGATGTCATTATATATCTTCCAGCTATACTTAACTCCCTCTGTGGTCACAAAATAATTGTTTTTGTTATCGATAAATCTCACTGTTTTATTCCCAATCGCACCTTCTTTTGGCGGAGCATAAAGATTAAACACTCCAGAAGTCTGTGTTTCTACAGCCTTATTTTTAACGATCTTATGAATAGCAATAGTTTTATCTAACGCAGCTTGATTGGAATTATTGGATGTGAAAACAATTTGTATTGCGCCATTCTTATCCGTCTGAGCATTAACCGACTTAGCACCTGCATTATTGTTAGCTGCTCCATTTACAGAGATTAGCTTGACGCCAGCTGGTATATCAATTCGAACTGCTTGATTACTCGTGTTTTTAAAGACAGTCGAGAGTGACAAAACCTCTGTCGTTTCTTTATGCTGAATGTTTTTATCGCCTATATAAACAGGTGATATATTTCCTGGAACTGCAAAGCTCACCGAACCATTTTTATATTTAATCGTATAGGTAGTTCCAGGTACCTGTACAGATGTTTTTAATGTAACGTTAAATCCATCACTGCTCAGAGATGCACTACTAATAGTCATCCCATTATTGGCTGTGAAATCGGATGCCTTTACAGAAGAAATAGATCTATTTAACTTAACGAGTACGGTCGTGTTATCAACACGAGTGACAGCTACTGCATTCATCGGCAAAGCATTGTTAATATTATTAATTGCTGCTTGTAGGCTTTTTTCCCACTTTAATGTTTCAGCAGTTAAAATCGCCTGTGCTTCATATACTTTAGCTGAAGCCTCTGTGTATCGTCCTCTGTTTAAGTCCTCTTGTGCACCCTTAGCAAGCATATGAACCGTCACATCATTTTTTAGCTCTGATATTAGCTTTTCAGCCGGGCCTTTTACCGCTCCTCTAATTCGATCACGTGTCGATTGACCATATACACGGTCTAACAGAATCGTCTGCTTTCGAAATTCTGCTGTCATTTCATGATAAGCCTTTTCCACTTGATCTAAATTATTTGCCTGTACCGCTAAGGATAGCGCATTTGTCTTTGCATGTATTTTACTGCTCGCTGTAATAGCATCTAGATAGCCCTGTGCACGCTGTAGCTGAGTTTTGGGCTCTATCAATAAAGACTCGTACTTTAATTTCTCCGAAAAGCTAGCCTTTGCAAGGGCAGCCTCCACTTTTCCAATTGCTTGCTTCGCATTATTAAATTGTTTCCACGGCTGAGTGACCCCATCTGCCGACCCCTCCACCGAAATAGCCCACTTCAATACATTTCCTGCATTTTGTGCATCCACAACTAACTGGTTTAAGTTTGATGTGGCTTCAACCTGAGACCCTGGAGTCACGGCAATTATTGCTGAAGTAGCTACCAATGTAGATAAAATCAGCTTTCCGCTTTTATTCCTCATATTACTCTCCCTCCTATCGTTTATCGCTCAAGCCAATATATGTTCAAGACATATAAACTTATGAGAATAAGAGAGATTTGTACACCGATGCAACAAGAAAAGCGCAACCGCCTATCTCTGCCCTGACAGGCAAATGGGGAAAAGCGAGGAGGCTTCTCCTCAGCCACCGGAGCTTTTAACCATTTGATCCCGAGGGGCAAGGCGGTGGAGCTAGACAACAAGAAAAGCGCAACCGCCTATCTCTGCCCCGACAGGCAAATGGAGAAAAGCGAGGAGGCTTCTCCTCAGCCACCGGAGCTTTTAACCATTTGATCCCGAGGGGCAAGGCGGTGGAGCTAGA
>NZ_JABAFC010000061.1 GCF_012843435.1 Psychrobacillus sp. BL-248-WT-3 | reverse complement strand
GTTCATTTGGAAAGTATCACTTAAGTAATTTCCAATTCATTTCTTTTTTTCGCTTGACATATTACCACTGGGCTTATTAAATTCGTCCATTATGTCCTCATATATATCTGCATATTTATCATTTGATGATATTGCGGTACCCCAAGTCCCCATTATAATCCCCCTTATATTTCCCATTTTATTGAATTTACCTTGTTAGTTTGAGTTTAACATTTAACTGACCAAACCACCTCATGAATAAAAAAAGCGCACTCCAGTTAAAATCTAGAGCTCGCTTTTAAAATCATTAATTTGCATATTTTACGGCTGCAACGATTAGCATTACCCAACCAATTAGGAATGCCACTCCACCAATTGGTGTGATTGCTCCTAAAATACTAATTCCCGTTAAGCTAAGTACGTACAGACTTCCAGAGAAAATAACGATACCCGCTAGGATTAAGTAGCCTGCTACGTTTAACTGTGACACTGGCCCTAACAGCTTACTGCTCATTAAAATACCAATGGCAACTAATGCAAGCGCATGAAACATTTGATATTGAACCGCTGTTTCCCATGTCGCTAAATACTTGTCAGCCACTCTACCTTCTAATAAGTGTGCTCCGAATGCTCCAAGGGCTACAGATAAGAAGCCATTAATAGCACCTGCGATGATAAAAAATTTCAAGTTGTTCCCTACTTTCTATTATTAAAAATCAAATAATGACTCTCCGTTTGCATCGTCTTCCTTCAAGGGTGCAGAAGGCGCAGTTAAGGTTGCTGTCTTCACGGAGGGCGTTTGAAGTACTGTTGGACTTTCTGTTAGTGGCACAGTTAGAGCTACGTCACATAAAGCCTTTATAGCAGCTAAACTTTCCCGGATGGATTGTTCCCCCGATGCAGTCTTTGCCTCTTGAAGCTGTTTTTCTATTTGCATTAAAATTTGTCTGTTCGAAATCACTTGTTATGCCCCTCCAGTTGCTTTGGTTCAAATTTTAAGCACTCCACGCCTGAGGATCTTTTGACTAACGCAGAAGGAAGCTCCCTTGTTTTAAATTGGTAAGCCCTACAGCCACGTGGATGATTCGCATCCCAGGTAGTAAAAAAATGTCGACACTTAAAACAATTTACAGCCAATTTTTCTCCCTACTTTCTATCGTTATCCTAGCATAATTAGAGGCAAAAATCGATTGGCTTTTCATTCATGGACACTAACTGTTCATTTATTTGAGAATAGGGTCTGCTTCCCAAGAATCCTCGGTGAGCACTTAGAGGACTTGGGTGAGTTGATTGGATAATGTAGTGTTTGGACGTGTCGATGAGCTTTAACTTAGCTTGTGCAGGCTTACCCCATAAAACAAAAATAATTGGCTTTTCACGTTCAGATAGCTTCTGTATAACGGTATCTGTGAAGCGTTCCCAACCCATGCCTTTATGCGAATTTGCCTCACCTGCTCTGACAGTTAAAACCGTGTTTAACAACAAGACACCCTGCTTCGCCCATTTTTCTAGATAACCGTGAGAAGGAATAGGACAGCTCAGATCTTCCTCTAGCTCCTTGAACATATTGCGAAGGCTCGGCGGAATTTTAACTCCTGGTTTCACCGAAAAGCTTAATCCATGCGCCTGCCCTGGACCATGATAGGGGTCTTGTCCAAGTATAACCACCTCTACATCCTCGTATGGAGTTAAACGAAACGCACTTCCCACCTCTTCTCGTGGGGGATATATCGTATGCTCAGCATATTCTTTGTCTAGAAAGGATTGTAGCTCCTTAAAGTAAGGCTTGTCCCATTCTGCACCTAATAATTCTTTCCAATTCGGCATTTAATCACTCCTTAAACTCCACTTGCACGTCATATTCAATGAGCTGAAACATTTCCTGTACGGATTTTACGGCATTTTCTTCCGCAACCTCCAAAACACCTTGTCCTATAAAATCTTCATTCATCATTTTTTGGGCTTTTTTAGCTAGTTCAAATGCTTCTTCTATGTCAGCCTTTTCACGAAATATTCCTTCAGAAGATACCACTTCTACTTGGTCAAAAAGTATTTCGGGACCTCCTAGGAATTTTGGTTTTGGTAATGTTAAAATAGCTGTCTTGTTTTCTTCATTAACCTTAATATCTGATTCAGTTACCTCCGAAAAATCAACCCCAGCTTTTACAGACCCCGGTACTATTAATAAAATTTCCCTTTTTGTTCCTGGTAAGTCTAGTCCAATCTCTTTTCCAAATACTTTATTATCTTCTTCTTTTAAAATTACCTTAGTAGATGCTTGTGCAGTTGTTAGCTCATTGAGACCTTGTACTCTTTCAACAAAGATGCTCTTTGATTCAGTATAAGTACTACCCTGAATCGCCCAGAATGCTGCAAATGGCAATGCTGCAATTAGTAAGAATGCTAAGACTGAGATGAGCAAGATTGTTTTAAATTTAAATCTAGATAAAAATAATGGCATCCTCCAGAGGTTTAACCCTCCACGCCTAGGAGAATCTTCTACGATGGTAGCAGCACTTTCCTCATTTTGAGCTTTCAATTCTTTTAATAGCTTTTCCATTTCTCGAATCTTGTCATCTTGTTTCATCTTCATCCCTCTCCTTCTATTAAACTACTACGTTTACAGTATCGAAAAGTTTCCCTATTAACAACTATTCCGCCCAATGATACGATGGTAAAAAGGGGAAATGCATATGGCAAATTTTGAATTTCGAGAAAAACTAAAAAAACTGGAGAATGCAGCTGTAAAAAACGATGTTCCACCAAAGGCAACGAGTATGGGTTTCGGTTGCTTTTTACTAGGAACTATATTTTTTATAGGAATCCTTGTTTACTTAACTATCTCACTTTATATAAATAACATTTATATTGGCGGGACGATAACTCTTTTCGTTTCAATCACATTTGCTTTTATAGTGTTCAAGCTTTGGACTGCTCCAAAGCTGCCGTAATTGAATTTTCATATCTATCTGATACAATTAATGAAATAACTTTCACGCAAAAGGAGAACTTTTACATGTCTATAAAAAAAACATTAACAATTGCAGGTTCTGATACTTCTGGCGGCGCTGGTATACAAGCAGACTTAAAAACATTCCAAGAGCATGGAACCTATGGTATGAATGTTCTCACTGTCATCGCTACAATGGACCCGGATAATAATTGGAGTCACCATGTGTTTTCCCTTCCTGTGGATGAAATTAAACGTCAAGCAAAAACGGCTTTATCCACTAATGTAGATGCTATTAAAACTGGTATGCTAAGTACCGAGGATATTATCGAAGCAGCAGGTAAAATTATTGAAGAGTCTGGTGTAACTAGTATCGTAATCGATCCTGTCATGGTATGTAAGGGCGAGGATGAGGTATTGAACCCTGGTACTGTAGACTCCATGATCACACATTTATTGCCACGTGCACTTGTTGTTACTCCAAATCTATTTGAAGCTGGTCAGCTTTCAGGACTGGGAATACTTAAATCAATTGAAGATATGAAGGCAGCTGCCGAAAAAATTCATGAGCTTGGGGCGAAAAACGTAGTGATCAAGGGCGGTAAACAATTGACCCACGATAAAGCGGTGGACCTTTTCTATGACGGACAAACTCATACCTTATTAGAAACAGAAAAAACGGAAACGACTTATAACCATGGTGCCGGCTGTACATTCGCTGCTGCAATTACAGCAAATCTAGCAAATGGACTTTCTGTTGCAGAATCTGTATTAGAAGCTAAAGAATTTGTTTCCTCTGCAATCGCTCATGGCTGGAAGTTAAACCAATACGTAGGACCTGTACTTCACGGCGCTAAAGGAAAATTCGGTGCTCCAGAAGTGACAACAACTACAGTCTAATAAACCCCTTACTCGCAAAGTCTAACAGGGCTTTGCGAGTTTTTACTTGTACGGTAAGTTGCCATCAGAACGATGGCTCAATCATTCGCTTGCTGAACTATTTTTCATTATACTATTAACAGACAGTATGCTAGGAGGCAACGAAAGTATGGAAATAGTGAATAAGGAACGACTACAGGAATTATTAAATAGCTTTGCAAATGAAGATGTATACATTCATTTAGAAACAACAAATGGTGCTTATGCCACTCATTTCAACGAAAACGTATTTAATGCTGGTGCATTTATTCGCAATGTGGTGATTCGCTACGAGCTTGGCAAGGTAGCTGGAGAAGCTCCTCATCGTGTAGGTTTAAAGCTCCCTCATGGATGGGTATATGCTCAAGGTATTACACATTATGAATTAGATGAGCATGGTAGATTATTAATGGCTGGTCACGATCAAAGTGGAAAGCTAGCAGTAGCACTTGAAATAAGCAAAACACCGTTTACATATTAAGGAGGAAGAAAAATGACTTTACCAATGGAACGATCCGTGTTGGTCGTATTCCCTCACCCTGATGACGAGGCTTTTGGAGTTTCTGGAACAATAGCTACTTATGTAAAACAAGGAACCCCTGTTACATATGCATGCTTGACTCTAGGGGAAATGGGTCGCAATCTTGGAAACCCTCCTTTTGCAACTCGCGAGACACTACCACAAGTTAGAAAGCAAGAGCTGCTAGCCTCTGCAAAAGCAATGGGTGTTACCGATTTAAGAATGATGGGTCTTCGTGACAAAACAGTAGAATTTGAAGATGATGAAAAAATGGTCCAAATGATGGAGGATTTAATCGCTGATACGAACCCTTCTTTAGTTATTACCTTCTATCCTAATTACGCTGTGCATCCTGACCATGATGCTACCGGTAGAGCGATGATTCGTGCTGTACGCAGAATGCCAAAGGATCAACGTCCAAAAGTTTATGCACTAGCTTTTTCGAATGATTCGAAAGAGGTATTAGGAGAACCAGACATCATCCATAACATTTCTGAATCGAGTGAAGAAAAAATGGGTTCCATGCGTGCCCACATTTCTCAAACGGCTTGGATGCTAGAAGAAATGGAAAAACGTCTAGCGGACGGAGAACCAGAAGCAGAAAACTGGTTACACTTTGAACGCTTCTACACATACGATTTTAATAAAGATTTCGAATAATAGAACATTGCTCATAGCTATAGACTTAGCTTCTCTAATGAATTATCATGTGTAAATCATCTATTTCATGCATAATTATTCAAAAAGAAAGTTGGCCTTCACTTGAAAAAATTCAGCTTATTTACTTGGCTTCTCTTTCTTCTCCCTTCTATAGCTGGTGTCATCCTTTTCATGACCCCGTTACCAATTGGAGGAGAAATAAAGATTCCTATCGCATGGTTTGCAAGCCTATTATCTGGTGTACTTGAACCAAGTGTTCATTGGATCGCTCTAATCACCTTATTCATTGCGGCTATTGGTTCTTTAATATTTTTATTTATTCCAAAAAACGATTCGTTTATCAACAATCTCTTTAAAGTTTCTATATTTTGGACAATCACAAGAGTTGTCGGTGCAATTTTTTCTGTCTTAATCATTTTCCAAATTGGTCCAGAGGCTATTTGGAGTGAGGATACGGGAGGACTTTTGTTAGCTCCTGATGGGCTGGTTTCCTTCCTATTTACGATTTTCCTATTCGCTGGACTACTCCTTCCCCTTCTATTAAATTTTGGGTTACTGGAGTTCCTTGGCACGATGATGGTTAAAATTATGCGCCCACTGTTTAAGCTTCCAGGACGATCAGCAATCGACGCACTTACATCCTGGGTTGGAGATGGAACAATTGGGGTCTTGCTGACTAGTAGACAATATGAAGAAGGCTATTACACGAAAAAAGAAGCCGCAATTATTGGCTCAACTTTTTCCGTTGTATCTATTACCTTCTGTATCGTCGTATTGGAACAAGTCGGTTTAGAGAAATACTTTGCTCCCTATTACTTAACTGTTCTCCTATGTGGTGTTGTCCTGGCATTTATCATGCCTCGTATTTATCCTTTAGCTGGCAAAGAAGATGTGCATATTGATGGACGCCCATTAGACTTGGATGCAGAGAAATTCCCTGAGAATTATAATGCAGTTACACACGGTTTAGAAAACGCATTAAACACCGCTAATAAAAACCGGTCTATTACAAAGTTCTTCTCAGATGGAATTAAGAATGTTATCGATATGTATATTGGTGTTGCTCCAGTAGTATTAGCATTTGGAACTATTGCATTAATGCTTGCAGAGTATACTCCTTTCTTCACCATCTTAGGTAAACCATTTGAGCCATTGCTTCTATTATTCGGTATACCTGAAGCTGCTGAGGCTGCACAAACAATGGTAGTCGGCTTTGCCGATATGTTCCTGCCTACTATTTTAGGTGCATCAATTGACTCTGAGCTCACAAGATTCTTTATAGCAACTATGTCAGTTACTCAGTTGATCTACATGTCTGAGGTCGGTGGATTATTACTCGGCTCTAAAATACCGGTTAACTTCAAAGACTTAATCGTTATTTTCTTATTACGTACGCTGATTTCATTCCCAATCATAGCAGCAGTTGCACATATACTATTTTAAAAGGAAAACGCTTGGAAAACTCCAAGCGTTTTTTCTATAGTGTTAGAAATCAACTAACGAAGGTCACCAGAGTTATTAAGATAAAAGCAATACTAAAGAAAATAGCTCTTATTTTAATGGAACGCCTAACTAACTCCTCATCTACTCGAGGATCTTCAAGGTAGGCTTTTTTATTGGCTATGTTAAAGGGTAGGGTTGATTTATAAAGCAAAGAAATCTTTAAACCATAGAGTAGAATTGATTTCCGCACCAGCGGGGTGAGCGATAAGCCATCACCCATCGCTATCGCGCGTGGTTGTGATGTCTTATCTGTCTCACTCATCCCGCTGGAGTCGCCGTCTGTCACAATCAATAAATAGGAACATCTTTGATGCATCGATAAATTGCTTATAAATTTACTCGCATAAATAAAGCCGAAAAACTGTACCCAATCCCATTTTCATCATCTATTTATGATTTTAATAGTAATTTGAATGTCCTTTTAATAATGCTGACAATCACTATAAAAAAGAATTGTTAGTCAAAATCCACAAATAACTTCAACAAAGCTTTTTTATTTAATAAACCAACAGTTTTTGTTGAATTCCTATATTGCCATGTAGAAATTACATAGCAATAAATTAAAAAAACATGAAATCGATAACTTGATTTCATGTTTTTCTTCTTTTTTAAGTTAGGTAATTTCTTGTTTCCATTCTATTTGTTTGGAGAGGAGGCGGCGACTCCTGGGGGAACAGCGCGAGCTGAAAGCCCCACAGGAGCAAAGCGACGAGGAGATTGAAGCCGTGCCCCCGGAAAGCGTCCGCTGTAACGGAAAACAACTACAGGAATTTGAATAGAAGCACCGAAAACTTTACCAGTTCGTAGATTTTTTGAATCTTTTTATTTGGAGGAGATTTTTATCTCAACCTTTATTTATATTTATTAGTGTGGCAAAAAAATTAATTGAAATGCAAATAGGATAGCGAAGATATAAAGCATGATATTAACCTTTTTCGCTTCCCCTTTAATTACTTTCAACAGTGGATAAACGATAAATCCAAAAGCAATACCTGTTGAAATGCTTGATGTAAGAGGCATGATTAAAATAATCAAGAAAGCTGGGAATGCTTCGTCAAATTTACTCCACTCAATCTCTTTCACAGATCCAATCATCAAGGCACCAACAATGATTAAGGTTGGCGAGGTAATAGCTGCAACACTGGACAGCGCACCCACTAAAGGTCCGAAGAATGATGCAACGATGAAAAGTACAGCTACAGTTAAGCTAGTTAAACCAGTACGACCACCAACAGCTACACCAGAGGAAGACTCAACAAATGCTGTTGTTGGACTAGTTCCGAACATTGACCCAACAGTAGTAGCTACTGAATCTGCTAATAGCGCTTGTCGTGCGCGTGGAAGCTTATCATCTTTCATCAAGCCAGCCTGCTTAGCGACACCAACCATCGTGCCTGTTGTATCGAACAGCGTAACTAAAATAAAGGAAAATACTACTCCATATAAACCGTAAGAAATAACCTGTCCAATTGCCTCTATTGGATTCCAAATTAAAATACCTTCTGGTAAGTGAGGAAGAGCTACCACTTTTTCAATCTGTAATTGATTGGTAAGCGCAGCTACAATACCAGTAACGACCATACCGATAAATAATGCTCCATTTATATTACGCACCATCAAAATGACTGTGAATATTAAACCAAATAACGTCAGCAAAACACCTGGAGAAGTTAAATCCCCTAACATCACCAAGTTGCTATCACTAGCAACAACTACCTTTGACATACGTAAGCCTAAAAAAGCAATAAATAAACCGATCCCTGCGGTAATGGCATACTTCAAATTAGAGGGAATCGCGGTAATTAACTTTTCACGTAAAGGTGTTAAAGATAAAATAATAAAAATTATACCTGCTACAAAAACAGCTGCAAATGCTGTTATATAATCAATTTTACCATCTGATGCTAATACAACTGCATAAGTGAAATATGCGTTTAATCCCATACCGGGAGCTATAGCTATTGGATAGTTGGCGCAAATTGCCATCCATAATGTACCGATAACAGCAGAAATAATAGTTGCCATAAACACTTGATCTAGTGGCACACCTGCATCCGATAAAATAATTGGATTTACCACTACAATATATACCATAGTAAGGAATGTGGTCATTCCTGCAATAAGCTCAGTCTTCACATTGGTACCGTATTCCTTCAAACGAAACATCTTATTACCTTCTTCCTTAAACACGAACGATTTTAACAACATTAATCATATTATTCGTTTTTCAGATAAATTTCAACCCTTTTGACCAAATTTATTATTCTCTAAATTCTTTGTGAAAGGTTTGAAATGAAATATATTCTAATTAGTATTGCATTTAAAGGCATGTTTTATTAATAAATAGAACTGTCTTGAAGAAAAAAACTGTTAAAAAAACAGGCCCTTTTATAAGGAGCCTGCAGTTTTTTTAATTTTTAATGTTTGTAGCATATCTTTTGTCATAGCGTCTAAATCATATTTATACGAGAAGCCCCATTCTTCCTTAGCTGCTGTCGCATCAATATTATCTGGCCAGCTGTTAGCAATCGCTTGGCGCACTGGGTCCACATCATAGCTCATCTGGAAGGATGGTATTTCCTTGCGGATAGACGCTGCAATTTGTTCTGGCTCAAAGCTCATTGCCGTTACATTAAATGCATTACGATGAATCAATTTAGATGGATCTGCCTCCATTAAATCCACAATCGCTTGAAGTGCATCCGGCATATACATCATATCCATATATGTTCCTTCTGCGATATAAGAAGTATAAGCTCCCTCCTCTAATGCTTTATAGTAAATGTCTACAGCGTAGTCAGTTGTTCCCCCGCCTGGTAATGTCTCGTTGGAAATCAACCCTGGGAAACGCACTCCTCTAGTATCCAATCCAAACTTATGGAAGTAGTAATCACATAACAATTCTCCAGACACTTTGTTAACTCCATACATTGTAGTTGGACGCTGCAATGTATCCTGAGGCGTGTCTTTCTTAGGAGTTGATGGCCCAAAAGCGCCTATCGAACTCGGTGTAAAGAATTGCATTCCTAGCTCACGTGAAGCTTCCAAAGCATTTACTAGACCTCCCATATTTAAATTCCAGGCTAAAAGTGGCTTCGCTTCTGCTGTAGCAGAAAGTAACGCAGCCATATGAACCATTGTATCTGCTTGGAATTCCTTCGCGAGCTGATGCATTTTTTCACCATCTGTTACATCTAAAATATCAAACGGGCCACTTTCCGTTACTGGTGATACTATATGTCTGATATCTGTTGCCAAAATATTATTTGAACCATATTCTTTTCGTAGTTTCGTCACTAGCTCCGAGCCAATTTGTCCTAATGCTCCGGTAACCATTATTTTTTTCATCTTTATTTCTCCCTTTCAAAAACATTTGTATTTTTGGAAAGTACATTATATTAATAAAACACCTTGATATGACTATGTTTGTCAGGAATTAATTATATCGTGTTCATTCGTGAAACACAACCATATACATTTTCGATTTTTGGTATAATAATTAGATTAGGAGGTATTTATGAAAATAATAAAGTACGCACTCATCTTTGTATTAGGAGTAATATTGGCTACAGCAATGATGTTTCTAGAGCTACCATTCTGGTTCATTTATGTATCAGTTGTAGTAATTTATTTACTTTTGTTAGTCGCCCCACAAATGTATACCGTTTATAAATCCAATGATATGGATAAAATTGAGCGATACTTGGAAAAGAATAAACGAAAACCTATGTTTGCTTACCCGCTAGCTTTAAAAACTGGTGATCAAGAACAAATTGTTCACTCCATAGAGGAAATTTTGAAAAGACATAAACAACCATACATGCAGGAAGTATATAAAACCATGCTGGCACTTTTTGAAAGCAACGTCTCCAAATTTGAGCAGCTAGCTAAACAAATAAGCAAAGAACCACTTCGCACTTATTACATAGCATACGCAGAAGCACTTAAAGGAAACTTTGATGAGGCCACTACTTTAAAAAATCAACTGCCAAAAGAATGGATGCAGCACGCCATTGCAGCTGTCATAGCTAAAGAACAAGGCAACACCAATCTCTTTGAAAAAGAAGTCAACAAATGCATCGACCTAGCAACAGGCGTTCAAAAATATAGTCTCTATTACTCTTTTCAATTAAGTAATTGAGTGAGTTGTTGACTGACCGATTATTCGGGGAAACCGACCGATTATGGACCAGAACCAACCGATTATTTGAGAAAACCGACCGATTTTTGAACCGAACCGACCGATTATGAATAAAAACCGACCGATTCCAATAAAAAAAGCCCGCCTTGGCGGGTTTTCATCTGTTTAGGTGACTCTTTCTCCGTTTTATGTTGCACTTCACACTCATTTAGGTGCCCCTCGCTTTTATTTATGTTCACTTTTTTAGGTTTACGGGCGCCTCCACTTTTTATGGGTCACTTCTAACCTATTTATGGGCGCCTTTTGCTCATTTATGGGACACTTTTTGAGAACGTATAAAATTTTGTGTAAATGACCATAACTTTCCTATAGGAGATGATCATTATGCAAAATTACGAAAAT
>NZ_JABAFC010000060.1 GCF_012843435.1 Psychrobacillus sp. BL-248-WT-3 | reverse complement strand
TATTTTCGTAATTTTGCATAATGATCATCTCCTATAGGAAAGTTATGGTCATTTACACAAAATTTTATACGTTCTCTTGATTGTCGTAAAGTAATGCTGGATTGTAGTAAACTAGCTGCCTATTGTCGTAAATTTGGCTGGAGTAGGAGAGCGGTCGAGGATTGTAGTAATTTACGGGTTGATTGTCGTAAAGTAATGCAGGATTGTAGTAAACTAGCTGCTCATTGTCGTAAATTTGACTGGAGTAGGAGGTCGGCAGGGACTGCAAGCCTATTCTTGCATACCAAATACTCACTTAGTAAACGGATAAATGAGTTCCTTCTATTATAAATAGCTAAAACTTTCATAAACGGAACATAAAGCTGTATGAAACGGGTAAACTAGTTGTAATTATTCGAAGGAAATATTGGTGTAATCTGGGGGAGAATGGATGAAGATTCGTATTGAGTGGACTTATACAACGCCTAGAGGGGCAGAGACGTTTTTTCGGTCAGATGAAATGCCTGTTGCTAAAGCACTCCTTATTGCAGAAGATATTCAAAAAACAGGTAGAGTAAAGCAGATGGATTTTATTGATCAGTATGATAGCTCGTGGCTTTTAAAGGAGTTAAAGAGCTACTTGAAGAGTATTGAAACGGAGCCTCATAATGTGCGTGTTTACTTTGATGGAGGCTTTGATATTCAAACAAAGATGTCGGGTATGGGGTGTGTAATTTATTATGAGCAGAGTGGTAAGGCGTATCGCCTTCGGAGTAATGCTCCTTCCGCACATTTAATATCTAATAATGAGGCGGAGTATGCTGCTCTACATATGTGCTTGAAGGAATTGGAGCTGCTTGGTGTTCACCATTTGCCTGTGACGTTTATTGGTGACTCGCAAGTTGTTATTAATCAATTGAGTGGGGAGTGGGCAGTTATTGAGCCGAGTCTATCGGGTTGGGCCGATCGCATAGAAGCGAAGATGAAAAAACTTGGGATCGATCCTACGTACGAGGCGGTGCCGCGCAAGGAGAATAGTGAGGCAGACAGGCTAGCTACCCAGGCATTAAACGGCATCGAAATTACAGCCAACAGTGAACTACTATAAATAAAAAATCCACTTCCTTTAGGAAGTGGACTCTAATTTTTATCGAACATTCATCTCGTTTGGATGGGATCCTTTACGTCGATCCTTGTTAAGGGTTTTGATTTGTTCCATTTCATCGTTAGTTAATTCAAAATCAAACACCTGGAAGTTTTCTTCGATTCTCGATGGAGTAACTGATTTTGGGATTACGATGGTGTTGTTTTGTAAATGCCAGCGTAAAACGGTTTGTGCTGGTGATTTGCCATGCGTGTCTGCAATTTTTTGAATGATGGAATCTTGCAGGACCTCGCCACCTTGGTCTAGAGGACTCCATGCTTCTACAAAAATATTATGCTTGGCACAGAATTCCTTTAGTTTACTTTGATCTAAGTAAGGATGACATTCTACTTGGTTTAATACCGGTGGGATTTCACATTCCTCTAAAATGCGCTCTAAATGTTCTATTTCAAAATTGCAAACACCGATCGCCTTTACTCGTCCATCTTTGTATAGCTTTTCCATCGCTTTATATGTTTCAACATAACTATCAAATTGAGGGGTTGGCCAGTGAATTAAATATAAGTCAACATAGTCAAGACCTAGACGTTCCAGGCTTTCTTCATATGCGCGTAAGGTATTTTCGTAGCCTTGGTCGCTATTCCAAACCTTTGTAGTGATAAATAAATCTTCGCGAGCTACATCGGCATTTTTTAATGCCTCACCGACGCCTTCTTCGTTTTTATAAATCATTGCTGTATCAATGGAACGATATCCAGCTTCAATTGCTTTAGAAACTGCTTTCGTAGCTTCTTCACTTGGTACTTGCCAAACTCCAAATCCAAGCTGGGGCATTTTCAAACCATTATTTAAGGTAATATAATTCATTCTAGCATTACTCCCATCTCTCCTATATTTTGCATACAATTACCATTTTAGTTTAATAGAAAATAATTATTTTTGCATTTAATTGGAACTCCATTCAAGGAAAAAACCTGTACTCTAAGTACAGGCTTCTGATTACTATGGATTCATTCTTTTTGTGTTTTCTTGTTTCGCTGGAGAATCATTGTTGGATTCTTCTAGTGATTCCTCTGTAACAGGTGTTTGTTTTTTATGTGATTTTGGGTAGTTGTTTTTCCCTTTTTTATCTTGGGCATTAGCATTGAAGTATTGAATACTTGTCATTGCACCTTCTTCAATCATACGGTTATCATCTGGATCCCCAGGATCAGAAAACCCTGTTTTCGTCACATATGTTGGTGAATTTTTGCGTGAGTCCATATAAGAATCCATTTTTGCTTTGGTATTTTTTAAAGCGACCTTAGCTTTACTACGATTTTCTGTTTTATATAAATAAGTAATGGCGAAGGCTGCGACGCTTCCGATGAGTAATGCTTGCTTGTTAACTTTTGACATTCTTATCACTCCCTTTTGAGTCTTACTTAAATAATACCCACTTCAAATCTTAACCAAACACCTCCCAAATAAAATTATCCTCTACCCATCAAGCTCCTCATTTTACATAGTAGTCGTTCTCGTCTCTTTTTAATTCCAGAAACAGTTATTCCATACCTTGTAGCAGCTTGTTTGAGAGAGGTCTCCTCCACAAATAGCCAGCGTAATAATTCTTTTTCGTCGACCGATAATTGTTTTATAGCATTGGACAATTGGTCATGTTCAATAGTGGGGAGCTTGTCATTCTCTAGTAGGTTGCTCAATTGTTCTTCTTCTATAACTTGAAAACGTTCTTCGTTGAGATGTTCTTTTTTTAATTCATCGAGTAATGCTCCATAGATCGTCCGATAAGCAAAGGGAGTAAAGTCACCTTTGGTAGCATCATACTTTAACCAAGCTTTCCATAGTGCGATAAATCCAGCCTGTTTAAAGGTATCGTGGTTTTTATAAATATTTAATTTTCTTATGCAGGCAGAGATCATTGGCTTATAGTCATCTAAAATATCTTCAAAACGCTCCATATAATTTCCATTCCATCATGCATGACTATTTTTTTCCTAGGTATTCCATAGCATAACGAGAAGTCTCGCGATATTCGAATGTGGAAATATGAAGAATTGACATACATACGTTATATTTGTTTTGCAAAATTTTAATGAAATACGACAAAATAAATTAAAATCCATATTATATTAATAATTACAATTATTCAGTTAATTCAGACTATACAAAGGAGAGGGTATTTAGTATTATTTATTTAAGGGGAAACAGGGGAGTGAAAAAACTGCTGTATAACGATTCTTTATTGATAACGAGATATACACTTATGATTCAATCAGCATTTTGTGGGGGATATAAATCCATTATCACTACAACACATGGAGTTTTCAGATCTTCCTTATCCGTCAATCAACTACTGAATTTAGCATGTATTCGCCATGCTTCTACATTAGAAGGTCGAATGGAAGCAACTAAGAAAATGATGAATTATGCAAACAAGTCACCAATTTTAATAGCTGAAAAAATCGGTGCTTTTCCAACAAGATCTTATAAGGACTTAGAATGTATTTGGATATTTAATCATTTGTTTCAAATAGAGAACCAGGGAAGGGGTTTATGCAAGCTTACGTTTTATGACAAAATAAGCGTGGAAGTAGCTGTTTCTAAGTATACGTTGTTGAAGCAGCAGGAGCGATTACACACAACAATGAATTTATTTAGTATGTTAAGTGAGAAGGTAGACTTATTTGATTTGAAATTTCCAAACAAAATGTAATTAAATAGAAAAATAGTTTCTCCTTAATAAAACGGCTGTTTACTCCATAATCAGTCGCTTTTTTATATTAATATATAGTTCTTTAAACCTATATTAATGATACAATCTATCTATTACAATTGTTTATATACGTGTTGAATCAAATTATTGGTAAAAATGAAATAATATTTTGATGTAAAATGGTTTGAATATATGGAGGGAATAGAATGGACGTAGCTAACGTTTATGTCGACTTTAAACTTGCAGTTGAGGAGGGTACATCGTTCTTTAGAGTTCTTGCCCAGTGTTTCATCTATAAAGATTCTCATGACGATCCAATTCTAATAGGCGAAGCCTCCTTACATTTGTTTAATCCAGTAAAAACCTCTTATCTAGATCTTTGTGGAGAAGCAGATTGCTTGTCTGATAAGCTATCGTACTCTCTAATAAGTTTAGAAAAATTTTGTGAAGTAGATAAGATCAATAGTATCGTAGCTGTTTTTCATACATTGAATCTCAAAGAACCTTGGGATGAAAAGGAGCTTAGCATTGCCATTTATGAAAAGCTGGAGGATCAATTATCATTATTAAATGTTGAATTGATTTTAATTTCGAATAGCCGTCATCACGTAATCGATAACTTAACCAGTATATCACCGTACTATACTGAATTAGGATTTACATCTTACAACATAGAAAAAGAACCTATCATCATGTATAAGCAGATTTCCAGTACATATGTAGAGATAAATTAAAAGTAGGCAGCCAATTTTGTAATGATTGGCTGCCTACGTTTATACCTCCTCTAAATAAAGCTGATATACTTTTTTGGGTCGTCCTCTTAGTTTTTTTTGCTGCTGTGTCGTAACCTTTGCCGCCCCTTTTTCCTCTAGCTTTTTCAGAATACGATTGGCTGCTCTTTCGGTAATACCCAAGTGAATACTTAGGTCCTCCGCTGACAGGATGTTTGTTTGAAGCTTGTTCATTACTGCGATTATTTTCTTCAGCTGAAGGGACGTCGTGTTTAGCTTAGCGCTTAGCTTTTCTGTTGCAGAATCGTACTGAGTATCTACTTGAATATAGTCTTCGCTTCCAAGAGGTCCAATGAGCTTTGCCTCTTTTGTTAATATATAGGACTGTGTTTCCGAAGTTGTACATAAGTGAGCCGCTTTTTCTGCGTTTAACTGTGCTGCTTGAATAGAATTGCCAATTCCCCATCCAATTTTCACTACAAATGGTAGCTCGGCTGAAAGGTAGCTGACTAGTTTGCAGCTCTCCATGTCACTTGTTATTAGTTTGAAGTCGCAGTAATTCGTTATAACTTCATAGAAAAACGTATTTTGATGAATGATAAATTTCATATTATTTCCTCGGCTAAAGTCTAGGATTGCTTTGTATAAGGACATTTGTTTATATTCCAAATCTCTAAAATTTTCCCGTGTTATAGATAGCTCTAAATGTGCTATGACTACTTGATTTTCAATTAGCTGGAGTATTTGAATTTCTTTTAAGAGCTCATTTACTTTTTCGACCATGCTTCTTTGGGAAGGTACAACTAAAATTAAATTTATTCCATACGGCTTCAGTATGTCAGGAAGGCGACTCAGTCGTGTCATGCTAACATCTATTTTCCCTTCCTTCCAAAGCTTCACATGGTAGTTCGTCATTTTTTCATATACCTGGTGATCTGCATAGGACTGCATGGTTGCATCAAAGATATAAGGGAAGTCCTCTTTCTCAGTCCATTCCTTCACTCCAAGATAGTTATTTTCCTCATATAAAAAGTCTATCAAGCAACGTTTCATCTGAAAGTCTCGGTTTGTATACATATATTCAGATAATGCACGATAGAAGTCCGTTTGCGTAACATCAAAATGTAACATCGGAATGTCAATATCGGGGAAGTGCTGCTGGACAAAAAAGTGTGGGATTTGTCCGCTAAATAGAACTCCGTCGACTAATCGAATCTGCTCTAAAAAAATATCCTTTAAATGCTCTAATGATTGGTACACCATAAAACTATACTCACATGGTTCTACTGGTAGTGTTTCTACCTGCTTAACCCATTCTAGTGAATTCTCGGTAGTCAATATTAAAATGCGAGGCATATTTATAATGTTCTCCTTTTTCTAAAAATTTGTTGAATTTTGTCTAATTATAGTTTACCCTATTCTTTAAAGACAGGTACAAAAAGTGTCTTTTAATAAAAAAAGGGGTGATTATTATTACAACTAACAGTGTTGAAATGAAAGATAACGGTAAATTTTCCAAGTTTCTTTCTTTAGTTGAACGGATAGGAAATAAGCTGCCAGATCCATTTATTCTCTTTTTCTATCTAACTTTGGCATTAATGATTGTTTCAGCAATTTTAAATTTAGTTGGTGCAGAGGTTATCCACCCGAATACCGAGGAAACAGTTGCAGTTAAGAGTATTCTCTCGGGCGAAGGTCTCCAGTTTATACTAGCTAATACTCTGACCAATTTCACTAGTTTTGCACCGCTTGGTCTCGTACTAACAATTATGTTAGGAATCGGATTAGCGGAAAAAGTAGGTTTATTGGAAATGCTTATGAAGCGTGCCATTGTAAAAACACCTACTAAAATTATTACGTTTACCGTGTTCTTTATTGGTATTTTAGGAAATATCGCTTCAGACGCTGCATTTGTAGTAATTCCACCTTTAGCGGCTCTAGTTTTTCTATCTCTAGGCAGACATCCACTAGCAGGTTTAGCAGTTGGTGTAGCTAGTACAGGAATTGGTTTTACAGCAAATATACTAATCGCAGGAACGGATGCATTACTTTCTGGTATTTCTACGGAAATTGCTAAGGGTATTAACCCAGATGTAATCGTAACACCGCTAGATAACTGGTTCTTTATGAGTGTCTCTACGTTCTTACTTGCAGCCGTAGGGACCATTATTACTGAAAAGTATGTTGAGCCTAGACTTGGTACATATACAGGGAAGCAACAAGCGTTCTCAAAAGATATTAGCCCTTTGGAAAAGAAAGGATTACGAAATACGTTAATAGCAGCCATTATATTTATTGCAATTGTAGTTATTGGTATGCTGATTCCTAACTCTCCACTTTTAAATGAAGATGGCACTATTTTACGTTCACCATTTTTATCAGGGATTGTTCCTGTTTTGTTCTTGTTCTTTGTAACGGTAGGTATTGTCTACGGAGTTACGACAAAAAAAATTCAGTCTACAGCTGATGTTCCAAAAATAATGACAGAGGCGATAGGAAGCTTGTCTGGCTATATCGTTTTAATCTTTATGATTGCTCAGTTTGTTGCCTATTTTAACTGGTCGAATATAGCTATTTGGTTAGCTGTAAATTGCGCAGATCTATTAACAAAGTTCAATATGACAAATATTTTTGTTATCGTGTTATTTGTATTTTTAGTAGCATTTTTAAGTTTGTTTATCATTAGTGGCTCGGCTCTATGGGCATTAGTTGGTCCCGTATTTATCCCGATTTTTATGCTGCTAGGGTATCATCCCGCATTTATCCAACTAGCTTATCGTATTGGAGAGTCCTCTACGAATATGGTGACACCGTTGAATCCTTATTTTGCTATTATCTTATCATTCATGCACCTTTACGATAAAAAAGCAGGTATTGGTACGCTTATGTCACTAATGCTTCCGTATACTATTGTTTTCCTAATCGTTTGGATTGCTCTAATGTTAGTTTTTGCATTTTTCGGAATTCCAATCGGGCCAGGAGTATCCTTGTATTTAAATTAAATGAATTAAGGAGTGAACGTACTTGAGTTTATTTACAATTCCTTCGAATTCATTAGAACAAATGAAGGTATGGAGAAGAAGCTTCCATCAATATCCAGAGGTAGGATGGACAGAGTTTCGAACCGCTTCCATTATAGCAAATGAGCTGAAAAATCTTGGTTTTCAAGTGCAGGTAGGTAGAGAAGTAGTATCAGAGAATCGTATGGGAGTACCATCAGAGGAAATCCTAACGAAGGTTTATGAAAGTGCCGTGAAAAACGGGGGACATATCGAATACTTAGAAAAAATGGTCGGTGGATATACTGGGGTTGTAGGAACTATACAAGGCTCCAAGCCAGGGCCGACAATTGGTTTTCGTTTCGATATGGATGCTTTAGATATTTTAGAATCAAAAGAGACTACTCATCTACCGATAGAGGAAGAGTTTGTATCTGAATATGAAGGCAGGATGCATGCTTGTGGTCACGATGCTCATAGCTCGATAGGTTTAGGGCTGGCTACTATTCTCTCGCAAAATAAAGAGAATATAGAAGGGATTATCAAGATTATATTCCAGCCAGCAGAGGAAGGAGTGCGAGGAGCAAAGTCCATGGTCGATGCTGGTGTAGTAGATGACGTCGATTACTTTCTCAGCATGCATGTCGGTACAGGATCACCTTTAGGCACGGTAATTGGAGGTTCCAATGGGTTTTTAGCTACATCTAAAATAGATGCAACCTTCACTGGGAAGGCTGCTCACGCAGGTGCTGAGCCTGAAAAGGGTACGAATGCATTATTAGCTGCAGCCTCTGCCATTCTTGGACTTCACTCCATTTCGCGGCATAGTGGTGGGGCTTCTCGTATTAACGTGGGTACGTGCATAGCCGGGGATGGGCGGAATATTATTCCCTCTCATGCATCGTTAAAGCTTGAGACACGTGGAGAAAACAGTGTGGTGCATACCTATGTGCATGAGCAGGCTATTTCCGTATTGGAAGGGGCAGCTAAAATGCACGGGGCAAACCTTTCCTATGAAATTGTAGGTGAGGCAAGAACATGCTCTTCCTCCAATGAATTGGCGGAACTTGTGATTAAGGCAGCGAAGGAAGTTGCTGGTGTAAATGAAGTTATACCTACAGCTAATTTTGCTGCTGGATCAGAGGATGCGACATTCATGATGGAACGAGTCCAACAGAATGGTGGTTTATCTACCTATTCCATTTTCGGAACAACACTAGCAGCTGGTCATCATCATGAAAGATTTGATATCGATGAAGCGGTGCTACCTATTGCATTGCAAACTTGGTTAGCTACGATCGAACAAATTTATCAACATGAAAGGTGAGTGCTAATGATTAAAATAGAAGATCAAATAACTAGTCTAATAGAATCATACGAAGAGGAAATTATCCAACTAAGTGATCGTATATGGGATATTCCAGAAACAAGATTTCAGGAGTTCGAATCTTTTAAGATATTGAGTAACTTTTTAGAGGAAAAGGGCTTCATAGTGGAGAGAGGTGTCGGCGATATTGAGACTGCCTTTACCGCTACCTTTGGGCAAGGTGGGCCGAATATTGGTATTTTAGGTGAATTCGATGCGTTGTCTGGTTTAAGCCAAAGAGCTGGAAGTCCAGTCAGAGAGCCGATTATTGAAAATGGTAATGGACATGGCTGTGGACATAATCTTTTAGGTACAGCAGGGATAGCTGCTGCTCTTGCGGTGAAGGATTTGATCGAACAAGGCAAAATTACTGGTACCATCAAATATTTTGGTTGCCCTGGAGAAGAAGGCGGGTCGGGTAAAACGTATATGGTCAGAGACGGCGTCTTTGACGGGATTGACGCGGCCCTTACCTGGCATCCAAATTCGTATACGGGAATCTTTTCTTTTTCTTCGCTTGCGAATTATCAGGTTTATTTCTCGTTTGAAGGAAAGGCGGCTCATGCGGCTAACTCTCCACACTTAGGGAGAAGTGCGTTAGATGCTGTTGAGCTAATGAATGTAGGGGTTAACTATTTAAGAGAGCATATTATTTCCGAGGCAAAGGTACATTATGCAATTACCAATTCTGGAGGGGCGTCCCCTAATGTCGTTCAGTCAGATGCAGAAGTGTTATATTTAATCCGAGCTCCCCAGTTAAAAGATGTAGAAGCAATCTATCAGCGAGTTGTTAATATTGCGGAAGGTGCCGCGTTAATGACGGGTACAAAGCTCACGGTGAAATTTAATAAAGCCTGCTCTAATTATATTCCTAACCATACATTGAATGTTTTGATGGATGAAAAGCTTCAGCAATTTGGATTACCTACCTATAACAATGAGGAAATGGAATACGCTAAGGCGATGGCTAAAACTATTACTTCTGAAGAAGTCGAGGCTGCGGTAATTGATGCAGAAAAGCTTTCTGCATATACAGTTTCGGAAGAGTTTTATTCGGCAGATTCTCCATTCTTTACGGAAATTATTCCTTATGTGAAAAATCGTGAGGTCATGCAGGGCTCGACCGATGTAGGGGATGTCAGCTGGATTGTGCCAACTGCTCAGTTTTTCACGACTTGTTTTGTAGCGGGAACACCGTTACACACATGGCAGCTCGTATCTCAGGGGAAGACATCATTAGCACATAAAGGATTGATCTATGCGAGTAAAGTATTAGCTGCAACTGCAGTAGATTTGTTTGATAATCCACAGCTGATTGACGATGCAAAAAAAGAATTATTAAAGCAAGTGGGAGATGGATACCAAAATCCACTACCAGCAGATTTACGCCCAAGCGCTATGTAATATGAAAAATTAATCGAAACTAAAAAACAGACCAAAAAGAATAATTCTTCTTGGTCTGTTTTTTCAAATTGCCGTATTTTGATAAGGGTTAGGTGAAGAAAAAGTGATTCGTTAAACCAATTGCAATGCCTACTATACCCGCACTAATAAAAATTATGCCATGTGTTCTTCTATTCTTGTGTCGCATATATAAACCGGAGGCAATTTGTCCAAAACAGATCATTAGCAACAAGAAAAGTAAGATCGGTCTCATATTTTTTTCACTCGATTCTACATAAGTATTATTTGTTTGCTAATTAATAATCAACTATCTATTTTATTAAATCTTTCTATCTAACATTCCCTTGAATTATGAAATAGTTTATAGCTGTCGGCAAGCTCTACTATCCACTACGCTAAACTAGAATTCTTCTACACGTTTTACTTCCAATGGTTTGTCTGAAGCAGATGTATTTTTATTTTTAATTTCGCGCTTTGCCCAATAGGTTGCAAGGAATGTACCGGTAATAACCTGCCAAGCAGAAGAAAATGCACTTGGCAACGCAGCTAATGGAGAGAAGTAACTATTAGCCAATGACACTCCTAATCCAGCGTTTTGCATACCTACTTCGATAGATATTGCACGCTGGTCCTGCTTAGATAATTTAAATAGTTTTGCTGCAAAGTAACCGAGAAGTAAACCAAATGCATTATGCAGTAACACAGCAACAAATACTAAAACTCCAGCTGTTGCAATATTCTCTTTATTACCAGCAATGATCGCAGAAATAATAATAGTGATAGCTACTATTGAAACGAGTGGTAGAATCGGAATGCTTTTTTCTGTAACAATCGGTAGAAACTTGCTTACGACTAACCCTAAAATAATAGGTATGATAATAACTTGGATAATAGACATAAACATGGACATCGGATCAACTGGAAGCCATTGCCCGGCAAATATGAGCAGTAGCAAGGGAGTCATCACGGGTGCAAGTAATGTAGAAACACTTGTCATGGTAATAGATAAGGGGACATTTCCTTTTGCTAGGAAGACCATGACGTTAGATGAGGTGCCTCCAGGAACACTTCCGAGTAATACCAATCCTGCTGCAAGTTGTGGCGGAAGATTTAATAGATATGCTATTACGAAAGCAATTGCTGGCATAATGGAAAATTGAGCAACCAGCCCTATTAATACAGGGATAGGATTTGTAAAAACGAGTTTAAAATCAGAGGCTTTAAGCGTTAGCCCCATTCCAAACATGACAATACCGAGTAAAATCGTTATGTATGCAGAAAACATGGTGAACATACTTGGTGCCATAAATGCTAGTACGGAAAACAAGATTACGATAAAGGCAAAATACTTACCTGCAAAGTTACTAATTGATTGAAGCGTTTTCATTTCTTTCCTCCTTATTCACCTGTTGGTGTCATAATATAATATTGATTATATTATATTTTAATATATAAACAACTAATTTTTATAATTTTTTGATTATTTTAATTATTAATTTTATCCCATCAGTTTCTATGAAGAACATATTTTATTTATACTTAAGGCTTTTCTAAGATGTTGTAATATCCTGATTTATCCCACTTATCCCAATGAAGTCGTTAATAATGATGCTAGTATGGATGTATGGACACAAGTTAGTTAAGTCTCTATCCTATAAATAGAGAGGACGTGTCCGGAATGAA
>NZ_JABAFC010000006.1 GCF_012843435.1 Psychrobacillus sp. BL-248-WT-3 | reverse complement strand
GGTGGCTGAGGAGCTGCCTCCTCGCTTTTCCCCATTTGCCTGTCGGGGCAGAGATAGGCGCCTGCGCTTTTCTGATTGTCTAGCTCCGGCGCCTTGCCCCTCGGGGTCAAATGGATAAAAGCTGTGGTGGCTGAGGAGCTGCCTCCTCGCTTTTCTCCATTTGCCTGTCGGGGCAGAGATAGGCGCCTGCGCTTTTCTTGAAACTTTGGCAATAACTTTGTTGCACCGGCATATGATAAAAAATAGGTAGGTGTTGAGGTTGAATGAAAAAGAGAAAAATCCCTTCGTTATTTCACAAGAGAATTGGTCACTCCATCGCAAAGGACATCAAGATCAGCAACGCCACACGGAAAAGGTCAAGGAAGCAATAAGAAACAACTTACCAGACTTAATAAGTGATGAAAGTATTATCATGTCAAATGGACGAGACGTTATAAAAATCCCTATTAGATCCCTGGATGAATATAAAATAAGATATAACTACGACTCTTCTAAGCATGTTGGCCAAGGTAAAGGAGACAGTCAGATTGGTGATGTTGTTGCTAAGGGGCCTGGGGAAGGAAAGGCCACAGGAACTGGTAAGCAAGCTGGAGACAAGGCAGGGCGAGATTACTATGAGGCAGAGGTTTCCATGGAAGAGATTGAAAATGCTCTTTTTAGTGACATGGAGCTACCTAGTCTAGAGGATAAAGAAAAATCCGAAATAGTAACCGAGCATATTGAGTTTAATGATATTCGGAAAAAAGGTCTTATGGGTAATATTGATAAGAAAAGGACATTAATTACAGCTATTAAGAGAAATGCTCTTAAGGGAGAAGCGGCAATTGCACCTATTCATCAGGATGATTTGCGCTTTAAAACTTGGGATGAAGTTGTTAAGCGCGAATCAAAAGCAGTTGTTCTCGCTATGATGGATACAAGTGGTTCAATGGGAGTTTTTGAAAAGTATTGTGCACGTAGCTTCTTTTTTTGGATGGTTAGATTTTTACGAATGGAATACGAGGCATTAGATATTGAATTTATTGCTCATCATACAGAAGCAAAGGTAGTTACTGAGGAAGCGTTCTTTACAAAGGGGGAGAGTGGAGGTACCATATGTTCCTCTGCTTATCAGAAGGCATTAGAGTTAATACAGGAAAAGTATCCACCTTCTCGGTATAATATTTATCCAGTTCATTTTTCAGATGGAGAAAATATGACGAGTGATAATGAAAAATGTGTGAAACTAGTTAATGAATTAATGAAGGTATCTCAAATATTTGGGTATGGGGAAGTTAATGAACACAATCGTTATTCCACTTTGATGAACACATATAAGACAATAGAAAACCCAAAATTTAGACACCACGTAATTAGAAACAATAAAGATGTATATGCTGCGTTAAAAAGTATTTTTAAAAAGGGAGTAAAGTGATGGACACAAAACTACAATATGCAATTGCCGAAATAACTGAGATTGCATCTGGTTTTGGATTGGATACATTCCCTATGAGATACGAAATATGTCCTGCAGACATTATTTATACATTCGGCGCATATGGGATGCCAACTCGTTTCGCACACTGGAGCTTTGGGAAGCAATTTCATAAAATGAAGATGCAATACGATTTTGGGCTTAGCCAAATCTATGAGTTAGTGATCAATTCGAACCCTTGTTATGCATTTCTATTAGATACAAATAGCCTTATTCAGAACAAGCTAATTATTGCTCATGTACTTGCGCATTGTGATTTTTTCAAGAATAATGTTCGCTTCTCTAACACACGGAGAGATATGGTAGAAAGCATGACTGCCACTGCCGAGAGAATTGCACACTATGAAATGGTTCATGGAAAAGAAGAGGTAGAACAATTTTTAGACGCAGTATTAGCTATTCAAGAACATATTGATTCTTCGATTGTCCGTCCTAAGCTTCCTAGTTATGACTTAGAGGAAGAAGAAATAGAGGAAAAAAGAAAAAGTGAGTATGATGATTTATGGGATTTAGACGAAAAGAAAAAAAATAAGTTGGTTCAGCCTTATCGAAAAAAGTTCCCGCCCAGACCAGAAAAAGATTTGCTATTATTTATAGAGGAGTATAGTCGGGAGCTTGAAGATTGGCAACGTGATATCTTAACGATGATGCGGGAAGAGATGCTTTATTTTTGGCCGCAGCTCGAAACAAAAATTATGAATGAGGGATGGGCAACTTTTTGGCATCAGCGAATTCTCCGAGAAATGGATTTGACTTCAGATGAAACCATTGAATTTGCCAAGTTAAATGCAAATGTTGTGCAACCTTCCAAGACGTCCATAAATCCGTATTATTTAGGACTCAAAATTTTTGAGGATATAGAGAAAAGGTATGACTCCCCTACAGCTGAAATGAGAAGAATTGGAATTGAACCAGGGCTAGGGAGAGAAAAGTTGTTTGAAGTACGGGAAATAGAGTCTGATATTTCCTTTATCAGAAATTATTTGACAAAAGAGTTAGTTAAACAAGAGGACCTTTACTTATTTGAAAAGAAAAATGGGAACTATGAAATAACTGATAAGGATTATGAGAATGTCAGAGATGAAATAATAGCGAGCCGTGAAAATGGTGGCTACCCCTACATTGTAGTAGAAAATGGTGATTTCTCTAGAAACGGGGAGTTGCATCTAAAGCACAATTATGAAGGTGTGGAATTAGATGCGCATTATTTGGAGCATGTGCTTCCATATATCTACCAGCTGTGGGGGCGTTCTATTCATATGGAAACCTTTGTCGAGAAAAAACCAGTGCTCTATACTTATGATGGAAAAAAAGTTTCAAAGAGCCTTATGTAAATACTTTAATATGAAAAAGAGGATGATCGTGAATATAAACGATCATCCTCTTTAAATTTTATATAATTTTATGAACCTACGAAGTCTCCACCATCAACATGAATAGTTTGTCCTGTAATATACGTGGAGTCATTAGATGCTAAGAAGACATAGGCAGGTGCATTTTCTGATGGCTGACCTCTTCTGCCAGTTGGATTGCTTTCAGCATGATTTTCTACCTTCTCGGCATCAAAAGTTGCTGGAATAAGTGGGGTCCATATTGGCCCAGGTGCGACGGCATTTACACGTATACCTTTTTCAACTAGATTTAACGCTAAGGAGCGTGTGAAGGAAGTGATTGCTCCTTTTGTTGCCGAGTAATCGATTAACTCAGCAGAACCTCGGTATGCTGTCACTGATGATGTATTTACAATTGTGTCCCCCTTAGACATATGCGGAAGAGCAGCCTGTGTTAGATAGAACATAGAGTATATGTTAGTAGAGAAAGTTTCCTGTAATTGATCTGGAGTAATCTCTAAGAAATTCATCGTTGGGAACTGTTTTCCTGCGTTGTTTACTAAAACATTTAACTGGCCAAATTCCTCAATAACCTGCTCTATTAACTTTTCGCAGTTTTCGTCATCGCTAATATCTACAGCAAAACTTTTTGCTTTAACTCCATAGTTTTCAACTAGCTTTACTGTTTCTTTTGCATCCTCATGTTCATCTAAATACGCAATAGCGACGTTTGCACCTTCTTTTGCATAAGCAATTGCAACTGCTTTACCAATACCGCTATCTCCTCCTGTGATTAAAGCGACTTTTCCTTTTAGCTTTTCAGAACCTTTATAATTCTCATCATCATAAATAGGTTTTGGACTCATTTCATTTTCAAAACCTGGTTGACGATTCTGTGTTTGTCCTTTGATATTTTCTTCCATTTTTTCGAATTTGTCATTACTCATGTTGAGTCCTCCTTTATTGATCTCTAATAAATGTATTCCCAGATGAAATAAAGACAAACATTAGATAAAAAGACTGACACAAGTTTAGCAAGTACAAACAAGGGTATTAATATAGAGCATGAAATTTAAAAAAATGGGGAATCTAATATGAAACCAATAATAGGTATTACTGCTGAAGTTAAAGATGATAAAAGTTATTACTTGTCTTCAGTATATTCAGATACAGTTCTACAAGCAGGAGGTATTCCTTTACTTATACCACTCATTCCTGATAAAGATATAGACCAGTTATGTCAGCAAATAGACGGGTTGATTATAACTGGAGGAGAAGATATTGATCCTTCTTATTATGGTGAGTTGCCACATCTTCACTTGCAACGAATTACTCCACGACTTGATAAAATGGAATTTGCACTTGTGCAAAAATTTCTAGAGTTAGACAAGCCATATATTGGGACTTGTAGAGGCTTGCATATGCTTAATATAGTGATGGGTGGATCTTTACACCAGTCTATTCATGAGCAAAGAGAAGAATATACTTTACAGCATAGGCAAAATTCAATAAGAACGCACAGATCACATCCGGTTAAGCTAGATAGTAAAAGTAAGGTATATCAAATGTTACAAGAAGAGGAATTTAAGGTAAATTCATTTCATCATCAAGGCGTAAATAAGCTTGGAGATGGGTTGAAAGTAGTTGCTACTGCACCGGACGGTATAGTGGAGGCAGTAGAAAGTGAAAACCACACGTTTATTTATGGTTTTCAGTGGCATCCTGAAGAATTTGCTCTAGTTGGTGATGAGCCTTCACAAAAGTTGTTTAGAAAATTTATAGAAGCTGCAATTGAAAGAAAAACTAACGAATAGCATGCCTATTAAAATAGGAGGTGAAAATATTGGGTAAAGATAAGAAGGATAATGATGTGGAATACAATTCTAATTTGAATCCTGACGATTTTAAAGAGACAGATAAGAACAATGCGGATAAGAAAGATATAACTAAACCAGGTGAGAAAGAAGAAAATAAAAATAATAAATAGTTAATATCGTATATAGAAGGTCAAAAATACTAATAAAAGAAGGATCGTTATGGCGTATGTCACAACGGTCCTTCTTTTATTTTCTCAACTTATTTTAAGCATAATAACTATTTAATAGTACAACTTATTCTCATGGAGGTGAAATCTCATGAATGATAAAAAGAAAAATCATAAAAATAAGTTAGATCGTGAAGAGTATGGTTATGGATATGACATCAGTCCAAATGATATGGGTGTGATAGGGCAGAATACAGAAGCAAAAAAACACAATAACAGCCAACAAAAGGAAACAAAAAATAATTCAAACAAATAATTAATCACTTTATGGTCACCACCTCTATTCCATATATATACATATCAACATTTTTGTTCATCTTATTTGTCGATATATGTTCTAATTCGATTGCTTCTCTCTTAGAGTGATATAACAACTTTTTTAGAGAGAAGGGTGCAGTATGTATATAGATGGGATATTTTCAGGTGGTGGGATGAAGGGGATCGGCCTAGTTGGGGCATATCAAGTTTTGGAAGAGAAAGGATATCGTCTAAAGCGTGTGGCGGGAACTAGTGCAGGAGCAATACTTGCCTGCTTTATAGCTGCAGGCTATAACGGGAGAGAAATGGAAGAGCTAATGATGAGTCAGAACTTCCAAAAACTCTTGGATCCACGAAAGACAGTAATACCATTGCCGTTTATGAAATGGTTAAACTTGTATTGGGGTTTAGGTATTTACCAAGGAAAAGCATTGGAGGATTGGTTTTTAGAGAAATTGGCTTATAAAGGTATTTATACTTTTGGAGATCTACCTCCAGGCTCGTTAAAGCTAGTTGCCTCAGATTTAACTAATGGAAAGATGATTGTCCTACCAGATGACTTAAAAAATTATGGAATCGAACCAGATACTTTTTTAGTAAGTAGGGCCTTGCGGATGAGCTGTGGAATACCCTTTTTCTTTGAACCGATAAAATTAAAATCTAGTGTTGGGGACGTAGTAGTGGTTGATGGCGGTGTGCTGAGTAACTTCCCAATGTGGATATTTGAAAATGGGTTAAAAGAGAGACCAGTTTTAGGTATTCGACTTAGTGCAAATATTGAAGAGCCGCAACCAAAAAAAATAAAAAATGGACTCGATTTATTTGAGGGCCTATTTACAACAATGAAAGATGCACATGACACAAGGTATATATCGCGAAAGATTGAAAGAAATATTATTTTTATACCTGCAGATGAATATAGTGCGACCCAATTTGAATTAGATTATGATTCTAAATTGGATTTATTGCAAAAGGGAAGAGAATCAACTACT
Organism: Psychrobacillus sp. BL-248-WT-3; assembly: GCF_012843435.1. GTDB lineage: Bacteria > Bacillota > Bacilli > Bacillales_A > Planococcaceae > Psychrobacillus. Next base: position 126,105 of record NZ_JABAFC010000006.1, on the reverse strand, counting down.
CGATTTTTGAAAACCTGGTAATTGCATTTAAGAATGTTTAGTTTATTTCTAAAAAAGGAATAGTAAAGACATAAAGGGAAGGGGAGATTGATATGACTAATGCAAAAGAACAAGCACTAAAAATATTAAATAGTAATATGATTGGTACTATGGCGACAGTGCAGCAAAATAAGCCACATTCCCGATATATGACCTTTTTTAATGACGATTTTATCCTCTATACCGCAACAAGTAAGAAAACGCATAAAGTAGAAGAAATTGAACATAATCCATACACACACATCCTCCTAGGGTACGATGGAAAAGGATTAGGTGATTCCTTCCTGGAAATTGAAGGGAAGGTCGAGGAATCGGATGACGAATCGATGAAAGAAAAGGTTTGGAATGATGCTTTAAAAGGATGGTTTAAAGGTCCAGATGATCCGGATTTAATCATTTTGAAAATTACTCCAACACAAGTTAGAGTTATGAATACAAAAGGCGAAGGTCCAGAAATAGTTGAATTTTAACCTCTAAAACACTCAAAACGACAAAGTTTTGAGTGTTTTTATATGCTAGTAAAGAATCCAATAGATTCACTTGCATACATAAAATATAAATGGACAAACTAATCAAATCTATAGGAAGGGCAAGTGATTCTTATAACAAAGATGAAATTAGTAAAAAAGCCGATGCTTGCATATTTTATGGATGGTACCACATCGACGAATGCTTTAGTTGAAAAAAGGATTAGGTATTATAAAAAGATTACTAAAGATAATAATGACGTTTTATATAAAAATATCCCAACTAACGAAGGCATTGTTACGATTATTTTTTCTCAATCCTTAACAGATATCAAAACTTTAGAAATAATGGTTTTAATTCCTTTAGCAAATTATATTCACCAAATACATCAGGTGGCAGAATATATGAACCCCTCCAATATTGATGAGATTACAAAAAAACTTGCTATTGGTGAAACGTTATTATACTTCCATGAGACAAACCAACTGTTAAGTATTCATACGTATAGTGTAAAGGAGCGGGAAGTAACTACTTCAGAGATGGAGAGTACATTCATTGGCCCTCAAGATGTATTTACTGAATCCATACAGACAAATCTTTCGCTTGTTAAAAGACGAATAGTTAATCCAATGCTTAAAAATGAAGACTTAACAATAGGAAGCGTTTCTAATACCAAAATCACTATTATATATATAGATGATTTAGTAGATAAAACATCTCTCGAGCAATTAAAGAGTCGCTTAACCAAGCTTGATTATCCAAAGTTCTTTGATATTTCTACTCTTATGCAATTAATAGAAGATAATCCCTATTCACTATTTCCTCAATATTATATGACTGTAAAACCGGATACCACATCACATTACCTTGCAGATGGCAGAATAGTTATTTTAATGGATAACAGTCAAGCAGCTCTTGTATGCCCAACCTCCTTTTTAGAAATGTTCATTAGTGCGGAGGATTATTATAATCGCTGGCCATCTGCTAGCTTAGTTAGATCTCTTCGATTTTTTGGTTTTTTCTTAACCATTATGATTACTCCAACTTATATTTCCGCATTAACCTTTCACCAGGAGGTGCTTCCTTATGAGCTCCTTTTAAATCTTCAAGAATCTAGAATGAAAGTGCCTTTTTCTCCTCTCTTTGAGGTGTTATTTATTGAACTAATTGTAGAGGTATTAAAAGAAGCAGGGGCCAGGATGCCAGCGAAAATTGGCCAAACGATAGGGATTGTTGGAGGGATTGTTATTGGTACTGCAGCAGTTGAAGCTGGCCTAGTCAGTAATATTCTAATCGTTATTGTGGCTACTTCTGCTCTGTTGTCCTTCCTTCCACCGGTTTTCCATATGAGTAATACGAGCAGGACTATTCGTTATGTCTTTATACTTTCAGCCGGTATCTTTGGTTTGTTTGGTCAAATGCTCGCATTTGCATGGCTAATTGCCCACTTATTAAGAGTAAAATCCCTCGGTACGCCTTTTATGTCACCCGTTATACCGAGAAGGGTGTCTGATTTGATGGACAGTGTTGTACGTTTTCCAATATCTTTCTTAAAGAGGAAAAGCGGGATTTCTCGTTCCAAAAAACGAAGTATATAGGTAGGTGAACATACCTGAGTGCTAATAAAGAGAGTTTAAAAGGCTATCATGTCATTTTTTTGGTACAGAGTATTATGTTTGGTACAGGAGTTCTGTCACTGCCTGAAAGATTGAGTAGTCTAGGGTACAGCCAGGCATTGATGCCAATCCTATTTGGAGTAATTGCAAGTATATCTCTATGGCCAATGATCTGGATATGTTCAAAATATCATGCAAAAAACTTGTTTGAGATTAATGAAGAAATATTAGGTAAGTCTTTAGGAAAGTGTATTAACGCCTTTATAGTAATTCAGTTAATTTTACTAGCAACTGCAAAGGTCAGCAATTATGTACAGCTGATTCAAAGCACGGCTCTCCAAGAACAAACGACAAGCATACCTCTTATTTTAGTTTTGCTATTGGTATTGTATATCGTTAATGGTGGTATAAAAAATGTTGCTAGATTTTGTATAATGGCATTTTTTATTACAATACCGATGGTTTATTTTTTAAAATGGTCTATAAATAAAGGTGATATAAGCCATGTTTTCCCTTTGTTTAATCATAGTTGGAATGATTTTTTTGTGGCATTTGACCAAGGCTTTAATACTGTATTCGGATATGAGGTAATATTAATATTCTTTCCTTATATTATTAATAAACAAAAAGCGTTTAAGCATGCATTAATAGGTATTTGGATTAGTGTATCTTTGTTCTTCTTGACTACCCTGGTAAGTGTCATGTATTTTTCTGAATGGCAGCTAAGTAATGTTCAGTACTCTGTTTTACATCTATTTAAAGCAGGGGGATTTTCTTTTGTGGAGAGAATAGATATTTTTGGTATTACCTTGTGGGTATTTTTAGTGCTTTCATCTGTGTCAGGATATATCTGGGCTTCTATGAAAGGTGTAAATTCTATTATATCCAAAAGAAAAAGTTCCCACGTTTATATAATAGCTACTACCATTTTCGTAATCCTTACGCTACCACTTTCTCATGAAAATTTAGAGAGGGCTTTTATTGTAAGTTATAGAATTGGTTATGGACTATTACTGTGGCCAATTATTTTAATTGCCCTTCACTTTATTAAAAAAAGCAGGTGGAATCATGAGTAAAAAAATCATTTTAATATTATTAATAGGAATGGTTTTTTTGACGGGCTGCAATTTGAATGAAAAGAAGGTCCCGATTGAAGGTATTGATATGGTAGGAATTCTTGGATTTGACTATGAGGGAGAAGGCACTTATAAACTAACTGCAGCCATTCCTCAAAAATCCAAGTATGCTAATGAAAGAACACAAATCTATACAACTACAACTGAATTAGTCACAACAGGAATGGTTGACATTGAGAAAAAAACAGAGAAAAAAGTAGTTTTAAATCAATTACGTGTCATTTTATTTAGTGAGGAATTTGCTACTAGTGGAAAGGTTGAAGAAGTAATCAAGCATTTATACCGAAACACACAAGTAGGCAATGAGGTTTTGCTGGCTATTGTAAAAGGTAGTGCTGAGGAGTTAATGCGACAGGATTATACTGACAAGGCAAGCGTCATAAACTATGTCAGTGACCTGCTCCAGCCAAGTGTAAACTTAGCATTTAACCCAAATACTAATATACATGACTTGATGTATACACAAACTAATCCTAATATAGATTCAATTATGCCTGTAATTGAGCTTAAAGGGAAAAAGTTGGAGTTAACTGGTGTCGCCTTATTTAAAGGGGATCATATGGAAAACGTACTTCATCCAGATGATGCCTTATATATTCAAGCAATACAGGGGAAGAAAAAACTATCTCCCTTTACCTTAAATGTGGGGGGAGGAGATACACTCTTACTTGATTTCATTGATAACAGTGTAAAAATTATAAGTAATAAAAGCTTAGAATCCCCAAGATTAAAAATTATACTTAAGATAGAGGGAACGATGTCAGAGTATAAAGGTAAAAATATTTCCTTTAAAGACCCAGAAATCATGGAAAGATTAGAAAAAGATGCAGAGAAGGATTTGAAAAAAAAAATCAATGATTTCTTAGAAGAAATGCAAAAATTAGAGGTCGATCCCATTGGATTGACAGAAAACGTACGTCGACATCAGCGAGTTAAGTGGGATACCGAGCTTACCCGTAAAACTATAAGTAAAATGAAGTGGGATATTGAGGTTGATATGTCTATTTTAAGTACAGGTGTACTTCACTAGAAGATGATTTAAGGAGGACATGAATATCAAGTCCTCCTTAAATCATACTATTTATTTTTTCTAGAGGAATGTCTCAGTTCTGCAAATTCTCGAGCAAATTCTTCTCGGACATCCTTAGGCTTAATCTTCATATTCTTTGGTGTCTGAGGTAAGGAACCAGTGTTATTACTACTTCCCTTTTTGTCGTCTCTACCCATGGTGTGATACTCCCTTTCTAAAATTTTCTCTTTATTAAGATGAGAAGAAAAGGTAATTTTACTCCTGGGAATAAAACTTATTTAGAAATCATTTTTCCTTTTTCTTGTTCCACTACAGGTGGAATGTAAGCTAATGACGATCTAAAATTTAATTCGAATGTAGTTCCAACGCCTACCTCGGACTCTACATGAATATTTCCATTCATTGCACGGATAACACTAAAAACAACCAATATACCAAGACCAGTTCCTTGGTTCCCTTTTGTAGAGTAATACGGCTCTCCTAAACGACTTAATTGCTCATCAGTCATTCCTGAACCAGTATCTTTGATCGTGATGACGACGTTCGTAGGCGTAGCTTCTGTCCCCACAGTTAAAATTCCTCCTGAAGACATAGATTCTATTCCATTCTTCATAATATTAACTAAGCTTTGATGAAATTTTTGACTGTCACCCATAATTATGGATTCCTCTGCGAAATCTGTAATTATTTCCACAGACCTATTTTGTGCCAGTGGTATAAGCATTTGTATGACTTGATTTAATGCCTTGTTGATGAGAATAGTGTTTTCAGTTTCTGGATCAACTTTAGAAATTGTAAGATAATCTTGAATAACTCTTTCAGCTGACTGAAGCTCACTTTTAACGATAGATAAATACTGCCTTTTTGTGTCTGCTGAAATTGAGTCGTTATGTAAAAGTTGGACAAAACCTATAGCAGCAGTCAATGGATTGCGTATTTCATGAGAGATAGCGGCACCCATCTTTTCCACAACTCCTTGCCTTTCTAAAGTTACAAGTTGCTGTCTGTAGATTGTAAATTTATCAACCTCCTCTAAAAAGTAGGTGATCATCCCTACTCCTAAAGGTTGTAAAAATAAAAATGCAAAACTTACATCAAGTATGTCATAACCATCTAACATAAAAAGTAAGGGAGTGGTTTGATAAATTCCTACGATATAAATAAAGCCTATTGCTATCCAAATTCGTTGTTCTCTATTTTTTCCCAAAAACCAAGGGTGTATCTTCCATAAAATAAGAGAGAAAATAGCATAATAAGATACTGTTACCCAAAATCCTAAATCTATTCCAAAAAAGGCTCTAATAATAATTGCTGTTAGACCTAGGTATGGACCTAGACCAATATAAAGCGCACCAATTACAAAAGGAATATTTCTTAAGTCCAATAAGATATTTTCAGATAAAGGATAGCTAAATCCGTAGCAAATTATGAGGCTGGCGAAACAATACAACGTCGCAATGAATTGTACCTTTTTCGTATTTTCAAGCCAAATCAAGCTGAAAAAAAGTAATACTATTAAAAGAGATAGGTTGAAAAAAAAATGTAGCGTCAGCTCCATAGTATTACCTCTTTTCAGAAAGATTGAATGTGAATTAAAACTTTACCAGAATATATATGAAGTTTTTTGTTTGCGGAAGGTAAAGTAATAAGTAGTTTCCTGTTCGGTTCTCTTCGTTCGAACAGTACCTTTTATATTTCTTATAATACCGAAATCAATGGATGTGTCTAGTACTTTAGATTCCATTTGATTTTCTGTGGTAGGACTAGTTATTGTAATAAGAATTTTGTTTTTAGTCTCCTTAGTTGTGATAGATATAACGCCTCCATCTGTTAAGGAAACTATATTATTTTTAATGATATTTATGAATGTGTGCTGGAACTTTGCACGATCTCCGTCTATTAAACTAGTAGACGATAAATCAGAGACAATCTTAACGGAATAATAGTTAGCTAATGGTTGTAAAAGCTTTAGAACAATAGGGAGTTCCTCTTGAATATTTAATTCTTTTGTATGTTCTGTTATAGGCTTAGAGTAAGTTAAATAATCTTGAATAATTTTCTCTGCCAAATCAAGTTCGTCTTTTAAAATAGCAAGGTATTGCTTGCTTTTTTCAGAATCTAGGGGTTCTCTAGTTAATAATTCGACAAATCCAATTGCTGAAGTTAAAGGATTTCTAATTTCATGTGATATAGCCGCACCCATTTGTTCTACGGCTTCTTTTTTTTCTACTTTTATTAAAAGCTTCCTTTGGGTATTTATTTTTTCAAAGGCTTCAATAATATATGTAATGATGGCAATGCCAAGTGGGGGAATAACTATATATGCTATATATAAATCTAAAGTATGTGCGCTCCCACTAGTGTTTAGTACAACTAATAATATAAAAAGGCTCATTATAAGAGCTAAAAAGGAGGAACAAATTATACGATATTTAGATTTTAATCGCATAAAATAAGGAGATACTATCCATAATGCAATACTTAGTATGCCATTGATCGTAAGAGTCATATAGAAACCTAAATCTATTCCATGTAGACCTCTTAGTAAAATGACGATTGCGCACAAAATTGGACTCAACCTAAAATAGAGGCTTCCTATAAGTAAAGGGACCATTCGTAAATCTAGCATTAATTCATCCGTTAAATGATAGGAAAACAAATAGCACAGAAGTAATGTAATAACAAAAAATATTAAAGAGGTTTTTTTTCTTTTAAGCAGGCTACCAGGTTTTCTTAAGTTAGTGAAACAAAGGAAAAACAAGATGATAATTAAGGATAAATTGAATAGAAAATTAACGGTAATAAGCTCCAATTTAATACCTCATCTCACCTTAAGATTATAAATTTATATTATCTTTAAATCGAAGGGTATTCAAGTTTTTATTTAATTATTTGGAAAATTTAATAAAATGAAAGTAAATAAAAACCAGATCTATAAGCTAGATCTGGTTTTTACTATAGGGTTTCTTTATTAAAAAAAGAAATTAGCTGCTTATTAGTAGGAGCTTGGATTTTAAACGTTAGCTCTCTATCACCGCTATTTTCAATACGTGGGATGATGGATTCTATTACATGGAACTTCCAAAAAGATGGCTTACTTTTCGTGCTTTTTTCGGTATCCGAAGTCATCATTTTACGTTGGAAGGGATGTAACTTACACATAAGGAATTTTTCTTTTAGACGTATGAGTAAATATCCATCATCTGTTTCAGGGTTAAACTTTTTCATAAGTGATTCACCTAGCTCAAAGGTGTTTGATTTATTTTGAACCGATGGCGAAATGACGAATATATTTCCTTTACGAAACACGGAAGTATTAGAAACCTGTTGTAGACCTAACTCGTTAATTAAAAAATCGAGATTTACTTGTGATGCTTCACTAGCGACTGACATAAAGTAGTGCCTCCTTTACAAATCCACAAACTCATTACTATTAAGTATACCCCATTTTCTCATTAATATCTTAAGTTAAGCATAATAAAATTAATAATTTACTGATTTTTCGTAAAAAAAACCAAAAAATATATAAAAATGGCCTTCCTACTAAGTATATTTTGAGTAGAAACACTTAATTCCTATAATGTAAAAATTTTTATAGAAGGACAAATTAAATGAAATTAATTTTACACAAAAACATATTAAAGTACGTTTACAATAAAAATGTAAAACTTTTTTTCAATTAGTCTGTCTAATTAATAGGGACGTAGAAATGGGGTGATGGTTTGAGCGAACAACTGTTATTAGTAAAAAGAGCGATAAAGGGGAATGAGGAAGCTTTTTTGGACTTGATGCATGTGCATCAGGAAGCATTATATAGGACTGCTATATCCTTTTTAAAAAATGAAGAGGATGCATTGGAGGCTGTGCAGGAAGTTACCTATAGAGCCTTTAAACATATAAGAAAACTGAAAGAGCCAGCGTATTTCAAAACATGGATCATACGGATTATGATGAACTATTGCCAGGATGAAATTCGAAAAAGTAAGCGTGAGTTAGTGGAGGATGACTTACTACACTTAATTGGAGTAGAGGAGAATTTTACCTTTCTAGAAATAGAAGAGGCACTTAAACATCTGACTGACTACGAAAGAGAGCTACTCCATCTCAAATACTTTGAAGACATCAAAATTAAAGATATTGCAATCATGTGGAAGACACCAGAAGGGACGATTAAAACTAGACTACATAAGGCACTCCGCTCATTACGACATCAATTTGAAGGAAAAGGGGAGATGAAGCGTGTTTGAAGAGGAAAAGCAGAAGTTAGAGAAACGCAAAAACGTGATCAATCAGGTAGAGATTCCTTTGGATAAGCTACAGATGTCCGTAAGAAATGGCTTTGAAAAAGCAAAACAAGAGAAAACAAGGAAGAGAATGATTGCGAAGCGCAGTATATTGTCCATTGCTATGGTAGCCATTTTATTCATAGCATTTGTAACCTCGGTAAACGTTTCTCCAGCCTTTGCCAGCAAAGTATCAGCGATTCCTGGCTTGGATAGAGTAGTAGCTCTTATTCAAAATGACAAGGGTCTTGTAGCAGCAGTAGAACATGACATCTATCAACCGGTAAATGTATCCCAAACCGAACACGGAATTACGGTTACGTTGGATGGAGTGATTGTTGATGAGAAAGGGATGGTTATTTTTTATACCGTGGAATCGAAGGAAAAGGATTTGAGTGAATTAGGATATAAATATTGGCGAGTGAAGTCAAATAAAAGATCGCCATATGAATATAGTATGGAAATCCGTAATAGCTTTTATCCCTTAGCTACAGAAAAGGGATTGAAGGCTTTCAGCTCTAGTCATCGTATAGAATCTAGGTATAAGTCAAGTCTGCCTTCTGAAGGCCATAGATTAGAAATAGGAATTATCAATGGAGATAAAATTGAAAACTTTAAAATACCCTTTTCCTACGAGAAAATAAATAACTTGGAGAGCAAAACTTTTACCGTGAATAAGGAAGTAGAGATAGAGGGGCAAATAATAGAACTAAAATTTATTGTAGTAGATCCGACGGGAATGAAGTTATTTTTAGAGGCAAAACCAAGTAATACCAAAAAGTTTTTATATGGTGCATTTAATAATATCCGATTGGTAGATGAAAAAGGCAGAGAATGGTCCACGCACGCTGATAGCTATTATTGGGAGCAAAATAAATTTACGGTTTCCGTGCCTGATAGCTTTTATTTTTATAGTCCTAAAAAACTTACGATAAATTTTGGAAAAGTGGCTGCAATCGATAAAGACGAGGCTTATTTACTCATTGATACAAATTTATCTAAGTTTATAAAGCAGCCAAAGGATTCTATCTTCTCAGATTTAAAAATTGAAAACAATCAAGTTAGCTTTGTTATCGATGTAGATAGAAACAAAGAGTTCGTCTATTTTCCAAAAATAACAAATGAAAGGGAAGAGGAGTATACATTTAAGTATGACGACAGTCCCTATTATCCAAGCACTCAATATGTGACTAGCTCTTTTACAGATCTCCCAGATGGGAAAACAAAATTTGAATTTCAAATTCCACCAAATAGCAAACAGGTTAGATTGGTCTTAGATTATTATCCTTCTTGGATTGAGGATGAAAACGTAAAGATTGAAATAGATTTGCAAGATAAATAAGGAAAGTGTAAGTTGCCAATGACTGATAGCGGGTCTCAGGGGTTGATAAAAGCTAAATAAGAATAAAGTAAAAAGACAGCAAATCAACTTTGATTTGCTGTCTTTTTAAAATTAGGAAATATAATATCAATACATTTCTATTTGACCTACCTGATGAATTTTAAAATCCATATATCCATTGGGCTGAACAATAAAATACATTTTATTTTCCCCAGAAACTAGAGGTCCTTTGTAGTCCTTTTCAAGCTCTACAAAAATTGTAGCAATATACTCCACGTGGTGTGAGCCTCTATCTATTTCTTTAATCTTTGATAGATCTACTTTTTTGAGCCCTTTCTTAAACTCGTTTACTTCAAAATAAGAAGTCGGTAATAGCTGCTTTTGAGCAACTTGTGGGCTAGTTAATAATTTGGTAAATAAAATATGAACAGGATTTATTTTGTCTGGAATATCTAGGTCAACCACTGGTCTCTTACTAACACGCCAACCTATGCTTTCAACTAATTGATATTCTACGCTGTACATTATTTTTTCTGAAGGCTCACCGATAGGTACAGTTAATCGATATTGAACCTTATCCTTATCCTTTTTTATAACCTCTGAGGTAGCTTTTTTCCATTCCTCTAAAGAGCCTATGTCGGCTTCTTTTTGAGCAAGCTTTCCTTTATATTCTAAAATCTCTAAGTCCTTTATAAACTGTTCTGCTGCCTGTGATGTCATAGCCTCTGTTAAATATTTCATGAGCTTGGCCTTGGTATTAATGTTATTTGATAGGTAACGATAGGCTAAGTCATTATATAGAAAAGTATCATATTCTCTATCCTTATAGCCTCCTCCACTACTTACAAACAGATAGGCCTCCTGATATTTAGCAGCTAGGTCCACAGCTAGTTTGTCAGTTAGCTGATCTTTTTGAATAACGGTTTGGTTACTCTTTATATTCCCTGTTGTGGCTGCCTCTGTTATCGGAATAAATGAGGTGTGTAATAGAGTAATCGTGGCTAATGCTAATAATACTTTTGTAGTTTTCATTTAAATTCCTCCAATTTGTGTTTGTTTAATAAAGCAAAAATATTAGAAAAGGTATTTTAGTGAATTTGGAGAATAGATAGCTAATAAAATATTATGTTGAGGGAGCAAAGATTATGTCTGAAGAGTTAAAAGAAGTTTATGTAACTTTGTACATAGTCGATTGTATTGAAAGAGGGGCAAACCAGTAGTCATATTTTTGACTACTCGGTGCCCCATTAAATTTAACTATATATATATCAACATTCTTAATTTGTAACCTTAAAAAGCTTTGTTAAAGTTATTGGTTGATTTTGACTAACAATTTTTTTTAGTGACTGTAAATATAAACAAAGGTACTTTCAAATGGCTGCTAAGAACATGAACTAGAGTATGAAATTTAGGTTGGTGAACTTTTAGCTTTGTTTATGCGAGGGAATTTATTAGCGCTTTATCGATGCTAAAGCTGTTCCAATTTATTGATTGGAGCGCCAGACGGCGACTCCTACGGGATGAGTGAGACAGATAAGACATCACAACCACGCGCGTTAGCGATGGGTGATGGCTTATCGCTCACCCCGAGGAAAGCGTCCGGCTGGCGCGGAAATCAATTCTACTCTCTGATTTAAGATTTCTTTATATCATAAATCAACCCTACTCTTTAACATAGCTTTTAAAAAAGCCTTGAGTGATCGACAGCTGAAATCGTCTTAGTTAGGTAAAGGATATTTTATAGCATTCTTTTTTATTTTCTTTTTTGCCGCTTCTTTTAAGTCTATGTCTAATAGGTTTGCCAGTTGAAGGAGGTAGATTAAAACGTCTGCCGCTTCTTCTTCAATGCCTTGTTTATCATTTGCTATAGCTTCTTCTGGGGTACGCCATTGAAAATGCTCTAATAGTTCACTAGCTTCTAAAGATATAGAGATCGCGAGACTACGAGCATCGGTATTGCGAACCCAACCTCTTTTTTTGTTGAACTCTAAAATTTCCTCTGTTAATTCCTTCATATTCTTCTGCCCCTTTTGTAACCATAAAATGGTTTATGTATTGTATGACTACCATTATTATAGCCAAGCTTATGAACAAATGGTCTATATTCTTTTAAACATAGTGGCTTATGTATTGATATAATATTGAACTATACATAATGGGATGGAGGGAGATATATGAATCTAAAAGGAGTCTTACTATTAATATTCTTATTTCATACTGTTGTAAACGCAACTAGACCTGTCATTACACTTTCAGCGGATGAATATGGGGCTTCTATTTGGATTATTGGTATTTTAACCTCTACGTTTGCCTTTTTACCATTAATATTTTCGATTCATGCAGGCAAAATAATAGATAAAAGAGGAGATAGGCTCCCTATTGTTATTGGGTTTGTTAGCCTTATAGCCGGAATGATTGTACCAGCTGTTTTTTCTACTATATGGTCATTGTTTGCAAGTCAGTTACTGTTAGGGATAGGGAATATAAGTATACCTATTGCGTTACAAAATCAGTTAGGTCACCAAACGACTAAGAAAAATAGAGATTATTATTTCAGTATGTTTAGTTTGTGTGTTGCTTTTGGAGCTGTAATAGGTCCTCTCATGGGTGGATACTTATCTGAACATATATCCTTTCAAATTGTTTATATAGTATGCGTGGGGATAGGATTAGCTGGCATTATCTTCTCTTTAAAAATCCCTAAGGCAGAGCAACAAATACATAGAAAGCCAACTAAAATGATTGACTCTATCAAGCTATTAGAAAGCCCGTTAATAAGAAGGGCCTTGTTCTCCAGTGCCTTAGTTCTTTATTCAAAAGACATCTTTGTTGCCTATTTTCCGTTATTAGGAAAACAAATGGACTTGTCTACGTCTACAATTGGTTGGATCATAGCGCTCCAGGGATTAGCAACCATGTTTGTCCGTTTTGTATTACCAAAGCTTTTAGAAACATATAAGAGAGAATTTATCCTATTCGTATCCATATTTGTCGCAGGGATTGCCTTTTTATTGTTGCCTTTGACAAGCTCCGTTATTGTAATTGCATTTCTTGCTATTATGATGGGATTAGGTTTAGGGTGCGGACAGCCAATCTCCATGACAACGACTTATAATGCATCTCCACCAGAACGGACAGGGGAAGTTTTAGGACTACGAATAACTATAAATCGCTTATTTCAGCTCATAGCACCAGCTTTTTTTGGGGTAATTGGAGGCTCTGTTGGAGTGGCAGGCGTATTTCTTTTTAGTGGTGTTTTTCTAGTTGGAGGATCGTGGTTGTTTAAGGGGAAGAAAGGTGAAGAAGATTAAAGCTGTTGATAAACGCTAATCTTTTAATAGAGGTTAGTGTTTATTATTTCCAAAAAAACAATATTATTGTATAGTTTGAAATAATTAAACTTTTATGAAGGTAGTGAGTAAGATGAATCAAGGAGTTACTGCTAAGGACGTTGCGAAGCTTGCCGGCGTTTCTCAATCTTCTGTCTCACGTGTTTATTTTAAAGGGGCGACTGTGTCTCAAAAAACTCGTGAGAAGGTATTAACTGCCGCTAAGGAATTAGGTTATAGACCGAATGAATTTGCCCGTAGTTTAATTACAAATAGAACGAAAATAATTGGTTTAGTTATGAAGGGGGTCCAGAACCCTTTTTATCCACAGGTATTAAAGCAATTTACAACTGCATTTAAAAAGTTGGGCTACAGCATTTTATTTGTGTATACAAATAACGATGAGATTCAACAGGAGGATATTGATACATTACTTAACTATAATGTTGCGGGTGTCATTATTACGGATGCCACGTTGTCTTTGAAGGCAAACGAGGATCTATTTAATAACAGAATTCCTTTAGCTTTGTTTAATAGAAAGATTGATGGTAATAAGTTTTATTCGGTATGCTGTAACAATTTAGAGGCGAGTAAACAAATTGCACAGTACCTATTGGAGGCAGGTTGCTCTAATATGATTTATATTTCTGGCAATGAAAACACATCAACTAGTATAGAGAGAGAAAAAGGCTTTGTAACAGTATTAAAGGAAAATAAAGTAGAATATAAAAAATATATTTCTGATTTTACTTACGAGGGTGGGTATAAAACAATCGAGAAAGTAGTGTCTCAGGGAAAAGTACCCGAAGCGATATTCGTGGCGAATGATATTATGGCTCTAGGAGTGATTGATTCCTTAAAAAAACATCATATAGCTGTTCCGGATGAAGTGAAGGTGGTGGGATTCGACAATATTGAGATGTCCGCTTGGCCTTCTTATAGTTTAACTACTTGGGAGCAGCCAATAAATGAAATGGTAAACGTAACAGTGGACTATTTAACCACGGAAATCAGCGAATACTCTGGTCAGGCCCAAAATATAGAGATTGAGGGAAAACTAATTGTTCGTAATTCAACATATAAATAGTTGACTAATTAATGTTTTTAGAATAATCTTACTTGTATATATTTTTGCATACGTATGCAAAGAAGGATTGTATTTTTATGAATGCGTTTTCAAACAAAGGGGAGGAATTACAAATGGTAAAAGTAATTAAGTCTGGAAAGTCACAAGAAGAAGTAAGTGCTAATGATTTAAAGGTATCTCAAATAGTGTCAGAGGCCTTGAAGGATGTAGAAACAAGAGGAGATCAAGCAGTCCGTGAATTATCAGAAAGATTCGATAAGTGGTCACCTGATTCATTCCGTTTATCAAGCAAGCAAATTGAAGAAATGGTAGCTCAAGTACCGTCAGAGGTAATTGAGGATATAAAATTTGCTCAAAAAAATATTCGAGAATTTGCAGAAGCACAGCTTGCATCCCTTCAGGATGTAGAAGTAGAAAATATTCCAGGAGTAATTTTAGGACATAAAAATATCCCAGTAAATAGCGTAGGCTGTTATATACCTGGTGGGCGGTACCCAATGGTTGCCTCAGCTCATATGAGCGTATTAACTGCAAAAGTCGCTGGAGTAAAAAGAGTAATTGCATGCACCCCTCCGATTAATGGAGAAATCCCTTATGCTACTATTGCTGCTATGTCGTTGGCAGGGGCAGATGAAATCTATTTGCTAGGTGGTATTCAGGCAATGGCTGCAATGGCAATTGGGACTGAGACTATTCAACCGGTAGATATGATTGTTGGCCCTGGTAATGCATTTGTAGCAGAGGCAAAGCGTCAGCTCTATGGCCGCGTTGGTATTGACTTGTTTGCTGGTCCGACTGAAACCTTAGTTGTAGCGGACCATACAGCAGATGCAGAAATGGTTGCTACAGATATTCTAGGGCAAGGAGAACATGGTCCAACTTCTCCAGGAGCTTTAATAACTACTTCAGAAAAATTGGCAGAGGAAACGTTAATAGAGATTGAGCGTCAGTTACAAACTTTACCTACGGCCGATGTAGCGAGAGTCTCATGGGAAGATTATGGTCAAATTCTTTTAGTAGATTCTATTGAAGAAGCTAGAGTAGAGGCTGATCGTTTAGCATTTGAGCATGTGGAAATTTTGACAGAAGATCCTAATTACTTCTTAGAAAATATGACGAACTATGGCTGCCTTTTCTTAGGGCCAGAAACGAATGTTGCCTATGGAGATAAAGTTATTGGTACAAATCATACACTTCCAACTAAGGGTGCGGCAAGGTATACGGGCGGCTTATGGGTAGGTAAATTTATTAAAACAGTAACTTATCAAAAGGTAACACCGGAGGCAAGTGCTTATATTGGGGAATATGCAGCACGTTTATGTCAGTTAGAGAACTTTGCTGGACACGCCGAGCAGGCACTATTAAGAGTAAGACGTTACGGAAATAAATAGTTCGTAGGGGTGAAGGGGGAAAAAGGATGTTAGGTTTCATAGGATTATTTGGTGGTCTCGCGTTATTGATTTATTTAACTATGAAGGGGATGAACCTTCTCATTGCCGCACCACTCACAGCTCTGTTCGTTGGGGTATTTAATGGACTTCCATTGTTTCCACAGCTTGTAGAGAAGGGTGCTGATAATTTCTTAACTAATTATATGGGAGGCTTTACTAGCTTCATAGCTTCTTGGTGGTTAATGTTCTTAGCGGGTGCCATTTTTGGTAAAGTCATGGAGGATAGTGGGGCAGCAGATAGCGTGTCCCAATGGATTGTTAGTAAAATTGGTATTAAGCGTGCAGCGCTAGCTGTTGTAATTGCCTGTGCTGTTTTAACTTATGGGGGAGTAAGTTTATTTGTAGTAGCCTTCTCGGTATATCCAATGGCTTTGAGTTTATTTAAGCAAGCAGATTTGCCAAGACGCTTTATACCAGCTGCTCTTGGCTTTGGTTCTACAACCTTTACAATGACGTCAGCGGGCTCACCAGAAATTCAAAACTGGATTCCTATCCCATTCTTAAAAACATCTCCTTATGCAGGTTGGGAAGTAAGCATTATTGTAGCTGTTTTCATGATGGCATTTGGTTATTGGTGGCTGAAAAAGATGATTAAGAAAGCAATGGATAATGGCGAGTCATTTGTGAGTAGGGAATCTGATGTAACCACGGCTGCTCGTAAAGAATTGCCCAATCCATTACTAAGTATGATCCCTTTAGGTGTAGTATTAATTATTTCATTTGTCTTACATAAGGAATTGGAAACTTCGGCATTAATCCTTGCATTGACCGGTGGTATTATTGCTACCTATCTAATAAACAAAAAGTATTTTCAAAATTTCAGTGGTGCTGTTGCTGAAGGAGCAATGGGTGCTGTTATCGCCATTGCCAATACCGCGGCTGTTGTGGGCTTTGGTGGTGTAGTAAAGGTTACTCCCGCATTTGAATCAGCAGTTGATGTAATGACTGGTATACCAGGTAGTCCACTAATTGGTGGCGCGTTAGCCGTAGCTGTTATCGCGGGTTTAACCGGTTCATCTTCAGGTGGACAGGCAATTGCCTTACCGCTTTTAGCACCACATTATTTAGATTTAGGTGTAAATGCAGAAGCGCTTCACAGATCCGTTGCCATTTCTTCTGGGTCTCTAGATTCATTGCCACAAGGTGGCTATGTAGTTACGACTATTCGTTCAATCTGTGGAGAAACACATAAGGATGCTTATCCGGCCTTTGGGGCTTTAACCGTTGTTGTGCCGATACTCGGTGTAATATTAGCAGTTATTCTTTTCTCTTTTGGCATAGGGATATAATCACAATACCCAACAAGCAGTGGTGCATTTGCTTGTTGGGTATTGGTTATTAAAATACATATTAGGGGTGTGAACAAATGGAAAATGTATCAATTTTAGGTTGTGGGACAATGGGACACTCCATTGCTTTATCCGCAGCGTGGGCAGGGTTACATGTAAAAGTATATGGAGTTAGTGAGCAGGATCTGGAGATTGCTAAAAAAGGCCTTCAAAATAAAATAAAAGTAATGAAGGATAATGGATTATTTAATGAAAAGGAAGCAGCACGCATTATGGATCTCATTAAGTTATCTATATCTCTAGAAGAGGTTGTAAAAGAGACAACCTTTATTATTGAAGTAATACCTGAAGTACTAGATCTTAAAAAAAATATGTATAAAAAATTAGAGGCTCTAGTGGATAAGGATGTTATTATAGCAAGCAATACGTCTGGCTTTATGCCAAGTTTATTGGCAGAGGGAATGGATCACCCTAATCGTTTTGTTGTTACACACTTTTGGAATCCCGGTCATCTAATTCCTTTAGTTGAAGTAGTAAAGGGTGAAAAGACAGATAACGGTACGGTTCAGCGAGCTATGCAAGTACTTCAGCATATGAAGAAGAAACCGGTTTTATTAAACAGAGAGATTCCAGGATTTATAGGGAATCGCTTACAGTACGCGTTATTTCGGGAAGCACAATCCCTACTTGATGCAGGGGTAGCAACTAAAGAGGACATCGATGCAGCAGTAACATATAGTATTGGGCGTCGTCTTCCGGTAACAGGTCCTTTAATGACTGCGGATATGGGAGGTCTTGATGTTTTTTCTGCTATTTCAAATTATCTTTTTGAGGACTTGAGCACCGATCAAAAATCCGGTAGAGTGCTTACACAGTTAGTGGAAGAGAATAAGCTTGGAGACAAAAGTGGAGAAGGCTTCTATACATGGGACGAGCAATTTTCTCAGCTTAAAAATGTAGAACGTGAACAGATGTTAATTCATTTTCTTAAGGGAGACATGAATTTAGGAGGTAGCGATGAATAATTTCTTTTCTGAGTTAGAGCATAAAACTGTAATTGTAACAGGGGGTAGCAAAGGAATAGGGAAAGATATAGCCCATACATTTGCTAAGCTAAAAGCTAATGTGGTGATTTCCGGACGAGAAGGTATAGCATTAGAGGAAACGCTGAAAGAACTACAAGGCTATAACGATCGATGCATCTCTGTTCAAGGCGATTTAAGTAAAATGGAGAACATTAATAATTTAATAGAGACGACAGTAAAAGAGTTTGGAACAATTGATGTACTTATCAACAATGCAGGAGTTAATATTGCAAAGCCTGCATTAGAAGTAACGGAGAATGACTGGGATACTGTCTTAGATTTGAATTTAAAGTCTGCATTCTTTACAAGCCAGGCAGCGGCTAAATTTATGAGTAAACAAAAAAATGGTAAAATTATTAATATAGCCTCTCAAATGGCCTTTGTAGGCTATTACAATAGAGCGGCATATTGTTCTAGTAAGGGAGGTCTAGTTCAACTAACAAAGGCTTTGGCAGTTGAATGGGCTAAGCTTGGTATTAACGTTAACGCGGTGGCACCTACCTTTATAGAAACAGAGTTAACTGCCAAAATGTTTGAAGATGAAGATTTTAAAAGGGATGTCGAAAATAGAATTCTCTTAAAGGGACTTTCGCAGCCAAAGGATATTTCTGGAGCAGTGTTGTATTTAGCCTCTGATTTGGCGAATTTCGTGACTGGCGAAACTTTAAAGGTTGATGGTGGATGGACTGCAATTTAAGATTGGAGGAATTCAATTGAAGGGTAAAGTAGTATTTATAACTGGGGCTGCCAGAGGAATTGGCTATGATGTCGCTAAGGCATTTTTAGAGGTAGGAGCAAGCGTAGTTATTTCAGATTTGAATAAAGTGGCATTAGACGAGGCTGTCTCCACTCTAAATGGGCAAGTAAAGGGTATTGTCTGTGATGTAACGAAAGAAGAGGACATAAAGAACGCCATTGAATCTACAGTAGATTCCTTTGGAAGAATAGATATATTGATAAATAATGCAGGCATGCAGCATGTTTCATTAATAGAAGATTTCCCGACAGAAAAGTTCGAGCTATTAATAAAAATAATGCTAACAGCTCCTTTTGTAGCTATGAAATATGCATTACCACACATGAAAAAGCAACAATTTGGCCGGATTATTAATATGGCTTCTATAAACGGCTTGATAGGATTTGCAGGAAAAGCCGCCTATAATTCGGCTAAGCATGGGGTGATTGGGTTAACAAAGGTTGCCGCATTAGAGGCTGCAGCTGATGGAATTACAGTGAATGCAATATGTCCAGGCTATGTGGATACATTGCTTGTACGCAACCAATTTGAAGATTTAGCTAGAACGAGAAATATCAAGGTGGAACAGGTACTGGAAGAAGTATTGTATCCCCTAGTTCCCCAAAGAAGATTATTAGACGTTCAAGAAATCACAGACTTAGCTTTGTACGTGGCAAGTGAATCTGCCAAAGGAATGACAGGCCAGGCAATCGTTTTAGATGGTGGTTATACAGCCCAATAATAAAAGGCCCTTATTTTGTAAGGGCCTTTTCTATATAATAATCTAAATTATGCTTTACTTGATTTTTCGGTAAAGAAGGTGATAACTAAGAACATAAAGAATGCAAAAAGTAAAACAGTTCCACCTACGATAAAGAAGACCATAACCAATGTTTCATTTAAGTCAAAGGGATTTAGATTATACATCCACATGCCCAATGTTAATCCTAATGCGCCTATCATGGCACTAATACTTTGTACAGTTACCATCCATTTATGTTTGACTGTAAATACTTGATAAAAAATCCCCCATGCAAAGACAGATAACCATCCTACTAAAAGTATGTGAGCGTGGATTGGTCTTAGTGAGTAGTCCATCTGGCCCGCCATATGCGAACCAATATAAGTTCCAATCAGTCCAAATAATGCTGCAAAACGAATTAATCGTATACTCCAAGTTTTTTCCATTATTATCTCTCCTCTCAAAACCTCAGTTTAATGATTAAATATCTTTTCCACAAGTGGTAAATTTACTTTGACTTGAATATTTCAAATTTGATTAGAAAGAATATAAAAGTAAAAGGAAAGTTCATAGAGAGTTCATATACCTTCTGTAAACTAACTATTTGATAGAAATTTTGAAGGAGGAAAAACGCTCATATGAAAAAACTATTACACCCAATTACTGACTGGGTCTCAACTAAACGAGGCATGTGGATTACCATTATTGCTTGGTTAGTCCTCATGATTGGACTAAGTGCTGGGCCACAACTTGGAGAGTATAAGGTAACTAATTTTCAATCTTTACCTGACGATGCAGCTTCTATAATTGCCAGTGAAAAATTAGATGAATACTTCCCTAATGATCAAGGGACCCCTGGAATCCTAGTTTTTCATAACGAGGATGGAGAAGTAAATGTTGAAAGTGTAAAAAATATTCTTGAAGGTATTCAACAAGCAAATATTGATGGGATTGACACCATCGTTGATATTGCTTCATTACCAGAACAAGCACTAGCATCTTTTATCTCTGAGAACGGTACAACTATGATTGTACCTATGAATCTCGAGGCTGGATTAGGAAATGATCAATATGCTGAGATTAATGATGAAGCTTCCAAGATTGGGAACGACATAGCTAAAAGCACTGGGGATACACAATTCTATATTACTGGTCCTGCGGGTATTGCAGGAGATACTGTAAAGCTATTTGAACAGGCAGATATCCAATTGTTACTTGCTACTATAGTTATTATTTTAATATTATTAATAGTTATTTATAGATCACCATTGCTGGCATTTATCCCATTGTTAGCAACTGTTATCGTTTATCAGGTAGCAAACCAAACGATTGCTCTTTTGGGAGCAGGTGGGTTAGAAATTAATAACTCTACTACTTCGATTATGAGTATTTTATTGTTTGCAGCTGTAATTGATTATTCGTTATTCGTATTCTCACGTTATCGTGAAGAGTTGAATCATTATGAAAGTAAATATGAGGCAATGAAATATGCGATGCGTGCTACTGGTGAGCCAGTATTCTTCGCTGGAGGAACAGTCCTAGCTGCTATGCTTGTTCTATTCTTTGCTGATTTCCGTGATTATCAAAACTTTGCACCAATTTTTGGGACAGCTGTATTTATTATTATGATTGCTTCCATTACATTAGTGCCTGCCTTATTTACTTTGTTTGGTCGCAAAGCATTTTGGCCAAAAGTACCAAAGTATGGAGAGCAAAAAGAAGTAAAACATGGCATATGGGGGCCAGTTGCTAAATTTGTTGTTAACAAACCATTTTTGACAGGTGGTCTTGTCTTTGTATTGATGGTTATCACTGCTTTAAATATGTTTAATCTAAAATTTGAATTCGATACCGTTAAGTCATTCCCAGAAGACCTACCTTCTCGTGAGGGTTATGAAATAGTTGAATCTAACTTTGACAAAGGTGAGCTTGCTCCTACGTCTATTTTAGTAGAAAGTAATTCAAACCTTTCAGATGATCAAGTAGAAGACTTAAGAGTCTTACTTGAGGAGCAAGAGAATGTAGCTTCTGTGAGGTTAACTAACGCTAATGAAGAACAATCCTTAGTAAAATATAGTCTAGCATTTGATATCAATCCTTATTCTACTGAAGCAATTGATCATATGGATGATATGCGCACAAGTAGTAAGGATATACTCAAGGCTGCACAAATTGATGGAGATATTCATTTTGCTGGCACTACAGCTAAGCTTGTAGACGAGCGGGAAACTAACAGCAGTGATATCTATAAGATAGTGTTATTGGAAACATTATTAATAGTAGTTCTATTATTTGTTTTGACTCGATCATGGAAAATGCCTCTATACATGATGGCAACTATTCTTCTTTCCTATTTATCAGCATTAGGATTAGGGATTTTCCTTGTAGATGTGTTATTTGGTTACGAGGCAATAAGCACACGAGTTCCAGTTTATTCCTTCATCTTCTTAGTTGCACTTGGGATCGACTACAATATAATTTTAGTCTCCAGGTTCATAGAAGAACGTAAAAACTACAAGGTAAAAGACGCTCTGGAAATAGCGATCCGTAATACAGGTGGAGTAATTTCTTCAGCTGGTATCATTCTTGCGGCAACATTTGCAGCACTAACAACAATGCCAATAGCAGATCTATTCGTCTTTGGCTTCATCGTATCAATAGGGATCATTATAGACACATTCCTAGTTCGCGGAATGCTTCTCCCAGCTCTAATACTCCTATTCGAAAACGATAAGAAGTAATATAGAAAAGCGGAGGCGCCTGTCTTTGCCCCGACAGGCAAATGGGAAAAAGCGAGGAGGCAGCTCTTCAGCCACCGGAGCTTTTCACCATTTGACCCCGAGGGGCAAGGCGCCGGAGCTAGACACCAAGAAAAGCGCAAGCGCCTATGTCTGCCCCGACAGGCAAATGGAGAAAAGCGAGGAGGCAGTTCCACAGCCACCACAGCTTTTATCCATTTGACCCCGAGGGGCAAGGCGATGGAGCTAGACACCAAGAAAAGCGAAGGCACCTATCTCTGCCCCGACAGGCAAATGGAGAAAAGCGAGGAGGCAGTTCCACAGCCACCGGAGCTTTTATCCATTTGACCCCGAGGGGCAAGGCGCTGGAGGTAGACACAAAGAAAAGCGCAAGCGCCTATGTCTGCCCCGACAGGCAAATGGAAAAAAGCGAGGAGGCAGTCCAAAGCCACCGGAGCTTTTAGCCATTTGACCCCGAGGGGCAAGGCTGCTTGCGCTAGACACAAAGAAAAGCGCAAGCGCCTATCTCTGCCCCGACAGGCAGGTTGTAAGCTGTTATAATAACTTAAAACAATTAGAGGGTGTTTCGTAAGGTTACTTACAAAACACCCTCTTTTAAAACAGGCATTAAAGAAGGTGGCGTAGATCCATGAATATCCTGGTAGTAGATGATGATGTAAATATACAGACATTAGTTATGATTCATTTAAAGAGGGCAGGTTATGAAGTAATGACAGCTAAAAATGGAGAAGAGGCCCTCACTTTATTAAAGAAAGATTGGGCAGATTTAGCTATAGTAGATGTAATGATGCCGGGAATGGATGGCTTTGCTTTGACGAGAATTTTAAGTGAAGAATATGATATTCCGGTAATTTTATTGACTGCTAAAGGAGCATTAGAAGATAAGGAGCAAGGCTTTTTAGCAGGATCAGATGACTATTTAGTAAAACCTTTTGAGCCAAAGGAATTACTTTATAGAATTGCAGTTATCTTACGTAGACTGGACAAGACTTTTAAGCCAATTATGGTAATTGGTAACGTAACCATTAATCGCTCTACCCATGAGGTCACCGTAGGTAAACAAACCCTTCTACTGCCTTTAAAGGAGTTCGAGCTTTTAAGTGTATTGTCCTCTAAGCCAGAACAAGTTTTCACAAGAACTAGTTTAATGGAAAAAGTATGGGGCTACGATTATGAGGGAGACGACCAAACATTAAATACACATATTAAGCGTTTAAGACAACGATTAGAGAAAGCAAAGGCTCAGATAGAGATTCAGACAGTGCGAGGTCTTGGTTATAAGCTGGATGTGATAGAACCATGAGATCCTTGTATAGACAATATACTTTAGCCACTTTGTTTATTATTGGGATTAGTATTCTTGCTGGTTTTCTAATTGTAAGTATCGTTTATAATTTACAAATTAAAGAAAAGAATGATGAGAAAAACGTTGGAGTGGCTATAGAAATTACTTCCGTCTTAGAAAAAATGCATGGAGGGGGCTTCAATAACTATCTAGAATCCATAACTAAGCTGGGGTATCAGGCATATGTCATTAATGAAAATGAAGAAGAATATTCTTATGGTGAACCATTCCAAGATACTGAGCTACCAGAAGAAATTCGTTTGGAAGTCTTAAATGGAAATATTTATCATGGGATGCGTGATTATCAAGGTAAGTTTTTTATCTTTAATCATTATGCAAATAGTGTTAGAAATACTGTTGGTATTCCCTTCGAGCATGAAGGAATAGTTTACGGTTTATTTATTCGTCCAAATAACCAGCTACTGTTCTCTGATATGCATTTATTGCTGTTAGGCTTCCTACTCGCACTGGCAGTAATAATTCTTACTTCTATGCTATTACTGGCTAAGCAACTAGTTAAACCAATTAAACAATTGAATGACGCAACCAAACATGTAATGGTGGAGAATTATCGAGTGGAATTAGATATTACCCGTAACGATGAGCTTGGGCAGCTAGCTAGAAATTTCTCTAACATGGTTAAACAGCTTGAGCTTAACGATGAGGCAAGAAAGGCATTTATAAGTAATGTGTCCCATGACTTCCAATCGCCTCTTTTGAATATACAAGGGTACGCCGACCTTTTAAAATCAACCGACCTTAGTAAGGAAGAAAGAGAAAATTATATTCAGGTGATTGATCAGGAGGCGAAAAGATTATCCAATCTGACCAAGCAACTTTTGTTGTTAACCTCTCTGGATCAATCTGCAAGACCAGTAAGGAAATCTGATTTTAGATTAGACGAACAGCTTAAGAAGGTCATTTACAAGTATAGATGGAGAATAGAAGAGCAGAATATGGATCTTTCTTATGAGATGGAACCTGTTATGTATTATGGAGATATAGATTTGTTGGAAAACGTATGGGATAACGTGCTAACGAATGCTATTAAATATAATGTAGCAGAAGGTGAAATTTCTATTAAAGTGATAGACGGTAGTGACTATGTAAGAATTTCCTTCCAAGACAGCGGAATTGGTATGAAGGAAGAAGAGATAGATCAAATCTTTGAGAGATTCTACCGTATAGATTCATCTAGAACAAAGGAAGGCTCCGGTCTAGGTCTCGCGATTGTAAAAGAAATTGTTGAATTGCATAAAGGCAAAATAGAAGTGACAAGCAATATAAACGAGGGGACCTTATTTGTTATTTTGTTACCTAAACAAATAGCTTTTTAAACCGAGTTTAAACGTTCCATTTAACTATTTCATTGCTTATTGTGGGGAGAACTTAATTTAGGATGAAATTCGTGTTAAAATAAGCACTTAGCATATAAGAAGGAAGTGTTTTAAATGATAGGACGAAATGATCCTTGTCCATGTGGTAGTGGGAAAAAATATAAAAAATGCTGTGAGTCTAAACAGACTATTTCTATAGAGGAAGTTAAAACGGAAGAATTAGAACGAGTGTTACAGACGTTTTATGATGAATATCCAGAAAGAAAAGATTATACAGCTTTTGGAGATTATGCTGCAACGTGGATTAAATCCTTAAAAGGCTTTATGGAGCAGGAAATGATAGAAGCAATAGCAATGGATGAATTCTTCTTTCACCAACGTTTAGATATTTGGACAGGTTATTTAGAAAAGCAACGTAAGAAAATAGCTCGCCCTTCGACGTTGAAGGTGTTAGATAGCTGGAATGAGCCAAGTGCTTTTGTTGGAGAGGTAACGGTTGTGGAGGCGGAGTATTTAACTGTCAAGCATATATTGACCAATGAAGTAATCTTACTCAGAAGAGAAAATGATAAGCCGGTTCCGACTGGCATGCATATATATTGCTTTATATTGCCGGATGGCCAAGGAGACAACCATTACTTGGCTGTTTCAAGTCTTGTGTTTTTCCCTACGGATCATAAGGTAGTATTTGAGGAGTTTACGAAAGAATTTAAATCAGGCAAGGATACAACAGACAAAGAATTCCTTAAAGAAAATGGCTTGAAACTTTGGGTTGCCCTTGGTAAAAATGGCTATCAGGGTGGAGAGTATACCTTCTTTGAAGCAGGGGTACTTCAGCAAGCGATGGATTTTCTAGAAAAAAATCAACGTGACTATACTAAATTGATAGAAGCTGTAGAAGATTATTTATTTGAGCAACAGCCTAATGCTAGAAAAGAAGTAGCAATAGCTGCAGGTGCCATAAGATTTGGACAAGATAAAGGTTTCTTTGAGCCATTAGACTTAACGGTTAAAGAAATTGCCGAGACATTTGAAGTTTCAACATCTTCTTTAAACAAATACTATAATGATCTGCTAGCGTATTACGAAGAAAAACAGTAAAAAAGTAAAGGTAAAAACAATAAAGCTCCGAAAATTTACGAACTGTAAATTTTCGGAGCTTTCTTTTATGTGGGAAGGTTTGTGAAACCCTTAAGGACTAGGAAGAATTACTTCTTTCCATTTCCTTTCCCATTGCCATTACCCTTACCGTTTTCTTTCTTCTCCACTGTAATGGTCTGAGTAGTTTCATGGCCTACTAAATCTACAACTTTTAAAACAAATTCATTTTTTCCTGGCTCTAAAGGTAGCTCTACATCAACTGTTTCGCTATAGCCATTCATTGCGTACGGAGATGAAACAGGTCGATAGAAGACTTCGCTATCGTTTAAATAAAGGCGAACTTCATCAAAGTTGTCTCCAACCTTTACTTGGATGACAGGATTTTCTGCATCTGCCTCTAGTTTACCTTTTGGAAGAGACTTTTTAACAGCTTCTACAGTCGGTTTTTGACTATCTACAATAATTTTGCGAGTAATAGCCATTTTATTATCAAATTCGTCTATAGCTTCTACATTCACACTTTGTACCCCGTCTTTAAGCGATAACGTATGAGAGAATGCTTTGCCGTCAAATGAGCTAGCTGGTACTCCATTAATTTTTAATGATTTAATCTTAGAATCATCTTCAACTGTACCTTGTACTAAAACTTCACCTGTTTTATAGTAACCGAAAAACTCAGGTGATTGGATGTAGATGACAGGTTCTTTTGTTTCTTTTTCTGGAGCTGGTTCCGTTTCAGGTGCTTCTTCAACAGTAATTTCTTCTACGGTTGAGTTACCAGCGATATCCCATACTTTTACTGTAATTTTATCTCCAACTTTAGCTTGTTCTACTACATAGCTTTCTAATGTTGCAGCTTCCGTAATTTCTTCATCATTCAAGTACACTTCAATACGATCAATTCCAACACCTTGATCGCTTGCATTAGCTACAGTAAGTGTTTTTGTTTCCAAGTCAAATGCAATTTCAGCTGTAGGAGCTTTTGTATCTAAGATAATAGGGTACTCAATAGTTTGCCACTCAGCACCTGCATAATCGATGACACCTCTTAGCTGAATTTTATATTGACCATCAGCAGCAGGTTTACCGTTAATCATGCCGTCCCATGCATTTGCATTTGAGAATGTATATGCGTTGGAAGCAATATAATGTTTTCTTAAATACTTTTCTGTTCGAATGGTACGTAGTTTTTTCCCATTTGCATCTAACACATTAATTTGAAGATCTTTAACGTTACGCATTAATGAGTACACAGGAATTACTTTGTCTAAAGTTCCATCTCCGTTAGGGGAGAAAGCAAATTTAGTAGGATCAAACTCTTCATTTAAAGTAGACCCATTGATAAAGTTCCCTTTATCGTCAGCTAAACCTTGGAATCCCCAATACGTTAAATCTTCCCATAGGAATTCATCAAAAATTGAAGCATCATCCCAAGATCCATTAAAACCAAAGAATGGAACAGTTAATGGCACATTTCCAGAAGTTTCTTCAGAAGGATCAACTAAACGCACGAATCCATCGATGAAGTAACCATTAGAGAAGTATTGCTTTAACCACTCAGAGTTAGAAGCGTCTACGGATACCTGAATAGTCGTTTCACCATTTGCAGGAACTGTGACAGTCGTAGGTGCGGACACGTCAGCATCTGATTCTTCTAAAACATAAGAGCCATAAGTTGAATCATTTGGAATAGTTACGTAGTTAGCTCCAGCGTTAACTGGACGGTCTACTTGTAATTGTACATCCACATTATAAGTTTTTGCTTCATTGCTATAGTTCTTAGCTTTTAAAGAGAAGTTAAATTGATTTCCACTGATTTCTTTTAATGCTACTTTAGCTTCGCCAGTTGCACTATTAGTAACTAAGACATCCGTTTCTAAAGCATTAGCAAGTTGCATAATTCCAGCACCTTGACGACGAGGAGATACGTATTCACCAGCTTTTAACTCAATTGGCTTAGCTGTATTCATCATTAGATTTTTAGCGAATTGAACACGTTCTGCGCCAGTTAGTCCAAATTCTTCATTTACACGCTCTAACACTAATGCGGTACCACCTGCAACGTGTGGAGCTGCCATGGATGTACCACTCATTAATCCGTAATTATCATCGTTTAATGTAGAGAAAATATTGCCACCTGGAGCAGTAATCTCTGGTTTAAAATCTAAGTTAGGTGTTGGACCCCAAGAAGTAAATGAACTCATCTTACCTTTAGTAGGGTTTGGTGTATCAATATATTTACCATCAAATGAAACAGTTACTGTTTGGCCAGCATCAATTCCAGCTTTGATAGCTAGTCCGTCAGCTTGTAGTGCAGACATAAACGGAATACGAATCGCAGGGTCAGAAGCCATATTAATAGTTCCTGCAGCATTGTTATATACAATAACTCCAACTGCGCCTGCTTCTTGAGCATTTAAGCCCTTTTCGACAAATGAAATACTACCACGAGAAACTAAAGCAAATTTGCCAGCTACATCTTTACTAGCAAAATCCTCTGGTGTACCAAAACCAGCTTCAACTACCTCATAGGAATCGCCAGGTAAATCAGCAGGCTCCTTATCATTTGCCAGTAAGAACATTGCTCGTCCAGCATCAGTTCCATCAAAAGCATATTGGAAGCTAGAAGCAGTTATGGAATCATTCTCATAGGAAGCTACTCCAAATGAATCTTCTGAAACAGAAGGGGAACCTGTTAAACCATAATCTTGGTTAGAAGCATATGGATACCAAGTGCCTGAGCCAAACATGTCAGAATTACCGGCAGAGATAGCTACAAGTAATCCATTATTTTGCGCGCGAGTTACTGCTTGCTGTTCAGGACTTTCACTATTTACAAATCCTGCAGTTGAACCAAGGGACATGTTTAACGCGTCCGCGCCAAGTTTAATAGCATCATCCATTGCCTTTACATAAACGTCTCCATAAGTAGAAGGGAATAATGGGTCGTTACCAAATACCTTCAGTGCAAGAAGCTGCACTTCTGGGGCAACCCCCTTAATGCCGCCATTTTCTTCATCTCCGTTAGCACCTACTGTACCGGATACGTGCATTCCGTGCATGGAAGCATCAGGACCAATGTCTCGAATCTCTGTATTTTCATCCATATAGTTATAACCGAATGGAACCTTTGGAGTGAAAAATAAACCAGGTTCAATAGATCCCTCATTTAATAACGCATTTACTTCTGCAGAAGTAATCTCTCCCGTATTTTCATCCGATAGGACCATATCACGGTGGTTAGGATCTATTCCTGTATCGATGACACCAACAACCATACCTTCCCCTTTAAAGGAATATTTCTCCCAAGCCAATTGGGCTTGTACAAGTTCCTTAGAATGCACCATTTGAGGTGTTATTTTGGGGCGGTCATATTCTGTAGATTCATAGACTCTTTTGACACCATCAATTAGGCCAATCCCTGCAACGTCTCTAGCATCTACTTCAGCAGAGAATCCATTAAATATTGCAGTAAACTCTTCTTTATATTGTATGTTTTTTGAAACTCTTTTAACTTTGTCTTTTACATTACGTTGATCGGTTTCAATAGCAGATTCAACTGATTTTCTTTCAGATTTCGATAGGTTCTTGTATAAAACCCCTTTTTTGGTTGCTGTCTCAATGGCTGGAGCCTTTTCCAGTTCCACAATGATTCGCACCTTTTCGCTAGGATTCTCTGGAACTCGTAGCCTCTCCGGTACTCTTGGTGTTTTCTGCACTTGAGTATTGGTGATAGATTTTTCTATCTGTTTTGCAGCTACAGGACTTGCTAATCCTAATGATGCAGAGCTAAACATTAGCGATGTTACCACAGCTAGAATAGTAGTTTTTTTCTTAATTCCCAATCCCTTTTCCTCCTCTTAAATATGTTTAATATATCTACTAGAACTTACCATATATTCAGAACATTTAAAATAGAGTGAGAGAGTATAGGTGAGACGTGTAAATAGAAGATATGGAAGGAAAATAATCGATATGTCGCACTATTTTGTTTTTTTAGTAATTTCATAGTCTTGGATTTGATTGATAAAGGGTTAGGTATTTATGATTGTTTTTGTAAAGAAAATCGTGATAAATCTAAAGGAGTATGATTCTTACGAGTTTATTTCATGCTTTGATGAAAAAAATAAAAAAAACCCCTATTTTGTAAAAATAGTGCTAAATATATACTATTAGGTCTTTTAGTTCAGTTATCCTGGCGAAACATGTCGAAAATGTTTAGTGATTGTCAAAAAGGATATACATAAATAAACGAAGAAGGAGTGGATAAAAATGGACAAAAAGAATGTAAATGACCATAACGTAAACCATAAGGATTCAGAAAAACAAGATATTCCTGGACGTATATTAGACAATCCTGATCTTCTAGACACTGAAAAGGAAAGTATCTTTGATAGAGATGAAGCGATGAAAAATGTAGATCCCATTCCTATGGAGGAATTAAATCAAAAAGTAAAAGATGAAAGTAACCATAGTAAGACTAAAAATACTTCCGCAACAGATAAACGATATCCAGGGTAATTCTTACTAATGTTTAAGAAAACATTTTCTAGACAATGCTAGTAATAGTAATAGCAATAAATTAGTAAGGAGTGACTTATTATGATTAGTACTAAAGGTAAAGTATTAAGTAGCATTTTTTTATCATCGGCTCTTCTTTTAGGGGCATGTGGAGACAAGGAGGAGGTAAGCGATCCGCCTACCACTGAAGCAGCAGAAAGCGAGTTTGGTTTTACTTCTTTTGATTTAGATATTGATACTGCTGAACAGCGAGATGCAGTAGAAGCTTCCTTTGAAGTGGAAACCAACGGAGTGGAAGCAGAGTATGTAAATTCATTAGATTCTCAAAAACTTCACGGTGATGAAGCTTACGAATTCTTAAAGCCAATTTTTACTGACTTAGCTTTAACAAAAGATATGACTAAGGAAGAAGTAATAGAAAAGGTTAATACAGCATTTGGAATCAGTGACTATACTGAATTTGACCTAGAGATTCTTTACGAGGATGGTCAAGAAATTGAGTATAAAGATAATAAATAAATTTTATTTATGAATGTGAGAAAAGGTATCGGGAGATTAACTCCGATACCTTTTTTTATTGGCTATTTTAAAGGTAGGGTTGATTTATAATGCAAAGAAATCTTAGATCAGAGAGTAGAATTGATTGTTCGCACCAGCCGGACGCTTTCCTCGGGGTGAGCGATAAGCCATCACCCGTCGCTTACGCGCGTGGTTGTGATGTCTATCTGTCTCACTTATCCCGTAGGAGTCGCCGTCTGGTGCTCCAATCAATAAATGGAACAGCTTTAGCATCGACAAAGCATAAAAAAAATTTACTCGCATAAACAAAGCTAAAAACTGTCACCAACCCAGTTTCATAATCTAGTTTATGTTCTTAATAGTCATTTGAAAGTTCCTTTTTTAATGTTTACAGTCACTATAAAAAAGAATTGTTAGTCAAAATCAACCAATAACTTTAACAAAGCTTTTTTATTTTAAAACAATTAATTAATTTTACCAGTGGAATGAGGCTACTCTTCAGAAGGTATTTGTAAAAGCGGAAATCAATATTATCTTGTTCTTTCTTGATTGAACGTGTGTAGAGAATTAGAAATAACGTGATTAATATAATATGTAAAATATTAAATTAATGTTAAAAAATAGAGGGGGAGGTTAGAAAGTTTGTAACGTGGGTATTCAAGCAATAACACATTAAATAAAAACTAAAAAAACAGGAGGAATACACATGAACTTAAATTCAAACAGAAAGATTGAAATTGCTCGGACTGAGGAAGATATGTACGAAAAATTAGAACATCTGCAAAAACAGGGATATGAAGAGAGTGATATTCATGTAATTTCATCAGAGAGTACTCACTTGAATGCGTTAAATCGCTATTCGGATGTAACCACGCACGAAGCTGGCACATTCATAGACAAATTTAAATCGTGGTTTACAGGAGAATCTGCAATTGTAGAGGGACTAAAAAAGCTAGACTTAACTGAAGAGGAAGCAGAACAATATGCAAAAGAGGTAGCTTCAGGAAGTATTGTATTATATACAGACGCTGTGCCTGAAGGGGATTCCCTAGGAGCTAGCGCGAATGATGAGGCAGCTGCAACCACTGATTATACAGATACAGTAGGAACAGATGTAGTGCAAAATCGATTTACAGAAGGAGAAGCACCAATCTCAGATTATGCTAAGGAAAGTGGCTTTACTCCCTCTACAAATAATATGGTGAACGAAACGGATGGCCGTTTAGATGAGCCACAGGATAAATTTGTTAGAGGAGAAACCTTTGCTACAGACCCATTGCTTGTAAGAGATGAGAATCATGTAGGACATACCATGCAAGAGGACAAGTTAGTACAGAACAAGCGTCCTACCATTGAGGAGAGTATAACTGTAGAAGAAAAATCTTATGGGTCGCAGTCTCCAGGTTCAGATCCAAATTTAGGTCCAGCAGCTTTTGGAGACGATCAGGCGGAACTGAATGAGGAAGAACGAAGAGTTAATCAACAGCAGCAGGAAGAAAAACTAGAACGTCAAAAAAAACTAGATGAACATTCACCAGTCAATAGATTATATTAAACATTGAAATCCCCTCTATTTAGAGGGTTTTTCTATGTCTGAAGCTACTAGTATGAGATAATGGTAGCATACGAAAAATTAGAGGTGGTAAACATGGATTTTGTTGCAATAGATTTTGAAACTGCCAATAGTTTACGAACTAGTGCTTGTTCAGTTGGAATTGTAGTAGTAAGAAATGGTGAAATAATAGAAGAAGTTCAAACGCTTATTAATCCACTTAGTGAGTTTAATTATTACAATACAAAAATTCATGGAATTACAGATTACATGGTTCAGGATGCACCGACATTTCAAGAGTTTTGGCCGCAGCTAAAACCTTATATAGATCAACAAACGATTATAGCCCATAATGCAAGTTTCGATATTGGCGTACTAAAAGAATCGGTTAATAGATGCTACGAAGAACAACCTCAATTCCAATATGCTTGTTCTTATAGAATTGCTAAAAAAATATGGCCGGATTTGTACAACCATAAACTATCCACAGTAGCCAACTATTTAAGTATCCAATTCAAACATCATGATGCATTGGAGGATGCAAGAGCTGCAGCATTAATTACAATCGAAGCAATGAAAAAAACAAGAACGAGCTCATTAAAAGAAATGTCTCTTTTACACAAGATCAAAGTTAATAGTTCCCTTGATACTAAGAAAGCCCCTTCCAGAGTAAAAAAGAGCAAGGAAGACATGGCCCTTCCTTTTATAGTTCCAGACAATATTGAGAAAAATACTCGTCATCCATTTTATGGTGCAAATATTGTTTTTACAGGGAAAATGGATTCTATGACAAGATCGAATGCAGCTAAATATGCAGCTGACCGTGGAGCTACCTGTAAAGGGGCCGTAGACATAGATACAAACTTTTTAGTAGTTGGAGATCAAGCGCTTATGAAGTATGTAGAGGGTGTAAAAAGCTCCAAAATGCAAAAAGCTGAGGACTTAATCCAAAAGGGGATTCCTTTAGAAATAGTTGGAGAGCAGGATTTTTTAAGGTTAGTTAAACATTAAATATTATGATGAAAACAAAGGATGATTATAAAAGCCATCCTTTGTTTTTTTATACGTACACTAAATTATTCTTTAATCATTGGGAGAGAGGTTGGATTATTGTTTCCCCATAGGAAAATATTAATGTAAGAAGAGAAGCTATATATCGAGACTATTGCAGAGACTTTATGGTATTTATACAAAATAAAGAGATAGAAGGTTTAAAATGGTCGGTAAAAGTGTAAACGATAATAAAGTATAAATTTGAGGAGGGAAGAGAAACTAAGATAATAATGGAAGGGGATTAAATATTATGGACAATTCGATATCTTACGGAGACGATTATAAGTATATACCGACGACATCTGTTGGTAGTGGTGTAGGTTTAGAGATTCTACCAGATGTCTTTTGTTACACCATTCAAATTGTAAACGTTTGTTTAGTAGGGAAGCCAGGTACAGATGATTTCGTTTTAGTAGACGCTGGAATGCCTAAGTCTGCTGATAAGATTATAGAGATAGTGGAGGAACGTTTTGGTGAGAATAAAAAACCAAGGGCGATCATCTTAACACATGGACATTTTGATCATGTAGGAGCTATTAAAGAGCTAGTTGAAAAGTGGAATGTCCCTGTATATGCTCATCCACTGGAACTTCCTTTTTTAACGGGAGCGCAGGATTACCCAGATCCGGATACTTCCGTAGAAGGAGGAATGGTTTCCAAAATGTCTGGGATGTTTCCTGTTAAAGCAATAGACCTGGGAGATCATGTACACATCTTACCAGAGGATGGCTCTGTTCCTTTTATGCCAGGTTTTAAGTGGTTTCATACTCCAGGTCATTCCCCAGGGCATGTTTCGCTATTTAGAAAAGAAGATGGACTATTGATCGCCGGTGATGCATTTGTTACGGTCAAACAAGAGTATTTATACAAGGTGTTTACACAAGAACAAGAAATAAGTGGACCCCCTCGTTATTTGACAACAAATTGGGAGGATGCAGAATACTCCGTAAAACTTCTAGATTCCTTGAAGCCTGATATAGCGGTAACTGGTCACGGACTTCCAATGCGCGGTGAAATACTTAAAAGCAATCTTCATTTATTAGTTAGTGAATTTAAACGAATTGCCAAACCAAGCCACGGGAAATTTTTAGACCATGAATAAACATAAAAGAATCCTATCACCTTTGAAAAGGGATAGGATTCTTTTGTGAATGGGTATCACTTTTTTGCTGCTTGTACAGTTACTTTAATAGTAACGGATTTGTTACTATAAGTAGCTTTAATGGTAGTACTTCCAGCAGATTTAGCCGTAATTACTCCCTCATTAACAGAAATGATATTTGTATCATAGCCACTATATTCTGCATCTGCAGTTACATCAATAGTAGAATTTTTCTTTCCTTTGTTCTTTAACATAGCGGTAAGCTTAAATGTTGATGATTTATTAACATCTATTTTAATATGCTTTTTATCCACTTTTAGATTAAGGATTTTAGGCAGAGATGGTGGTGACTCTTGTTCCTTCAAGTCAACTTGAATAATAATTGGGTCATGGTCAGAAGCACGTCCATGAATATCCATATAGTTAGCGTTGATATGAATCATATCCACTGCTGTTTTTTCTACTAAATTATTTGTTATTAAAATATGGTCTAAGACTTGGTTGTTCCCTTGATAGTAATAGGAGAATCGTTCACCTGCAGGAACCTTCTCTACCATATTAGTTAATATTCCACCCTTTAAAGCTGCTAATGCAGGAGTAAATTCAAAGTCATTCATATCTCCGGCCACTATCACCTTCAAGTTAGGGTCTTTTGCTTGTCCTGCTTTTACGAAATTGTTAATCATAGTCGCAATCTCGATTCGCTCAGCCTCTGAACCTAACAAAGGTGGCTGGTTTTTCCCGAATAAAGGTTGATCTCCACCCTTAGAATTTAAGTGAGCACCGATTACAACTACTTTTTCACCTTGGAACTCAAATTGTGCAGCAAGGGGCTTACGGGTATTTTCCAAAGGTAAGTCTAAAATACGTCCAGGATTTAAAGTGAGATTTCCTCCCTCATCCCAAGCAACCGAATCAGTTGAACTTCCTTTCGTACCCTCAGAAAGTGTTACCCTTTCCGGGTTGTATAGGTAGCCAACTCGAATATTTCCCCCAGGTTGTCCACCATCACGATTATATTCAGGTGCAATATCCGTCCATGCATACGCAGGTCCGCCTTCCTCCACAATGGCAGCAATTAACCGCTCATAGCTCGCAGAAGCATCGGAATTTCCAGAGTCAGTAGGACCGTCGTTATCTTGAACTTCTACTAATGTAATAATATCTGGGGATTTCATATTTTCAACAAATGATCGTGCAATTTTTACAACCTTCTCGTTTGGTGTGCTTTCGATGTTAGCGGAGAAGTTCTCTATATTATAAGCAGCGACCGTCAGCTTCTCTTCGCTTGGAACGATTTCTGTTATCGTAATAGGTTTTTCAACACGAGTGATAGGAGGGAGCGATTCCTCATCAGTCCATAGCTTAAAGTTTCCAAAACCAAAGCCCATGACTCCGACAATCTCCTCTGTAAAATAATCACCAGATTTTGCATCATAGTTCTCATTATCGATTAATACTGTAATTCTTTCAGGGTTATAGTCATCAGCAGAAATATTAATACCACCTAGAGCATTAAATGTAGTATTAACCGAGTTGCCAGCCACGACCACAATTTCACCATAATCCTGAGGTCCAACGACTTTTGCATTTGGCACAGCTAGGCGCATTAACTCCACGGATTCCCAAAAGTCTATTCCATCCTCAAAAGGATCGAAGGAAGTCAGACCATCGTTATCAATAAGCTCTGTCGGAGGATGAATATCCTCTCCGATTACTAATGGTTCTGGTAGCTCTGCAGTTCCTGTTTTAAGTGTTTCAGTAGCTCTGATTCTAGTGATTGGTAGGTCATTTGCTTTCATGTCAGAATAGCCATCGTAATACCATTCCTCTACTGTCCCGGCAACTGTCACTAAGTCGCCAACCTTTAAACCATTAGAGCTTTTATTAACAATAATTGCTTCAGATGTATGGTGGTTATCATCTGGGTTGATATCCTGAATAACAAAATTAGCTGAATTATACAAGTGTGTTACTACACCAGTAACATTTTGTACAGTCGCACCTTCATAATCAGAAAAGTGACCTTGTCCTTGGATATCACGAATAGAAAGGTTCTGTGTTTTTAAAACGTTATACGTAAATGTAAAAATTTCAGAGGTAGTGTCTCCAATTGCGATTGCTTTAATCGTTGTATCTTTTGTTAATGTAATTGGTTCGGTATATTTTGTACTTAATACCGTTGGGGCAGAGCCATCTAGTGTGTAATAAATACTTGCATTATCCCAAGGAGTTGTTAATGTAATTTCTGTTCCTTCAGAGACAGTTCCGGGGTAAATATTTGGATACACGGCAGGCTTGTTTACTTGCTCAAAGCTTTCTAAACCAAGTGTTTTAACTTGGTAAGTAGTGTTAAAAATGGATCCAATACCTGATACATTAATTAGATCACCATTTTTATATTGCTTAGTAAAGGTTTCATAATCAAGACCGTTGCGATTATCATTGCGAATAATGATCGATTCACCGTTTTCGTGTGTGGCAGTGAATTCAAAAGTTCCGAAATCATTAACCGCTGTTAAATTAGAAATCGTTACATTATTTAATAGTATTCTTTCTCCTTGTGTCTGTTCATTGACTCCCGCAGGTGTTATTTCTTGAACAGACGGTAAAGGGTTACCAGAAGAGAGCTTTTTTATAGTAGTAGGCTGAATTTGCAGCTCTCCACTATATGGGCTAACCTTTCCTTCTAATTCAACGATATCCCCTGGTTCTAAATCAGCAGAGCTAGTATATGCATAGAGACCACCAGTTTCATCTTGAATATAGAAAGCTTTACCTCCCCAATAGCCAAGACCAGTTGTCACGGTTCCAGTCACACGTATCACTTTATTTTGGTCTGTAATAGCTCGCGCTTCTGCAATATTGTCCACTATTTCAACGTCAGTCGGCGGGGTCTCTCCTTCAGAAATTATAGTATAGGCACTTGCGCTTCTCATGCCAGGAACTGAGAAATAGGCAGCCAAAGTTCCTGTTACCGTAACCTCACTTTGGAACAAGCTTGGATTGTCTACTAAATTTAGTCCAGAACGTACAGTACCGGTCGGAAGCTGTACTGGGAGAATATTAGCTGGATCAGTCTCTTCCGGAGAATCAGCTAAGCCAATATTGGTTGCTACAGTAAAGGGCGCATCTTGGTCGTAAGATGTGCCAGACGATGCGGTACCTACTATATATCCTTGTATGGTTGCTGTTCCGGTATTGTTGCTAATTGCGTCTGCCACTGAAATAGGTTCAGCTGCTTCGACTTTGGATACAGATAGAAAAGGAATAACCATGGAAACAATTAACAGTAGCGAAAGGAATATCTTGCTAACTGCACTTTTATCGCTCACTCTTTTTATCATACATTCACTCCTAGGAAAATATTTTAAGTTCAAAAGGAGTATAGCAGAGGATTATTGCAAAATTATTTAATTTCCATAAATTTTTAGTTTTTTTATTAAAAACAGGATAGAGGTAGGGGGAAGTGAGGAGAAAACTAGGATAATTGATTTACTTAAATGTAGTAGTAAATATCGGAGAGGTAGAAAGGATGCTGAATAATAAGTATTAGGAATATAAGCTTTTTAATAATATAGTAGAATCGATATCAGCTTAACAACTTCTTTTGGAGAGACAGGAGGAGAATCCAGGGAGAAAGGTGAGGCAGGTAAACAACATTAACTGCTCTAGTATGGACCGTTGGTTGCTTATTGCTCACCTCCTAAGAAGAGTTAGCCAATTTAGCAGGACCTGAAAAGGATCCTGCTACTTTAGCTAAACGATGGATTATTCAGGCACCACAACAGGCTTTAATTTAACTAGAATCGAGTCAGTATCTAATCCTTCTCGCTCATGCTCTTCTACTACCCAGTTAATAGAAAGAAGCTGTCTTAGAGTACTTAATTGTTGGGGGTTAAGCTCTAATAATTCAAACGTATTATCGACAATTTTATAGTCCTGTTCCTCTAGTTTGTTGAATTTCATTTTAAGTAAGTTCCTTAAACCATTAAAAGTAATAAATTTGACGGAGTAACCATTTTCCAAGAGCTCAATAAATTGTTGTTTATCTTGGTTGTAAATATTAAGTAATGTTTCATATTCGGTAGAAAAAGTCTCCTCCCAGGAACGACCATCTAAACAATCTAGTAATTCCTGGTTGGATACGCCATTACTTCGTAAGGATTCTAGTAAAACTGCTTCCATCATTGTTAGTTTTATATTTTTCATATTGTCACTCCCTAATGTGTTTATCTATTCCATTAAGTATATCAAAACAAATGAACAAACAACCCCAGATTTGTTTATACAATTTGGGGTTCTCAATTTATTTATTTAATTTCCATACTGCAAAGTTTAATCCTAAGGCAAAGGTTACTGGAAGTGCATCCCACTTAATCAGGTGGGAGTTTATATGTAACTTTCCCTTTTTCATCAAGGAACTCTAATTTAGGTATATCGTTTTCGTCAACAACCATTCTTATGCGTGAATTCCCTTTGCTATCCATTAGTTGTACCGAAATATCTCCATTTTCGGCTTTACCCATATATGCTCGTTGAACACTCCCCGCATACTCTTTCTCTATTGCTTCTTCTTTTTCTATAGTTGTAAGATCCGATTTCTCAATTTGATTAGTTCTCTTTATCATTTCTCCAAGATTTTTATTTGGTCTATCAAAAATGGCAAACCCATAATTATGATTCCCGTTTTCGCCTACATACCTCATTTGTACAACTTGGTCCTGTTTATATTGGTCAAAGGTAAGTGAAGCAAAGGCACTGTAATCTCCATTTTCCTTAACTTCATTCCCATAAATTAAGCCGCCGCATTCATCACCCTCTGCATTATAAAACATTAAGCCTGAAATAGGATCATTTTTCCTGTGACCTGGAAGAATATCTACCCCATCCATTATAGCCGGTGGAATATTATCATCATTAAACAAGGAAAGTCTTACTTTTCCAGACTTATCAACAATATTTAAACGTTCTGTGTCAATCTTTGAAAATCTCTCGTTCTGGTTATGTAACACCATTTATCCCCCCACTATACATTTTGTACTATTAAAAATATATTCGGTAAGTTGAAAATTAGCCTTTAATTTTTATCCTAATTAAACTGTTTTAATATGATATTTCGCAACGTCATCATAATTTTTAAGACTTATATAAACCTATATATTTTATTAATTTACATTAATTGTATCAAAACAATAGGTTAAAAAACACCAGATTACAAAATCTGGTGTTCTCAATTTATTTATTTAACTTCCATACTGCAAAGTTTAATCCTAAGGCAAAGGTTACCCATCCGATGTACGGTACCATTAATGCGCCGGCAGTAGTATCTTTCTTTTGGAATTCATATGCTGTCATGGCTATGGCACCTAATAAAATGGTCATTTCAATAAGTGCTGTTCCTCTAAGACCCCAACGGAAAAACAAGAAAGACCATAAGAAATTTAAACCTAGCTGTAAGTCATAGAGAGGAATTGCAGGTGATTCCTTATCCCCTTGTTGAACTTTTTGATCAGCTCGATATTTGGCTAGTCCCATCATTGCGTATAAGGACGTCCATACTATAGGGAAGACAGGAGCAGGGGGAGCGAAGGAAGGCTGTTTAAGCTTTTTGTATTTTTTTTGTGCATTACGATTGGCTAACCAGCCTGTAATAGAACCTCCTATAACAGGTACTAGAATGCTAATAGCTAGTTTTTTTTTTATCTAACTCACCGTTTACTTTTAATACTTCCATTTGATTACCTCCTAAATAGTCTTATGTAAAAATTATTCCCTAATTACATTGGAATACGCTTAAATTTTGAAAATATTAGAGTTAATGGAATTATTAGAATATGATATGATAGGAGAATAATTAGGGGGAGACATAGCTCATGACAAGATTAAAAATCTTACATACGAATGATATACATAGTCAATTTGATAATTATAAAAAGATCGTTTCTTTAATTCGAAAGCATCGAGATGAAAATACGATTGTATTAGATGGAGGAGATTTTGCAGATTTTAAAAGCATCGAGCTACAGGGGACTAGGGGGATAGCGGCCCTCGAGCTACTAGAGGCTGGTGGTTATGATGCAATTACAATCGGTAACAACGAAATGTTCAACGGAGTCGATACGCTAGAACATATGGCTAGTAATAGCTCAATTCCTTTTATAAGTAACAATTTAGTGAAAAAAGATTTAACAGCTATAAAGGGAGTATGTAAGAGTACGATTCTAGAAAAGAACGGTTTGCGTCTCCTCATTACAGGCTCTTCCCCTGATATGGGAGTGTTTAACGAGGGTCTTGGCCTCTACATGAGTGATTATACGGTTGCTATCAAGGAAGAGATTCAAAGAAACAAAGGGAAATATGACGTATGTATTCTGTTAAGCCACGTGGGCACATTTGCAGATGAACCGTTAGCCAATGAAATAGAGGAAATTGATATTATCATATCAGCTCATGACCATAAACTATTCACAGAAGCGAAATTAATTAATAATACGATTATGAATAGTGCTGGTAACTATGGGGAGTACCTAGGAATAGTTGAAATAGAAGTGACAAGAGGAAAGGTCGACCTAATCCACTCACAGACTATATCAACTAAAGAAATACAAGAGGACCCTCAGGTTATTTCAGTTTTAAAAGTGAATAAAACAAAGGCAGTTAACGTATTAAGTCAACCGCTATATACCTTAGGGAATCCTCTTTGGCACGATGTAGTGGAGGAGAATCCTATTAGTAATCTGATTGCTGATGGATTGAAGGATATGCTAAAGGCAGACATTGGACTTATTAACAGTGGTATTTGTAATGCAGGTATCTTCCATGAGATGTCTAGAAAAAAACTAATAGAAATTTGTCCTTCTCCCTTGAATCCTACTCTTTTTGAGATTCAAGGAAAACATATTCAGGAAGCACTGCAATCATCCTTAGATGCCCAGGTTTGCTTGGCCGAGGGTAGAGGTCCAGGTTTTAGGGGGAGATTTGTGGGAAGATTACACGTGTCTGGACTAGAAGTTGAGCACGATGGAAAACATATTAAAAGTATCTATTTAAATGAGTTTCCAATGGAAGAAGAGAAATGGTATTTAGTTGCAAGCTCTGACTATTTGCATAGGGGATCTGGTTATCCTAGTTTAGCCATTAATCGCAATGAAACCTATTGGGCAGAAGAAATTAAGGATATCATTCGAATATATGGAGAGAAACCTGAGTTTGTAGAGTCTGCTTATCAAAATAGATGGAAGCAAGTAGCTAAAATAAGGGGATAGCATATGAAACCAATGAAAATACGACAACGTGGCGTTACAATCGGAAAACTACCAGTGGGCGAAAAAAATTGCATTACTGATGTAGCAGGAGTCCAAGTTGGCCATGTAACACTAGATCACCAACTTAGTGAGGGTGAGCATGCTTGTACAGGAGTCACTGCCATACTTCCACATGGCGATAACCTATTTCATCAAAAAGTGGTCGGAGCTAGCTATATATTAAATGGCTTTGGCAAAACAACTGGTCTCGTACAGGTAGATGAGTTAGGGGTTATTGAGGCTCCTATTATGCTAACCAATACATTTGGCGTCCCAGCGGTTACGCAAGGTACCTTGACGTATATGCTAAAAGAAAATCCTGATATTGGGGTGTCTACAGGTACGATCAATATTGTGGTTGGAGAATGTAACGATGGGAGACTAAATTCTATACGTGAGCTTCCAGTGGAACCTAAGCATGCAGTAGAGGCAATTCAAAATGCAACTTCAGAGGCATCTTTAGAAGGAGCGGTTGGTGCAGGGAAAGGAATGATTTGTTTCGGTCATAAAGGAGGGATAGGATCATCCTCCAGAATAGTGTATGATACCTCCAGCGATACAGCCTATACTATCGGGTGCATGGTGCTAAGTAACTTTGGAAAGAAAGAAGAATTCCAGGCTGAACGATATAAAGCAAAGGGTGATAGTTCCGTACCGTCATATCCTATACCAGCAGATGGTTCCATCATAATAGTTTTGGCAACGGATGTACCTCTCGGAAATAGCCAGCTTAAGCGAGTGGCCAAGCGTTGTGGTATTGGATTAGGGAGGACAGGGAGTCACTTTAGCAATGGAAGTGGCGATATTGTTATTGCATTTTCAACTGCTCATAAAATACCACATGTCTCCGAAAACAGCGTGGAACCAAGGAGTGTCCTAAGGGATGATCATGCTGTCATGAATGATCTATTCCAAGCTGCAGCAGAAGTGACAGAGGAGGCGATTGTAAACTCCTTATCTCAAGCCGTTACTACAAAAGGACGTCTTGGTGAGACAGCGTACGCCTATCCATTTGAATAAAAGAAAAAGCGAAAGGAATCGAGGTAAATGGCTCGGTTCCTTTCACTCTTTAACATATAAACAGTCTGGGTTATTTAAACTCTAGTTTTACTTTGCCTTCTTCTAGAGCAAGCTTTGCATCAAACTTTTGACCATTTTCAGCTTCAAACCCCTTGATAGTGTTTGTTATTCCTTTTGTACAAAGCAGCTTGATTTGACTGGGAGTAATTTTTTTCTTTAAGAAAAATCCATTAAATGTTTGAGTACACCCATTTTTATAATTGGTACAGCCGTAAAAATTTTTACGTGCTACAATGGATCCTTGTCCACATTTAGGGCATGGAGCAATCGGTTCCTGCTTAAACTTTGCATATTTCGAACTTGGTTCTCTTGGAGGAAGCTTGATCGTAATGTTTTTGGTTTTAAGTTGGGTAGGTGTTTCATTAATCAGGCTATAGATAAACTTAGCTATGCTACCAAGAAAACGATCTTGAGAGCCTTCACCATTTCCTATTTTCCGTAGATAGTTTTCCCATTTAGCAGTCATAGAAGGGCTGGAGAGAAGGTTTCCTTCAATAGCCTGACAAAGAACACGCCCTTTATCAGTAATAGAAACAATATTTTTGGTTACCTTTATATAGTTATGTCTTTTTAAGGTTTCAATAATCCCACTTCTCGTGGCCTCGGTTCCTAGACCTTCTACTTCCTTTAAAATCTCCGTTTCATCTTTATCTTCTATTAGCTTACCGCAGGTTTTCATCATTGCGATTAATTGACCCTCTGTATATGGTTTTGGAGGAGTTGTCTTGCCTTCTTTAATTTCAATCTTACTTGCTACTGATTCCTGCTCGGTTAAAGGAGGAAGCGTTGGTTCTTCTTTTTCCTTTTCATTAGATGACTGAATAAAAAGAGCCTTCCAGCCTTTGTCGACCTCTGTTTTGCCGGTTGTAAAGAATAGCAATCCGTTTACCTCAGTGGTAACCTTTGTTTCTGTATAAAGATAGTCCGTATGAAACATCCCGAGCGTCGTACGAATAATTTCCTCGTAAAGATTTCT
This sequence comes from Psychrobacillus sp. BL-248-WT-3, assembly GCF_012843435.1. Classification (GTDB taxonomy): domain Bacteria; phylum Bacillota; class Bacilli; order Bacillales_A; family Planococcaceae; genus Psychrobacillus. Next base: position 81,820 of record NZ_JABAFC010000006.1, on the reverse strand, counting down.
CTCTATCGGTGACAGTCTGGCAAGTACAGATTGAGATGGAATCTTTTTAGTTGGGATAATAGCATAATGCTCCTGTACCTTTGAGCTATCCACATAACGTTTTTTTGGAGAGCGAGAGGCTATTGGGAACGGTTTATTGATTAGTTTTTGGTACTCATCCACTTGTCCGACGATATAGGCAAACTCATTTGGAGTAATGTGACGAGAATCAGTTCTTTATCTAAAAAAGAATGGACATAACTAAATTGGACATAAACAAAGTTTGGAAACGCTTAACCTACAAGTAAACAGCAAAGTATGCTATAAAGATAGGTGGACATATTTATTGTACATGCTAGAGGTTGGCTTTTAGTTTAATCTATTATTGATACCACAAACTATAACTTATTGTGCCAGTATATTAGTATTAATAGAGGGGAACAAATAATGAAAATAGTAATTGCAGAAAAACCAGATCAGGCAGCTAAGTTGGCAGCTCCCTTTTCCTTTATAAAAAAGACAGGTTATTTTGAAGTCAAACCTAATTCTCATTTTCCAAATGGGGCGTTAATCACTTGGGCGATAGGGCACCTTTGTGAATTAAAACCTCCGGAAGAATATAACCCAACTTGGAAAAAATGGTCTTTAGATACATTACCAATCATTCCGGATAGATTTGAATATAAGGTAACAAAAACAAAGATTAAACAGTTTAATATCATTAAGAATCTATTGAAGCGAACAGATATTAAGGAAATTATCATTGGTGGAGATGCAGGGCGAGAAGGTGAGTTAATCATTCGTAACATAATAAAGGTTTGTGGTGTAAATAAACCTATGAAACGTCTTTGGATATCTTCCTTAACGGAAGGTGCGGTAAAGAAAGGATTTTCTAATTTACTTACAGAAGAAGAAACACGTAGCATCTATTATGAAGCATTAAGCCGGTCTTGTGCAGATTGGTTAATAGGAATTAATTCATCGAGAATATATACCATTCTACTAAAAGAAAAAGGGTTAAAAGATGTCTTTTCTGTTGGACGGGTTCAGACCCCGACTCTTGCATTAATTGTCAAAAGAGAGCATGAAATTGCAAATTTTAAATCAGAACCCTTTTGGGAAGTGGAAGCAAATTTTAACTTCAACGGTAAAACAATAACAGGTAAATGGCACAAGAACAATGTGACAAGAGTTTTAGAGGAGAAGCAGGGAATAGCCATTGCTCATTTTTGTAAAAATAAAGATGTAAGAATTACGAACATAAAAAAAGAAAGAAAAGAGTATCAGCCACCATTACTGTTTAACCTTTCAGCTCTTCAAGCAACCGCAAATAAAACGTTGAAGTTCTCGCCACAGAAAACACTAGACGTATTGCAAAAACTTTATCTGAAAGGGGTGGTTTCTTACCCACGTTCAGATTCGCAATTTTTAACGAACGAGGAAGCTAAAGGACTTCCCAGTATTTTAAATCATTTAAGTAGAATTAAGCAATATGAGGATCTTTTGCCCCCTCCTTGTGATTCAATTATTCATAACAAAAGGTATGTAAATGAAAAAAAAGTAACGGATCACCATGCCATCATTCCAACTGAACAAATACCTGATGTTTCAAAATTAACCTCGGACGAGGGAAAGATATATGATCTTATTGTACGGCAAGTAATTGCTGCCCATTATAACAATGCGATCTTTAATTACACAACGATACATTCCTTGGTTGACAACCGGGCAGAGTTCATTACGAAAGGGAAAGAACAAATTGAGGAAGGCTGGAGGAAAGTCATTTATTATTCCAAGGAAAATTCAGATTCAGACGAAGGGCAAAACCTTCCTAGCTTACAGGAGGGGGAATTGGGGCAGGTAACTAAGGTCGATCTTAAAAAAGGTGAAACTCAGCCACCTAAAAGATACACAGAAGGAAATTTAATTACCTTAATGAAAACAGCTGGAAAGCATTTGGATGATACAGAGTTAGAAAAAGTTTTAGCTAAAACTGAAGGACTAGGAACAGAGGCAACCAGGGCCGGTATTATTAACCTTTTAAAGGACCGAAATTATATTGAAGTCAGTAAAAACCAAGTATTTGCAAACCCTAAAGGATTACTACTGATAGAAGCGTTAGGTGAAAGTATTCTAGCCTCTCCAGGTATGACAGGTAAATGGGAACAAAGACTATCGGAAATTGGTGAAGGGAAAGCTTCACCAATAAACTTTCTAGAACAGGTAAAAAAATTATCGCAAAAGTTAATGGTAGATGCCAAAGAGCAAAAAGTTCATTGGTCTTTCGAGAATATCCAAATTGAGAAGATTGGTTCTAATCCCCAAAATAAAAGGTATAACAAGAACGAGAAAACAGTACTTGGAAAATGTAGAATGTGTAGTGGTAATATACTGGACTTTGGAAAGTTCTATGGATGTACAAACTATAAAGTTTCTAACTGTAAGTTTTCTATTTCAAAAAAAATACTCGGTAAAACCATTTCACAGGCAAACATGAAAAAGCTTTTAAAAGCTGGAGAATCTAATTTAATTAAAGGTTTTAAAAAAGGTGAAAAAGGTTTTGATGCGGTCCTTCTCTGGAATGAAAAGGAGAACAAAATAGAATTTAAATTTAACAGGTAAAAATTTCTGTGTGGCAGGTATTAAGATCAACCGCCACACAGAAGTTACTCTTTATCCAAGTCACCAAATAGTTCTGGGAATTCCTCTTCTATTTCTAAAGATGCTGCCGATTCTTGATTATGTTTATTAATTTCTATCAAATTACTTTTTATCCCAATCCTTTTTCGCATACTAGGATTCATGCTTTCTATCATCACTTTTTCATAATAAGCAACCTCATTTGAAAGTTTACTTTTTTCTTTTTCTAGTTTTTTAACTTTGATGTTTAGCTCTTTTTCCACCTTATTCTTTTCGTCAACAGTTTCTTGCAATTTAATATTTTCTTCATAAGTTTTCAATATAACTTCGTTCAAATGAAAGAGAGCATCTCGTAATCCTTTTGGGTTACTGGAAAACTTATCAAAAATTAAATCTATATTTGGTAATGGTAACTCGTCATCACCAATCCTAGCGTTCTGTAGGGTAACTATTTGATTCAGCTCTTCAATAACTTCTCCCATCCGTCTTTTCCATGTTTTACGGCTAATACCAGTTGCTTTTTCTAATCCAGAAAATGATATTACCCCTTGATGTTTTTTCCTATATACGGATAAAAGTTCTTTTAGTTGTTTTTCACTGTAATCCTCTGGTTTACCAGGTTTTCTTTGGCTCATAATTTACAATTTCACCCCTTTTGTTTCAGGTATAAGAGAATCTAACATTGCTTTTTGTTTTATCAAACGGTTCAATAAGTTGGCTTTACTCAGGGCACTTTCCTGATCGATAATAGAATAGCTTTCTGTATTTAAATTAAATTTCATGTTTTTATAAAGGTCTAATAAGCTGCGCAATTCAACGGTTAGCTGCTGTTCTAACAAATCAGACCCGTCTTGCAACCATTTAATCCCTTCCTCGAAATCCTGAGGGTGAAAAAAATAATGTTCACAATATCTGCATTCTCCAGGACAATTTTCCGGAAAGATAGCATTTCTACAAAAGCCATGTTCAACCTCTTGAACAAACTCGAAATCCTGAGGGGAAAAGATTTTTGATTCATCTACTTTATCCATTACACCAAAAATACCCTCGCTTAGTTCTTTTTCCAAACGATTCACCCTGTACTTGGATGTTAGAATATAAACAAAGGATTCAACAAAATATTCTATATGCCCCCAATAGTTCCTTTGTGTTCCTAATCGAACATGTCCGGCCATTTTTGCAATTGATAGGGGATTAATTCCCTGAAGCATTAAATTGCACATAGAAAAGTGTCTTGTATCCCCGGGGGTTATGTAGTTTCTAACTTCTTTGTTATTGTCTATAATTTTGATGAAGTCCTTTGTTTTCCAGCCCGCAATTTCCTTGTAAAAAGACGATAACAGAGAACGAAGTATATCTGGAGGGAAAACATCCTTCCTTCGTTTGTAGGATCTTTTGGAGGTTAAAAACCTTGATTGAATTTCGTAAGAAAATAAAAATTTTCCTTTCAGGTTTACTGGAATAGTATCCTTATATTCCTCTATACTTTCATAAATCTCCTTATTTATCCTAATCGTATTTTCAACATTCAACTCGCTATAGGACTGTGCCTTCTTTTTTGATCTGGGAATTTTTAAGAAATATTTACTGTCTCTTTTAAGTGTACAATCGTAATCCAAAAAACAAAATTCTTTTGGTCTCATAGGAATCAATCCCGTAATTTTCCACCATAAAATAATGGGAAAGAATTTTTCCTTTTCAAAAGATGTACTGTTTCTTTCGAATTCTTCCATAAAATAATGAAAATCTACGATTGCTTCATAATTAGGTAAGTCCCGATTCTTGTTATACATTTCTTGTAAAGAAGATATCTTTACATCATATTTACTTTTGTATCGGTGTTCTATAAATTGAAGAAATTTATTGGTGTAGATAATCATTCTAAACCGAGTGGAATATCCTAACTTTTGTGCATATTCCTCCAGTTCATCTACTTTGTCCTCTTTAAATCCTTCGGTTAAAATAATCGCCTTCCGTGCGATTGATTGAACGAACGCTATATGCTGAATTGTAAAGTTAGAGGAAATTTGGATTATAATAAAACATTTCAAAGCGCTATTTAAATCTGGGTACATATCCAAATCAAAATATAGATTCCGTTTATTTCCAATAGAGTCAACTATGGCCCAATCCATATCTTCAAATGAACTTGCTTCAATTACTTTCTTTAATTTGTACTCGTTAAATATTTTCTTGTATTTGGATAAATCGTTCTTATCAAATGAATGTGCCTCTGTAATACTAACGTTTAATGAACTTCCAATACCACTAATTTTTTTTTGGAGTATCAATAACTATTTCCCTCCCCTTATATTCAGTTAATGCTAAAAATAGCTCTTTTAGTTGCTTACGATCAATAAACGTATCCACATACTCATTCCCTTTTTCAACAATTGCCTGGTTAATCAAAAGAAATAGATTTTTTAAGAAATGCAATTCCCTTTCTCTTATCCTTGCCGTTTTGGAGTTGTATAGATTTAACATAGTCGTTTTAATTTGTTCAGTGGCTGATATAAGCAAATATTCGGTGGGTACAAGGTACTCGCAACCTATACAAGTTTTTCTTGTAGGGTATGGACAATTAGGATGCGAAAGACATTGTGCCAATTCCGTTTTAGCAGGCATTTCTCCGCGAAAAATCATAGTGATCACGTCTTTCAACTCTTCTTTTGACATTTTCGCTATCCTTAACGCTAAAGACTCTTTTTGATTTCGTTCAGCTAATAGAAAAGATGCATAGGTCTCTATTGCTGGAACAGTGTAATTTTCTTGAAAAGCTTGGATCATTTTAGTTCTTTCTTGGATTGTTTGGTGTTCTTGATCAAAAAATAGATTAATCATACAATTAAAGACCCATCCGAAATGACCACGTTCACATATATTAAACGATATTTCATCTAGTGAACCCTCAGAATTTGAGAATTTAATATATACCATAGTTGTGTCTTCGTTTATATGACTTCGTAATATTTGAGAGGCCTCATAAGACAAATGGGCATCCCCTTCAGATTTGGAGACATAATGAAAAAAATAGGTTATAAGCGTTCGGTTCATTTTTAAACTATCAAAGTTCTCCAAAGAGCGATTTTTTTGGAAGAACTTTTTGTTAACACCATTTGAATTGATGGATGATAACAATAATCGGTCATCTCTTTTTCTTCGATGGAGTTCCACTATCGAGATAGCAGTCGCAAAAGGGATTGCCAAACTATCAATACATAAAAATTGTCCAAGTGCTCCGGTTTTAGAAAATTTTATTTTTCCTACTTTTATATGAACCTGATTTATAATAAGTTGGGATTGCTCTCTGGTTAGTTTATGATTCGTGAAATATGTAAAATCTTTTATATCCAATTCATCAAAATCAATTTTTGGAAGGCCATAGATGATATCTCCACTTCTCCAAGCGTTCATTAAGTGCATAATTAAGTACAACCAGGTTTGTGCATATGTCTTAAGCTTGATCGCATGGACAAGATGGGAGTCAATGTCTTTAACATGCTCAAAATAGTCTTTAAAAGTATGTAAAGAATAAATTTCAGTTTCAGTGGTATTTTCTCTGCTAGTTTTATAGTCATTTTTAAATTTGCAACCCTCCACATTTTCTGAGCAAAATTGCGTAAAGCCAATAAAATACTGTTTTACATACTCTACAATGTTAGGATCATTTAAAATATCCTCGACTTCATCATCCGTTAAATCATATATGTTTTTATCGAGTATTTGTAGTATTATTTCTAGGGTTTTAATATAGTAGGCAACTTTTTTCTTTAAAGTCTCTGCTCTGGCATTACTATTTGATAATTTACTTTTAGCGTAGCTTGAAAACAACTCATATGTTTTACCCATTGATTCCGGTACTTGAACAATAAGATCTTTCGTTTCAAATTTAAATTTATTTACTGCGTCCAAAGTGGTATATTCACCGGGATTTTCAGGAGTGAATCTTTGCTCCTTCACTTTTTTATACATGAAGACATCTTCTTCAGACACAATCCAAGTTTCCGCTCCGTTATTTTTTTTGATTTTATAAGAGTTCACAAATTTATTTCGGGCTAAATTCAATACCTGTCCTACACCAATGCCTAACTTTTTTGCAGCCTCTTCAGGTTTCATAAAACCGTTTGGCATGATTAACGTTTCTTTTAATCTTAATAAATCATCCTTGTGTATTAAATAACCCTCTCTTTTTTCTCGATATAGGTAATTTTTAAGGACTCCCTTTTTTAAATAACTTCGGATTGTATCTTTATCACACGACAGAAATTCTGCCGCATTAGTAATGTTTAGATAATCCTTTATCTGATCTATTTTATATTCATAATATTTTTCAACCTCATCGGTCGATACAATATAACTTTTCCCCAAATGGCTCTTTACATTTTTAAATTTGCCGTTTCTTATTAGTTCCCGAACTGATTCCGGGTGGCAATCTAAAATTTTTGCGATTTCTTTAACTGCTATAAAGCCATCAGGAATTTTAATCGTATACTCGAAGCTTTCTATGTCTGATAAAGGTATTAAGAACCCTTCAGTTTGGTTTCTTATGAAAACATTTGGAAATACATTATCCTTTACATAATTTCCTATAGTAGCCTTAGAAACATTCAAGCGATTTGCGGTTTCTTGTAAATTTAAACAATCCGGGTTCTTTTTCAGGTATTCATGAATGTACTCATCAAAGTCACTTATATGCACCAAATACATTTTATTATGAAGTCTATATTTTTTTATCTTTCCATTTCTAATTGCATATCTTATATTTGAATCACTACAATTAAGCATGAGGGCCATCTCCGACACAGAGAGATAGTCTTCATTTTGTTTTTCATCCTTTTTAATTTGCTGTTCTATTAGTACAATATCTGATAAAGGTATACTATATCCTGAACGTCTTGAAAAAATAAATGCATTCGGTATTCTTCCGTTTCTTATCAATTTTATTACAGTACTGGCACTGACTCCTAAACGCTCTGCTGTCTGACGAACATTTAAATGTTCGTCATTCTGCTTCTCTTTTTCCAAATTTGTTCACCTCATTTTATTAAGTTACCTAATCCAAAAAGGGTTGGTTACTTTCATAAATTTCAGACAATTTATTTTCGATTTTCTTTTTTATTCGGCTTGTGTTTGCTAAATATGGCTTGACTGAACTAAAACTTTTATCGCCCCTTGGAAAACTAACGTCATATAAATTATCGGCTTCCTCTGCCAATAAATTAGAAAAAATCCCTCGGCCGAGATGTGAGGACCATTTGCTACCTTCCAGCGTAATAGCATTTAATCTATCTTTTGTATTAGTTGACTCTCTCAATGTTTTCAAAAACGCTGCTCTTATTCTATTGAAATGGTAATAATAACTCGAACCGGTTAATCCTAATCCATCCCTATTAATAAACAAGGGGGAATCACCGGAAACATGCTTTGTAGGGTGGCTTGTCATATGCTTTTCAAAAAATAGTCTTGACCAGTTTTTAAAACCAAAAACAATTTGCCATCTCTTACTTTTTATATAATCAGATCCTGCTGTATTATTAAGGTCATCCCTTAGATGTCGATCCTCACTTAAATTTAAAATAAAACCATCCTCCCCATATGAACCAAGCAATTGGACATCTTTTATCCTCAAATTGCAAACTTCCCCCGTTCTTAAACCCCCAAAGAATTGCATGTAAATTCCTAAAGCTATGCAACTGTTTAATTGATAAGCTACTTCCAAAAACTTTAAAATATATTCATCGGGTAACTGATGGATTGAGTAACTTAAACTATTGTTGTAGTATTCAACGTCTTTAAATGGAGATTTCATTACTACTTCTGCATTTGAATGGTTGGCTACAACCTTTTCTCTAAATTCACATTTATTTTTATCTATTATTTCCTTTTCAGATAAAAATTTAAAAAGTCTTATTAGTATTCTTTCGTGTTTTTTTACTGTTTTCTTGGGCGTTTTGTTATACGTCAGTTCATTTAAAAATGCAGTCCCATGAAAAAGTTCCAACTGACTTAATTTTTTCAAATCATAATACTGTTTATTTTCTATAAGGAAATTTAAAAACATGGCCACTGTAAAAGCTGATGCTTTCATCGTATTAAAGGAAAGGTGTTTCCAATTTGATAGGATAAAGTCTGTAATTGGATGAATTACTTCGGATTTTGTTTCAATATCTTGAATCTTAAGAACCACATATTGTTTAGAAATTGGTGATCCATCTGAATTAGCTGCGTATTGCCCCCATATGGAGCGTACTACAAACTTATATTTCTTTTTAAAGTTCTTTACATATAGAACATTTTTATTTTGTTCCATCAATAAACCACCCTTGAAAATCAAAATTCCGATTTACTATTTTTCTAAATAACGATATATTGTCGTTCGAGACACGCCCCACTTTTCTGCAACATCCTTAATCGGTGTACCGCTCTCAATCAGTGCTTTCATCATTTCAATATCTTTCTTTCCAAACTTCTCGGGTCGACCACCAAGACGACCACACGCTCTTGCAGCTGCTCGTCCCGCAGCCGAGCGCTCCTCAATCAAATTACGTTCAAATTCCGCAAATGCTGCGAACAGGTGAAACATTAATTGCCCCGTTGCATTGCTTTTGTCCATGGTCAGGTTTTCTTGTAAACTGTGAAATCCCACGCCCCGTTCGTTCAAAGTATTTACAATTTGTATTAAGTCCTGCATGTTGCGCCCAAGGCGATCTAATCGCCAAACGACAATTGTATCTCCCTCACGTGCATACTGAAGTGCTTCCTCTAAACCGGGACGTTGTTTTTTTGCCCCACTCATTTTATCGTGAAAAGTTTTCATACATCCATGTTGCGTTAACGCATCTGTTTGTAAATCCAAATTTTGTAACCCTGTTGACACACGTGCATATCCAATTAACACCAAAATCACTCTTTCCTCATTTTTCCTCTGTTTCATTGTAACATAAGGTATTAAATACATGGTTAATGAACATAGATTAATGAACGGAGTTTTGTTACATTCTAAACGGTGAAAAACGCCCCTTATGAATTAAAAAGAAGCGTGTTCAGAAAAGGACGGGTTTTGGAACACATATGGTAGACATATACCCTAAGTAAGTATATTTTAATAATGTTTATCATGTTATCCCAGAATCGGGCAAGAGAGCTGTTATTTGTGAACAAACCAGTTTTTTATCAAAATGAGAGGAAACAGGCGATGGTTTAGCAACGGTTACAGTTATAATAACGTTAAAAAATTTTATAATGATTAGAATGGATATACTGCTTTGTAAAAATATAATTAGGATTTTGAATGATTATAAGTGGATACGTGGTTGAGTAAACAATATGGATAACAATCATAAGGCGTTGATTCCTGCACAATCTGCGTACAGATACTAAACTAAGTGGACTTGATTTACAAAGCACAACATGCTAACATAAAAACAAATGAAATATTTGTTTTTATGTTTTTACAAAAGGAGATTCAGGGCGATGGCTAAATTCACTCAACTAGAAAAAGAAAGGATTAAAAAGAAATTACTTGAAGTAGCATATCGTTTTTTCATTGAAAAGGGTTTAAAGAGTACTTCTCTTGAGGATATAACTTCATCCGTTGGCATTGCAAAGAGTACTTTTTATGCATTTTTCGAATCAAAAGAAATGCTATATATGGAATTGTTAGCACATGAGGGAGAGCAAATTGAAAAGCAGGTATGGCCAAAGGTTATAGCTGCTGAGGATATACGATTAGCAATAAAGATATACTTAAATGAGATGTCTTTGGAACTAGAAGATAAGATTTTAACTCAAAGGTTAGTTTACGACCTTGAGGAGTACAAGCTCGTATCTAGAAAGCTAAATCCTGAGTATGTTGGCTCAGAGAATCTTAGAAGCATCGTCCCCCTTACGGACTTTATCAGGGCACGCCAAGACTCTAAGGAGATTATCGATGAAGACCCAGGCGTTATAGCTGGCGTTTTAAGATCAGCTTGGTTAATAGGTTCTCAAAAGGAAGAGTTACAGCAATACAATTATGAAAGGATTAGAGAGTTATTATTCGAAGCTATTGCTAATCGAATTACTCGGCCTTAATTTGGTCTAGGTAATGTAATATCAGATGAAAGTAGTAAAGAGGTGATAATTCATGACAGAAAAAATAATTCGTTTTAATAATGTTCATATCTGTACTGAGAGTTTTGGAGATATTAGAAATCCAACTATCTTGTTAATTATGGGGGCTACTGCATCAATGATCTGGTGGGAGGAAGAGTTTTGTAATAGACTAAGCAATCAAGGATTTCATGTTATACGCTATGACAATAGAGATGTAGGTAAATCAATTACTTACGAATATGGTCATCCACAATATACCTTTGAGGATTTGGCTGATGATGCAATTCAGGTACTAGATGCCTATAAGGTTGATAAGGCTCACATAGTTGGTATGTCTATGGGAGGAATTATTACGCAGATAGTGGCTCTTAAACACCCTAGTAGTGTACTTACTATTTCACTAGTTATGACATCGAATTATGATACTAGTCTTCCTAAGAAGAATAGAAAAGTAACAGAAGCTTTTGAGAAGATTAGCATCGACAACTGGCAAGATAAAGAGAAAGTGATCGAGTATGTTATCGATAGGAGTAAAGTTCTTGCTGGACCTAAGCATCCATTTAATGAAGAGAAAATAAGGAAATTAGCTGGGGAGGATTTTAAAAGAACTACTAAATTGCAGAGTATGGAAAACCATCAATACGTAAAAGGCTGGGGGTCATATTTATCCAGAACCCATGAAATTAATGTTCCTACTCAAGTTATTCACGGGACAAAGGATCCTGTTGTACCGTATGAGCATGGAGCTTATCTTTCTAAAATTATACCAAATGCTGTATTAGTTACCCTAGATGGTGCTGGGCATGAGCTACACTATAATGATTGGGAAGAAATTATTAATGCTATATCTAAGCATGCAGTAAGTTCCTAATTGATAGATAAAAATTGAGACAGGAGTGATTTTAATGACTAAAAATACTAAACACGTTATTGAAATAACTAAAAAACATAATCTTATTCTTAAGGAAGAAACAATGCAGTTTAATGAATCCGGGATGGATTTTCAAGTTGTTTTTGCACTAGATGAGAGTGGAACTGAGTGGGTTCTAAGATTGCCTAGGCGGGAAGATGTGATGCCTAGAACAAAGGTAGAAAAACAAGCATTAGATTTGGTGAATCAGTACCCCAAATATTTTCAATCACCAAACTGGATTATTTACACAGATGAGCTAATCGCTTACAGGAAGTTAGATGGTGTGCCAGCAGGAACTATAGATCATAATATAGGCAACTATGTTTGGGAAATCGATATTAACAATATTCCAGAATCGTTTCACAAGTCTCTTGGTAGAGTGTTAGCAGGACTTCATAGCATACCTAGTGATAAAGCCGCGAAGCTTGACCTAGTAGTGCACACACCAGAAGAAGCAAGAATGTCAATGAAGCAGCGTATGGAGGCGGTAAGAGCAAAGTTTGGTGTGGGTGAGAGTCTATGGAAAAGATGGCAAGCATGGATGAATGATGATGATATGTGGCCTAAGAAAACTGGACTGATTCATGGAGATGTACATGCCGGACATACTATGATTGATGAAGATGCTAATGTGACTGGTTTAATTGACTGGACTGAAGCTAAGGTTACAGATATTTCGAATGACTTTGTTTTCAACTATAAAGCTTTTGGAGAAGAAGGGTTAGAAGCCCTAATTTTTGCTTATAAAGAAGCTGGTGGATATTACTGGCCTAAGATGAAAGAGCATATTATCGAACTTGACGCAGCATATCCAGTTTCAATCGCTGAGTTTGCATTAGTGTCTGGCATCGAGGAATATGAACAGATGGCAAAGGAAGCGTTGGGAGTGATAAGTTCGTAAGTGGTGTGATGCCTTCGTTGATATGTTCCCTCATACCTCTGTTTTCTCAAAAGTATAAAATCGGTTTTTATGCATAAGTAGTAAAAAGATATTGTGAAGGATTGTACTTAAAGTACCTCGTGCTTTTTAGGATAACTAAAATCCCCTTTTTTCAATTTAATGTTGAGAAATTGGGGTTTTTATATTTACTTATAGTGCAAAATAGTACTTAAAACAGATGCAAAATAACTCCTAAATTGACATCCTTAGCGTAGGAAAACTCGGCTTTCTTTATGTCGAAATTTGCTTAGCGTATGTTTTTTGCTTTTGTTGGTAAAATCTCGTACTGTAAAATCCTTTATATTCAAGGATTTCTAACTTGCTTACCTTCATAACAGAATTTGTATATTATTCCATTATGCCCAGCAGAGAATAATGCCCATCCTTTTTTATACCTTAGTTCGTTACCTTCGTATAGCATTCAGTTATGTCCATGTAATATTTTTTAGATAAAGTCCGAGGATAAGTGACTAACTTTTTTTCATATAGTCCCTGCATCGTTTTTAACACATCTGCTGGACTGATTTTCCACAATCTATTAGCTGTAGCCTGTAATGTCGATAATGAATGTAGCTGTGGCGGTGGAATTCTCTTGTCCTGTTTTACTACAGAGGTAATCACACCTGGCGAATTAGGCTGAATATCATGCTTAGCTAAAAGCGCTCGAATAATTTCCCTTTTAGGCTCTTTTGCTTTTGCTTTTCCCTTATAGCTTCCATGCTCTGCAGTAAATAATGCTTCTATTTCATAAAAGGGCTCTGAAACAAAGTTCTCGATTTCCATATGACGCTGATAAATCAAATATAGTGTAGGGGATTGAACGCGTCCTATGGGAAATACGTCTTGTATGCCTTGTTCCTTTAATAAAAGGGAGTATAGGCGAGAAGCATTCATACCAACAAGCCAATCACTGATTTGTCTAGCTTTTGCCTCTTCATACATGAGTAAGTCCTTTTGATTGTTCTGCAGGTTAGTAAAGCCTTTACGAACTTCATCTACTTCTAGTGAGTTAATCCATAAACGTTTAATCGTTTTCCCTCTAGCGCCTGTTTGGTTATAAATACTATAAAAGATATTAGAGCCTTCGCGGTCAACATCGCATGCATTAATGACTGTATCGGTAGATTTGATGAGTTTTTTCACTATCGTAAATTGCTTTGCTTTTCCTTTAGCTACTTGAAATTCATAGCGTTCAGGTAATATCGGAAGGCTAGCGAGTGACCATCTATTCCACTTAGGATCGTATGCTTTAGGTTCCTTCAATTCTACTAGATGCCCAATTCCCCAAGTAATAAAAGCTCCTTCGGGAAAGATAGGTGAGGGGAGAATTTCAATATAGCCTTCATGGCGTTTTACTGAAAAAGCGTCTGCATATGCCTTCGCTTGACTTGGCTTCTCAGCGAGTATGACTGGTTTCACATTTTCACCTCTTCAAGATTCATATATTTATTGTGCATTAAATTGGAGTAAAATACAAAGGGCTAACGTATCTTAAATTTTCAGTTGGGAGAAAGTTTAATTGACGTTGTTGATATTCTTTAACATTAACCTAATGAATTTTGCTATAATTATGACAATTAATATGAAGCTAGTATTGACCGCTCACTTGAGGGAATTGTAGTGAGGGGTTTTGATTAAGAAAAAGTTGGGGTTCTTGTTGCTTCAGCTATTTTTGAAGCTTCCTGAAAGAATGGGATAATATTGAGTGATTCAAGTAATTTTAAAGGATATTCTATTAGAGATTTTCAATTTTGGAGAATAGTAGGGAGCCTGGGCTTAGCGTCCATGTTTATATTCGGTTCTATGTATTCAGTTCAACCAATACTTCCGATGTTTACGAAGGAGTTTGACGTTAAGGTTTCTTACTCTAGTATGATGATGTCCTTAACAACAGTTGGTCTTATAATTGGTTTAATCGTTTTAGGTTTTTTCTCTGATCGGATTGGCAGAACTAATTTCGTTAGATTTTCTATAATTGGCTCGGTGATACCTTTTTTTCTTATGACTCTTTCGGATAATTTTGTGTGGATTATTATTTTACGATTTATCCAGGGCTTCCTACTTGCTGGAGTGCCAGCTGCAGCGTTAGCCTATATAAGTGAGGAAATAGATAGGAAATTTTTGAGTGTAGCAACCGCCCTATATATATCCTGTAATGCTTTAGGAGGAATGATAGGGCGCGTCGTGACAGGTTATGCAACAGAGCATTTCTCTTGGGAGATAGCTTTTTATATTTTAGCGGTTAGTGGCATATTTGTTTTTATATTAGTATTGGTTACTTTACCTAACTCAAGAAATTTCCAGCCTCAGGAAGCGAGCTTTAGAGATGATCTAGATGGATTTGCTTATCATTTTAAAAATCCTTCCCTGATGTTAATGTTCGGATTGGGAATCGTGCTTCAGCTTTCTTTTACTGGAATTTGGACATATATACCATTCCATCTGACTGATTCACCTTTTTCACTTTCAATTGATGCTGTTTCAAATATATTTTTCGCATATGGGCTTGGGGTAATTGGCTCCCCGTTAGCTAGCTGGATGGCAGGAAAAATAGGACAAAGAAAGGTCCTCATATCTGGAGTTTTTATGCTGAGTTTGGGTATTTTACTTACAAACAGTAGTTCAGTTTGGATGATTGTAGTTGGCTTATGTGTAGTGTGCTTAGGATTTTTTACAGCCCATTCCTTGGCAGCGTCCTCCGTTAGTAGAGATGCGAGTCATCATAAAGGAAGTGCCTCCAGTCTATATCTCGTTTCCTACTATATAGGGGTAGGGGTGGGAAGTACCTTATTAGGACCGCTATGGGAGCGACTTGGATGGAGTGGACTTGTTACATTTACAGCCGTAGTTCCCGTGATTTATGTAGTTTTTGTAATGCTCATACAATATTGGAACACTAAAAAACAGCCCCTTGTCTAACAAGAGGCTGTTTCTACTTCTTATTTAGGATCATGAGCAATAATTACTAATTTACCTTGATCTAATTCTTTTTCTGCAGCTTCTGCTTCTTGAGTGGTTAATCCTGCACCGCTCATTTTAGCTCGTAGTTCATCTCCACGTGAAGAGAACATATTCTTCATTGATTGAAGGAATCCCATCTCCTTCACTCCAACATCAGAAGTATCTAATGCGTCATTTACGTCGTCTGCACGATCTTTTGAATGTGCAAAAATATGAATATGGTCTTTATGGTACCCTTGAGTTTCTAATCGTTCGATTTCTTGCTTAGCCTGTACGGCATTTTCTACAGTTAATTTGACTGTCATATAAAATCCCTCCAGTATTTGTTCTCCTTCATACTTTACCCGTCCTAAATAAATTTAAACTAAATACAAAACGTATTATGTGAAACAATAAATGGTATTTGTTATGATGAAAGAAAAATAGAATGGAAGTTGCCGGATGGAAAACCAATCTAAACGAATAGAAAGTTTTAAGACTGCAATGGGAAATTACCCGACAGGAGTAACCGTGGTAACTGCTTTAGATCAACAAGGTAAGCCGATGGGAATGACTGTTAACTCCTTTGCCTCTGTCTCTTTGGATCCATTACTTGTTCTTTGGTCTATTGATAAAAAAGCGTTCTTATATGAAGAATTTTTAAAAGCGGACAAGTTTGTGGTGAACATATTAGCAGAGGATCAAAGTGACCTTTGTAATTTGTTCGCCAGCCGAGTGGAAGATCGTTTTTCTGGCTGTGAATGGCGAGCATCCGAATTAAATCAGCCGATATTAGCAAATAGTCTTTCTGTTTTAGAATGTACATTATTTAAACAAGTAGACGCTGGAGACCATACTATATTAATAGGAGAAGTTAAGGATATAAAGAATGAGGAAAAAAATCCTTTACTATACCACCGTCGCTTTGTCGGGGCTATTCCTAAAGAATTTTATAAATAAGTATTCGATGGCTAGGGAAGAAATAAATACGATATGTTAAAGGTAAGTTGGTTTTATAATACACATAAAAATGAGTTAGGATATTTTTTTCCTGACTCATTTTTTTATTAAGCTTTGTTAAAGTTATTGGTTGATTTTGACTAACCATTCTTTTTTATAGTTACTGTAAAAATTAAAAAAGGAACTTTCAAATGGCTAAAAACATAAATAGATGATGTAAATGTGGGTTGGTGACAGTTTTTCAGCTTTGTTTATGCGAGTAAATTGATTATCGCTTTTTCGATCCTAAAGCTGTTCCCATTTATTGATTGGAGCGCCAGACGGCGACTCCAGTGGGATGAGTGAGACAGATAAGACATCACAACCGCGCGCGTTAGCGACGGGTGATGGCTTATCGCTCACCCCACGGAAAGCGTCCGGCTGGGGCGGAAATCAATTCTACTCTCTGATTTAATATTTCTTTGCATCCTAAATCAACCATAACCTTTAACATAGCCTTTTATTATTGTTTTTTACTAAAGCCCCCCTTACTTTAAGTGCATCTTTTTTTATCAATTCTTTTATTCCACTCATTAAACGCCCCATCGAATTCTCACCAGCGAATGATTGAAGGATTTCGAACGCTGCATTTTGCAATCTTTGTGGGATTCCTGCTAAAACAGCACACGTTGCCTCCCAGTGAAAAGCTAGTAGATTCTTTATTTCACCTTACTTAAGAGTTTTACTTCCCTGTAACTTTTAGGATGCCCCTTTATTTTGGTGAATTAAAAGATAAAATTATTTATAGAAATAAATTCTGACAGAACCTAGCATTTAAAGACAGGTATTTAAACTGAAATAAATTTACTATTTACTTAAGGAGGAAATAGCATGTCAACTTGGTTAGAATCATTACAAAAAGCAATTAACTATATCGAAGAAAACTTATTAGAAGAAATTTCGATAGAGGACATTGCAAAGGAAGCAAGCTCTTCAGCATACAATTTTCAACGAGCATTTGGATTATTAACAGAAACCTCAGTAGGTGAATATATTCGACGGAGAAGATTGACTTTGGCAGCAGATGAGTTAAAAAGAACAGACAGTAAGATTATCGACCTTGCATTTAAGTACGGCTATGATACTCCTGAGGCTTTTTCAAAAGCCTTTAGGCGTCAGCATGGGGTTTCACCAAGTGACGCTAGAAAAAATATTGGCAAGATCAAATCATATAACCGCCTCGTGATAGAGGTGAGATTGAAAGGGGCAGAACCAATGAAATATCAAATCGTAGAACGTGAAGGCTTTCAAGCAATAGGTATAAAAAAAGAATTTTTACTTGAGAATGAGGGAAATTTAATCGGAATTCCTAAAATGTGGGATGAATTAAATGGGGATGGCACTACTGACAAGCTAGTACAAATTAATAATGGACAAATTAAAGGAATGCTCGGTATTTGTATAGAAAAACCTCATGAGAAAATTGACTATTGGATTGCTACAGAATATGCAGGTGACGTTAAAGAAGGATTTGAAGTAATCGAACTTCCAGCTTCTAAATGGGGTGTTTTTGAAGTACATGGTCCAATGCCTGATGCAATGACAAAAGTTTGGAAACAAATTTTCTCTGAATGGTTCCCTGCTAACGGATATCAACATGCAGGAACTCCAGAGTTCGAAAGGTATACAGAGGATGATCCATTCAGTCCAGATTGCTATTCAGAAATTTGGATTCCATTAAAATAATTTGAAATAGAGGTCCCATTCGTCGACGCCAAAACGACTAGTGGGATTTTTGAATGGAGGCAAGATATACTTTCTTCTTCAACCTAATAATTTACAGTTCAATTAGTTTCTTACATAGCCTATAGAAAAGACCTCACAAACTGTACCAAAGGTATAGTTCGTGAGGTCTTTTGGACTACTAAATATAATCATTAAATAACATTTGTGAGAAATTACTCAATTGAAAATTTTAAATTGTCTAATCTTCTATAAATTGGGTATATAAATGGTAAAATTATATTATTTGTAAACAAAAATAAAATAATGGAAAAAGTTAGGGGGATTAAAATGAGCTTAACTATACATAACGGCGAGTATGACTCTAAACAAGCCTTTAATCAAATAAAAGATTTTTTTAACGTTTTAAAAGCAAATGTTGTTCGCTCTCGTACGACAATTACTGCTGTTTTTTTATCGGCTTCTTTTAAAAGGTTAGGATTTCAGCAAGAGGATTTAACATCCTATCTTGGAAGCAAAATTAGAAAAACTGATTTTCTTTTTGAGCTTAAGGAGCCTCATAAATGGTGTATCATACTATCCCAAAGTGGCGAGGAGGAAGCGCAAGCCTTTCTTAATAGGTTGTTTGCAGACACTAACATTGTCTCTTCTCTGACTCTATCGGCAACTATTATAGAGATAGGGAACAATCGCGTAGAGTTTGAGGAATTATTAGAGGTTGGAAACAGAGCTTTAGATGAGGTCATTAGTACTGGAAGTCCCTTTGAAGTAACATACATATCACAATTTAAAGAAAAAGACATAGAAAAAATTAAGGTTAGTATTCTAGAGGAAAATGAAATATTTCGGAATGTCCTAAGCTCTTCCATGGAAAATATGAATGTTGATATGTTCGAATTAGAGATAAAAGCTTTCTCTAATGGGTATGATTTTTTAGAATCTAATTGGTATCGTTCTAGCCATACACATATCATCATTATGAACGATATTTTACCTAGAAAAAATGGACTCGAAGTTTTGCATATGGTTAAACAGCTCCCTAATGAACAACGCTTTATAACGTACATGATGACCAAGAAGAAATCGGAGGAGGACATGCTCTATGCCTACGAAATAGGAGTAGATGAGTATTTGATAAAACCATTTAATATTAGACTTTTTGAGGCACAGATAAGAAGGACTTTCGAAAGGTTATGGCTATGATTCAAATTTCCATTAAATTTGTCCTCCTACTGATCTGTCTATTAACATTGTTACTCGTTTCTATCGGTCTTTACTTAATTATAAAGAGAGTCAAAGAAGTAAAGATAAAAGCGAAAATAGCATCTTATGTCAGCAAGCATGAAGAGAATTGGCGTCGCTACTTAATAGAAGGGGTACCCTTTAATCCGGAGGTCATTCCTAAAAGTAGAGAAGAGATAATAGGCATAGAAGTAATATTTTCGACCTACTTAAAGAATCTCTCTAACGAATCCATTCAAGAGAAAATTAGTCAATTTTCTAATGAATACTTAAAGGACTTCTATTTGAATCTTCTGCAAAGTAAAAGCTGGAGTAAACGAATGAATGCTATGTTTCATATAGAAGATTTCAAGATTGATTCTCTTGAAAAAGATTGCGAAAAGCTCGGGAAAAAGAGGATTTCAAGAGAAGAATACTTTCAGCTTTTGAGAATCTATTCGCTATTTAATAAGAATTTATTTTTACAGCATATCCTGATTGGTAATGTTCAACTGTCAGAATATGAGTATAAAAAACTACTTTTAAATCTTCCGGCAGAGCTTTTGGATACCTTAACCGATAAAATTACAGATTTACCTAAAACATGCCGCTATGCCCTAATTGATACCTTGGGGCTTAAAAGAGATATAGAGTATTTGCCTCATCTAGAAGTACAACTACAGCAAGAGGATATTGAGATTCGAATAAAATCCCTTAGGGCGATCTATGAGATTGGATTTATTAATAATCCAGAAAATTATTTAGCTTTTGTGAAATCTCCAGTTTGGGAGGAAAGGCTAATGGTAGCTAAATTGTTTCAGCTTTTACCACTTTCTTATACGCTCCCTCATTTAGAAATACTTTTAGAGGATGAATCGTGGTGGGTCCGCTCTCAGGCTGCCAAAACAATGATGAGGGATAAAAGCGGCAGGACTAGCCTAGAAGAGTATATAGAGCATTCAAGTGATCGGTATGCAATTGATATGGCCAATGAGGCACTAGGGAAAGGACTTAAACCATAATGGGCTTAGCCAATATTTTAGATTATATACTTTTGTTTTTTGCCGGAATCATATTGTTTTATATGGTCATCGTTATTTTAACGTATAGTATTATGCTTTTCATGGCTTTCCATCAGCTAAAAAAGCAATCCAAACTCGATAAGGATGAATTAGACGATGATTATATAGATGTGATTTATTCCAAGCCCGTCTCGATTATTGTCCCAGCTTACAACGAAGAAGCAGGTGTGATTGATAGCATCCATTCTCTTTTAAGTCTGCGATATCCACAAACAGAATTAATTGTAGTAAATGATGGGTCTACCGATGCCACTCAGCAGAAGGTAATTGAACAATTTAAAATGAAAAAGATAACAAAAATTATACGAGATCAGCTGTCTACAGAGCCTATAATCGATATTTATCAATCAGTTATACACCCCAACTTACTGTTGGTAAATAAAAAAAATGGAGGAAAGGCTGACGCTTTGAATGCAGGCATTAATGTCTCGAGATACCCTTACTTTTGCTCTATTGATGGAGATTCTATCCTAGAAGAGACTTCTTTGCTTCGGGTGATGAAACCTATTATTTTATCTAACGGTGAAGTTATCGCAACGGGAGGTAATATTCGAATAGCAAATGGATCAGATATTCAATTAGGATCTATATTTAAAACTGGTCTATCGAATAACTTCTTAGTTGTGATGCAGGTTGTAGAATATTTAAGAGCTTTTCTTATGGGAAGAATTGCACTTAGTAAATTTAATTTAGTACTGATTATATCTGGAGCCTTTAGCGTTTTCTCCAAGCAATGGGTCATAGAGGCGGGTGGATATTCCAAGCATAATATTGGAGAAGATATGGAGCTGGTCGTTAAAATTCACCGCCTACTTAAAGAAAAAAAATCAAAGAAACGCATTGAATTTGTGCCTGATCCGGTTTGCTGGACGGAGGCTCCTCAAGACCTATCAACGTTAAGGAAGCAAAGAAGAAGATGGCACCAGGGGTTAATAACAAGCTTATGGAAG
Organism: Psychrobacillus sp. BL-248-WT-3; assembly: GCF_012843435.1. Lineage (GTDB taxonomy): Bacteria > Bacillota > Bacilli > Bacillales_A > Planococcaceae > Psychrobacillus. Next base: position 60,379 of record NZ_JABAFC010000006.1, on the reverse strand, counting down.
CATAGAAAAATGACCTTTAATCCAAAGTACGGAGGAATCGGTATGATTTCTTTTCCTTACTTCTGGATTGTCGAATGCTTGGGACCTGTTATTGAATTGGGAGGATATATTTATATTGTTATTGCCTTCTTTTTAGGAGATATCTATTACGAGATTGCTATACTTCTTGCGCTGTTATTTGTTGTTTATGGAGCCATTTTTTCAGCGTTATCCATATTATTAGAAGCATGGAGTACAAATGCATTCCCGAAAGTTAGAGATGTATTTAGGTTAATCGTTGTATCCCTTTCGGAAATCTTTTGGTACAAGCCGTTAACGTTATTTTGGAGATGTGAAGGGCTGCTCCATTTTATACTAGGTAAAAACGTATGGGGAACTATGCAGCGTAAAGGCTTATCGCAGAAAGGATAGTGGAGATGAAACGATTTTATTTAGTTTGTATTGCTATCCTCTGTATTTTACTTCTACCAATTATGCTGTGGTTTTTAGAACCAAATGAAAAGGTGAGTATCGCCATTATTGATAAGACAGTATCAGATGATTCTTACCGAGAGCATTTAGGACTAACTTGGCTACTCAATCATCTAAAATATTCGAATGGTGATGAAGCATATGATGCATCATCCGATTACTTTGGGTTTACGCCAAATAATAAGGAAAAAATACGGGCATTGCCTGATGACTATTCGAATTATGATGTCATTTACTTGGCTGATACTTACGGTGTTCATGAGGGTAGTAGCGAAGCTTATGGCGGACTGGAGCAAGAAGAGTGGAACAATATTCTAAAGAGATTAAATGATCGAGACAAAAGCATGTTAATCGCGGAATTTAATACTTTTGCCTATCCTACTGAACCTCCAGTTAGAGAGAGTGTGGAAAATTATTTAGGACTCCAGTGGACTGGCTGGACAGGAAGATATTTTGAAGATTTGGATCCAACTAGCAATGAAGAGATTCCAAATTGGGTGTATGACTCTGTAGAAGATTGGAGCTACACCGGAGAAGGATTTGTGTTAGTAAACGACAAAAATGATGTCATTGTTTTAGAAAGTGATCAGCATTTTGGCGAAAAAGGAATTCAAGTATCCTTTACGAAGGATGGAAAAGCCAAATTTGATCTCGAGAAAAGTGCGGATTACAAATATTGGTTTGACATAGTAGTGCCGCAAGAGGGAACAAAGGTTTTAGCTAATTATCAATGGGATTTAACAGAGGCGGGTAAGAGTTTACTTGAGGAGTATTCAATCCCAACAGAATTTGCTGCAGTTTTGGCAAGAGAACAGTCAAATTCATCTAGTTATTATTTTGCAGGTGACTTCAATGATGTAGCAAAGGTTCCTGCTTTTTATCAGCTAAAGGGGCTAGCAAACATCTATAAATTTGCTGAGAGATTTGCTGATAATGCTTTTTACTGGTCTACGTATGCTCCTATGATGGAGGTAATATTGGAAGATTTCCATACAAGTGAGGGGACCAACATGGAAGATGGCTTGGGCTATAACGCTAGAGTAAAAGGCGAAACATTTGAAGTGTATGAGAATGACCAGTGGAAGCCCTTAACCATTAAAGGGGTAAACATCGGTATGGGAAAACCAGGCTATTTTCCCGGTGAAGCAGCTATTACCGAGGAAGAATATTATCGCTGGTTCAAACAAATAGGGGAGATGCGCGCTAACATGGTGCGCGTTTATACATTACATCCTCCCGGCTTTTATAATGCCTTGAAACGCTATAACGAGGAACATGAAAATAAAATTTATGTTCTTCATGGCGTTTGGATCAATGAAGAAAAGCTGGAGGAATCATTAGACGCTTTTGAGGAAGAAAATTTGAAAGATTTTCAAACGGAAATGAAGACAATTGTCGATGTTATCCATGGAAACAAAATAGTCAAAGAAAGGCCAGGGCATGCTTCGGGTGTTTACAACGCTGATGTGTCTGAGTATATCGCAGGATGGGTTCTAGGCATCGAATGGTACCCTTACATGGTACTAAATACAAATGAAAAGCACAGCTCCATAGGAGAGTATGACGGTACATATTTTGAGACGAAGGGAGCAAGGCCGTTTGAATATTGGTTGGCAGAGCAAATGGATACTATCGTTAAGTATGAAAAAGCGAGCTATAACTGGGTAAGACCAATGAGCTTTACCAACTGGGTGACAACGGATATTTTAGAGCATCCCGCAGAGCCAGCTGAACAGGAGGATCTGGTAGGTGTAGATCCTAACGTCATCTACACAAAAAATGAAATGAAGCTAACTGAGCAATTCGCTTCCTACCATGTCTACCCCTATTATCCTGACTTCTTTAATTATGAGGAGTCCTATCAAAAATTTGTAGATCACCGTGGTGAATTTAATAGCTATGCTGCTTACTTAAAAGAGCTACACGAGGTGCATCGTATGCCAATACTAATTGCGGAATTTGGAGTGCCAGGCTCTAGGGGGCTAACGCATAAAAATCCATTTGGTTGGAATCAAGGTTTTCATTCCGAAGAGGAGCAGGGTAAAATAATTAGCCGTCTATTTGAAGATATTATGGCAGAAAAGCTCTTAGGAGGCTTAGTTTTCACCTGGCAAGATGAATGGTTTAAGCGTACGTGGAATACCGTGGACTATGATAATCCAGATAGACGCCCTTACTGGTCCAATGCGCAAACTAATGAGCAACAGTTTGGTCTTTTGAGCTTTGATCGCCATAAGATTAGAGTCGATGGAAAAACAGAGGAATGGAAGGGGAAGCCGATCTATGAAAAGAAAGACGGAAGTATACAATCTTTATATGTAGACCATGATGAAAGATATTTATATATAAGATTAGATTATGATACGTCATTTACTGGATACCCTATGATTCTTCTAGATGTCGTTCCGGATCAAGGAAATACTAAGTTTGAAGGCTTGCCTAATATATCTTTTACAAACGGGATAGACTTTATAGTAAATTTAAAGGAAAGTGAATCTCGTTTACTCGTCGATCAATATTACGACTTTTTCTCCTATCAATATGGTCATGTATTAAACTTACTAAAGCCAAAGCCAGCAACTCCTTCTTTGGATAGCGGGAAATTTGTAAAAGAGCAATATGCCTTAAATAAGGAACTATACTTGCCACAACAAAAAACAACGCTTCCCTTTGAATCCTATGAAGCAGGAAAGCTAAAACGGGGAAATGGAAATCCAGAAGCTAGTGATTATAATTCACTAGCGGATTATTACATAGCCGATGGTAAAATCGAGCTTAGAATTCCTTGGCTATTACTACGTGCCAAAGACCCTAGTCAAAAAGAGTTCATGGGGGATTTATACAAGGACGGAATAGAGGCCAGCAAGTTTGTGGATGAAATATTTGTAGGTGCCTTGTTACTGAATGAGCAAGACATTCTTCAGGATACGTTTCCCTCCATGGAAGCAAGTGTTTTACCAAAGCTAAGTAGCTATACTTGGGATAAGTGGGATTTACCTGAATACGAAGAGCGCTTAAAAGAGTCTTATACCATCGTACAAGATCTATTTGGTCGATATAAATAATTTAGTAAAGACGTGAAACCTTATTGATTTCACGTCTCAGAGTGTAGACAAAAGGGTTGGAAAAACGATTTCCAACCCTTTTGCTATTATCACAGTTTACATTCTGGAAAAAGAGCTAACTCAGCTCTCGATTTTGTTTGTTTTACGCCATTTTTGGCGTTTTCCAGGTCCAGCTGGCCAACTTCTTAAGATTTAAGGCAGCAAAAGAAAGAAGTCTTCTTTTGTCATTGGTCGTTTGTACGGAAGTGCAGGAAAGATATGATTCTCTAAAAGGAAATTCGCAATAGCTGGTGTCTTGTAGGCTCATCAGCGGCAACAACGACTGGGCGTCCTACCTGTGTCGATACTAGGTCTCCCTATTGTCGAATAAAGGTTTTCAACCAGTGGGTAGATAAAGAAAAAATTAATTGCCGCATCTAACTTACGAACAAGATGGTCTTGTGGTACCAACTGTTTAATAGTCAAGATTTCTAATTGTTCGAGTTCATTGGTTTGATTTTTCGTCATCATATCCCTACCTCATTCATTTTACAGGAGGCTCCGTTGATTGAAGCGAAGAACGGCGACTCCAGCGGGAACAGCGCGAGCTGAAGACCCTGGACTGAGCGCAGCGAGGGAAGCGGCTGAAGCCGTGCCCGCGGAAAGCGTCCGTTCGTAGCGGAAATCAACTCTTCCTCGCGTTACTTCTATTTTAAATGACGTGAAATCTTATATTGATTTCACGTCTTTTAAATTACTGACTAGTTATTTACCAGCGTCTTATTCATCGCAAACTCACTTATTCGAAATCCAGCTTGTAATCCTGGGCTTTAATCATTTTAAGTTTACGTGAGAATAAGTATATCAATCCTACATTTAATGCAATCGGAAGAATAAGAAAGGTACTAAGCATAATAGTGATATTCTTAAGGTTCCAACCTCCTTCGGCTAGATTAATATAATTTAGTGGACCTACGAGACCAGATAGGCCAAAGCCTGCACTCATGGGAGTACCCTGTATATTTAAGACACCTGCTAATCCTCCCAATATGGCGGCACTAATAACCATCGGAAAAACAATTTTTGGCTTCATAAAAAAGTTACGCATTTGGATTTTAGGGGAACCGAGTACATGTGCTAATGCAGTCCCTAAATTATTTGCTTTGTAGCTTGCAATTGCCAATCCGACCCCGGTTGCCACTATCCCTAAGTTGGCTGCACCTGAACCGACTCCAGAGAGCATGATAACAGTCGCAACACCGACCGTCGAAATAGGCGATAAAATAATTAGACAGAATGCCACAGCAATTACTGCGCCCATCACTACCGGCTGTAAGGTAGTCAAATAAGCAATTCCTTCGCCTAATAAACCAGTAGACTTCTTCATGAATGGCAATATAAGATAACCGACCATTCCTGGAATCATAATAGTAAGGGTTGGTATGAGAAGAATTGCATAGGCTTTTAGTTTATCTCCAATCATTGTCACAAATAATACTGCTAAAGCTGCCGTAATTCCTGTATTAAGAACAACCCCGATCCCATTCAATGCAAAAAGACCGTCAGCAGTTTTCATGACTGCCCCACTACCGACCATTGCTGCTAACCCAACGCTAGCTGTCTGAATAGGGGTTAGTTTAAAAGTAATACCTACCATAATCCCGATTAAAATAGAAAGCATACTCATTAAGTAAACGGTTATATCAAATAATGGCTGTAAAAACGGAAAATGTGGTATTAATAGTTTTAATATCTCTCCAAGTAAAGCATTTGGTATAAGAGCTACAACAATTCCAATGCTCATCCCAGTAAGTAGTTTACTCATAAATTCTTTCATTTCTCTTTCCTCCATCCTTACAGATTGGTGTTAATTATAAAAACTATTCAGAATAGGGTCAATACACTTTATTACTTTAAAGTGATATATAACAAAAGTTAATCATTTTATTATTATTTTTTAATAATAAAATGATATATAAAAATCCCCTAAACAGTAGTTCAGGAGATTAAGGCCTTTCAGTATAGTTAATATTTATTGATTCACATAAAACAACTTAAATAGAATTTCTCTTTGAGGAACCTCTAATTCCTCAAACTTTTTCAGAAAGGCTTTTTTATCATATTTTACATGACGGATTAATATAGATGGTTCTTTAGAGGAAGCATCTAAAATTGCAAAAGGAGCTGTAGTATCTTTTGACACCCCCAAAGCACCAGGGTTTAAGTAGATTTGTTTTTCATTTGAAAAAAGATGCTGTGGATGATGGTGACCAAAGCAGATAATATCTGCGGGATAGGTAGAATACATTTTCTCCATATTTTCTAAAGTGCCTTCTAAGATACTATGAAAAGGTTCGTCCTTAATATGAGCACATCTTTTTTCTTCTTCGATATGATAATGGATGCCGAGTATACGAATACCATTTAAATTTTTTTCCAGTACACGTGGGAGGCTTGTAAGTCTTTCAACATTTTTTTGGCTTAACTGATTAGCAATCCATGAATGATGTTCGAACGTATGGCTATAGCTTTCCGGATGACCCTCCCCTTTTTTGAGCGAAAGTATGGCTTCATCATGGTTGCCTGTAATCATTTGGATATCTGGTCGAGAAAATAATAAATTTAATACTTCGTTCGTATCAGGACCCATGGCAATCATATCACCAAGGCACCAAATCTCATCGATATCGTGTTGTCTATCAATTTCCTCTAAAACTGCCTTTAAGGCAAGTTCATTTCCATGGATATCTGTAATTATGGCAAGTTTCATAGCTATAATCTCCTATATTCGATTGGATTTTTCCTTCTTTTTTATTATAGTAAATGGTTGGAAAAGGAAAATCTACACTTATAAAAAATAAAATAAATTGAATCTAAATAGTTAACAAAAACATGTTAAAATAAGTATATTCCAAAAATTTACTGAATATTTAAGTAATGTAATTGTGAAGGAGGTAGGGCTCATTGAAATCTAATTTAATCATACTAGGGGTAAATCATGCTTATCAGCTCGTTTCTAGAGATTGTCAACCTGCCGTTTATCGAGCATTTTTTGATAGAGTAAATCCAGATTTAATAGGGATTCAAAGAACCCCTGAAAAATATGCGCGTATGGATTTACAGGAATATGCTTACGAGCAAAAAGAAATAATATTACCCTATGCACTTCAAAAAGGCGTACCTATTTTTCCGTTTGATTGGAATGCATCTTCGAATGATCAACTATTAGCATACGGTATAAATGATAGTGATCAGCCAGCCTTTTTTAGAGGAGAAAACTCCCTCAAGAAATTCACTTTTTTCTCTAATTTACAGGAAGATTTCTTTTACTCAGAACGCAAAGAAGTTATAAAACAAAATAATGAATGGATACAAACGAAATCATCAGGGGAAAAGGATTTTGCGAGACGATTATTTCAATATAGAACCTATATGCAAGCGATGAGTATTAAGTCAATTGCTGAGAGTCATCCAGGAAAAACTATATTAATCATAGTTGAGCATAAGCACAAGGTAGATATTGAAAGTATATTATCCAATAACGCTTCCATGGAAATTATACAGCCATCTAAATTTGGTTATCCAACTAATGAGGAAATTAGTCAGCACAAAGAAGTTAATGACGCTTACGCCGTATGTTCCTTTAATATACTAGGTTTGCAGGCTAATCATGAAATAGATATGAAATGGGTAGAAGAAAATCTAGATACGTTAAGAGAACATGATTATACAAGTGAAGTAAAGCTGTTAGAAGTTAAGCTAGAGCTTTTAAAGGAAACAATCACGGATACCGAAGCTATTAAAAGATATATTGAGCTAGAGAAGGGGTTAAATTACTACCAACGATTTACCTACACAGGTGTAAAAGATAAATCTAGAATTGACTCTTATTTCGATCCTTTTGGCAATTTATCGGTAAAAAATAGATTACGAGTTGAACTTGGTAAGAGTTTTTATAACATAAAGCAGCAAGACAAGGTTCAGGTCTTAAAAGAAGAGATACTTAGTATGAGTAGCTTAACCATCTTCCAGGAAAAGCAGCTTGAAGCTTATTGGAATATGTATATTTCCACGGTTTAAAGGTTATAAAATGGAGGACATTCTAATGTTCATGTTTAACTCAACTCAGCAAAAAGAGGAATTCAAAGAAAGTTTGCAACCAATTAATATTGTGCTTTCTAAAGATTGAAGAATATGTAAGTATAGATTACTTATCTTTTGAACAATTAAGCAAATTCCAGAAGGAGCCTCTCTTATTAACTGCTGAAGAAGGATCCTGGAAAAGAAGCTAGGTCGTGATAGCCTTGGATACATTGTGTGGTGATCCTATCTCACGGAAGAGCCATTTTTGCCTCGGCTTTGTAATAAGGCAGTTTCTATTGCAGCACAAGGAAATTAAATAAGAGGATGGTCTCAGGAAATAGGAGGGACCATCCTCAAGTGATGCATATATATTGGTGGCTAAGTTATTTTACATTTTCAGAATCCGAAACAGGCTTACGTTTATGTTTAATGAGTTTTATAACGTAATAAAGAGCAATAGTCACAAAAATAATGCTTAAAATCAAATATTCATCTAAATCAGAGGATAAGATACCAGCAGGGATTAATGCAAGGATAAAGAAGTATATGAAGTTGCCCATAGTAGTAGCAACTGTAAAAGGCAAAATTCGGATCGTACTAAGTCCAGCTAAAATATTTACGAGGCTAGTTGGGACAAAAGGAAAGAGTCTTGCTTGGAATACGTAAGCAAAGCCATTTGCATCTACTTTTTCGATTATTTTCGCATCAAACTTATGAATAATCATGCTTTGGAATATGTAGCGAACGCCATAAAAAACGATAATAGAAGCGAGAACACTAGTAAACCAGCTCCATAAAAAGCCATTTACAAAACCAAACAATGCAATATTTATAGTAATTACTAATATTAGCGGAAAAACAGTAAAAGAGTTTTGTATCACCATGACCAATGCCATAAAAAACAATGCATAAGCAATATTTTTATCTAGAAATGTTTTGGCTTTATCTACATCTCCATCTAAAAGGATACTAATTAGGTCTTGGTTTATTAAGAAAAAGAATATAAGGAACAGAAATCCACCGATTAAGATCCATTGTTTTTTGGAGAGAGTAGTTTTCTTTTTTTTCATAACTCACCTGTTCTTTCTAACTCGAAGTGCTGATATTTTATTCTTTTATGGTATCATTCTTTGCCTATTCTCAACACTTTGATGCATCGCTATATTACTATAACTATAACTAAATGGAGGTTATTTAATGTCACATAAAGGATTTAACGCCTACAACCAAGAACAATTTTTCACGAATTACTTTAAGAGGAGAGAACGTTCGGACAGCCCGAATAATGCGATTGAAGGACCTATGATTTTTGAAATGCTAGGAGATATTACTGGTAATTCCATACTAGATTTAGGTTGTGGTGATGGCTCATTTGGTAAGGATTTGATACAGAATGGAGCTACTGAATATATAGGTGTGGAAGGCTCCGAAAAAATGGTGGAAGCAGCCAAAGCGAATTTAAAGACGTTAAATGGCAAGGTGATTATGGATACAATGGAGTCATATCCTTACCCAGACAAAGCGTATGACATAGTGACTTCTAGGTTTGCTATACATTATGTGTCTGATATAAATCAGCTATTCGACTCTATACATAATAGTTTAAAGGATAATGGTAAATTCATATTTAGTGTCCAGCATCCTCTCACGACTTCTTCCTTTTTAAGCAAGCAATCTGGAGAGAAACGTGAGAATTGGATAGTGGACAATTATTTTCTAGATGGAGAAAGAGAAGAACCTTGGATCGATCACATAGTTGTAAAATTTCACCGTACAATTGAGCAATACTTTACAGCATTACGAGACAATGGCTTTACTATTTTAGAATTGCGTGAAGGTAATCCTAAACGACAACACTTTTCTAGTGAAGAAGAATTTAAACGAAGACAAAGGATTCCTGTTGTCTTAGCGTTTGCCTGTGAGAAAAGTAAATAGTTAAAGGGCTTCAAAACCTCTTGTTTTAGATATTCTCCATGTAATAAGGATTAAATAACATGAACCAAGTAGCATGAGAATGGAGCCGCCTATGACCACTACTTTGACGGATACCAAGCTAGCAACTAGTCCGAATAGAAGGACTGTTACTATTTGAACAAAACTAGAAATCATCTCATATAAACTAGTGATGCGTCCCATCATATTAGAATGAATTCGTGATTGGATATATGTCATAAAACCAGTATTGGCTATGGAAAGACTGAATGATAATGCGAAAAACCCAATACTTGCTGCAAAATAGGAAGTTGAGAGACTATAAATAAAATATCCACTTGCTACAAAAAATGTCCCTACACCCATCATTGCTTTAGCTGATAGAAACCTTACCAACAAATTTGTACATATTGCGCCTAATAAAAATCCCAGTCCAGCTATACTAACAAGGGATCCATAGGCAGCATCCGTCAATAAGAGCACCTCCTTTGCAAAAGCAACTTCTGTGGAATCTAATGCTGCAGTTACTAGCATCGTCCCTTGGAAGGTCATATAAATGAAGAAAAAGGATAAGTATTTTTTACTGAAGTTCCAAACAGCATACCAATCTTCTCGCACCTCCTTTACGTGGAGGTGTTTTTTCACCTCAGGGATCGTATTAAGTATATTAGGCAGGAATATAGTCCATATACCGCAGCAAATAAAGATTAATACATTTATTACTAATGAAAATTCAAGTGGTGCAAGCATAAATAATATACCTGCCAGAAAAGGTCCTGTCACAAAGGCTCCCGAATGAACAAAGGTTAACACAGCATTAAACTTGTTTCGATCCTCTTCTGGTAACAATAAAGTCATATAAGTAAATGAGCTTGTTTCAAATATGGCACCTGCCATTTGTATAAATAACACCAGCAAATAGATAACCCATAAGGAATCTACAAAAAGCAGAGAGGCTACGAGAATAGCCCGGATAATATCTAAAAATATCATCAAATGCTTAGTAGAAACACGGTCAATCATACTTCCAGCCCAAGGTCCAATTAACATACTAGCGAAGGGTTTAATTATATATAATCCAGTTACAGCTAATACAGACCCTGTTTTGTCCAAAATAATTAGATTAAGGGCAAGTAAATAAATCCACCCTCCAATGTTAGCTAGTCCGACTACACCTAAATAAAGAGCTCTAACTTTCCGCTTATTCATTTATATTCCTCCCGACATGTTTATTACTACAAATAAAAAAATCCCACCCCCAAGACGATTGTCTTGGGGACGAGATTAACATGTCGTGGTGCCACCCCAGTTTGCCCCATTGTCACCAAAAGAGCCTTTTCAAGTACGGCATAGAAAATGCTTATACTTTAGCTCTATAACAGGAGCACCCGTCACATCATACCCCGTTTTATACGAGTCCTATGTGAAGCTCAGAGGCTTGTTTCAGTAATTCCTTCTTCATCCCTTTTCAGCTACCAGGACTCTCTTTTGGAAGACTTTAAATTACTTACTCTTCTCTTCATCGCATTTAATTTACAATATCATACCATATATTTGGTTAATTTCTAGCTCGGCATATAAAATAGAATAAAAATAATTTAGATTACTCAAACTTTATATGAGAGGAGTGCAATTATTGAAGAAATTAAAGGAGTCTATTCAGCAATTTGCGTTGCCGATGTCCACGGATGAAGATTTAAATCCTTTATTAGAAGCAATTGGGGGAGCTAACATTGTTTTACTTGGCGAGGCGAGTCATGGTACCTCGGAGTTTTATAAGGTAAGAGCTGAAATTTCGAAAAGATTAATAAAGGAAAAGGGTTTTACTTTAATAGCGGTTGAGGGAGATTGGCCATCCACACAGCACATTAATCGATTCATAAAGGGTTATAGTAAGTACTCGGATGCTAAAGAAATGCTTAAGGCTGCATTTGAGCGTTGGCCAACCTGGATGTGGGCCAACGAAGAAATTGCTGAATTTTCTACATGGTTAAAGGACTATAATGGCCATAAGGAAGATAAAATTGGCTTTTATGGAATCGATGTATATAGCCTATGGGAATCTTTGGATGAGGTCATTCGATATTTAAAGGAAACCGATCCAAACGGAACGGAATTACAATTTGCACAAAGAGCTATTTCTTGCTTTGAACCATTTAATCGACATCCGGAAACATACGCACTTTCCACGTTAGACATTTCAGAGGCTTGTATAGAAGAGGTATCAAAGCTTATCAAGTCCATCAGAGAACACGAGGATAACTTTAAAGACGAAGGAGAAAATGACTTAAATTTGAAGATAAACGCTTTAGTGGCCCAAAATGCAGAGGAATATTACCGAGCAATGGTTCGAAGTGATGATTTGTCATGGAATGTCCGAGATGAGCATATGGTAGAGGCCATTAATGAAATAATGGATTACCATGGAAAAGATGCAAAAATCATTATTTGGGAGCATAATACGCATATTGGTGATGCGTCAGCTACAGATATGAAGGATGCAGGTATGTTGAATGTTGGACAAATCCTTCGTCTTCAAAATAGAAGAGACAATGTATTTGCGTTAGGCTTTGGTACTCATTCAGGAACAGTAATAGCTGCAGATGAATGGGACACCCCCTACAAAAAAGAAAAAGTTCCTCCAGCGAGGAAGGATTCCTGGGAGGATGTGCTCCACGATGCTGGAGGTGGAGACAAGCTATTACTCTTTAATAAAGATAATCGTGCTCTGTTCAATGAGTGGATAGGTCATCGAGCCATAGGAGTCGTTTATAATCCCTCTTTTGAGGCCTATGGTAATTATGTTCCTTCTAAAATAAGTGAAAGATATGATGCGTTTATTTACTTAGAGCAAACAAATGCTTTGAAACCTTTAAAGTAGAAAGTTAGAAGAGGTGATAAGGTCAGTGACTTTACACCTCGTTTTATTTTGTAGTAGGAAAAAAGACAGGTTTTTAGAAAGATATACATTTTGAACTTATTATTTTACTATTTCATGTTAAACTAACAAAAAATAGATAATTTGGAGGTAGAGAATTGAAGGCTTGCAGAAAAGTACTTATTACATTAGTAGCTATCATCTTAACAGGAAGCGCTATATTTGTACCTAATCCGTCCATTTCATCGGTTGAGGCTGCTTCAACCTATACTAGTTTAACGAATAAATTAAATACAATAATGGCAGACAATCGAATGAAAAATGCAACTTCCAGTATTACAGTTCGCAAGGCTTCTACAGGAGAAATCATCTATGAACGCAATGGAAATAAAGGAATTACTCCTGCATCGTCCTTAAAGCTATTGACCGGAGCTACAGCGTTAGAAACTTTGGGAGAGGATTTCCGGTTTTCTACTGCTGTATTAACGAATGGAAAGGTAAGTAAGGGTACCTTGAATGGTAATCTCTATCTTAAAGGGCAAGGGGATCCGACTTTATTAAAAAGCCATTTTGACAATTTTGCCACAGGACTATCCAAACAAGGTATTAAGCATATATCAGGTAACCTAATTGGAGATGATACATGGTATGACAGCGTTGGGTTGTCCTCGGGGATTATGGCGGAGGACGTTCCTTATTATTATGCAGCCCCTATTTCGGCATTGACCTTATCTCCAAATGGAGATTTTGATGCAGGGTCTGTCATTGTGGAAGCTAAACCGACAAGCAATGGAAAAGCAGCCAGAGTAACGCTATCTCCGAATACAAATGTACTAAAGGTAGTCAATAAATCTAAGACAGTTCCAAAAGGAAGTAAAAACACGTTGAAAATCACTCGTGAGGTTGGAACAAACAAAGTCATTATTACTGGAAACTCTCCTATAGGGACTTCTGGATCCAAGGAATGGATTGCCGTCACAGATCCAACGATGTATGCACTGGACATTTTCAAGCGATCCTTAGCAGAGAAGGGGATTACCGTTGGGAAATCTAGTAAATTAGTTAAAGGAAAAACACCAGCTACTGCTAAGACCCTCCTTTCAAGAAAGTCACAACCTTTAAAGGATTTAATCATTCCATTCATGAAGCTGAGCAACAATGTACACGCTGAGATTTTAGCGAAGGAAATGGGAAAAAAGGTTTATGGTGAAGGAAGCTGGGATGCAGGACTTCAAGTCATGCGAGATTATGCTTTCTCTGTTGGCATAGACACGTCCCAATGGAAGTTCGAGGATGCTTCTGGGCTATCCTACTCCAACAAAATTACGTCAAGAGAGCTTTCACAATTATTGTATGTAATCAGAAAAGAGCCTTGGTACAACACTTATTATAAGAGTCTGCCTATCGCTGGATCTAAAGATCGCTACGTTGGTGGTACACTGCGCCACAGACTAGGAACAGCACCAGCTGCTGGAAACGTAATGGCGAAAACCGGGAGCCTTAAAAACATTAAAGCACTTGCAGGCTATGCGAAAACAAAGGACGGAGAGCTACTCATATTCACAGTCCTTACAGAAGACAATAAAGCGAGCACCGTACCTTCTATTGACCAAATAGCAACTGCCATAACAAACCACAAATAAAACAATGACAGTAATGTTACGGGTGCCAGGCACCTGTAACATTGCTGTCATTTTGTGTAGGTTGGTTTTTGTAATATAATGAGTGGGATAGTGAGGTGTTGGATATGGCTCGTGAAAGAAAATTTACTGATGAGCATTTGTTTAAGGAAACAAAGGAATTAATTATTCATGATGGCTATGAGGCTTTTACGTTTAGTAAGCTGGCTTCACGTCTGGGTGTTTCAAGAGGAAGTCTCTATAAATATTATGATAATAAGGATGAGTTAATTTCTGAGTTTCTGATGTATGAGATGGCTAGGTTTTTATCGGATTTTGATAAGTTGAATAAAAGTGCTGATTTCCAAACTCAGTTTAATGAGCTGATTGATTTTATTTTTGCGCATAATAATATTTACGAGATACTGGATATCATTGGTCAAATTCCTGCACCGACGACAAAACGGGCATTGAATAATAAATCTAGAATAAGCGAATACTATATTAGTATGTACCAGCAATTTGAAGGGTTTATTGAACTAGGGAGAAAAGAAGGTCTTATTAAGGAGCATTTGCCTACAGCAGTTTTACTTGGGATGATCTTTCAAATTATCGCAATCCCCAACCATTTTAATATTCCTGAAGGCGAGTGGGTGGCTTCTATTAAGGAAATCTTGAGCAGTGGAATGTTCAAGGTCGATTCATTGACAGGAAAATGATAGAAAAGGATAATGAAAAAGTAAAATGTTTTTTTATCCAAAGTGACACTAGTGTCACTTAATAAACCGAGTAGGGAGTGGAATTGTTGAAAAAGTTATTAGGAAGTGTCACTGATTTTGTAGCCACTAAAAAGGGTATGTGGATTACAATCGGTGCATGGATAGCGATTACGGTCTTACTAACAATATTTGCACCTGGAGCGGGAGACCATAAAGTATCAAGCGTCACGTCTCTTCCTGAGGATGTTCAATCCGTAGTGGCTCAAAAGCATATTGACGAGCACTTTAAGGATGCAGAAAGTCTTCCAGCTATTTTAGTACTACAATCCAAGGATACAGAAATTGATGTAAAAGCCCTTGGAGAAGCATTAGATAAAGTAAGTGCAGCAAATATTAAAGGTGTAAAGGAAGTTGTTCCTTTTAGCAGCCTGCCACCTCAAGCTCTAGCTGGTTTCTTCTCAGAAGACCAAAAGACAGCCGTTGTTCCGTTAAATTTTATAACCTCTTTAGAAACTGCTGAATTAGAAAAATCACTAGAAGAAATAAGAGATATAGTTTTGGAAGATACGGGAGCAGATGTTTATATTACTGGCCCAGCTGGTATTGCGGTAGACACGACTAATTTGTTTGAAAGAGCAGATTTAGTATTGATTTTAGCTACTGTTGGTATCATTTTAATTCTATTAATCGTCATTTATCGATCTCCTTTATTAGCAATTATTCCATTATTGGCTGCAGGGATTGTATATCAGGTAGTTAATCAATTGTTAGGTATTCTCGGAGCAGGAGGTCTAGATTTAGCAGCTCAGTCATTGTCTATTATGTCTATTCTATTGTTTGCAGCTACCATTGATTATTCTTTATTTGTTTTCTCTCGTTATCGTGAGGAACTGAAGAATTATGAGAGTAAGTTCGATTCGATGAAGTGGGCAATGAGAGAAACAGGAATACCTGTATTCTTTGCAGGTGGTACTGTTCTTGCAGCAATGCTAGTATTGTTCTTTGCGAGCTTCGGAGATTATAGAAACTTCGCTCCTATCTTTGGTACTACGATGTTTGTTATTATGTTTGCTTCTGTAACATTAATACCTGCATTGTTCACATTATTTGGTCGCAAGTCGTTCTGGCCACGCATTCCTAAGTACGGTGAAGGGGAAGAGAAGGTCAGTAAACTATGGAGCAAAATTGGTTCATTCGTTGTAGGGAAACCAATTGTAGCGGCTCTAATCATACTTGTTATTTTAGTGGGATCTGCTTTAAATATGTTTAACCTTAAGTATGAGTTCGATACGATGAAGTCCTTCCCAGAGGATATGCCATCACGTATGGGCTATGAGATTATAGAGGAAGAGTTTGCGAAAGGTGATTTAGCACCAACAACTGTTCTTTTTGAATCAGAGGAAGAAGTAACGGAGGAAGTTCAAGCAAGTATTTTGGAGCAGCTTCAAAATCAAGAACTTGTAAACTCAGTACGTCCTACTGGTGTATCAGAGGATGGGTTAGCAGTGCAATACCAATTAACCTTTAAGGACAGTCCATATTCTACTGAATCAATGGATGCTCTCGAGAAAATGATAGAAGAGAAAGAGGATATCATTTCTGCATCGGATGCTAGTGGTGATCTTTATTTTGCAGGTGAGACAGCTGCTCAAGTGGATGATCGAGCAGTTAATGATCGTGATTTAATCATTATCGTTGTATTAGAAACGATCTTGATCTTCATTCTATTAATCGTGTTGACAAAGTCTATTAAAATGCCTATTTACATGATGGGAACCATTCTTTTATCATTCTTAGCTGCATTGGGCTTAGGAATGTTCTTATCTAACTTATTCTTTGATATTGATACTATCAGTAATCGAGTTCCATTGTATTCCTTTGTGTTCCTAGTTGCGCTTGGTATAGATTACAATATCATTTTAATATCTCGTTTTATGGAGGAACGTCAAAAGCATTCAGTAAAGGATGCTGTTCAAATTGCAGTTTCTCATACAGGAGGAGTAATTTCCTCTGCCGGGATTTTATTGGCAGCTACATTTGCTGTCTTAATGACTCAGCCAATTCAATTATTGTTCGTATTCGGCTTCATTGTTGCGGTAGGTATTATTCTCGATACCTTCTTAATTCGAGGTATTTTATTACCGGCTTTAATTGTCTTGTTTGAAAAGGATAAAAAAGAATAAGTAGAAATAATGAAAGCTTGAACCGTTAGGGATTCTAATGGTTCAAGCTTTTTACATGGATGGAGGAGTAAAAAAATCATCCTTACCCATACTATAGACACTTATGGATGCAAAGACATTGAGTGTATTTCAATAAGCTCTGAGACAGTTACAAACCGATATCCCTGACGCTGAAGCTCAGGAAGTATTTCTTCCAGTGCTTTAATAGTTTGAGAACGGTCCCCTCCAGAATCGTGGAATAAAACAATGTTGCCTGGCTTAACACCTGATAATACCTTTTTAACAATTTTCTTTGTACCTGGTCTTTTCCAATCCTCTGTATCCTGATGCCAAGACCACATAATTACTTTATAACCTTCATCAATCGCAGTGTTAATAATTTTGTCATTATACTGGCCACCTACTGGCCGATAAAAAATGGGATAGGTTCCTGTTATTTTATGAATGATATCATTTGTCTTTTCTAATTCTTCCTTTAGCTTAGCTGGGGAAATAGTTAGTGGATGTGTATACGTATGGTTGGCAATCTCATGTTCATCTGTCCCCATTCTAGAAACAACCTCTGGATACTTCTCAACTCTTTCACCGATAACAAAAAAAGTTGCTTTTGCATCATATTTTTTTAATAAATCTAAAACCTGCGGTGTATATGTAGGATGGGGACCATCATCAAAGGTAAGGGCGATCACCTTCTCATCTGTTTTTATCTCCCACATAACATAGCCCTTCTCTTCGTAATAAGGTCGACCCTTATCCATGGCGGAGGTAGTATAACCAATGCCAAAAAGCACAAGGAATATTACTCCAATTTTAATGACAAGTGACTTCATTTATATTCCTCCTTGTAGCATATTTGGCGGAAGTATTATTTAAGTTATTGTTGCCCTAGCAAATAAGAATATACCAGACCAAACACTCCCATTAAATGCAAGATGACTACAGGTACGATGATTTTATAATGCTTACAAGTTCGAGCGTTACATAATGATTACAGGTGCCAGGCACCTGTAATCATTATGTAACCTAAATAGAAAAAGCTTGGGAACTAGATTTGACTAGTCACCAAGCATTTCTATTTAGAATATTTTTTTCTGGTCTCTTTCCTCTATAAGTAGCTCTACCGATTCTCTAAATCTTAAGGAGTGAATATTTTCCCTTTCTCTAAGGAAACGAAGAGCATCACTTACACCTGGATCATCACAAATGTCGATTAACCATTGATAGGTGGCACGAGCTTTTTCTTCTGCGGCAATATCCTCATATAAGTCTGCAATTGGGTCACCCTTAGATTGAATGTATGCAGCGGTAAAAGGAACGTTACCAGCATTTTCATAGAATAAAGAGTGTCCATGATTAACAAAATGAGGTCCAAGGCCAGCTTTTTCTAATTGCTCAGGAGTTGCATCCTTAGTTAATTTATAAATCATGGTAGCAAGCATTTCTAGGTGAGAAAACTCTTCTGTTGAAATGTCGGTAAGAATTCCAATTACTTTATCAGGAACCGTGTATCGCTGGTTCATATAGCGCAAAGCAGCGGCGAGCTCTCCATCGGCTCCACCGTACTGTTCCATAAGATATCTAGCAAGCATTGGGTTGCATGTCGTAACTTCTACAGGATAAAGCAGTTTTTTCTCATAAACCCACATTAGTTTTCTCCTTTCAAATTTGCCATGGCCATGGAGTAGAGTTCCAGCGCCAGCCAACATCTAATGCTTGCTTGGAGGGAGTAGTCATTAATGAAAGCGGACCATACTGAGCTTCATATTTCTTCCTTACTGCAGCTGCATTTTTTATAGCCATACGCCATTGCTCCAAAGCATCTAAATCATCTGGATGTGTATCGGTGTAGAGAGTCAGCTCTACGACAACAAAATCCATTTGCTGTACTTGTTTTAATAGATTCCACTGGTGATCGCTGGATGTCATGATATTCCCTCCTCCCTATAAAATCCGTCGACAAACTGTGGCCATAAAGAGCCTTGCATTAATGCATCTGCTGGTGTATTTTGCGGTAATCCTGGTTGTTGAAAATTAGTGAATAGCTGTGGAGGAAGCACAAACTTTCTAACTAAAATAGGGGGGCAAGGATCCCGTGGAGAAACGTATGGCTTATAACTACCCCGAAACTGCCAATTTTCCATCTTTAATCACTCCTTCAAACCAACCTATGTAAAAAAAAATGAAATAAGACTAGAGGGACAACCCAAAAAACAATTTTTAATAACCACTGCAGGTCTCGGTGAGGCAAGGGATATAAAAAATGTTACAGGTGCCTGGCACCTGTAACATTCTCGATTCTTTAGATACTTTTACAAAAAAGACCACCTAAGAAAGGTAGTCGGTAAACGGGCTTTAGAAAAGCTTTAGAATTTAAATTCCGAGAAAAAACAAAACGAATGGAATGGTAAGGATACTGAGAATAGTAGTTATAAAGGTTGTAAAGGATACTAAATCTGGTTCAGTTCCAAATTGTAAAGAAAGCATCGTGGTGTTTGCAGCTGTTGGCATGGCAGCTTGAATGATAAAAACCGTTTTAAGTAAGTCATTTACCGGTAGAAAAAACATAATGGCTGCTGCCAGTAAAGGTGAAACAAACATTCGAACAACCGTTGCTGTCGTAACAAATCGATATGCAACTTTTTTTCTTGAGATTACTGCCAATTGCATACCGAGCACAAGCATGACGGTCGGAATAGAAGCATCTGCAGCTAGTCCCACACCTTCCATTACGGACTGAGGCACAGTCACATGTAGCACTTGAAGGAGAACTCCCAGTAAGGATGCATAAACTAATGGCATTCTTAAAACCTTATGTACAGCCTGCTGCCAGGTAGCTTTCTCCTCTCCACCTAAAGAGGCAAAAAAGATTCCAATGGTGTTCATGATCAAACCGTGGAAAACCATTATCACAACAGCATAATCAAATCCAACAGCCCCTAAAGCAAAGAGAACAACTGGTGCTCCGTAGTTCCCGCTATTAGGAAAAACACTCCCTAAAATTAATGCTGCTAACTGAGGACGAGTAGTCTGCATAAAAAGCGAAGAAAGCCACACGACTCCCAATAAGCAAAAGGTTAAAAGGAGACATGCTCCTAGAATATATACATAATCAATCGACAACTCATGCGTATAAAACGTACGAAATGCTAAGAAAGGAGACATAAGATAAAGCGCAGCAGAAGAAATAGATTTAATATCAAACCCTATCAACCTCTGTCCTATAAAACCAATAAAAAAGATAATAAAAACCGGCAAAATAATCAGCAATAAATCCATCCAAACCCACCCCTTAACCATTTCTCAAATATTACAGGTGCCAGGCACTTGTAACATAAACAAACAAAAACAAAAAAAACAAGACAAAGCAAAAACAAAACAAAGACAAAAAATAAAAAAACTAGTCCGGTATCCGTAATATATATAACTATATCATTTGTGGAATCTTTTTTCTGAAATAGTTTTATGGTTATGATAAAATTATATCGTATTATACGATATAAAAACGGGGGATAAAAAATGAGTATACAATCAAATCAGCTAAATGAATATTGGACTGACATTTATTTTTATTTACATTATCCACATGTGGATAAAATAACTCATCAAGCAGTACGAATACTTCAACTTCTGGATAAACATTCGGACGCTGGAATTAATGAGGTAGCAAAGCTTTTAAAGATTTCACATAACACGGCCTCCGAGCATGTCAAAAGGCTAATTGAGAAAAATTACATAGTTAAAGAGAGAAGTGGAGAGGACCAGAGAAGAGTTATTCTTCGATTGACCGGATTAGGATCCGATGTTTTATATCGAAACACAAGTCTGGATGATCAAAAATTATCGAAAGTCTTAGATCAACTATCGCAGGAAGAAAAAATAATAATTGAAAAAGCATTTCAAACCTTAAGTGAGGTAGCAAAAAAATGTACATTTTAATGAAGGTTATTATATCCGCTATTATCATAGCTATGGTAACGGAGATTTCGAGGAGATTCCCCACCTATGGAGGTATTATTGCAGCATTGCCTTTAGTGAGCTTACTTAGTATTGTTTGGTTGTATGTTCAAGGAGAGCAATCCTCTACGCTGAGCAAGTTCGCTTTAGGAGTGCTTTGGGGATTCCCAGCCACCGCTGTAATGCTACTGATTGTATATCTGGCATTACAAAATTCGTTGCATCTTTTTGTTTCCATTTTGCTAGGGATTGCTGGGTGGCTGTTCTTCTTATACATACAAGAAACCGTGGTTACTTACATTAAGCACATCGTCTAATGAGAGGCTGGTGTTAAACCAGCCCCTCATTCATATCGAACACCATTAGAAAGAACTGCTAATATACCCCAATCTAATACTATAAAAGTTTTGTTTTCTTTTACAATTATTTTTTTCTTTATGAATGAATGGATTATACGATTTAAATGCCGTTGAGTTGTTCCAATAAGGGAGGCAATTTCCTCTGTTTGGTTGGTCGTTATCTCTCTACCAAAATGATTATGGTTATCTCTAGTAGTTAATAAGTAGCTTGCAAACCGAGCTTCTACTGTAGCTAACAAGTTTACTCTAGAAGCTGTTGTACACGTTTGTAGTTTATAGGCTAAATGCTTCGATAATTCCCTTAAAAATAAAGGATCCTCCATTAAATATAATTCTATCGTTTGCTTGTCTAAAAATAATAAAGAGGTTTCTTCTACTGCTTCCACCTGTGATTGTATTTCTACCTTTTGAAAGAGTTCTATATCTCCAAAAATTGCTTGAGGATGACAAAAGCGTAATAATAATGATTTTCCATTTTCTAAGCTAGTGGTGACCTTTGTCTTACCACTTACTTGAAAATAAATTCCATCCAATTCATCTTCTTCTTTAAGAATAACTTCACTGGGACTATAGGAACGAAGGTGAAAGGACAGATTTTGGAGAGACGTAACTTTCTCCTGCATATTAAATTGGGATAAATACTGATCAATGATTTCTAAGGTCTTGATAATTTTCATCTTTTCCTCCTTTTTGGACATATGTCCTTTTTTAATTATATAGCAAAGCGATATGATTATTTTATAGAGGGGGTTAATGAAATGAAGTTTATTTTTGATTTAGATGGAACGATATGCTTTCAAGGGAAGCCTTTATCTAATGCGATGGTACAGGCATTGGAAGAATTATTGGAAAAGGGGCATGAGGTAATTCTAGCCTCAGCAAGACCGATCCGAGATTTACTGCCGATACTTCCTAGGCATTTCTATCAGTTGCCTATGGTAGGAGGAAATGGAGCTTTTGTAGCCAAGGAGGGACAAATCATTTCAAGTACTCATTTTGATAAGCAAACATCGGAAAAAATTATTCAGCTCATAGAAAAATATAAAGCTCAGTACCTAGTGGACAGCGAGTGGGACTACGCCTATACAGGAGACGAAAACCATCCAATTAGGATGAATTTAGATACATTACAACAAGCTGAAAAAGTGGAATTACATAAGTTGAATAAAGTAGTAAAAGTAGTCATTTTACATAGCAACAATCAAGAAAACCTATTACATGAACTTAAACAGCTCCCAGTAGAAATTTGTAACCATGGCCGGGAAGGAATTTTAGATATAAGTCCATTGGGTGTTGATAAATGGAATGGACTCCAAAAGCTTGGAGTCCTAAGTAAGCAATTTATAGCATTCGGAAATGATGCAAATGATATTCCTATGTTTCTCCAGGCACAAAGCTCTGTTTGCATTGGAAATTATGAAGAGCTAATTAAGATTGCTACAGCACAGGTGGCAAATGAGGAAGCGCTTGTTTTGAATAAACTAAAAGAAATTGCAAAAGAATTGTAGACAAAAACACATTTGAATCAATTGACATTTTTTATAGTCATTTTGACAATTATAGTTGTCAAAATGACTATAATTGTATATATTGGAAAAGAGGAGGCGGGGAATGGTGAAAAGCCGTTTAAAGGAGTTAAGAGCAAGAGATGGACTCAATCAGACTGAACTTGCCAAGTTAGCTAAAATTTCTAGGCAAACTATTAGCTTAATAGAGCGAGAAGAATATATGCCTTCTTTATTAATAGCTGTGCGTATAGCTAGAATTTTTAATGAGCCTGTAGAAAATGTCTTTTTAATAGGGGAGGAAGAATAATGAAAAAGATGTTCACAACAATTGTTAGTTTACTGTTCGGAGGGGTAGCTGGTTTTACGATCACTTATGCTATCATGATGGGCAAAGATCAGGGTCGCGAGGCATGGGACCATCCTGTAAATCTGATTTTATATATTGTTTTGGCTACGATTCTAACTCTTTTAGTAATCGTTCTTGTGTTTATAAAGAATATAAAAATAGTTAATTCCCAAACATTTGATGGGGAACAAGAGGATTTAATGGAAGAGTACAAATACAAAAAGGTCGCTGATTTGGGTATAGCTGCTAATATTTCACAGGTCTTATCTATATTAGCGGTTGCAGTTTCTATTCTAATGACAAACAATACAATTTTACAAATTGGTTTTATACTTTTGTTCATAGCTAGCTGGACCATTCCGATGTTTAGTGCAAATTTTATAAAGACAAGTTATCCAGAAAGAAATCTTCCGCGCATCCAATCAAAGGACTATGAGCAACGGCTTATGGACTCTATGGATGATGGGGAGAAGTACGTGACTTTACAAGGACTTTATAAATCTTACCGATTATTTAACCTGTTTATGCTCACTGGTATTAGTTTAGCTGTTGCATTTTCTTACTTTAGCGAGCAATCGCAAATTTTTTCTATAGCAGTAATGTGCTTAGTCTTGCTGGTAGTGAACACAAGCTATTTAGTAGTTGTACGCAATAAATAAGGAGGATTTTAAAAATGACAACGGGACAATTGCTTTTATGGATAATAGGTTTATCTATACTTTTATATTTTATTATCAAGTGGGGAGTAAAAAATGGTATTAATGAATCTATGTTAGTCTCAGAGGAAGCTAGAGGGAAATATCGACAAGAACAAGAAGACAAGGTGCAAAGGTCCATAGACGATTTAAAGATCTAAGATTTCTTATTTCGGTAAGCCACCACCACAGAAATCCAAGCAGCCATGATGGCTTATCTTTTTATACTTGCTCGCTGTTTGTTTGTTAAAATAAAAACTGATACCTGTCTATAAAATAAGACAAGTATCAGCAACTTAGTTATCCTGCATGGGACCATATAGTAGGGGTTCCTGCTTTTGGGCAGTTTGGAAAATTAGAGCCAGCCTCTAGAAAAGCTTCATCTCCATCTTCATCCACATAACGACCAGATGTTAATACTTCCTGCCCTGAGCTGTGGGTAAGACTTTCAGAGCGTTTCCAATACGTAACTACTTCCGTGTCGGGGCAAGAAGGGAATTTTGAACCCTTTTCTAAAGTTCTAGTTGTCCCAGACTCACACGTATAATTACCGGTTTCTTCTACGACATCATCTGTTGTATATTCATAAACTTTACTCATCATACATTCCTCCCATATAGAACTGATATCTTATTTAAATAGATACCCTAACAGGCAAATGTAAAAACATTTCTACTAACGTTATTCACATGTTGGTAAGTCAGTTCCAGACATCCTTTGCTATTTGGACTACATGGCGAATTTTTGCCCATTGTTCCTCTTCAGTTAATATGTTTCCTTCCTCAGTAGAAGAAAATCCACATTGAGGACTTAAGCAAAGCTGTTCTTTTGGTACATATTTAGTAGCTTCTTCGATGCGAGCTTTAACTAATTCTTCTTCCTCTAGGTCTCCATGCTTAGACGTAATCAGCCCTAGGACAATATTTAAATCCTTTCGATTAACATGTCGTAACGGCTCGAAACCACCAGAGCGCTCATCGTCAAATTCTAAAAATAAACCATCCACATGTAATCCACCGAATATAGTTTCTGATACTAACTCATAGCTTCCGCTTGTAATATAAGTGGATCGGAAATTTCCCCGACAAATATGCATGGTCACTAGCATATCGGCTGGTCTTTTAGAGATAGACTCATTAATAGCCCTTGCAGAAAGGGATAAGGCTTGCTCTAGCGATAACCCCCTGTCCTTTAAGGAAGCGAGGCCTTCCTCGGAAAAGGAGGTAGCCCATGAAGTATCGTCAATTTGAAGATAACGACAGCCTTCATCATAAATTGCTTGGATAAACCCTTGATAAGCTGTGATTAAGTCAGAAAATAATTCCTCATCATTGTTATACACACCTTCCTCAATTGCAGCTCGATAATAAAGCATGTTCGGACTAGGAATAGTAAATTTTACAACAGCATCCCCAGCTGCTTCTTTTAAAAACTTGAAATGCTCAATCATGTAATGGGTACTATAGCCAATCTTTCCTGTCACCTTAATACCATGAGCTTTTGTTTGCACCCCTTTAAAGGAGAGTCCTTGATCGGTTTCATAAAATTCAACGCCATCTAGTCCGCTTAAAAAATCGAAATGCCACCATTTTCGACGAAATTCTCCATCTGTAATAGAAAGTAATCCAGCTTCCTTCTGTTTTTCTATGAGTTTAATAATCTCTTCATTTTCCACTTGAGTTAGCTGCTCTTGGGAAATTTCTTTTTGTTCAAATTGAGCCCTTGCTTGCTTTAAACGTTCCGGTCTCAGGAAGCTTCCAACGTGATCTGCTTTGAAAGGTGTTTTTACAAGTAATTGATTTGTCATATTAAATTCCTACCTTCTATTTATATTATATTGCGATTACTACTGTCTATAAAATCAAATAAAAAGAGGGCTCGCTTCATAAGAAGAGAACCCTCAATATATATTGAAGTCATTCTTCTTATCTTCAAGACTTAATGTCTATTGGATTTAGCACCACACCTTAAAGGCTGGTTGCTGAGACATCATAGGGCCAATCCCTCCGTCTCTCTTGATAAGAAATAAAATATTAAATTATCTAAATATAATAAAAATAAGTTTAACATGGGCTTTAAACAATTTCAAGGGCTACCTTACTTAGGGATAGCTACCCAGTGACCGTTGGATACCTCAACAAGCTCGGAATTCTTTAATTGATACTTGTCAGTAACATTAGACTCTTCCATGAGCACACGCTTTTTCTTGGCCTCTACTTTTGGGTCAGGGATTGGAATGGCTGCTAAGAGAGACTTAGTGTACGGATGCTGTGGATTCGTATAAAGCTCTTCACTTTCTGCTAGCTCTACAATTTTTCCAGAATACATGACAGCAACGCGATCACTTATATGTTTTACCATGGACAGATCATGTGCGATAAATAAGTATGTTAAGCCAAGTCTGTGCTGTAAATCCTCCAGGAGCTCTACAATCTGTGCTTGTATAGAAACATCTAAAGCCGATAGAGGTTCGTCACAGACGATAAAATCAGGCTCAACCGCAAGTGCACGAGCGATACCTATACGTTGTCGCTGTCCACCAGAGAACTCATGTGGATAACGTAATGCATGCGAGGGCTCTAAGCCTACCAATTCTAGTAATTCCTCTACCCGATTCTTTCTCTCCTCTGCATTTTTGCTCAGACGATGAATATCTAACGCCTGCCCAATAATGTCTAGCACCTTTAAACGAGGATTTAAGGAAGAGTAGGGGTCTTGGAAGATGATTTGCATATGCCGACGCATCGTTTTAAGCTCATTTTTACTTAAACGATTAATGGCCATTCCTTGATATAGCACATCTCCATCTGTAGGTTCATGCAATCGAAGAATCGCCCGACCGGTAGTAGATTTACCTGAGCCTGATTCTCCTACAAGACCAAGAGTTTCCCCGGGCTTTATAAAGAAGCTAATATCGTCAACCGCTTTTAAGACATTCCCGCGACTTACTTGAAAATGCTGTTTTAAAGATTTAACTTCCAGCAGTGGCTTTCCATTTTCTAATCCAATAGAACGAAGAGGAGGTTTCTTCGGCCTTTTCTTCTCGTCTAAACGAGGTAAGGCATTTAATAGTTTTTTCGTATAGTCATGCTTTGGGTTAGCAAAAATTTCTTCGGTAGTTCCTGTTTCAACGATTTCTCCATTTTTCATCACAGCTACACGGTCACACATTCCAGCGACAACTCCAAGGTCATGAGTAATTAAAATAATTGAGGTCCCAAAGCGCTTCTGCATATCCTTCATTAGATTTAGTATTTGAGCTTGAATGGTCACGTCTAACGCAGTAGTTGGCTCATCTGCAATAAGTAGAGTAGGCTTACATGCTAAAGCAATGGCAATCATAACTCTTTGACGCATACCACCAGAAAACTCATGCGGATATTGGTTATAACGTTCTTCACTATTTTTAATTCCTACAAGCTTGAGTATCTCAATGGCTTGTGCCTTTCCCTCTTTTTTCGAGAGCTTTTGGTGCTTAATAAGGCTTTCTGCTATTTGAATGCCGATACGAATGGTTGGATTTAAAGAGGTCATCGGATCCTGGAAAATCATACTGATATCTCTTCCTCTAATAGCTTCCATTTCCTTCTCTGTTTTTGTGTGGAGTTGTTCCCCTAAAAACTCAATGGAACCATTTTTCATGAAGGAAGGAGGAGAAGGTAAAAGGCGCATAATGGAACGGGCCGTGACGCTTTTTCCACTTCCAGATTCTCCGACTATGCCCAATGTTTCTCCTTTTTTAACCTCAAAGCTAACACCTCGAACAGCCTCAAATTCATTATCATTTGTTAAAAATGAAATCTGTAAATCCTCTACTTTTAAAATAGTTTCCATGAAAACCACCTATCTGAATGAAATCTTCGTATTGTTTATGATTCATGCTCTGTTGTTAGAGAGCGTATATTTAAAGTAATATGAGCGGTTTCTACAAAAAAGAAGACTAAACACGCACATTAGTGGCGCATTTAACCCTACTCTAAATAGACTAAATAATTTGCGTTGACTTAATGGTAGTTCGAATCTATACTATACTATACCACTCGGATTTATACAATATGGAGAGGGGGGATTTAGTATGGGAAGAAAACTTTCTTCCAACGCATTTAGTTTTACCTACGGAAGACTACAACATCATTCCTTCTATAGTATTTTGTTATTTTTACTTGGTTTGCCGGTTCATATAATTACTTTTATACTCTTTTATTTAAAAAAACAGAAGGATCCTCATTCTTCCTTAAAAAGCGATTTAAAGTCTGCACTAGAGGCAAGGGGAGTGCGAGAGGAACTGTACGAAGAGTATAAGGAACAATATGAACGAAAGCATACCTTTTTTAATGAAAAAATTAATAAAGAAAAAATGACGGCGGAAGTAAATAAACTAGTAGAAGATCGAATAGAAAAGCTTGTATCTACTGAAATGGAAGAAATACATCAGTTAAAAGGCACGAAGCCTCTTACTTATACATCCTATTTTCAAAGTCTGTTAGAAAATACAACATTTCTCATTATTTCATTTATACCAGGCTTACTGATGTACCTTTTGTTAGGTATATATAGTAATGCGTTCAGTAAATTTATTTTTGAGAGACTTATTATGAGTGTCTTTGTGATAACGGGTGTTTCCATTCTAGTATTTACTATTTTATACCTGTCACCATTTGATCCAGCTGCCAATCTTTTAGGGGAAAGTGCAACGAAGGATCAGATTGCTGCATTCAACCAAATGCACGGGTTAGACTTACCTTATTTACATCAGTTATGGAACTCGGTAAAAGGCATCGTAACATTTGATTTAGGAGCATCCTTTACGGGAAATGAAGATGTCGCAACAAGTATTGCGAACAAGTTTCCAGTTACGCTAATGATTGCTATCTTTTCTTTAGTGATGGCTGTAGTAATCGCGATACCAGTAGGGATTATATCTGCAACAAGACAAAACTCGTTCTTAGATTATTCATTTATGTTCATTGCTTTAATCGGCTTGTCCATTCCTAACTTCTGGCAGGGGCTTATCTTTATCTTGAACTTTTCTATTAAGCTACAATGGCTTCCAGCAACCTATAGTCCTCAAAACTATTTGTCGATTATAATGCCTGTAGTTGTGCTCGGAACAGGTCTTACTGCTTCGGTAGCGAGAATGACACGTTCATCCGTATTAGAAATTATAAATGAGGATTATATAATTACTGCAAAAGCAAAAGGCTTAAACCAACGCCAAGTGCTGTGGAAGCATGCAATAGGAAATGCAATGATTCCAATCATTACGGTTATCGGTCTACTGTTTGGTGGGATGCTAGGTGGAGCAGCTGTTACAGAGAAAGTATTCAATATTAGTGGTATTGGGAGTTATATTGTCGACAAACAGTTTATACCCGATATCCCAGCCATTATGGGTGGAGTTATTTATATTGCAATAACCATTTCCTTAGTGAACGTGCTCATCGACATTTTATATGCATTTTTTGATCCGCGTATAAAATCTAAGATGAAGCAACTGTAAGAAGTAGGTGTAAAAGTGGTATCTAAAAAACAACATGCACTAAAGCTGTCACGAGAATATACTCAGGCTAACTTTGCTGGAGTATTATCTATTCTACTGACAATAGTTTTATTGTTTAATAGCTTTAATTTTGATATGGGTACGTTAAAGCCAATTGCTGGTAGTATTTCAGCTATATATGCATTTTTTACAGCGTTTCAGTATTTTATAATCTGGAAAATGAAACGAGAGCTTTTGAGTTTAGGGCATTTAAAAAATGCTACTAGAAGGCTTGGCTATATCCAAGTAACCGCTCTATTAATTGGTAATATTTTCGTAGCATCATTCGGTTTTAATTTGATCAAGGAGAAGAAAACACCAGAATACACTTTCAGCATTTGGATGATTTTCACCCAGCTTTTTATTCTAGTTATTTCTGCATTAAATCTCTTTAAACCGTATGTGTCGGACACTTTTTTACCCGCAATGGGCGCTCTACTCGTCATTTTAATTATCCAAGTGTTTACTTTGGTGGCTGTAGCTAGGTACGTCAGTGATGAAGGCGCGCCTGGGTGGATGCAGGGCATAGCGATTGTATTAATTATCACTTCGTTGACAGGTAATATTTTCAACTTACTGCTTGGCGTTAGCTTAATCATTAAAACGCGTAGTAACAGTCTGTCACGAATAGTGAAGTGGAACACAATGTGGGATAAAATCACTCGTAATTCTACAGCTATACTAGGAATGTTCTTTATCGTTCTTATGTTCGCGTTATCTGTGTCTAGCCGTTTTACTTTTGACTATGATATGGCTGTAGAGAATAACTATGAGGCACTGCTTCAGTCGCCAAGCTTGGAATATCCGTTCGGTACAGATAATTATGGCAGAGATGTATTTTCTCGAATTATCTTCGGGGCGAGAATTTCTCTAATTGTAGGCTTTGCTTCTACGTTAATACCATTCATAGTGGGAGGGGCATTAGGAGCGTTGGCTGGATATTACAGCAAACGTACAGATAACATCATTATGCGTTTGCTTGATATCTTGTACGCAATTCCAGGAATATTACTTGCCATTGCTATTATTGCAGCATTCGGAGCAAATACTACGAATCTTATACTAGCTTTGAGTGTTGGTTCTATTCCGACATATGCTCGAACAATGCGAGCGAATGTGATGATGGTCTCGAATTACGAATATGTAGATTCTGCCCGGGCTTTAGGGGCTTCCAATCTATCGATCATCTTTAAGCAAATTGTTCCAAATTCCCTTGCACCTATGATTGTCAAAGCTACACTTACAATAGGTACGGCAGTAATTGCAACGAGTAGCTTGAGCTTCTTAGGTCTTGGAGTAGAGCCACATATACCTGAATGGGGCAATATTTTAAAAATAGGTAGTACTTATTTAGAGTCTAATTCCTATTTGGCGATTATACCTGGCCTTGCAATTATAGGTCTCGTATTATCTTTTAACTTTTTAGGCGATGGACTTAGAGATGCATTTGATCCGAGAATGGATTAAAGCAAGCTCAACAAGGAGGAAGAAGTAATGAAGAATACAAAAGGATTATTAGCTTTATTGTTAACGCTAGTTTTAATCTTGGCAGGTTGTGTAAACACAAAATCAGACGTGGATAAAGCAACAGACAAATCTGATTCTAAAACAGAGCAGGGTAAGGTAGAAATTGAGCTGTTAGGGATGAGCACTGGGGAAGCGGACATGAATATTGTACGTGACCAGTTAATCAAAAATGGCTTTGATGTGAAATTAAATATTCAACCAGACTACGGTAGCTTCACTGCGCAAAAAGATGCAGGAAACTATGATTTAGCTTTATCTAGCTGGACGACTGTAACGGGTAACCCCGACTATGCAGTACGTGCGCTTTTCAAAACAGACGGTGATAACAGCATTATGTCTGACAAGAAAATCGATGAGCTAATCGAAGAGGCTAGCACAGAAACACCGGAAGAGTACACAAAAACATATAAAGAGTTCGAGGATCTTTTAGTCCTAGAAAAAGCATATATTGCACCGTTATATAATTCTTTTAAAGCGCAAGGAGTAAATAAAGAAGTATTGAATGCGGATACTGTGAGATTGGCTAAATCTCGTGCAATCGCTTGGGAAACAATTGACTTTGTAGATGCTTCTAAAAGAGATTCTGCACCACTGATCATGCAACAAGGGATTGCATCCTTAACTTCATTAGATCCTATTAAAGGAAATGATGGTTCTATTAATACACTAAATACAAATATGTATGTTCGTTTAGTTAACTTAACAGACGATGATAAAGTTGTTTCCGATGGTTCTCTTTCACTGAACCATGCAATCGCAGATGGCAATAAAGATTATTACTTCTTACTAAGAGATGATATTAACTTTGCAGCCGTAACAGATAAAAAAGCAGTTGATACGGGAGAACGCGTAGGGGCAGAGGATGTTGTATTCTCGATGAACCGTGCAAAAGACAGTAAATCAGTTCCAGATCATCGCACATATAGCTTACACGAAAGCATGGAAAACATTGAAATCGTTTCAGATCTTTCAGAGCTTGACGTGAAGCAATCGGGTAGTGATGCTACTGTGAAGGAAGCTCTAGAAAATAATGTTGATACAGCAATTTCAGAGCTAGTGACAGATAAAACACAAGCAGATGCAGCGAAAGGGAAATATCAAGTAGTTAAAATTACAACAACTAATCCATTCCCACAAGTTTTAAATTATTTGGCTCATCAATCTGCAGGGATTGTGTCTAAAAAACAAGTGGAGAGCATCAACACTTATGATGTTGCTACCTTCGATGTAAACAAAGATATTCCTTACGGGGATCAAAATACGGTAACGGAAGGTGCTTCTTACAATAATACGTTATATGCTAGTGGGCCTTACATCTTATCCCACAAAAATGATTATGAGGCAGTATTCGTAAAAAACCCAGCTTATATGCCAGGAACTGAAAACGAGCCGAAGATCGCAAACGTAACTGTTCGTTTCATTGCAGATGCAGATAGCGCGCTATCGGCTCTTCGCAACGGAGAGATTCATATATTTAATGGAGTTCCTGAAACAAAGTACAAATTAGTAGAAGATGATAGCAAGCTAACTCTTCAGAAAAACGATAGCAATGCTGTAAGTTATCTGCTATTTAATACAAAAGATCGTGATGTATCAGAAAGCGAATCTTTACGTAAAGCGATTCTGTACTCGATCAACCAGGATGAAATCATTAACTATTACCAAGGAAACAAGAAAAAAGCAGTATCAACTGTAAGTCCTCTTGTAGAAACGGGTAACGAGCTTAAGGCAGATGCTGCCAAGGTAGATGAGTACTTAGAGGCTTTTAAAGCTGGTAAATAAAATAATATAAAAGGCATACTCGTGTAAGCGGGTATGCCTTTTTTGTTAACTTTATTTTTAAAATTGAGCTAGGATATTTTCTCCTGACTCATGTTCCTTTGACATTGTTTTTAACTAACACAACAGTTAGTTTAGGTGTAACATTTCAAAAACAAAAACTAATCTCATAAAAAATCAACTTTAGCTTTTAACAGAGCCTTTTAAATTTACGCGTGTAAAAGAACTCAAGACTCTTTTCAAAAAAGGTTTTTGGACTTTCTTTTTTCTAGATAGGTAGTTATGTCCTAGTTTAGATTGTCTTACTTCCTTTTCCAAGTCAGCCATCCGTTGCTTTGCATATTCTATATCATTAATCGTAATCATTATTTTTCTCCTTAAGGAGAAGTCCAATTATATTGTTAAGGTGTGGCTAGCACCATTCCGGTTAGCCACTTTTACTTAAATAGTGTGTTGGCAACTCCAATTTATTTTTACCTACAAATTTATTAACCTGCTTACCAATCTTTTTTGGTATCATCATTTCTTTTCCTCCTTCATTTATTATTTTTCCGATTAAACCAATAGCATCATTTTAGTCGACTGGGGTTTTCTCTCCCCAACCATTGCTATCCACTTTCGAGAGAATCCTTTTTTAATAACTTTCTTCGCTGTTCCATGATCATCATCACCAGCACTCCTTTTCTTATTATTTTGTTTATATATGCAACACGCAATGCGTGAAAACACCAAAGTAATTAAAAATGCACAAAAAAGAGCCCACGCTTCTTTACATAAGCGTGGGCTCATAGAAAAAAACGGCATAACATGCCGTCAGTATTAATTATTTACAAAAATAATAATTAGCGGTTGGGCACGAAATCAATATACGATTATTTTTTGAAGTTTTAAATGTAGTCATTTTCCGTACCTCCATTTCTAATTTAAATATCTAACTACTTGAGGATATCATTGTTTATTTCTGAATGTCAACATATTTCTGAATATTATGTACAAGATTGTATCTCAGTAGCTTCACATCCCAATTTGTTGCTGATTATTTTTCTACTAATATCCACCGATTAAATCCTATTTTTTTTCACATAGGATAAGCTATATTTTGTCCTAAAAGATACAACTGTATTACGGAGACTAAAAATTTACAAATCTTTTTCGATCAAGCTATTATCCTCCTTCAAATATATAAGCTTACAAAGACCCACGTGTCCTCTTCGACTATTTAAAACATTTTTAGGGAAATTCAAACTTTGAGTGTTTGGGAATCGTTTACTATATAGAGAGAGGAGCTTGCGATTTTGTTAACTGTTTATGAATTAAGAGAATTAATGTTTCAATATACAGAGTCTTTAATACGTTTAGCTTATGGTTATGTAAAGGATCTTCAAGCGGCAGAAGATATTGTACAAGAAGTTTTCATCAAATTTTATCATCAGAATTATTATGAAGAACGTGGGGAGCTAAAAGCTTATTTAATGAAGATGACTGTTAATAAAAGCAAAGACTATTTAAAAAGTTGGACCTATCGGAAAGTTCGCATACAGAGCAAAATCTTCTCAACAGCAGGCAAACAATATGTGGACGAATTCGTGAAAAAAGATGAAGAAGCCATTATTGGAGATGCAATTCTTGAACTGCCCTTCAAACATAGGGAAGTTCTCATACACTTTTATTTTAATGAAATGACAATTTCGGAAGTAGCACATTTATTATCCATTCCTGAAAGTACAGTAAAAACTCGGTTAAGTCGTGGAAGAGATCTATTAAGAAATCAACTGAAAGGAATAGAATGGGAGGCGCTATTAAATGAAGAAATTTATCCCAACTAAAATGCGAGATTTAACCAAAAGTAAACAACAGGTGATGCAAAACGTAGTAAATGATATTGAAAACAACTCCAAACGACCAAAACATCAATGGCGATTTGTTGCGGTTTCTTTTGTTTTACTAGTGAGTACACCGCTTTTTTTCTTTAACATTGAAAATGAACTACCATCAAACAAACTACAGGCTCCAATAGAGCACCATTTAGATTTAGCAAAGCCTATATTTACAGATGAACAAGGAACCATTTTTCTTCAGGGTATAACGTTAGGTGACTCGCATAAAAAGGTTAAAGGGGTCTTAGGCGAAAATTATACAATTGTACAAGAGGATGATAGCGAAGCAGACCTCATCATGGACTATGGCGGTCAGTCCAGATTCTACTTCGATGATGATAAATTGAATTCAGCAGTTTTCATGAATGTAGATAAAAAATATTTCAACCAAGTATTTAAAGATTACGATGGATTTAAGTTCTTCACTTCTATTTATACAGACTATGATGGTCATTATTTCTACTCGAATGAGACAAAACAAATAATAGAAGCCATAACGGGGACTTCTGAAGGGAAATTTCAATTATCCTTGTCCTATAACGATCCGAATTACCTAAATGCTGAATATCTATATAGGATAGAAAAGAAACTTAATAATCAACGCCATTCTCCATCAAGCATTAAAATAGATTTAGTTAATCCAACAATCTTCGAGGAG
Source organism: Psychrobacillus sp. BL-248-WT-3 (assembly GCF_012843435.1). GTDB lineage: Bacteria > Bacillota > Bacilli > Bacillales_A > Planococcaceae > Psychrobacillus. The sequence continues at coordinate 25,208 of NZ_JABAFC010000006.1, read as the reverse complement.
CAAGGTCACCTTCACCTTAATGGAGTAACATTGGGTGACTCATCATCAGAAGTAATTGAACGCTTTGGTAATAATTATCTAATCGGTCGAGTGGATGGAGGTGGCTCCGACTTCGTTTTAGATTATGGTAAGCAAGCGAGCTTCTCTTTTTACGAAGATAAACTAATATCAGTAGCACTAACAAAAGTTGATAAAGACTACTTTGATCAATTATTTAATGGCTATGAAGGATTTAAATTTGTTTCTGCTTCTAGTGAAGACGATAAGGATTGTTTTATCTACTCGAAAAAGACGAATAACATAATAAAAGCAACAACACAAACTCCTAACCAGGAGCTACATCTCTATCTATCGAATGCTGATCCTAGCCTCTATGAAATTCCAAATTTTCTTGAAGCGATGGAACAATATCCAGATTAATTTTTACACTATCTCTTTTACTGGTAACGTATGTAAGTATCCAATTATTATTTCTGCATATAAAAAAGGCACCTGGTTTCTACGATCCAGTTGCCTTTTTCAATAATTATCAACAATAGCTTAGAAGAAAAAATAAAGTATGAGCACAATTACACCTAAAATAATGGAAAGCCATCCTACAATAAGCTGCTTGTAGTGATACAATGCTACGAATCCTAAAACAATTGCAGCTAAGCCTAGCCAAATTGGGTAGAAGAAAAAGCCTACGATTGCTAGCACGATACCAAGAAGCCCTATCCATAATCCTGCGTTATTAACCATTTTATACCCTCCTTATCATGTCGTGTTATGAGAACGAACTACACAGCTGTTCTTATAAACTAGTATATGAAGGGGGATACTAAGACTGTTGAGCAATATGCTAGGGGTCTTTCTAGTAAGACCATTAAATAGGTATAGCGATAGAGCCATGCCCGTAAAGGGTATAGCACGTGTAATATTAAATCGATGAGTTTTCTAGTTTTTTTTCGATATAAAAAAGAACTGAAGACAAATTTCTTTTAATTTGTCTTCAGTCCATAAGAGATAGACTTATATTATTTCCCGCCTAAAAGATCAAAAAGCCCACCAGTTATGCTTCCTTCACCTTTAGATCCTCCACCTGGAGTTTGGGGAGCAGCAGCAAACACTCGACTCGCTAAACGGCTAAATGGAAGGGATTGAATCCACACTGTTCCAGGGCCACGAAGAGTAGCGAAGAATAATCCTTCACCACCAAATAGAGCTGTTTTAACTCCTTTAACCATTTCAATGTTATAGTCAACATCTGAAGTCATAGCTACTAGACAACCCGTGTCCACTCGTAATACTTCTCCAGGTCGTAAAACCTTTTGGTGAATCGTTCCTCCGGCATGCACAAATGCAAGACCATCTCCTTCAAGCTTTTGCATGATGAATCCTTCACCGCCAAAGAATCCAGTACCTAACTTACGTTGGAATTCAACTCCCACGGAAACTCCTTTAGCCGCGGCCAAAAATGCATCCTTTTGGCAAATAATTTTTCCTCTATACTCGCTTAAATCCATTGGGATTATTTTTCCTGGATAAGGGGAAGCGAAGGAAACGTGTTTTTTACCACTACCTACGTTCGTAAAAGTAGTCATAAACAGGCTCTCACCTGTGATTAACCGTTTTCCTGCGCCCATTAATTTACCCATAATCCCACCGCCACTACCCCCGGAGCCATCTCCAAAGATAGTTTCCATAGAAATGCCATCCTCCATCATCATTAAGCTGCCAGCCTCAGCTACAACCGTTTCCTGTGGATCCAGTTCAATTTCAACAAACTGCATATCGTCCCCATACAACTTGTAATCTATTTCATGATTATTCATTCTTTTTTCCTCCTCGGTGTAATTAAATAACTATACGAATGATAAAATAAAAGGTTCCTGTTTTTTTATAGAGCAACACCTTCATTACTACGACGTGTGGAAGCCACTTATTAGGCTTTTGTATTCGTAGTTTCATGATTTCCTGCATAGTGGTTCTAGTTTTATAAAGCTTTGTTAAGGTTATTGGTTGATTTTGACTAACCATTCTTTTTTAAAGTGACTGTAAACATAAACAAAGGAACATTCAAATGGCTATTAAGAACATAAATAGATGATGAAATTGGGTTTGGTGACAGTTTTTAGCTTTGTTAATGCGAGTAAATTTTTTTTATGCTTTATCGATGCAAAAGCTGTTCCATTTATTGATTGAAGCACCAGACGGCGACTCCTACGGGATGAGTGAGACAGATAAGACATCACAACCACGCGCGTAAGCGATGGGTGATGGCTTATCGCTCACCCCGAGGAAAGCGACCGGCTGGTGCGGAAATCAATTTTACTCTCTGATCTAAGTTTTCTTTGCATCATAAATCAACCCTACCCTTTAACATGGCCTTTTATAAAAGAATTTTATTAAATTTTTCTTAATTTTAAAATTTTTAAAGGGTTTTATTAGTAATTATAGAATTTATTATATATGTAAACGTTTTCAATTTTAAGAGAGAGAGGTAAGGATATGAAACTAACAAATTTTATTAATGGAAAGTGGCAAGAGGGAGAGGCTTCGTATACTGCTGTTTTGAATCCAGCAAACGGTGAGCAGCTAGCAGAAGTAAGAATGTCTACAAAAGAGGATGTAGACGTTGCAGTAGAGGCTGCAGTGAAGGCACAAAAGAAATGGGCATTAGTTCCGGCTCCGAAACGAGCGGACTATTTATATGAAATTGGCAGACTGATGAAAGAAAGAAAGGAGCATTTAGCTCAAGTACTGACAAAAGAGATGGGGAAGGTAATAGAAGAGGGACGTGGAGAGGTTCAGGAAGGCATAGATATGGCCTTTTACATGGCAGGTGAAGGAAGAAGACTTTTCGGAGAAACGACCCCTTCTGAGCTAGCAGACAAGTTTGCCATGAGTGTTCGAGCACCAATAGGAGTAGTCGGACTGATTACACCTTGGAATTTCCCTGTGGCCATTGCTACTTGGAAGTCATTTCCTGCTTTAGTGGCGGGCAATGCATTTATCTGGAAGCCTGCTACAGAGACACCAATGATGGCGTTTGAGATGGCTAAAATATTTGAAGAGGTTGGTCTGCCAAGTGGTGTTGCAAACGTCGTATTTGGTTCCGGATCAGAGGTGGGAACAGCGATGATTGAGCATAAGGACGTAAAAGTTATTTCGTTTACTGGCTCAACAGATACGGGAAGTAAGGTTGCTGAGCTTGGCGGTAGACATTTAAAGAAGGTCTCCTTAGAAATGGGCGGAAAAAATGCCGTCATCGTTATGGAGGATGCAGATTTAAATCTTGCAGTAGACGGAATTCTTTGGAGTGCCTTTGGTACAGCTGGACAGCGCTGCACAGCATGTAGTCGAGTGATTGTGCATAAAGATGTGAAGAAGGAACTGGAGAAAATGCTTCTAGAACGTATGGAGAAGCTGACAATTGGTGATGGGATGGATGAGACTGTCAAGGTTGGTCCAGTTATCAATAAGGCAGCATTAGAGAAAATCCACTCCTACATTCAAATTGGAAAAGAGGAGGGGGCTAACCTTGTTGTAGGTGGTACGATCCTTCAGGATGGTGATTTAGCTAAAGGAAATTACTATGCTCCCACTCTTTTTACAGATGTAAAACCGAATATGAGAATTGCTCAAGAAGAGATATTTGGTCCGGTTGTTTCATTAATTGAAGTGGAATCATTAGAAGAAGCAATTGAAGTGAACAATGGAGTGAAATTCGGGTTATCCAGTTCTATTTTCTCTAGAGATATCAATAAAATATTTAGAGCGCAACGAGATTTAGATACGGGGATTGTCTATGTTAATGCTGGAACGACCGGTGCTGAAATACATCTTCCGTTTGGAGGAACAAAGGGTACAGGGAATGGCCACAGAGATTCTGGAGTTGCGGCTCTAGACGTTTATACAGAGTGGAAGAGTATTTATATAGATTACAGCGGGAAGTTACAAAGAGCTCAAATAGACACAGAATAAGGGGGAAGTCGATATGAAGGTAGCTGTATTAGGTGCAGGTTTAATGGGGAAGGAAGCGGCAAGAGATTTAATCTTGAGTCCAAATGTGGAGAAAGTATATTTATGTGACCTGGACGTTGGGCAAGCCAATATGTTTAAGGAAAAAATGCAGAACTCTAAAATTGAGGTTTTAAGATTAGATGCAAATGATGATGCCAATTTAATAGAAGTTATGAAAAAGGCAGATGTCGTGATCAATGCGCTGTTTTACTCATTCAATGAGAAAGTGGCTAGAACTGCGGTAGATGTTGGAGTCCATTCCATTGATCTTGGTGGTCATATTGGAGGTGCTACAGATGCTGTGCTTTCGTTGGATGAAAAGGCACAAGCGAAAGGGGTAACGATTATTCCGGACCTAGGAGTCGCTCCTGGGATGATCAATATTCTTGCAGGCTATGGTGCTAGTAAATTAGATGAAGTTACAGATATTCACCTATATGTTGGGGGAATACCTGTAGAACCAGAAGGGATATTCAAGTATAATATCGTGTTTTCATTAGAAGGAGTATTTGATCACTATACTGATCCTTCTCATGTAATAAGAGATGGTCAATTAGAGGAGATAGATTCGTTAACAGAGGTTGAGCCAATCGAGTTTGACGGATATGAGGAATTAGAGGCGTTCCATACAGCAGGGGGGACGTCCACTCTAACTAAATCATTTCCAAATGTTCAAACATTAGAATATAAGACGATTCGCTATAAAGGCCATGCAGAGAAATTTAAGCTACTGGTAGATTTAGGTCTTACGGATAAAAATAAAACAGTCAACGCTGGAGGAAATATTGTAAACGTTCGAGAGGTCCTGAAAGAAGTGCTGACACCGTCCCTTCTCCTAGGCGACAAAGAGGACGCAGTGCTACTAAGAGTTATCGTTAAAGGTGAAAAGGATGGAAACGAAACAATTTACACGTATGAAATGGCAACTCAAAAGGATCCTTTATCTGGTGAAACTGCTATGGCTCGTGCCACTGCAAATACCATTTCAGTTGTTGCACAAATGATTGGCAATGGTGTAATTACAAAACCAGGCGTTTCTACACCGGAGCTAATTGTGCCAGGTGAATTATATATTAAGGAAATGTCTGCTAGAGGCGTTGAGATAAAAGAATATGTAACAAGAGGTGAAACAGTTTGAATTTTGAATTCTCTGAGGAGCAGGTGCTTCTACGAAAAACAGTAAGACAATTTGTTGATAACGAGATTATTCCTCACATTGCAGAGTGGGAGGCAAAAGGGGCATTTGACCCTATCATTTGGGAGAGACTTGCTAGCTTAGGATTAATGGGAGTATGTATACCGGAGAAGTATGGCGGTAGCGGTATGGACTATAATTCTCTTGCTATTGTTTGTGAAGAGCTAGAAAGAGGAGACACCGCTTTTCGAACGGCTGTCTCCGTTCATACAGGCTTAAACTCCATGACCATACTACAATGGGGTACTGAGGAGCAAAAGAAAAAATACCTGGAGCCTCAAGCAAAGGGAGAAAAAATTGGTGCGTTCGGTCTAACTGAGCCTGGAGCAGGTTCAGATGTAGCAGCGATGTCGACAGTTGCCGTTGCAGATGGAGATCATTATATGTTAAATGGACAAAAAACATGGATTTCTTTATGTGATGCTGCTGATCATTTTATTGTATTTGCTTATACGGACAAGGCTAAAAAGCACCATGGAATAAGCGCATTTATCGTGGAGCGTTCCATGCCAGGCTTTTCTTCTAAAGCGATTAAAGGCAAATATGGTATAAAATCCGGGAATACCGGAGAAATTTTCTTTGAAAACATGAAGGTTCCAAAGGAAAACCTTCTAGGAGAAGAAGGAGAAGGGTTTAAAATTGCCATGTCTGCTTTAGATAATGGTAGATTCACTGTGGCTGCTGGAGCAGCAGGTCTTTCACTTGCTTGTCTTGAAGCGAGTGTAAAGTATGCCAAGGAACGTGAAACCTTTGGTAAAGAAATAGGACGTCACCAGCTTGTACAGCAAATGATTGCAAAGATGGAAGCGGGACTTCAAATGAGTCGTTTGCTAGTTTATCGTGTTGGTGAGCTAAAGAACAAAGGAGTCCGGAATACACGAGAGACATCCTTAGCAAAATGGCAAGCTTGTGATTTTGCGAATAAAGCTGCAGATGATGCGGTTCAAATCCACGGTGCGTATGGTTATTCAGATGAATACCCGGTAGCACGTTATTTAAGGAATTCAAAGGCTCCGGTCATTTATGAAGGAACGAGAGAAATCCATACCGTTATGCAAGCGGAATATGTCCTCGGATATCGAGAAGATAAAAAATTGAACAAAATGCTTCCAAACTGGCCTTTTGAAGAATAACCAAAAAGAGGATTAGGTTATCCTCAAAAATACACTATTAAGGCAGACCAATTAGCTATTTACTGGTCTGTCTTTTTGTTGTATATAAGTTTTATGTTGAAATCCTTTTAATAATGAATGAAAATTAGCGTTAAGATACAAGTAAGAAAATCATATACATAAGCTAGATGAAGGGGTAGATTGGTTGAGTATTTACATAGATTTTCAGTGGCGAGTCACAAAGTACAACCCTGAATTTAGGGATGAAAATGGTTACTATACGTTAAGGGAGGAATGGACTTGTCCTTCTGAAATCGGAAAGATCATTAACGGAAATGAATTCACTTTGAATGAATATCTCCAAGTTGAGGCTGCTTATATTAATTCGGTAATCAAATTTATAGAGGAAACCAGCATTGATTCATTGCGAACCTTACAGTTAGAATGCACTATTTCAGAAGAAGACAAGACTTCTTCTTTATACGAAAAAGAATTTGAAACACTGGTTCTTAAAGAAGATGCACTGGTAAACAAAAACGATATACGCTTAATTTGCAAAATGATTTTGAGAAATTTTATATGGTGTCAATTATATAGTAAGAACAATTTCTTTGTACATTTTGGTTGGGATTACTATATGTATATTGGGTCCAAAGTAAATTGTCTTTCCGCTATCGAGTTTGCCTCTAACAATGGATTGTTTGTTGAACAATGTGCGTCACCATATTATTTCTCTGAAGAAGAGACTACAAGGCAAATTCAATGGAGTGAGATTGGGGATGAAACGAAAATAATTGTCGGTGAAGAGGAACTTAAAAATGTTCCACTAAATGAGTATCAGAGGATTTTCGATTTGACCCAAGAACATCCAGTGATTGGCTCTTTTATTGTAAATAAAAATCAAATAAATTTCTTCCAATCATTTTTGAAGCATAGGATGGATTTTGATAAATATGAGTATAGTTTTTGGGGCGGATATTAAGAATATTTTGGGACAAAAATCTCCTCCAAATAATAAACCTTGAAAATTTTACAATCTGGTAAAGTTTTTGAGGCTTCTATTTAAATTCCTGAAGTTGTTTTCCGTTCCAGCGGACGCTTTCCGGGGGAGGCTTCAATTTCCTCGTCGCTTTGCTCCTGCGGGGCTTTTGCGCTCGCTTGTTCCCCCAGGAGTCGCCGCTTCCACTTCAAACAACAAATAGATTAGTTCGATAAGAAAAAAAGCTACCTAAGCAGCTCAACAATCTTTCATTAAAGTACCAGTCAGTTGAAGAAGGATTTGCACTCTCTGGGTAACATTGTACCTATACAGAAAAACAAGACACCATAATAAAATGATGACTTTTATTCAGAGATTAATCTCAGACAAATCTCCAAAAGTATAATTCATCTGTTTCTTTATACATTTTCGCCCCTGATTTTTCTAAAACCCTGTGTGATGGAATATTATCTTTATCTGTATCAGCAATAACAAACATAACATCGGGCTGATTTAACAACCAGTTTTTCAAATTATTAATGGTTTCCGTCATATAGCCGTTACCTTGAAATTCAGGGAGAGTATAGTAACCTATTACTACTTCACCATTTTCATTAGGAAGACCTTTTATCATTATTCCTCCAACACTACAGTTTTTGTCTTTCGACACGATTAACCAATTGGTATACCATACATAATTTTCCTCATCACCTAACAACTTTGAAAGTCTTATTTCCATAGCTTGTTTAAGTTCTGGACTAAGAAATCTGTCTGAATCGTTTAAAGATAACCTTAGTTCCATTTTCTGTGGATTATCAATTAGTAATCTTAGATTTTCTGCACTTAGTGGAATTAATCTTAATCTTTCTGTGTCTAATTCAATCATTATTACACTCCTATCATAATTTTGTACGTCATTTTATAGACAGACACAAATTTTAAAATAGGTATATATTATTGGCAGCTACTCCCGTTACATTTAATCCAAAGTAAAGGATGCATCAAACTTTGCAATCCGATATTAAATGGTTCCTAAAGTTTATCATTTCAGAAATCTCATGTAAATCATTCCATTAATAGAATAATTATTTTATACAGAATATTTTTCGTGAAAATAAAAAAACATGAAATCAATTTGTCGATTTCACGTTTTCTAATTATTCTCTAGTTATGTCCCAGCATCATTTGCGTCTATATTATTGCGTTTTTCTAAAGAAGGAGACCCCCTTTATGAGAAGGGTTCTCTTTCATATTTCAGGGAATGTATAATAAAATTTATTTAGAAAAAGAACAAGCCGATACTAATAATGACACCACTTAATAACAGGACGAACACACAGTAACCCATAATGTCCTTCGCCTTTAGACCTGCGATAGCAAGTGCTGGCAATGCCCAGAAAGGTTGAATCATATTCGTCCAAGCATCTCCCCATGCAATAGCCATGGCAGTTTTTGCATAGCTAAGGTTAAGCGCAGATGCAGCCTCTATCATGATTGGTGCCTGTACTGTCCATTGTCCTCCTCCAGAAGGAACAAAGAAGTTAACAATTCCAGCCGCATAAAACGTGAACAAGTAAAACGTGTGCTCATTCGATATACTAATAAATGCCTCAGAAACAACTCCAGCTAAACCAGAAGCAACCATCATGCCCATGATTCCTGCATAAAAGGGAAATTGGATAACAATGTCCCCAACTGTGCTAGCAGCATTTTTAACGGCTAATAAAAAGTTTTTTGGTGTGCCGTGACAGATAATTCCAAGTGTCACGAAGATCAAATTAACGATATTTAAGTTTAAGTCAAAACCTTTAGTGACAAAGTGGTTAACTAAATAAACTAAACCAAGTAGTCCGATTAAACCGGTCAATATATAGCTTCCTTCCAGTCTTTGCGTAGGAGTGGGCTTTTCTATTGATTTTTCCTCAACCTTTTCCTCTTCTAACAAAGCTGGGTCTATCGAGAAAGTATCCTCCTTACTTGGCATCATCCATCTGTTTAAAAGAGGTACGGAGATAAATAGTGCAATAACAATAATTAAATTGTACGGTGTAAATAATGTTTCAGAAGTTGGAACGACTCCCATGATATCAGCAAATGGATGTCCCTCGGTTGCAATAGAAAGTGGTATTGAACCTGCGAGGCCACCATGCCATATGATAAAGCCTGAATAAGCACTAGCAATTAATAGGCGGTAATCCACATTTTTAACCTGCTTGGCAATTTCCTTTGCGAAAAGAGCACCAATTACTAAACCAAACCCCCAGTTAATCCAGCATCCGATTAAAGAAACAACAGAAACTAATAGAATGGCTGAACCAGGTGTCTTAGCTATTCCTGCTAAGGAACTTAATACTTTTTTAAAAAACGGGCTGCTTGCTAATACATGACCTGCCAAGAGAACAACAACCATTTGCATAGTGAACGATAGTAAACCCCAAAAACCATCTCCCCAGTAGGTTGCCATTTCTAATGGTGTGGAATCAGTTAAGAACACCCCTAGTAAAAATACAAGTAGAGTAAGTATTGCAACAAATATGTATGGATCAGGTAAGAATCTGACCATTAAAGTGTTTGAAAATCTTGTTAACGCTTTCAATTTATTTCCCCCTTTGTTTTTTTACATCCCCTATTAATCTATGTTATAGGAAAGAGAGAAAATTCTCTATATTTTAATTAACATTTTTCGACAAAAAATACTAAAACATGACCTGTAACTAATAACCAGAAAAACGGTCTAATATATTAATTAATGTAAAAGAAAGGAAGTTGAAAATGAGAAGGTGGATCGTGACATTTATAGCTATTGCCCTTTGTCTAACAGCGGGTTCGGCTTGGGTTTATTTTTCCAATCAAAAAGTATTGGCACAAAGCTTTGTGTTATCCAATCAGGTTTTTAGAGCAGAATTTTCAAAGGGTGTAAGTAAAGATGTATTGGAAAAAGGAGAGGTGTATGTAACCGATGATAAGAATGCTAGGATAGAGGCAGACTTTCAGCTAAAAAACAATGGGAAGTCCCTTGAAATATCCGGACTATCAAACGGAAAGTATACACTCCATGTCGATGAAAAGTTTAGTCTAGGAAAAAGCAAATACACATTTGAGGTGCAAGAAAGCCTCCCAGTGGTACATTCGCGAGGAGAGCTTGAGGATTATTTTAAGCTAGTTATGAGTACAAGAGAAAATGTAGTCACGGAAGAAACCATGGAAATGTCAGCAGCAGAAGACAAATCTAGTGGAACTGCAGACTACTCCACTACTAATAACCAGGTAAAAGGAGTGGAAGAGGCGGATATTGTTCAGACAAACGGTTCTCATGTGTTTGTAATTAGTGAAAACAAAGTTGTTATTAATAATATTGAAAATCCTTCTAATATGAAGCAAGAAAGTAAAATCCAATTTACAGAATCCTTTTATCCAAGTCAGCTATTATTAAAAGAAGAACTGTTATTAGTGATTGGACAAAAGAACATGTACCATACATTGGAAGCTACAGATTCGGCACCACGAATAGAGCCTGATTGGGAAAGTATGACAGGGGTTTTTCTTTATGATATTTCTAATCCTAAAGCTCCTAAGCTAATCAGGGAGCTAGCCTCTGAGGGATATACGAATGGGGTTCGTTTAAAGGGAAATATGCTTTATATCGTTTCTACTATTATGCCTAGATATTGGGCGATGGAAGAAAATGATGATATGGAGTTAAGACCATTTACGTATGATTCAAAGACTGACAAAGAAGCTCAACCGTTGGATTATGAGCAAATATCGATATTACCTGATTCATTGGATGGTAACTACACCGTTATTACAGCTCTAAACATTTCGGAACCATTGGTGAACGAGGTTAAAACAAGGAGCTTTCTTGGAGGTAGCCAGGAATTATATATGTCCACGGAAAGCCTGTTTCTAACTTCTGCCATTTATAAGAATGACGAGGCCACTACTATGAGTAAAAGGTTATGGGGACCAGGGCAACTGGATACAATGGTATATAAATTTTCGATTAAAGATACGATAGTTGATTTTGTAGGATCTGCTACGTTAACCGGAACAATTCTTAACCAATTTTCGATGGATGAGCATAACGGTTACTTTAGAACAGTTACCACGACAGGAAACCTTTGGGATCAAAATAATCCCTCCGAGAATAATATATTCATTTTAGATGAAACAATGAACATGGTAGGGTCTATTACAGGGTTAGCAAAGGAAGAAAGAATTTATTCGGCAAGGTTTATGGGGGACAAAGCATACATGGTGACATTTAGAGAAACGGACCCATTGTTTGTGATTGATGTTGCCAATCCTACTAACCCAAAAGTGCTAGGTGAATTAAAGATTCCTGGATTTAGTAATTATTTACACCCTCTAGGGGAAAAGCATTTAATCGGCTTTGGTTACGAAACTTCATCTATAGTACCTGTTGGTAGTAAGGAGCCTATTATACAAACGGAAGGTATGAAAATCTCTTTATTTGATGTTAGTGATTTTGACAGCCCTAAGGAAGTAGATACAGAGGTGATTGGAGGACAAGGAACTTATTCTCCTATTCAATATGATCACCATGCCTTGTTCCAACATAATGAAAAGAATCTTTATGGTTTCCCAGTGACTATTTATGAAAAAGAAGAAGGTCAGGAATATAGTAGCTATAAACAGGATGGGGCATTCATCTATGAAATAACGCCCGAAAAAGGAATTGTTCTAAAGGCAAGTTTACTTAACAAGGATAACCAAGCACAGCAATATGAGGAATGGGGAACGATGATCCACAGACTGATTTACTCGAATAACTCCATCTTTACAATTGGAATGAAGGAAATGAAAAGCTATCAATTGGATACATTCAAAGAAACGGGTGTTCTTTCTTATTAAATTTAATAAATGGTGTAATACCTTCACAAATTGTGGCTCTAATGTGGTGCATAGTGGTGGTAAAATAGAAAAAAGTGTTAAGTCGACATTAGTCAATTTAACACTTTTTTCTTTGGCCTACTTCATTTTTTTATGAAGTAATGCCCTCCAAGTTGAAAGAATTAGTAGGCTATTTATGAAATTAACTAAGGTAAATGTTATATTAGATTAAACATTTCTTATAAGGGAAATAAATAACAAAAAAAGGTTTGAAGACAAAGGAAGGTGAACGGCAATGAAAACGGATTATGAGCTAGCGGTAGAATGCTGTTTACTTGCTGGTAAATTGATGATGGAAAGTGGGGCAGAGACATACCGAGCAGAGGATACAATGGACAGAATGGCCTTGTCTCAGGATTTAACCCAATCCCAAAGTTTCGTTACCCCAACTGGAATCCTCTTTAGTGGAAAAGACAATCTTCCAACACGATTAGTTAGAGTGAATAATAGAACAACAGATTTGGAAAAGATTGCTCTTGTAAATGCCGTTTCTCGTAAATTGGCCACGGCAGAAATAAGCTTGGAAGAAGCATATAAAGAATTAAAAAGGATAGATGAAGATCATAAAATGATTGCTTTTTGGATTCGAATTGCAGCATCGGCCGTTGCATCAGGAGCGTTCCTATGGTTATTTGGGGCGTCTTTAATAGATGTGCCTCATGCGATGGTTGCTGGAGGAATAGGTTTTGCCGTTGCTGATTTATTGGAGAGAAAAACGCGAGTCAAATTCTTTGCCGAATTTTTTGCTGCACTCATTATTAGTACGATTGCCACACTTTCCGTTCGGTATGGATATGGCGTTGAAATCGACAAGATTATTATTGGCTCGGTAATGCCTCTTGTTCCAGGTTTACTTATAACAAACGCAGTCAGAGACTTAATGGCAGGACATTTTATGTCGGGACTATCCAAGGGAGCAGAGGCTTTTTTAACTGCTTTCGCTATTGGAGCAGGAGTGGCGTTTATATTATCTTTATAAGGAGGGATCGAGATGACTTTTGTTCTACAAGGTATCATAAGTTTTATAGCAGCTGCTGCATTTGGGGTGATTTTTAATGCGCCGAGAAAATCCCTCATCTACTGTGGATTAGTTGGTATGGTAGGTTGGCTTGTATTCTCGACTATGAGATATTACAACGATGATCCCATTGTTTCTACCTTTGCAGGTGCATTCTCTATTGCATTTGTTGCGCATATAATGGCGAAAAAATTTAAAATGCCAATGATTATATTTAGTGTTGCGGGTATTATACCGCTTGTTCCAGGTGGTTCTGCTTATAACGCAATGAGAAATGTAGTCGAGGAAGATTACGGAACAGCTGTTGAATATGCTGCGCTTGCCTTAATGATTTCCGGAGCGGTTGCAATGGGGCTTGTGTTCGCTGAAATCATAACGCAAATATGGCTACAGACTTTGAGGAAGAAGAAAGTAAACCCTAGCTGAACCAATAATCCATCCAGTTTGTAAGGGCGTGGATAAGAAGATTACTCAAAGCAGCTCCCGAGATTATATATTTGGGAGCTGCTTTTTTTTATAAAAGAGGAAGTGTGAGGAGAAGTGACGAAAAAGTATAGGACGAAAAAGAAACGGGGGAGCTTCATATGAGATGTAGAATAATTGGAATGTGGGGAGGGTTTCCAAAAGAAAATGGACCTTGCTCAGGCTATCTGATTGAACAAGACGATTTTTCTGTGCTAGTAGACTGTGGAAGTGGAGTATTAATGGAAGTTCAGAAATATATAAACCTCAATGATATAAATCATGTCGTTTTGTCTCATTATCATTATGATCATTATAGTGATCTTGGTGCGTATTTGTTTTCAAGATTAGTTAACACGAAGATTGGTAGAGCAAATGAGCATTTGCAAATTTATGGACCTTATGATGAGGAGATGAAAAGAAGAGTAGAGGAGGTAGAATACTCGAAATTCTCCTCATTTGATGAAAGAAGTAAGCTACAGATTGGACCTTTTATTTTCACCTTTTTGAGAAATATCCATCCGGTCGAAACATATAGCATCAAAATTGAAAGTGAAAATACAAAAATAGTGTATACATCAGATACAAGTTATATGAAGGAGCTAATTGATTTTGCTGAGGAAGCTGATTTACTAATTGTAGAAAGTAGTTTATATGAGGATATGGATGGAAGTTCATCTGGACATATGAATTCAAAGGAGGCAGGGCTTCTAGCTAGTCAATCTAAAGCAAAAAAAGTGATCTTAACACATCTTCCACACTACGGAGATTTAGAAAACCTACTGAAAAGTGCTAGAAATGAAGGAAATGAAAATATTGATCTAGCTACCTCTGGAATGCTTATAGAGCTGTAAGTAGGGGAGCGTATGACGATCCATATAATAAGGTTAAGGTGTAATTATCTATGTTGCTATACTATAGAAGAAGAGGTCCTGAGCAATTCAAGACCTCTTCTTTATATTTACTATTATACATTTTCTGTAGATCTAATTAACTTTTCAACTTGATCTGCAGTAATTGGTTCGCTAATATAGTAGCCCTGAACTGCATCACAACCCATATCCTTTAGTGCATTATATTGTTCCTTAGATTCTACGCCTTCTGCAACAACCTTCACGCCAAGAGACTGTCCAAAATGGATTAAACCTTGGATCAGTTGCTGAAGTTTTTCTTGTTGCATGATGGAATTTACAAAAGATTTATCTATTTTCAGTTTGCCTATTGGTAGCAACTGTAAATATCTTAAGGAAGCATAGCCCGTACCAAAATCGTCTAATGCAAAAGTTATTCCTTCTTGATGGAGCGTCTGCATTTGCTTCACAATATTTTTTTCTGCCTCAGCTTCCAAGGCAAACTTCTCTGTAAACTCTAATTGTAATAATTCTGGGGAACAATTATATTTTTTTAACGCAGCACGTATCGCTTTGACCATATTTTTATCTCTAAATTCTCTTATGGAAGAGTTATAGCTTACCTTAACGGATAAGCCTTTTTCTTGCCAGATTGCAGCTTGTTCGCAGGATTTTTCTAGCATAAACATACCTATTTCATTTATAAGTCCGGTTTCCTCTGCTATTGGGATCAACTCGTCTGGGTTAATAACTCCAAGAACTTCATCTTCCCAACGAACTAAAGCTTCTACGGAAGTAACTTTCCCAGAAGTCACTTCACGTTGAGGTAAATACATAACATGAAAGTCATTATGGTTGAGTGCTTCTATTAATCTTTTTTCAATTTGTAGGGATCTGGTAAGCTTATGATGATCCGATTGAGAAAGGGATGAAATGATTCCCCCGCCCTCTAATTTTACTTTTTGAAGCGTTGTATTTGTTGCTTTTAAAAGATGTAAATAGGTCTGTTGGTCTTCAGGGAATCTAGTGATTGCTCCACTTACGGTTATTGGAATAACCTTGTTCTCCACATAAATTGGGTTTTGTTTTAAGAAATGTATGAACCCTTCAATATACCAATCGCTTAGTGGAGTGATTACGGCAAAGTCATCTCTGCCCGCTCGAGCTATAATAGAATCTTCAAAGTAGATTTTTAATCTTTTTGTTAGCTCTATCATTAGGAAGGATTCTGTTTCAACATCTAGTATTTCTTTTAACGTATAAAATTGATTGATGCTTATAAAAACAAATGAAAAGTTCTTTTGTTCCTCGATATGCTCGTTAACAACTTGTTCTAAACGATGTCTACTCATCAGACCTGTTTCTGCATCTACATAAGCAATTTCTTCTAGGCGGGTTTGTAGTAATTTTTTTTCTGTAACTTCTTCTTCCAAAAGAATATAGTAAAGCGTATTATTTTCAATATCCGTAATTGGAATGGCTATAAGGTCGACCCAATAGCTGAGCCCGTCTTTAGTCATTTTTTCTACTGTACCTTGATAAGTACTGCCTTTTTGAATCGAGTTCATTATTTCATCTGCTACGGCAATATGCTCAGACGTGTTAGGAAAGAGCTGCCAAAAGGATTTACCCACGATTCTTTTAGGGGTCCAATTACTCTTTTTAAGAAAAAGATCGTTTGCGTGCATGATCAATCCTTCCTTATCAAGGTAGAGAACCATAAAGCTATGGGATAAAGCTTTCTTCAAGATTTCAAGTTCAAATGATGCTGTTTGATCTGAACTTTTTATTTGATCGGTATCAAATTGAAATAAGACGTACGTTATATCATGAATAGTTAGGGATTTTAGTATAAGCGATGTTTTTAATAATTGTTTATCTTTTTTATACAATGTTACTGAATTAATGCGAATTGGTTCTTCTTTCGCGATAATTTTGTCCCATTTGGCAATAAGGTGACCATGAGTATAATCATTAAAAAACGGTAAATTTGAACCCTTTACTTCTTCAGAAGTATATCCAAAGTGCTTTTCTGCTTCTTGGCTCCACCAAACGATATGACCATCCTCATCTGTTAGAAAGGTTGGGTATGGTATATGATTTAACACAGCTTCACTTAAATCCAGTTGTTTTTCCTGCAGATACATCGTCAGTCCCCCATAAAAATTATCTAATAGTAATTATACAGAATATAGATAATATAGTCATTAGCATAGAACAATATATTCACAAAATAATTAAATATAGACTAAAATACCTACTAAATATTTGAGTTATAAAGGAGGAAATCAATATGAAAAGGTCAAAGGGAATAATTTTAATTATTATTGGGTCTATTCTTTGGGGCGCAACAGGTCCCATGATGGAATGGGTCCTACATAATAGCGAATTAAGTGTGTCTTTTTTCTTAACTGTAAGGTTAATTGTTGCAGGGACTAGTATTTTAGTATTTTTAAAATTTCAAAAGAAAAAGGTATTTATTATATGGAAAGAACCCGTCTGGTTGAAGCAATTGTTTATCTTCGCTTTACTGGGGATGCTCGGAGTGCAATATACTTTTATAGCTGCGATTGAAGCCAGTAATGCATCTATAGCAACCCTGCTTCAATTTCTTGGACCTATTTACATCATCATATATGTTTCCTGGAAGGGTAAGACTTTTCCTCCGAAATACCAGGTGGTTGGAATAATAGGAACATTGCTAGGCTTATTTTTATTGCTGACCAATGCGAACATAAACCAGCTGTTAATAAGTAATGAAGCATTGTTTTGGGGACTGCTGCTGGGGGTTACCTTTTCTATATACACGGTATATCCAGCAAGACTTATGAAGGAGTGGGGGGTACTAGTTGTAGTAGGCTGGGGAATGCTTATTGGAGGTATTGTTTTAGCATTACTCTCTCAAGGTTGGAATAGTAATGAATGGAGCGAATTGGTGAGTTATCCTATTATCATATTTGTAGTACTTATAGTTTTAATGGGAACGATTGCTTTTGTTATGTTCCTATCAAGTATGAGATACATAACAGCGGTAGAAACGAGTATTTTATCCAGCATAGAGCCTTTGACAGCAATGATTATCTCGGTATTTTGGTTTGGGCAAATATTAGGAGGCTGGCAGTATACTGGGGTATTAGTCATGCTATTATTTGTGACTTGGCTCTCAGTAGCAGGTGATCTTAAGTGGGATCGTTTTAAAAAGAAGAAATAAATCTAACATTAGGGTATTACAGTACCCTATCTTTAAAATAAACAGATTATTAATTTTTTTCTATTTATTATAGTAGGGATGTGGCATAATAGGTTTTACAGTAATTAGTTCGAGTGACGAAGAATTTAGGAGTGTTTTATGTGAAGACCATATTTTCTTATTTAAAGCCTTATAAATGGCTTGTAGTAACAGCTTTACTTTTTATGTTGATTGAGTTGTCCGTAGAGCTCATTCAGCCACTGTTAATTGCAGTTATTATAGATGAAGGAATTGTTGGAAGAGATCAATCATCTATTATTTTCTGGGGAAGTATCATGCTAGGGCTTTCTTTCGTTGCCTTTTTAGCTGGTATCATTAATACTTTTATAGCTTCGCATGCTGTACAGAGCTATGGCTTTGATATTCGACAGGCTTTGTTTAGAAAAGTTCAATCTTTTACAATGACTACATTCTTAAAGTTTCCGACTTCTAGTTTAATTACTAGATTAACAAGTGATGTTACTATTACTCAGAATCTTATCTTTATGGGTCTTCGGATCATGCTTAGAGCACCGTTGTTAGTAATAGGAAGTATTATCATGTCGTTCATTGTTCATCCAAAGCTTGCCCTATATCTAGTAATTGGTGCTCCTTTTCTATTAATTTTTCTTTATTTTATGAGCAGAAAAGGACTGACCTTGTTCTCTAAGGTACAAAAAAGTGTAGATAATGTAACTCGTAAGATTCAAGAAAACTTACAAGCAGTAAGATTGATTAAAGCTTATTTAAGAGGAGATTTTGAAGCTAGTCGTTTTGGAAAGGTAGCTAACATTTTAAAGGTGGATAATGTGAAGGCCTTTAGAATTATGGAATTGATCCTCCCAGTCCTGCTATTTGTTATGAATATAAGCTTAATGGCAGTTCTCTGGTTTGGCGCTAAGGAAATCCAAACGGGTGGAGCACAAATTGGAGAGTTAGTAGCGATCGTCAATTACGCTATGCGAATGACAGGTGCATTCTCTATGTTTTCTTTCATCATTATATTCTTTTCCCGAGCAAAAGCTTCTTCAGAACGGATGGAGGAGGTACTGCTGGTGAATGAAGGGATAGAAAATTTTGAAGGTGGAATGACTGAGCATCTTTCTACTATTGGTAAGCTAGAATTTCAAAACGTTTCCTTTACATACCCAGGAACGAACGCACCAGTACTTAAAAACGTTTCCTTTACTGTTGAACCAGGATCTAAACTTGCCATTATGGGAGCCACTGGCTCGGGAAAAACGACCCTGCTAAATCTAATTCCTCGCTTCTTTGATGCAACAGAAGGCCGAATTCTTATCAATGAAAAAGAAGTACAGGAATGGCCATTAAAAGAACTTAGACAGGTGATTGGGTTAGTTCCTCAGCAATCTATTCTCTTTACCGGTAGTATAGAGGAAAATCTTGGATGGGGAGACTCCACTGCTACGGAGGATCTATTGAGGGAAGCTGCAAAGCAAGCACAGATACACAATTCGATTGAACGCTTCCCAGAGCAATACAACACTAGAGTTGGTCAAAAAGGCGTTAATCTGTCTGGAGGGCAAAAGCAAAGACTTTCTATTGCGCGGGCCTTAGTACGTAAACCAGAAATTTTACTATTAGATGATAGTACTAGTGCATTGGATATTGCTACAGAAAATGCATTGTGGGAAGCATTAGAAGGAGAAAATGCCACTATGCTCGTAATTACTCAAAAAATTAGAACTGCTAAAGGAGCAGATCAAATTCTTCTTTTAGAGAATGGAGAGGTATCGGCATATGGTACGCATGAGGAGCTTATGAAAAAATCTTCGCTGTACAGAGAGATTGCAGAATCGCAACAGGAGGTGGACGAACAAGATGAGCTTCATTCGTAAACCTTTTGGCTATGAACCGGTTATTACAAAGGAAGATTTGAAGAAAAATAACAAAAAGAAAGTAGAAAAGGTATCTGATTGGAAAGGGGTACTTAGCAGGTTATGGAAGCTAGTAGATGAACAACGATTTTTACTAATCGTTGTCTTGCTATTAGTAGTAGTAAGTTCTGCATTATCCTTGTTAGGCCCTTATTTAGTAGGGAGAATTATTGATGAATATATTACAGTAAGTGTATTTGAAGGCTTAGCACGCTTAATAGGCATTCTAATTGTTGTTTATATATTCTTATCTATTTCTATGTACTTACAAAGTTATTGGATGATTGGTGTAGCGCAGCAAACTATTTATCGTCTACGAACTATACTATTCAATAAGCTTCAGAAGCTACCTGTTTCTTTTTTTGATAAGCGTCAGCACGGAGAGCTGATGAGTCGAATGACAAATGATATTGAAAATGTCAGCCAAACCTTAAACTCTTCCTTTATCCAAGTATTTTCTAGTTTACTAACATTAGTAGGAACAACTGTGGTGATGCTCATGTTGAGTCCATTACTAACCTTGGTTACGCTAATTATTGTTCCAGTGATGTTCTTTGCAATGAAATGGATTACTAAACGAACATCCAAATTATTTAAGGAGCAGCAGCAGGCGGTTGGAGAATTGAATGGGATGATTGAAGAAACAATCTCTGGCCAGCGAATCGTCAAAGCCTTTTCACAGGAGCAGCGGATGCTAGAGGATTTTGCTTTAAAAAGTGAACGCTTGAAAAGAACAGGGTTTTGGGCGCTTACATACTCAGGATTCATACCTAAAGTAATGAACCTGCTGAACAATACAAGTTTTACATTAGTTGCCGCTGCTGGGGGTGTCCTTGCATACCACGGATATGTTTCAATCGGGGAGATAGTTATTTTTACAGAGTATGCCCGCCAATTTACAAGACCTCTAAACGATTTAGCCAATCAATTCAACACTGTACTTTCTGCAATTGCTGGTGCGGAGCGTGTTTTTGCTATTATTGATGAGCCAGAAGAGCAGGATACAGTAATGGAAAATAAAGACTTGAAATTGAAGGGTAATGTAACTTTTGAGAATGTAACTTTTAAATACAATACAAAAGATGAAAAGCCTACGATTGAAAAAGTTTCCTTTCATGTAGAGGCAGGAAAGACAGCGGCGCTAGTTGGAGCCACCGGAGCAGGGAAAACAACTATTATGCAGCTGTTAGCCCGCTTCTACGAGACAAATGAAGGGAAAATTATAATTGATGGTATCGCAATCGACCAAATGCCTCGCTATACGTTACGTAGCCAAACGGCTTTTGTATTGCAGGACCCTTTCCTTTTTGAAATGAGTGTAAAAGAAAATATTCGTTATGGAAAACTTAATGCTACAGATGAAGAAATTATCCAGGCTGCTAAAGAAGCAAATGCTCATGAGTTTATTGCCAAGCTTCCAAATGGATATGATACAATTCTTTCGGCAGACGGTGGAGAAATCAGTCAAGGTCAAAAACAGCTACTTTCTATTGCACGAGCATTAGTCGCAGATCCAGCAATTTTGCTGTTGGATGAGGCAACCTCAAGTATTGATACAGTTACAGAATTGAAAATACAAGAGGCTCTTGAGAGATTAATGGAAGGCAGAACAAGCTTTGTGATTGCACACCGATTAAATACGGTAAGAAAAGCAGACTTAATATTTGTCATGGAAAATGGAAAGCTGATAGAATCAGGTTCACAAGAGGATCTTATAAATGCGCAAGGTCGTTTTTATAGTATGCTTATGAATTCAAAGATTTAGAAGGGAAGTATGGACTTGGACATATCAGTCATGACTGTGTCGATTCCAATTGATATGGAAACACGGGAAGAGATGGAAAACTTAATAGAGGAAGCTGCTCATATCGATTTAATTGATTACAATCATTTATTAAATACGTCAGAGCTAACAGATTATTTCTTAAAGGGATTTTGTATTTTAGCATATAGCGACGAATCGGATCAATTGGTTGGAGTATTAACTGCTGTTGATAGATTAGCTACTTTAGATTACGAATGGAGCGCTGTCGTTCTTCCAAGTGCCCGCAAATTAGGCATTGGAGAAAAACTGCTGCAAGAACTACAAAGAAATTTAGAGCTAAGAGGCGCCTCTAGAGATATAGCGTTAGTTGCAAGCGTTGCAAAGACGGGACAATATATGCTGACAACTCGGGGTTATTCATACGAGCTTTCCGAAATTACGATGGTTGCTAATGCAGATTCAATACAAGTGGATAGTCCATTTGAAGTGACGCCTTTTCAAAATGAAGGTGAAGAGCTAATAGAAGTTCTAGAAAATGCTTTCGGGGATACAGCTGAAGAGGCAAAGGAAATGATTGCATTTAACCTGCAAACACCGAACCGTAAGCTAATGCTTGCTAAACAAGAAGGAAAGGTTTTAGGCACAACTACTATTGTAGAAAATGAAGATCAGCTTTGGATAACTGGCTTAGGTGTGCATAAAGAGGCGCAGGGCAAAGGAGTAGCCAAAGCACTATTGAGCTGGTGTAAGCATGAAGCTTATAAACTTGGGAAGACACAAGTCTATTTGGACGTAGAAACGGACAATGATATTGCCTTCTCTATTTACGAAAAACAAGGCTTCCAAACAGTAGCTAATACGTTGTTTTATAGAAGGAATGACGTGGTGGAGTCAGAAGAAAACTAGATATATTTTGTATTTTGTTAGTTTTAATGAGGTAGGAGATAATAGTCTTAAAGCCACCAGATTTAAAGGTGGGAAAATATTTAGATTGTAGACAGCTCTGGAGAAATTCGAGATGTCTACAATCTTTTTTTTATGGATATGTTAGAGAACTAGGATGGATATTTCGCGAGGTTGTATTGTTTATGAATGTTCACTTGAACTAAATTACGCAGTTAGTGCAACAAGGACTAACGTTAGATTAACAACAGTAAGTAATGACATATTACCACACGAGGGTTTGAAAAAATTCCACAAATTATAGAATCTCTAATAAAGAAAAATAGTCTTTGAAAACTTTCTAAAACGACTATTTTTCATACTTATTATGCTATTTAGTTTCACTTATTAAAGATACATCTTTGTTTTCACGATAAAGAATTTTGTATAGATAAAGATTCTGTAAGACTGAAATGAAACTACTTATAATCCAATATAATGTGATTGCTACTGGAGCTATAAAACCAAATATCATAATCATGATTGGTAGTAGATATTGCATAAAAGACATTTGAGAATTTGCCTTTAATGTTGGTCCCGTTTTCACTACTATATATTGCATAACTCCTGCTAAAATCGCAAAAATGATGCTTGAGGTTGCTAAAGGAACATTAAAAATAGAACCTAACTCATACATAGGTGTGACGTTCATTCGACTAATTGCATGATAAAGACCAAGTAATACCGGCATTTGAATAAGTACTGGCAAACACCCAGCTATTGGATTAGCACCTGTACTTTGCATTAACTTCATCATTTCCTGTTGGTATTGTCGCTGCGTCTCTTCATTCTTGGGTGAATAGGTCTTTTGAAGTTCCCTTAATTGAGGTTGCAATGCCTGCATAGCTCGCGAACTTTTCATTTGTTTTAATGATAACGGTAATATACAAATTCTCACTAGCACTGTAACGAGTATTATGCCCCCCGCATAACTGCCTGTAAACTCTGCTACAATTTGAATTACACTTACAATCGGCCACACTATATATTGATTCCAAATACCTCCATGCTCACTTGAAATAGGTTGATTAAATTCTGAACATCCCGCTAATAATAAAACGCTCCCTAACAATAAAATGTACTTTCTCATTTGCTCACCTTGTTTCTATTGAATTCTCTTTACATTTTTAGTATAAGGTTGTTCAATAGACTTAAAGCAATTTATTCCATATAGAATATTGGAGGTGGATAATTGGATATTGGTCGTACACTTCAGAAAATTAGGAAAAGCCGCCAGCTTACACAAGCAAATATTGTAAAAGGTATTATGACTCAAAGTGCGTACAGTAAAATTGAGAAGTCGCAACTAACCATAAATTTCAATCAATTTATCCCATTGATCTCAAAAGTGAATATTAGTTTACAAGAGTTTTCATATATCCTAAATAACTATCAATTAACCGATAGAGAAACACTTATTCAAGCTTTTACTTCCTTAGAAATAGCTAATACTCCAAACTTAGAACAAATGCTAAGTGAAGTAAAAGGTTACTTAACAAAATATCCTGAGGATCAATATATTTACTATTTACAAATTATCTATGAAACATTTATTGTATTACAACAAGAAAATGATTTAGCAAAAGCCCGCCAAATGGTATCACCTATATGGGAACAGTTGCAAATTTTAGATGATTGGTATATTAACGATTTTGAATTATTAAATGCCATTCTATTTCTTTTTCCGTTCGAAATTGCAATAGAGATAACAAAAACTGCGGAACGAAGGCTCGAAAAATATAATAATTTTCCTTACGATGTATCATATTTATATGTTTATTTTCGCATTGACCTTTCATTGCATTATATTGAAATGCGTATGTTTGAAGAGTGTTTGATTTTACTTGAAGAAACCGAAATTAACTTCTTACATAAAATGCGTCCGAAAACATCCGCACTCCTTTTTGAAAGAAAAGCAATTTGTCTTTTTTATTTGGAGCGCCCCTATGAATGTGAATTAGAAAGAATACAACAATTGCTGACCATCTATAAAGATGAGGATACTAAAGAACTATTATATAAAGAATTCGCACTTTTAACCAAAAAATCTTAAAAAATATATATCCTTTTTCAACTAATGGAGGTTAATTTAGTAAAAAGGAAATCATATTAAAATGAGCTTGGAGAAAATATCTCAGCTCATTTTTTTAGTGCATTTTGAACTATCTTGATGCGTTTTAATTCGCACATTGCTTTTACAATAAAATTGGCTAAAGAAAACATTTACAAACTCTAAACATAACGCCTATATTATTTTCATAATATCTTTATAAGATGAATGTAGAGACATTCAATCGTAAAGGAGCGATCTTATTGGGGTTAAACGATCAACATGTAACAATGAAGAATTCAGACAAAAGGTTACATTCTATGCGTATTACCCATGTAAAACAAAAAATTCAACTAACGTTACAGTGGATGATTTTAAAGAAAACGCGACCACCCAAGCACAAATACATAGCAATCCCCAGACGGAACTCTATTCCGTCAAAACATAAGTAAGGAACCATTTTCTAGTTTCTTTTAGCCGTGGCTATTAGTAGACCTCATCGTGATAGTAGTCGATATCACGATTTTTTTATTGTTAAGAAATTATAAAGTTCTGAACCTGTGGAAAAATTGATGTCTAGCTCCACCGCCTTGCCCCTCGGCGTCAAATGGATAAAAGCTCCGGTGGCTGAGGAGCTGCCTCCTCGCTTTTTCCCATTTGCCTGTCGGGGCAGACATAGGCGCTTGCGCTTTTCTTGATGTCTAGCTCCATCGCCTTGCCCCTCGGCGTCAAATGGATAAAAGCTCCGGTGGCTGAGGAGCTGCCTCCTCGCTTTTTCCCATTTGCCT
>NZ_JABAFC010000059.1 GCF_012843435.1 Psychrobacillus sp. BL-248-WT-3 | reverse complement strand
TGTTCATTTGGAAAGTATCACTTAAGTAATTTCCAATTCATTTCTTTTTTTCGCTTGACATATTACCACTGGGCTTACTCCGAAAGAATGTGAGCTTCCAGCCTATAAAAATACTAATGATGAGCACCAAAATGTATAACCATTCGAGATTAACTATACCAATAATCTTATGAATGAAAGCCATAACCCCAACTAAAAACATTGAACCAAACACTTTAATCATAGAACTTTCCTGCGCTTGCTTCGGTTCATTGGAAAAAGGAAAAGGATCTTTTATGAACATCCAATAAGAAACAATAGTTAGAATCACTGCCACTAATAAAACTATTACTAGATCCAGCCATATGCGGAAGGTAAAGATCCAAAGAAAAATCAGGCTTAAGGGTATTAATATAGGCAAAAAATAATTAATGATGGTTGCCTTCAAGGTGGCACTATATACTAGTCCTCTACTACGCATAGGTGCAACGTAAAATACCCAGTGCGCCTTATAAAAATTAGAATACTCCAGCAAGAGAACTACTGAAGGAACAAAAATAAGTGAAAAGTAAATGATCATAAAAGAATTTCCATTAGCCAATTCCTCATAGCTGCTCATTCTTAAATTATTGAAAAGCATGATAAATGGAAAGATAACTGCAAATCCCAGCATTGGGTATACTTTCAGCTTTAATTCCCTTTCCTCCTTCAACATCATTGAGGAAAATTTATAAAAAGCTCTTTCTTCCTTTGTGCTACACAAAATACTGGACCAAAACGAGGTCAGTCTTCGAGCTTTTTTCTTTTTTCTATTCGAATCACTTTGCAGCTTAGATAAGTAATTTTCAAACGTAGGCATTAGTCGGACATATAGCAAAACAGCTATGATCGGAATGATTAGTGCAAGTATAGTAAAAAGAATGATATATAAGGAATAATTGTTATTAAAAATCAACTCAAAAGGTGCTGCATACCAAAGCGGCGGAAGGAATAAATGCCACCAGGCAAAGCTGTAACCAATATCTAAATTGACAATATCAAAAATGCGACCTACTAACTGGTAGCTGACAGCCATCCCTATTGCCAAGAAAATTTGTACATAATTAATGACGTCCTTCAAAAATTCCCCACTAAAAAAGCGAAGAACGAAAAGGTATATAAAGGCGGTGAAAATAACGGTCAAACCGCTAATCATCCCTATTTCCACTAAAAACAAAAGGGAAAATAAGGGGCCAAACTTAAAGATGCTTACGATTAACGGGATAATCACGAAGGAACCAGTCAATAGAAAAATATAAATCAAAATGTGCATTATTTTGGCTGCATTGATCGTACGATTGCTAATAGGCTTTGGCTGAAGTATATTTTTGTCTCGAATATCAAGCAATACAGCTGAAAAGTCTGAGATCATGGACGTCATAAGTATTACAAACATAGAACTGAACATGATGGTGAGAGAAAAAAGAAAGTTATTTCCTAAAAAAAGAAAAGGAGTTAACAGAAGAAGTCCAAAAAGACCATAAACCCATAAGGACTTCGTAAATTGGTTACCATCCTTTTTTTCTTTTGAGCCATTAAATATAGGAGGCAACCTCCGGCTATCCATTGTCAGCTTAAGCTGTAAAATTCTCCTCATGATGTCATAATCAATATCAAACTTTAAAAATATCTTTCGAAAACGGTCCAGCACTCTAAGCGAAGCAAAATCATTCATGTAAGTTTCCCCCACTAACCGTTTGCACAAAACGTTCTGCAATCTCTTCATGCTCGTTAAAGCCAGTCAGCTGATTAAATATTCCCTCCAAAGAGCCCTCTTGACTTTGTTGCTTAAGCTCTTCAAAGCTTCCGTCCGCCACTACCTCCCCGTTTACTAAAAGTACAATCCGATTACTGATTTTCTCAACGACGTCCATAATATGAGATGAGTAAAATATGGTTTTCCCTTGTGCTGCAAGCTTTGCAAGTATCTCTTTTATGACCATCACACTGTTCGCATCCAGTCCACTAAGTGGCTCATCATAAAATAATAAGTCAGGATCGTGTAGCAGGCTAGAAATGATTAATACCTTTTGTTTCATTCCCTTGGAAAAAGAGGACAGCCTTTGATGGAAAGCAGCCTCTAGGCCGAATTCCTTCATTAGCGTAAAAGCCTTCACTTCTGCCTCCTTGGTTGTTAGCCCATACATTTCACCAGTAAAAACTAGATATTCATAAGCCGTGAGATTTTCATAAAGCTCTGCCGTTTCGGGTACATATCCTATTCTCTTTTTATATGTATAATTATTTCTTTTAATATTTTCACCAAAGATCTCAATCATTCCTGAGTAACCATCAATCAAGCCTATGATTAGTTTTACCGTTGTACTTTTCCCTGCCCCGTTCGGTCCTATATATCCAATGATCTGACCCTCATAGACATCTAGATTTACTCCATTTAAAACATGCTTATTTCCAAACTGCTTAGAAACATTTACTAGCGATAAAATTTTTTTCGCTTCCATTTAATTCCCCCTGTATGTTATAGACATGTATTTCATTTACTCTATTGACTAGAAGTCTTCGATGATTACCTTTTCAAACATTTAACTGACTTGCATCATTCCCACCCACTAGTATAATAGAATGTAATTATTCAAAATATTTACAATTAAAGTGTAACATATTGTTATTCCTAATTGATGGCTATCTTTCTGTTTTTTGTAGCTGTTGAACTTTTCAGATAAAGCGTGTAGGATTTTCTAATATCGATGTATTAAAAGCTGCGAGGAGAGATATTGCTTTGTTGCCTACTTCCGAAATCAATAAAAAATCAATCACCTTATTAATCATAGGGATTATATTTATCTCCTCTACATTGCGAGCACCCCTTACTGCAGTGGGGCCAATTATATCCTACATTAGGGATGGGCTTGATATCTCTAATGTGTTGGCAGGTTTTATCACGACGATTCCATTGCTTGCCTTTGCGGTTATATCTCCTTTTGCACCTAGAGTAGCACGCCGTTTTGGAATGGAAATGACTTTATTTCTTGCTATTTTACTGTTGGCGTTCGGAATTGCCATTCGGTCCACCGGGACTCCCTTCTTCCTATTGTTTGGCACTGCTTTAATCGGAATCGCCATTGCGTTTGGTAATGTGTTAATCCCTAGCTTCATCAAGCTTAAGTTCCCTTTACAAATCGGGTTGCTTACAGGTATTTTCACCGTATCTATGAATCTCTCTGCTGGCATTGGTGCAGGCATTAGTTATCCCATTGCAGAAGGATCATTCCTTGGTTGGCAGGGAGCTTTAGGAATCTGGTCTATTTTAGCTGTCATCGCCTGCCTTGTTTGGGTACCTCAAATTAAACAGAGGCAGCAGATTGTTCCTAATGTTCCCGATACTAACCCTATAAAAGCTAAATCCATCTTGAAATCTCCTTTAACATGGACTATTACTTTATGTATGGGTTT
The DNA here is from genome assembly GCF_012843435.1 of Psychrobacillus sp. BL-248-WT-3. Classification (GTDB taxonomy): domain Bacteria; phylum Bacillota; class Bacilli; order Bacillales_A; family Planococcaceae; genus Psychrobacillus. The sequence goes on along the minus strand of NZ_JABAFC010000059.1, from coordinate 9,846 downwards.
CCAATCCCTGATTTTTTATACCACTGCTGCATGGATCCCAGAAATATTGCAAACGCAAGGGATGGAGGCTGGGAGATCAGGTTGGATGCTATCCACCATGCAATTTTCTCAGCTACCAATGACCTTTCTTATACCAATCCTTGCAGGACGGATGAAGGATCAAAGAATACTAGTCGCAGTATTTTCAATTTGTTATTTGATTGGGTTTATTGGGTTGTTATACGGTAGTCTTTCTCTAGCAATACTGTGGATGATATTCCTAGGATTAGGAGGCGGGGCATCGTTTGGGTTAGTAATGATGTTCTTCTCTCTTCGATCAAGAACACCTATGGAGGCTGCTGACTTATCTGGTGTAGCGCAATCCATCGGCTATTTACTTGCTGCAGTCGGACCAGTAGTTTTTGGATTTGTTCACGATACGACTGGAAGCTGGGATTCTCCAATATTATTATTCATCTTGACAGTTATTTTACTTTTCTTTGCTGGAATGCATGCAGGTAAAGATCGGTATGTAACAGAGAGTTAATGAAAAGCTTGGCAGGATAAGAAAAAAGATGAGACAGGGGAAGGATATGAACAGATTTCAAGCACTGACTTATAAGGAAAGAGTCAAGCATTATTTAGTAGTAACGTTCATTCTAGCAATCACTATGTTACTGATGCCATATGAATATCCCACCTGGACGCCAGTACTCACGATTGCTATCATGGCTGGTACCATAATTTATAATCTGTTTAAATGGAATATCCAGAAGACAAGCACCGGGAATGCTATTTTAATATACAATACGTTCTTAATGATCCTACTCTGTTATTTTGTATTTTTCATCCCGTATAACATTTCATTTATGTTTAGTGTAACTTATTTTATCCTTACAATCACAGCTAGCATAATTGACTACTTTAGAAAAAGGGGATTAGAGACTGAAAAAGGAGAACTCAGATAAAGCGAGGGTGTAATATCTTCTACTCCCTCATTGTAGTCTATTCTCTTTCTCGACTGCTTCATGATTATATTTACATAGATTAACTTATTCTGCATTTTTATCGGATAAACCTTTTCTAAGCTTTAATTTCTATACTTATATTCATAAAGAAAGACCATCCTTATTTGAAATGGATGGTCTTTTGCTATTTAACTAACTATTAATATGGGTTTGGCTGGTAGGAATAGTTTGGCGTTACCTTTTCATTGTTATAGGGCTTGTGAAAGATATGAGTTGTGGCAGGTGACACCGGTGGGATGAGCCAAGTCCAGTTCCCAGTGACGTCTCTCCCTGCGTCCCGTTCTATTTCCTCAAACTTTTTAAATTGATGAGCAGCCGTATGATGATCCACGATACTCACCCCGTCCTCCTTAAAGGAATATAAAACAGCAACATTCAGTTCGACCAATGCGCGATCCTTCCAAAGAGAACCATTCGACTTCGTGTTCAAGCCCATTTGCTCAGCAATGGTAGGCAGCATATTATAACGATAATCATCCGCAAGATTGCGTGCACCTATTTCTGTTCCCATGTACCAGCCGTTAAATGGAGCAGCAGCATACGTAATCCCGCCAATATCCAGCTTCATGCTGGAAATCATCGGAACCGCATACCATTTTAGCTGTAGATTTGAAAACCAATCCATCTCTGGATGTCGGAACGGAACCTCTAAAATATATGAATCCGGAATGTCAAAAACCTTTGGAGGCTGATGATTCACTTGAATGACAAGTGGGAGCACATCAAAGTTTGTCCCCTCCCCTTTCCAGCCAAGCCCCTCGCTTACTTTCGTAAAAGCAAGGGAATCAGAATCTCCAATGACTCCCCCCTCGGTTTCATAGCCAGCATAACGTATGAGCTGATGATTCCAAACACGAACATCTTTCGGAGAAAAAATAGTAATCGTCGGTCTGATTCGTCCATCGTTCGTTGCGTACTCGATATGGTCAAGCAATGCCTCGAAAATGTCTTCTTCTCTACATAAATCTCGCTTATCGAAAACAGTCAGGCTTTGCCAAAATAAACGACCAATGCATTTATTGCTGTTCCGCCAAGCAACCTTAGCACCGAACTCCAGCTCCTCGGTTGTATGTACATATGTGCCCCTGCGATTAATTTCATCTTCTATTTCTTCCAGGCGAGCAACCATCTCACGTTCCTCTTTACCTGTCTCTATGTAATAAAGTCTTATAAATTCCTGCGCTTCAGTTAACATGATCATAGCCCCTCCCACTATCTCTTCCATCTTAGTGGAAGGGAGCAGTCTCAAGCAAGTACCACAGTAGTGGCAGATGTGAGGAATTTATGACACCCCACTTAGGAGAAAAAGAAAAAACTATATACTACCAACTCTGGAATATGATAAAATCAGATTAACTTCAAAACCCGGTCTTGTAGCTCAGTTGGGAGAGCACCACCTCGACAAGGTGGGGGTCGCTGGTTCGAGACCAGTCGGGACCATCTTATGCAAGAAACACATAATAAAACCCTGTTATATCAACGTTTACTATCGCTGATACCTACAGGGTTTTTCTTATTTTAGAGGTGGCAGGGTAATGCTACTTCCTCCCCATAACTACCCCTACCATGTAAAATGTCATTTCGCTTGTTTATCCTACTTCTCACTAAATCCAAATATAAAATGGGGTGCAGTACAGCAACTAAAATACAGGATGATTTTCTTTAATAGTTATCAGAATTAGAATCGTAATCTAACTCTACTTCAGTAATTCTATTGATAACAATATTTAATCTTTTTAAGAAATCTTCAACTTCTTCAAGAGATAATTCATTTTCTAAATTATACTTATCAGTGGTTCCTAACTCTTTTTTAATTGTGTCAACTACACCCACAAATACCTTAGGATGACCTAATACAATTTCTCCAATAGCTAAATGAACTAAAAGGTTTTCTGTTTCGCCTTCATTGCATACAGTTTCGAACTCGTAAAATGTTCTAGCAGTAGCGTATTTATATCCTCTATCTTCATTTAATATATTATTATACACTTCTTTAACACTCTCAAGTAATTCATTATATTCCCAATCTTCCATGTGTATCCTCCCTTTTGAAACTAAGGTTTTATTCTATTACCGTTATTATGAATAACTTCTAAGTTAATGTTTTTATATTTTGCAGAAAAATCTGCAATAATTTTACTACAACTATCACAAGTATCTAACTCTGTAAATAGTTTTATTTTACCTGTTGCTTGCGTGTTGTTTCCAAGGGAGTTAGCAATGTCATTTAGAATTTTATATTCTGTATCACTATCCCTTAAGTATTCAATTCCATTTTTATCTGCTGCTTTTGAAGCTTTAAAAACTGGATCTTCTGGCTTTAGAGAAATATCCGGTACTCTTTCTTCTAAAGTGGCATTTAATTCATGTATACTACTTTGAGCATAGAATTCTTTCTTATTTAATCCATCGATATTTACTTCTGCTAAAGCGAAGTTCCCAGACTTTTTATATCCACTAGTCAAGTTCCCTCTTAACTCCTTCACTCTATCAAATATATGTGCTTCTGCTACTGAATCTATTTGTCTAGTTGGATACACTTTTCCCGTACTCTTAGATGTTCCTTCACCAGCTTTACTTGTACCTTCATTCACATTTTTCCCATCATGTGTTGCTTTACCATCCCCCGCAGCATTCCCAGGTTTCTTAACCGGTGACGTAGTTGCTGCCAATCTAAGTCCAATTATGCTTCCTACAAATTCAAAGCTATTTTGCCAATGTTCTTTGGACAAAGGATCATCTGGTAAGATTGCTTCTTTAACCATTCCACTCAAACCAAATGTAGCATAATTTAAAAAGTCTAATTTTGAGTCAAACATCCTGGCACTTCTATCATTGGATCCTGACACAATTCCATCTGAAATACCAAAAGTCCAATAGTTAATAAAATCATACGGAGAATCTAGTGCTTTTTCACGGCGTATCCGTACACCATCCCAAAAGTCTTGAGCAATTCCTTTGAAACTATGGAAGGATTTCACAAATATGTTTTGATCAATATCTTCTTGTTCCGTTCCATTTAGCTCAGGTTTAAGACAGGATAAGACAAGCATATCTGTACCCACAAAAGGATTGTGTATCCCAATCAAACCCCCATAGCCAAATCGTATAGGACCGTTACCAGCTATAAATGCTTCCAGCATAGTCGTCAACTGATTTTCTCTATTCACTATGGAGGAAAGTACGGCAATAGGAGATGTACGAGATGCCAATTCTGTCTTCAACTTATTTTTAGCAGCCAATGCTCCCCAGTTATCTGCTTGGAAATGAACATCCGTTAGCCCACTTTTAAACATTCCTTCTATATCAGAAAGCCATATTTCCATTGTCCGAATATCCCGTTCCATGGTGTTTAAAGCAGTCTTCTGTGTTGCATCAAATTCATACAGTTGCGCGAGAGTATCATCACGTTTTCTCTTAGAACTAATAACCCCCTCCTGCACTGAGCTATCATCTAGATGGGGCAGTGCTACAATGTCACTCACCTGATCCATGATACTATTTGCTTCATCAGTTAGACTAGCGGTAAGTTGGCCAATAAGCGTCGCTTCTTTGGACCTACTCCCTTATTAGGAGTTATTATAAGTTCATTCATTTATTTAGTTTTGCGCCACTAATTCCTTCATCTCTAAAAATATGTATCAAGTTTAAGCCTTGTTCCTTACAATATGCTTTAATTTCCTCTTCTTGATATTTCAAGCTATATCAATCTCTTGCCTGCCCTTGAGTTGAGACTCGTATATATCCAACAACGTTCAACTTTTCACCCTCCCGTTACATACCCACTCCATATAATAACTACCCCTGCCTTGTAAAATGTCATCTCACCTATTTATCGTACTTGTCACTCTATCCGAGAATTAAACCAAACTCCATGAGGGTACTACCATCATGAGCTCTCGATTCTCAAGTAAAACATTTTCTTATTATCTCACTCAATTATCAACTGTTTTAATATAAATTAAAGTAAAAAACCTTGAGAGGCATTTAGCCAATCAAGGTCCTTATATTGTGCTATATCTCTTAAATACCTATATCTAATAAAAATTTATAAAATCATAAGCAGGCAATTAAGATTCAATAGTTGTTCGATTAACAAAATTTTGATTTTCTTTAATAATCATTCTTGAAAGTCGTCTTCCTGCTCTCTTAAAGAAGAATTCATCAGCGAACTCTTGTGAATCAATTTGCGCTAGTTGGTTGATAACTCCATTTATTTTATCATATTCAATTCGTCCCATTAAATCTTCATTCGGTCCATATTGATAAACCACCCTCTCTTCATCCTCAAATTCCTTCAACATTAAAACAAAAACTGCCATAAATCTTCACTCCTCAAAGTTTTTCTCCCAATTCCATGGTCTTCCAGATTCTATAGTTTTTTCATGAGCTGTTCTATAATTAGTCTGGAATATACCCTCAAATTTTGACTCGAAAATCTCGTGATGTAATAATTGTATATCAGAATCTACTTGTTTCCCATCTATCAATCTTTGCCATGCTTGAGCTAGTTCGTAGTCCGGATCAAATCTTCCAACTCCATGATCCTTTATATGAGAATTATTAAAAACATGATCTTTAATCTTTTGTATTCTAGCTACAGAAAAGCCTGTATTTTTAGCAATTGCATTCACATCTTCTGTTCCTATATTTCTAAATTTTTCATACATTTCTTCTGCAATAGCTTCTTCCTTAAAGAACTGCTCTGGGGATATATTTCTTCCACCAGTTTCAGCATATTGTATAGAATTACCCGTACCCTTAGGCATTCCTCCACCATTTATCGATGGTGGATTCCCAACTGCTACAATTGATTTCTCATTTACCATCTTTTGTACAGACTTAGCTATAGGTACTGCCATTGAAAATAAGGGATCCAATGTAGCACCTGCACCAATATTTAGACCTAAATCTAAAGCATTCTGTTTCCAGTTAGTGTCTTCTGGATTAAGTATTTCCCGACCGCCAATTTCTCCTGCTGACATGATACTACCAACGGCTGCACCCTCTTTAGCAAATTGTCCTAAATTGCGTGCAGAGATCCCGGTTCGTTATTAGTAGCATTGTCAAATTTCTTTTTATTAATATAAATAGCCAAGTTATCATATATAAAGTCTGGGATTTCTTTTAGTTTAAAACAAATTAAAGTAAAAAACCTTGAAAGGCATCTAGCCAATCAAGGTTCTTAAATTTTTCCTTATGATAGTCCCCAAACATTTAACTCATAAAAATATTCCGTTCGTTCAATACACAAACCAAAATTAAAATCTTCTGCAACTAGAATAAAATCTCCATATCCAACTGAAAACTTTGTTAACTCAATCATTTTATTTAAGTGACTAAATACTTCATTAACATTAACCAACACTGCTTCTATTTCATTTTCTCTAAAAAACAATAGTCTTCCTTGCTTTGGTATTACTTCCATATTATCAATAGTATCATTTAGTAATTGTATTGATTTTTGAATATGTTCTTTATAGCTTTCTCCTTGCAATTGAATCTTATTTTCCTTTCTGTTAAGTAGGGAAAACACATTCTTACAAAATAAATCATTATCTTCGATATTTAAAAAAGGTTCCTCTGAAAGATTCATGAAGTTTATTTCTTTTAATAGATTCTTTCTTCTACTTTTTCTTTTTAACAGCTCCATTTTTGTTTTTCTTTCGTCACTCAAATTAAGCACCTTTCCATGGTCGACCATTCTTTTTCTAACCAACAAAATCTTCTGGAGAATGTCCAGGATACTGATTATATCTTCCTTTTTCCATTGACTTCCCTTCAAATCGTCAGCACCATGAAAGTGAGGACCTCTCCCGAATTTATCCACTCGGTGCTCTATGATATATTTTTTTCTTACCATCTATTTCAAATTCATATACTCTTCTATTTTCAGTTGTGCTTCATAAATATAGAGTTAGTATTCCCACCCCATCCAATTCAACATCACTATCTTGTGAAATAATAGTTGACTTCAGTTCGCTAAAAGGCCTTCCAATCATGTGTTTATGTGAAAATTTTGGGTCTGCTGGTAGTGCCATTTCAATTGCTTCACACGTATCGTTACTATCGTAATATATGTGTATTCCATGATCATTAAATGCATCTGTAAAAGTATCAGACATAGGCATTTTTTTATATTCTACTACATTTCCTCCTAAAACATTTCTAACCTCCTCTCTTGTCATGCCAAAACTAATTGGACCTACTCCCTTATTAGGAGTTATTATAAGTTCATTCATTTTTTACCCCACCCAGATTTGTTTAATCTTTTAGTATATTCTAACATTTGTCTAATACCTTCATGATATTTGTTACCAAACTTATTTCTTAAATCATTAATGTCCATATTTTGAGCCTCATTTAATTTCCCTTGTTCTATTAAAGATTTTACCCCCACTCGCTGTTTGTCTATGGTCTATGGTTTCATTCTTACACCAGGACTGTTACCTCTACTTTTCGGACTAACAGAATAAACTGGTATATGATGGACTTCTCCGCCATTACTAGAAACATCCTTACAATCTAATCATTTTCAATTTGATTCTCACTAATATCAGCAGACTTAATATAAATTAAAGTAAAAAAACCTTGAAAGGCATTTTAGCCCATCAAGGTTATGTTTAAAGTAACGTTTTTATTTTTTACTATCCCTTTTCCATACACTTTCTCCTTCAGTTAAAAAAACTGCACTTGGCGGATCATCATAAAGTGAAATTTCAACTAATGAACCTTTCTTTTGTATTAACCATTTATATAAACGACTTTCCTCATTAGTAGGATGCGCTAAAATATCATTTACTTGAAAAACAGCTGCATCAAATTCGGTATAATTTACATCGTCGTCATCTAACCCATTATCTGTTTCAAAAACTGTATCTAGTACACCAACAATCCTTAATCCATTTTCCCATTCTAGTATCATGTCACTATGTTCATATTTCATTAATGTTCCTATTAAAGAGTCATACCCCATATTCATCCTCTTTTCTTTTGTTTTTACGGCCTTGACGGTACTATATGAGCTCCATCTTTCCCATAATGTATCAATCCATTAGTAGTATCAAGATATTCACCGGTATTTCGATCATAGTAATTCCCAATAGTTTTACCAAAGTCTACTCTTTCTTTTTTACCGTTTGGCAGTAGTTGACCTTTCCCTGCAAACTTATCAAGCAATTCTTGTGCTGTTTTATTATCGCCATAGAAAATACTCTTGTTTTTTCCATTTGCTATTTCTTGTTTGAAATTTGGCGTATTAGGAATATGCTTTTCTTGAGCAGCCAACAAAAAGAAACCTTGAAAGGCATATTGCCAATCAAGGTCAGCTTTTTCTTTATACAAATTATTAGCTATTCAATCTCATCATATGCATCACCTAGAGAGATAAAATCACTTCTAAGCCAATACCAATATTGCCCTTTATTTTTTATAAGTCGTTCAAGTAAATCAGTAAACGAAGTAGCTATAATCTGGGACTCACCTACAAGCCCATGGCGGTCAAAAAAACTATCGTAGCATCTACCTAGTCTATCTTCATTGAGGTCAGTAGTTAAGTATTCATCCGTTCCATCATTACCAATAATATACCAGTTAGATGAAATATCTTCTTCACATAATTCTCCTACAATTTTTGGATTTGCCAATACAAACTTATCAGGAGACACAATATAGATTGGATATTCCTCATCTTCAAATAGAACTAAACCCCCGCAAAGACTATAAAACTCTTTTAAATCATTAGGTAAAATATGCTTTTCTTCATCAATAATGGGTAATCCAGAAGGCTCAAAGATACGACTATTTGGTAAAGTGTTTATTTGTGTGAGCAACTGCTTTATCTTTTCCATTAGCTTCACTCCTGATAATTATATTTATTAAAGGAATTATAATACTCTTGTCTGGTTGATTTTTGTACATTCAAAAATTATAGAAAACGTAAGAAAATGGAAATAACAAAACAGGTTGATGATGGTGACATATGACCATAATCAACCTGTTAAAGTACCGAATAGCACCATTAGGATATAAAGTTCATGTATTTAATGTACGCAAAACCGAAATGGTGAAATCTTGATACATGGATTTAGACGTGTCTTATTGAATAATTAGAAGACTTACTCGGCACTTGGTAGCCCCATTAATCTGTAAAAGAACTTATACAAAAATCTTTTACAAAACTTTATATGATGACGTTAAAAGGTGCATGACCTGTTTCAGCATTCCTTAATAATGTTGGTTTTCTAAAACGTAAACTAGTTTCCAATTTGAATATGGCGATATCTCCTTCCATCTCCATAAAAGATATATTAATCCACACGGGGGCTTTCGGGAAAAGTCCTCCTAGAACTCCAACAACATCCTCTAACAGTAATTTTTTACCACCAATATTCTCTTTAGATAATACAAGACGTTTCATCATTTCATCGCCACCATCTAACATTTTCCCATGTTCCTCCATAGGCTCTATAACAAATTTAACTATATCACTTGAAATTTCCCTAGCTTCTTTTATCTTATCAACTGCTTTAGATAAATTTGTTGAAAAAATTTCTTCATTCATTTGAGTAACTTTAGTCAAAATATCTCCTCCTTTATTTCAATTTAGTTGATTGTATTTTCTTTAATTTTGCTAAATCAACATAGCCATTGCTCGTTAGTTCTAATTGATATATCTCTAACCAAGCGTTTTTGTCTCTATTCCAGCACTATTAAATATTTGCTCATAGTTTTTGGCTTGCTCAGCTGTTGGAGTAAATCCATGTAACCGTCAAGTAGAATTGAACACTTTTTGCTAATTTAGAGTGAACACTTTTGCTTAAAACAAATTCTGTCGGTT
>NZ_JABAFC010000058.1 GCF_012843435.1 Psychrobacillus sp. BL-248-WT-3 | reverse complement strand
AAGAGCTGCCTCCTCGCTTTTCTCCATTTGCCTGTCGGGGCAGACATAGGCGATTGCGCTTTTCTTGATTGGCTAGCTCCATCGCCTTGCCCCTCGGGGTCAAATGGTTAAAAGCTCCGGTGGCTGAGGAACTGCCTCCTCGCTTTTCTCCATTTGCCTGTCGGGGCAGACATAGGCGATTGCGCTTTTCTTGTTACGTCCCAAGGGTTAAAAGGAGGTAAGATGCTGCGTATAAAAAAGTTACAAGATATGTAATGATATACATCATTACTTCAAACCTGCTAAGCTTTCTGTCCCTCTTCGTCTTTTTAAGCAGACGAATATATGCATATCCACATAGCCACAGCAATAGGATCGTTACCTCGTTTACACTTTCTATTAAGTTAACCAACAGATTTTCTCCTTACCAATCATATTTAATTCATGTTTATAATTACCGTTTTTGTAGAAAACCAAGAACAATAGCTTTTTAATACTGAAGTAGAATTGGCTTACAATCTTACCGGAATTTTTCCATGGGGGGTAAACGATAAAACATTAATACAAATCTAAAGAAACTCACTAACCGAAACAATTTCAAATAGTCCACTTTCTTTTAAAAATTGAGCTACCAAATGGACATGAGCTGCTCCTATTATCAAAAGTACACGATCATTCGAAGAGGAGATTTCAGCGAGGTTTGCAAACAAAATAAGATTTCGTTGGTACCACCATCTCATCCAATCAATCCCCACATAGTCGCTCCCCCGACCTATACGAGCAATATGCATATACATTTCATGTTGCTTTAATATGTATTTCTCTTCGTTTAGGCTTCTAATTAGCTCATCTATCCTTTTTTCATCTAGTGGGAGTATGAGCTTAGAACGATAAGTATCTATTAATTGAAAAACCTCTGTTTGTTCTTTTTCTGCCCAATTCATAACTTCTCCGATTGAGCGATTTCCAACGTTCTCCATCCAATCTATCGCATATACCTCTTTGTGTTTTAACTCCGCTGCCGCTCGAAAACCAAACTGATGTATTTCATCTATTGCTAGCTCTAGTTCATTATTTAAATATTGATGATACTCTTCGTTTAATAAGTGATTTTTTTCTTTTTCAACTTCTAATGCAATTTTGTTAGGATGGAATTCTTTTATAGCATCTACAACTTTTCTTATCTCCTCTTGCCTTTTAGTCGATCGTAAGTTATCCGTGTCTACACTGTATAAATCAGAAGTATTTCCCATATGAAATGTCCCTAATATCATGACTTTGGTCATTTTTAATTATCATCCTCTCCCAATACGATTAAATTAATTTCATTAACACCTCGCAGAGTTAACATAATTTTCTATTATTTTCCCATATAAAGGGATAAGGGTAAATAGATATATTATTAGTTGAGGCCTTTCTAAGAAAACGATAAATAAAAAAACAGAGCAAATTCTATGCGAATTGCTCTGCTATTCTAGAGGATTTTATCTTCATTTTGAACGATTTAAAATGACACTTAGAGCTTAATATTATTCGGTTCGTGTCATGTTTTTGGCGTAAAAAATTTCATCCATTTCTGTTTTAAGCTTTTTGGTGATAGAGATTTTCTCTTCATTGGATAGCTCGTCTTCCTTGTAACCAAAGAGGTAGTTATTCAAATCAAATTGTTTCAGCTTACATTTGGTATGAAAAATATTTTCCTGATAAACATTCACATCAATCATATGGTAATATTCCTGCAAGGCATTCGGAATATAATTTTGAATGGAATTAATATCGTGGTCAATGAATAATTTATGACCCTTCACGTCTCTCGTGAATCCCCTCACTCGGTAATCCATGACCATTACATCGGTTTCGAAGGAATGTATTAGATAGTTTAGAGCTTTTAAGGGCGATATTTCTCCGCAAGTCGAAATGTCTATGTCTGCTCGAAACGTACTAATCCCTTCATCTGGATGATATTCAGGATACGTATGAACGGTAATATGACTTTTGTCTAGATGACCAAGAACGACCTCTGGTATAGGCCCAGGGGATTGCTTAAATGATTCTATCGGTGTTTGATCCACGGGTCCTTCTGACACTAAAATGGTCACACTTGCACCCTGGGGCTCGTAGTCCTGTTGCGCTATGTTTAAAATATTCGCTTCTATAATTTCGGACACTTTTGTTAATATATTGGTTAGACGCTCAGCGTTATATTGCTCATCAATGTATTCAATATATTTTTCCCTTTCTTCCTTCGTCCTTGTATAACAAATATCATACATATTAAAGCTTAGTGTTTTCGTCAGATTATTAAAACCATGTAACTCAATTCTTTGTTTTGGTGTCAAACTCATAGACATAACCCCACTTCCAATAATTGAAAATCATACTTTTATAGATATGTGTATCAACAAAATACAATGTCTCTTCAATTTTGTCTTCCCTAATATTTGAATAAATAAAACTAAAATCAATAAAAAACTCCTGAATATTAAAACAGGAGTTTGAATGTGTCAATTTCAAAATTCCTGTTTGTATAGAAAACACGAATAATTAAAAGAGAACAATGGAATTTATATGATTTTTAATAATAAAGTATTATTGATTTTCGCTCATATTGCGGACGCTTTCCGTGGAGTGAGCGATAAGCCATCACCCATCGATTTCGCGCGTGGTTGTAACGTCTTTATCTGTCTCACTCATCCCTGCTTACCACGCCGCCCTCCGCTGCAATCAATATATATAATGTTCACTTTTAATCTTTAAAATGCCTTTTATGAAATTGACTCATATATAATTTTTCTTTTTACTCCCAGTTATAAGGAGTAGCCTGATAAACATAGTAATTCAACCAATTAGAAAATAATAAATGTGTATGTGCCCTCCATGTATTTAATGGCTTATTAGAGGGATTATTATTTGGAAAATAGTATTTTGGCATCTCAATATCTATTCCTTTAGTTATGTCTCTATGATATTCCTCTGCTAATGTGTGCGCATCATACTCTAAATGACCAGTGACCATCACCATTTTATTGTCGTTCGATTTTACAAGAAACACACCTGCTTCCTCCGAAGTGGATAAAATAGTTAGTCGCTCATGCTTTTCTATTTCTTCTTCAGATACAGAAGTGTAACGAGATACGGGAGCATTAAACTCTTCATTAAATCCTCTTATTAAATTCTCCACTTGGTCAGTTAATATATGCCGATACACTCCCGAGCATTTACGAGAAAGTGTGAATTTATCTATACCGAAATGATAATACAGTGCAGCCTGCGCGCCCCAACAAATATGTAAGGTGGAGGTAACATTGGATTTAGACCATTCCATTATTTCCTTCATTTCATTCCAGTAATCGACCTCCTCAAATGGCAACTGTTCTACTGGAGCACCAGTGATAATCATCCCATCAAACTTTTTTTCTCTTATTTGATCAAATGTCGTGTAGAAAGTATCCAAATGGGTTTTGCTGGCATTCTTGGATTCATGCGTCGCTGTATTCATAAAGGTTATATTCACTTGTATTGGGGTATTCCCCAGAAGCCTTAATAGCTGAAGCTCCGTTTTTTCCTTCTCAGGCATTAGATTAAAAATAATAATGTTAAGTGGACGGATGTCCTGCTTGTAAGCACGCTCTTGATCCATGAGAAAAATTTTCTCTTCTTTTAACAGCTTAGCTGCAGGTAATTGTTTCGGAATATTGATAGGCAATGACTTTCCCCTCCCAATGAAATGCGCAAGAGCACCTGTGATTTCGCCTCAAACTAAGTAGGAAATCGAACAGGAGCAAGGCAATTATTAAAATAAATACCTCTCTTTCCATGTAAGAAAAGAGAGGCAGGAATTTGCTAACTAGCTCTTATCTTCCAAGATCGTCTTGTTAGGAATTAGCACCTTTCTGTACAACAGAGGTTGCCGAAGTATCACAGGGCCTAATCCCTCCACTTCTCTTGATAAGAATATTAAATTATTTAAATTATTCGTTAATAAGTTATATTAGCACGCTCTATTACTTATATCAACCCATTTTGAAAAGTATTCGGGTCATTCTGCTAAATCTAGCCATTTCTCCAATAATTGCTCCAATTGCTCCTCTACCCGAAGTTTTTCCAAGCTTAATGCCTCATAATTTTCCCAGTCATTCTCTATGCTAATTTGTTTAGTTAGCTCACCTATAACATTTTCGAGCTCACTTATTCGCTTTTCCAGAGGAATTTCCTTTTGTTGTTTGGCAGGTGTTGCTTCTTTTAATGGCTGCTTGATTATTTCTTTCCTAGTATTTTCTTTCGAGCAAAACTCATTCCATTTTTCCCTTGCCCATTCGTAAGGGCCTTCAAATGTGGTAAGCTCGCCATGCTCAAGCCAAGCAGTCCTTGGAAATAGTTTATTTAGAAAATATCTATCGTGAGATACAGCAATAATAGTCCCTGTAAAATCATCTAGCGCTTCCTCTAATACCTCTCGTGAATCAATATCAAGATGATTCGTTGGCTCATCTAATATGAGACAATTTATGTCTTGATGCATTAGCTGAGCAAGACGGAGTCGCATTCTTTCTCCTCCGCTTAAATCAGCAATTCTTTTAAAAACATCCGCCCCATAGAACATAAACTTCGCTAAGATGTGTCGAGCCTCTCCTTCTGCCACATTTACTTCTGCTCTAAAAATATCTATTAAGCGAGCTTTTGGATCTGTTATTTCGAAATGTTGAGAAAGATATCCATGGCGCACATTACTACCAAATCGAGCTTCACCCGAATCTATTAACTCTACTCCTCTAAGAATATTCAAAATGGTAGTTTTACCCGTTCCATTCCTACCAACGATTGCAAGACGGTCCTTCCAATATACATGAAGCTCTGCACTGTTTAATAACATTTTTTCACCAAAGCTTTTGAAAGCCTCTTCCATTATGACAACTTCTTTTCCGCTTCGGGGTGCCGCGTCAAAAGATAGACTCATTTTCTTAGGATCTATTAGAGGTTTACGAACCTTTTCCATCCGCTCTAATGCCCGTTCCATATTCCTCGCCTGACGGTGTAAACTCGCATTTGGAGGAACTGCTTGGTTAGCCCAAATCCTTAACCTCTTTATTGCTTCTCTCATTTTCTTTATCTTTTTTTGTTGCTCCTCATACTGTTGAAATTCACGAGTAAGTTTTTCTTCCTTTTCGATTAAAAAAGAAGAATAATTACCATGATATTTCGTAAGCATACCATCCTCAAGATCTGCAACTTTTGTAACTACCTTATCTAAAAAATATCGGTCATGTGAAATAATAACAACTGTACCTGTATAACTAACTAAATACTCCTCTAACCACTCTATTGCAAACAAATCCAAATGATTAGTCGGCTCATCCAACAGTAAAAGGTCTGGCTTGGTTAATAGTAGCTGTCCAAGCATTATTTTCGTTTGCTCTCCACCACTTAAACTTGAAAATGGCTGTTCTACAAAACCACCTAGTTGTAGCCCTTCAACTACTTTATCAATTTCGGAATCAATCGTATATCCGCCCTGTACCGTGAATTTTTCTTGTATGTCTCCATACTGCTTTAGAAGTTTTTCCATTGCCTCGGCATTTACCACTGCTAGTTCTTTTTCAAGTATACTCATCTTTTTCTGTAGTAGCATAGTATCCTCGAAAGCATCGTATAACAGGTCTTTTCCTTTAACGCTTTCTGAAAAAGCAGGAATTTGGGCTAAATAACCTATTTTTGCTCCCTTTTTAAAAGTGATAATTCCATGATCAGGTTTTTCAATACCCGCTATTAGATTAAATAGCGTTGTTTTCCCACTCCCATTTCGTCCCACTATTCCTAATTTGTCCCCCAGTTTAATATCTAAAGACAGATCCTCAAATATAAGATTACCACCAAGCATTTTACTTATTTCCTGTATTTTGCATATCATTATGTTTCGCTTCCTCTCCAAATTATTGCTGGAAGCATTTTTCTGCATACAAAAAGACTGCTCAAATAAGCGAGCAGTCTTCTAATGTGGTTCAGAAAGAATGGCTTATCAGCTGTGAATTTCATGTAATTGTCTAAAAAAGGACAGATTGGTCCCGTTAGTAGCAAATCCATGAGTAATCGCACATGATGTGGATAAAAATTCCAATATAAATCCATGTGCATTCACAGTGTTTTTCATTCTTCCTTCACCTCCGTCCATTAATGTAAGATTATTTTAACATATTCCATTATTTCGTACAATGTGATTTTTTATTTATTCGTAACCTTCTAATCCCTCTAAGCCAGGATCATTTAACTCATTCGTATTTGGCATTCCTGCATCGTTTTCTTTATTTACTTCTGCATTTCCTGACTCAGGCCCGTAATTTTGCCTATTATTATCAATGATTTCAGGCGGTGGAAGTTCATTGGATGTGCGGTCTTCACCACAGGCACTCAAGGGCAACAAAGTAAAAATCAATATAGCTATAATTTTTTTCATGTCATACTCCTTTTGATACTGCAACTAAAAATGACAAGCTGCAATTCCTTTTCACATAGAATGGACCAATCCAATCATTTTATCCACAAAAAAACCAGCATTAAAAATGCTGGTCTTTTTGCTAATTATTCTTCAATGTCGAAATGTATCTCATCTTCATCGTTATATTCAGAGCCATTTTCAAACAATACAGTCGTTCTCAATATAAGCGTTGTCATTTCCTCTGCACCATCTGGAAGCCATCTTTCATCTGGCATGATTTCAAAAGGAATCATTTGCATATCCTTTGAAGCTACTGTGCCTACCAGTTCTATAGAATGCTTGGAAACAACTTTGGGAGCTTCTCCATTAATCACTTTAAAGACTTCTAACTTAATATTCTCGATTTGCTCATAGTCATGAACTCCATCAATATAAATCGTACCTGAAAGATTGATCCCATGTTCAATATAAGGATGATCCACCACAGTATCAATCTTTATGGATTTCACTTCAATACTGGAGTTGAATTTTTTGGCCATTATTCTCATTCCACCTTGTTATTTGTGTACTCATAGTGTTTTTCAACAATTGGTTCAAATTTATTGTACCTCTTTTTAAACATTGTGTAAAAATGGGAAACGATAACTTTTAAAATAGCATAGCCAGGTATACCCAAAATTACTCCAGGAACTCCGAACATCGCACCAGAAGTAATCAATACAAAAATTATTGTAATCGGATGCACATGCAATGATTTGCCCATAATTTGTGGGGATATAAACTTCCCTTCAATTAACTGAACAATTGTCCAGACTACTGCAAGTTTGATAAGCATGAAAGGAGAGGTAACTAAGGCAATAATTGCAGCCGGAGTTATCGCTATAACTGGACCTAAGTATGGAACAACGCTCGTAACCATTGCTATAACACCCAACAATAATGCATAATCCATCCCAATGATGGTGAAACCAATAAAGATCATAATACCTATACACATAGAGACAAGAATTTGACCCTGAATATACGAGCTGATCTGCTTATCGATACTAGTAAAAACCGACTTTATGTCATCTCTCATGCGGGGAGGAAAAATTTTTAGTACATAAGCAGGAAGCTTTTCCCCATCCTTTAAAAGATAGAATAAGATAAAAGGAACAGTAACGATTGCCAGTATAAAGCTAGTTAATATACCGATAACAGAGGAAATTCCTGTTGCAATTCCTGTAAAGGTTTCCTGGAAAAATGCACCTAGCTCCTTCGGTAAATCATACAGAAGATTAGCAACATCGGTTTCTATTTGCAAATAATACGTGCTTATAAGAGAGTTCGTTCTCAAGAATGAATCTAAGCGGGTTAAGACTTCTATAAAATAACCTGGAAGCTCTTCTGCCAATTTAAAAAATTGAGCTTTTAAAAATGGAAACACTAAGAAAACTAATAAGGTAATAATACCAACCAAAGCTAAGAAGATGAGTAGTATACCAATCACTCGTTTAACTTTAATTTTTTCTAGCATACGCAATATTGGTCTAAGTAAATAATAAATGATGACTGCTAATATGATTGGTAGGATGACATTCCCTAGAAAAACTGTTAATGGGACAAATATGAAGGAAATTTCATCATAAATCATGATGATTAAGCCAATCATTAAAAGCAGTATAAGCGTAAATATAGTATTACGACCACCTAAAAATTTTATGTATCTAGTTGAGAAAAAAGAAGGTTTTTCAGGTTCCAATTTTACATAACATCCTTTCCTAACTTAATTTTACGAATGAATAAATTTTATCGCAAATATAAAAGTCCTATTCACCTAAAAAATCTTCTATTGCTTTTCTATTTTTATCTTCGTCAATTACAAGAACTGCTCCTGCGTGACTATAGTTCTTATCATAATAGCTTCCTTCTACAGGAATAGTCAGTTTATCCATTTCTAGCTTTCCACTAACGATAGCATCCAAGACTCGAATAACTTTATCTTTACGGGAATAATCGGTTTGGATATACCCTTCAGCTGCTCCTATAAATTTCGGGATATTAGAAACATTTTGTATGGAAATTACCTCGTCCTTTAATGCTTCCATGACTTTTTGTTGGCGTCCAACTCTGCCAAAATCACCTTCTCCGTCTGCCCGGAATCGTGCATAACCAAGTATCTCCTGTCCGTTGAGCTGCTGTTCACCTTTTGTAAGTGAAACTCCAATTTTTTCAGACATATCCTTCTCGACATCCATCGTAATTCCTTCAGGAGCGAGAATATCTACCAATGACTCAAAGCTTCTAAAATCTATTAATGCATAATGATGGATCGGTATATCAAACATATTCTGAAGAGTTGCCTGCAATAACGGTACTCCGTCTAAATAATAGGCTGTATTTAACTTATAGGACTTATAGTTAGGAATAGCAGCATAAATATCTCGCATAAACGAAATGACTTTAACGTCATTTTTTTCTTTATCCCAAGAGATGATCATCATTGTATCTGTTCGGGATCTCTCTTTCCCTCCCGCTCCTGAATCTGCTCCAAGGACTAGAATATTTTCTCGTTCACCTTTTGACCAAGCATCCCCTTCAAAGTCAATATCCTGTTTTACTTTTGTTTCATTAGCTAATTTATAGCCTTCCCGATATTGTAAAAATGAGTAAATACCAATTGTTAACCCAGCTAGTAACAGAACAGTAAGGAATACTCTTCCTTTCCGTAGTTTTTTTTTCGGTTTATATCGTCTTTCTGTATTTCTTTCTTCAGTCATATTAAATCTCCCCTTGAGCTCTTCATCGATGCTGTTTTGATGGTGCACGTATTTAGTTTCCCATATTTATATCATACTCTTATAATAACGTATTTACAGTGCGTTGGTTTCAGAATTTTGTACAACTTGAAAAGTAATGGTAAAATCATTTTACTATAATAGGAGGGATATAAAAATGATAGAAAGAGCTACGTTCGCAGGAGGCTGTTTTTGGTGCATGGTAAAACCGTTTGATTCTTGGGAAGGCATACATAAGGTAACATCAGGATATATGGGTGGTCATATCGAAAATCCCACATATGAACAAGTGAAAAAAGGGGACTCGGGTCATTTAGAGGTGGTAGAAATCCAGTATGACTCCTCTATCTTCGATTATGAGAAACTACTAGAAATATATTGGCAACAAATAGATCCAACGGATGCTGGTGGTCAATTCCAGGATCGAGGCGAAAGCTATACGACAGCAATATTCGTATATAATGAAGAACAACGCATGCTCGCAGAAAAGTCTAAAGAGCAGCTAGCGGCTAGCGGTAAATTTTCCAAACCGATTGTTACGGTAATTCGAGATGCTGAAACGTTTTACGAAGCAGAGGACTATCACCAAGACTTCTATAAAAAAAGTCCTGATCATTATAAAGAAGATCTTGCTCAATCAGGACGCGTTGAATTCATTAACAAGAATTGGAAGTAAATTTTCATGGTCATGGTGTGAACAAAAAGCAGCATTTAAATATAGATTCTCCTCTAAACAAAAGTGCTAGAGGGGATTTTTTTATTTACTACTACTTTAGTTAAACTTTAAATAGCAATTTGATCCTTAGGCCTAGTAAGCTCTAAAAGTAATTATGCAATCAACCTCTCATTACGTGGTTAATTTTACCTAATAATTTATCATTAATTTTTGTGTACTTTTCTCCTATCCTGTTTTACTATTAATAAGTTGTAAATTAGCAAGGAGTGAGGAAATGTACGCATTATTAGGCGTAATAGGTTTTTTGGGAATAATCGTAGGTATTGTAATGTTTATTATGTCGTTAATCAAAAAAAAGAAGAAGAAAAATAGTGGTTTAGTCATATTAGCCTCTTTTATAATATTTGTAATTGCATTAGCCATTACTCCTGTTACAGAAGAAGAAGCAAATAAATCTGAAAAAGTTGTTTCTACCCCTCAAAAAGTAAAAGAGACTGCTGAAGAAAAACAAGCAAGAGAAACTAAAGAAGCTGAGGAGAAAGCAGAAGCTGAACAAAAAGCTAAAGAGGAAGCTGAAGCTGAAGCAAAAGCTAAAGAAGAAAGACTTGCAAAAGAAATTGCAGAAAAAAAAGCTACTTTAGATGCTTTAAAATTTTCAGGTACAGGAGATAGTGCTACTGGACGGTTTACTCTAGATGATGGATTTGTAATTATAGAATCTACTCATAATGGGTCTAGTAATTTTGCATTAGAATTACTTGATGAAAATGGTGATCCTGTAGAATTGGTTGTCAATGAAATTGGCTCTTATCAAGGTAAGCAAGCTTATGAAATTTCAGCTGGTGAATATCTATATAATGTTTCTGCAAGCGGAGCTTGGACAATTCAAATGTCACAATTTATACCAGATGAAGTTTTAACAGGAAACGCTTCTGGTAAAGGTGATAGTGTTGTGTTTATGAATGTTGAAAGCGGTGCTCGTACTATATCTATGACACATGATGGATCTAGTAATTTTGCTATTATTATCAACGACCGAGCATTAATTGCTAACGAAATTGGGACATATAAAGGATCACAAATACAGAAATTTAAAGATAGTAGCGTATATTTCTTTACAATTACTGCTGATGGTAATTGGACATTAAATATAGAATAATAAAGTTTTTATAGAACCACCTCCATTATTGGTTGGTGGTTTTTAATATGATATTTAACCAAATTAATAAGTACAAAACCCAAACATATCAACGTTTGATAGCTTTTGTTTGAACACCGTGCTATAATAAGAGCATTGTGAATTTTAGGAGGTATAGCATGATTGCAGTAAGTAATGTAAGTCTTCGATTTGGTGATCGTAAATTATTCGAAGATGTAAATATAAAGTTTACACCTGGTAACTGTTATGGGTTAATCGGTGCAAACGGAGCTGGTAAATCTACATTTATCAAAATCTTGTCGGGGGAAATTGAGCCACAAGAAGGTAATGTGATTATGAATCCAGATGAGCGCTTAGCGATTTTGAAGCAAAATCACTTTGAGTATGAAGAATACAATGTGCTTGAAACAGTGATCATGGGTCATAAACGTTTATATGAAGTAATGAACGAAAAAAATGCAATTTACATGAAGGAAGATTTTTCTGACGAAGATGGTATGCGTGCCGCTGAGTTAGAAGGGGAATTTGCAGACCTTAACGGTTGGGAAGCTGAATCAGAGGCAGCCATCCTTTTACAAGGACTAGGTATTCCTGATAGCATGCACCAAAAGAAACTGTCTGAATTAACTGGGTCAGAAAAAGTAAAAGTACTTTTAGCTCAAGCTTTATTTGGCAAACCAGATGTACTTTTACTAGATGAGCCTACCAACCATTTAGATATCAAAGCAATTCAATGGCTAGAAGATTTCCTTATCAACTTTGAAAATACTGTAATCGTAGTTTCGCATGACCGTCACTTTTTAAACAAAGTATGTACACACATTGCAGACCTAGATTTCAGCAAAATCCAAGTTTATGTAGGAAACTATGACTTCTGGTATGAATCAAGCCAGCTTGCTACTAAAATGGCTCAGGATCAAAATAGTAAAAAAGAAGAAAAAATTAAAGAACTACAAGCCTTCATTGCTCGCTTTAGTGCGAATGCATCTAAATCAAAGCAAGCAACATCTCGTAAAAAAATGTTAGATAAGATTGAACTAGATGATATTAGACCTTCTTCTCGTAAATATCCATATGTGAACTTCTCTATGAAGCGTGAAATTGGTAATGACGTATTACAGGTTCAAGATTTAGGTTATTCGCTAGAGAACGAAAAACTATTCTCAGGTATGAACTTCACTATGAACAAAGACGATAAAATTATCTTGTTAGGTGATGAGCTTGCTAAATCTGCTTTACTTCGTATGCTTGCAGAAGAGGAAGAGCCACAAGAAGGCTCTATTCGTTGGGGTGTAACTACATCTCGTGCGTACTTCCCATTAGACAATGCAAAATACTTTAACGGTACAGAAACTTCACTAGTTGATTGGTTACGCCAATATTCACCTGATGATGAAAGTGAAACATTCCTTCGTGGTTTCCTAGGACGTATGCTTTTCTCTGGGGAAGAAGTGAAGAAGAAACCTTCTGTCCTTTCTGGTGGAGAAAAAGTTCGTTGCATGCTTTCTAAAATGATGCTTTCCGAAAGTAATGTTTTATTGCTAGATGAGCCTACTAACCATTTAGACTTGGAATCCATCCAAGCATTGAATAATGGGTTAATTGCGTTCAAAGGCGCTATGATATTCACTTCTCATGACCATCAGTTCATCCAAACGATTGCAAATCGTGTAATCGAAATCCGCAAGGACGGCTCTATTCTAGATAAACAGCTGACATATGATGAATTCTTAGAATGGAAAGAATCTCAAAAATTATAATACGTAAAAAAGGGTATTCGTAAATATTTACGATACCCTTTTTTATATCCCATGGTACTAATAACAAATTTTTTCGTATAAAAAAAGGTGTTAGACGTATAGTCCTACACCTTTTTAGATGTTTTTATAAAACGTCCTAGCAATGAACGTGCTGGTAATTTCCCAAGCAAGCTATCACTTGTTTCCGATACCTTTTTCATTGTATCTAACAGCTTATGTTCTCCAGCCCAATGCTCTTCTACGATTTCAGGGGAAAACTTATTTAAAAGCATATTGACAATAAATGCTGCAACAATAATATCATCCATGTATCCACCTGGTCCTATTAAGCCCTCGGGTAATATATCAATTGGAGTAATAAAGTATAGGATACCACTGCCAATAAGTGTTTTACTTTTTGCGTCAATGCGATCATCTAGCATAGATTTAATAAGTAAATGGAAAAAATCTGGAGCAAAAAGAAGGTATGGAGTAAACTTACCCAACTTGTTAGATTTGGAATCCACATATTTCGTTATTTTAGCACGTAGTTTTGTGTAAAAATCTTGTTGCTCCTCATAGGAAGGTAATTCCTTTTTTAACTCTAAATTCATACAAAGCTCCCCTTTCTTGTTCTCACTATACCAAAAATTTTGGAAAAAGAAACTTAAATAGCACTCATTCGAGTATATTAATGAGCACATCAAAGAGTTAGTTTTATAATTAGCCCTTTACTATAAAAAAATCATAGTAGTAAACTGGTGAAATCTATTTATAAATATAGCTATTATTGTAAATACATTTTATCTAGTTTCAAGTATTCATTTAAAGCCTGCTGTAATGTGTGTAAACGCTAAAATAAAATGGACAGTTGCTGCTAAATAACATTGAACACTTTCGCTAATCTAATAGATTTTCAGTAAACTATATATATTCGTTTATTGGGGGTCAGACAAGTGGAGGGAAAATTAG
>NZ_JABAFC010000057.1 GCF_012843435.1 Psychrobacillus sp. BL-248-WT-3 | reverse complement strand
TTAACCCATCCTAGTAGCATTTCTCTTATGAGCTTCGATGCAGTGTTGGCTGTTTGGCTTCCGCTTCACTTCGTTCAGCTCCGCAGAACATTAGAGACCACTTTCTATTTAACCCATCCTAGTAGCATTTCGCGTAGTAGTTTCGATGCTGTGTTTGCGGTTTGCTCCGATTGGTCGTAGATTGGGGCTACTTCTACTAGGTCGAAGCCTACTACGTTGACGCCTGAGTTTGCGATTGCGTGGATGGAGGCCAGTAGTTCGCGGCTTGTGATTCCTCCGCAGTCTACTGTACCTGTTCCAGGTGCATGCGCTGGGTCTAGTACATCGATGTCAATTGTTACATAGACAGAGCGTCCTTCAAGTGTCGGAAGTACTTTTTTCAAAGGCTCTAGCACTTCAAATTTAGCAATTTGCATGCCATTTTCTTTTGCCCAATCGAACTCTTCCTTCATTCCAGAACGAATTCCAAATGAGTAGACGTTTTTAGGTCCTATATGCTCTGCAATTTTACGGATTGGAGTGGAGTGAGATAGTGGTTCTCCTTCATATTCCACCCGTAAATCTGTATGTGCATCCATGTGAATGATTGCCAAGTTATCATATTTGTTCGCCACCGTCTTCATTACTGGCCAAGAAACTAAATGCTCTCCACCCATGCCGACCGGAATTTTTCCGTCCTGCAAAAGCTGGCGGATGAACCCTTCAATTAAGTCTAGACTTTTCGCTGCATTTCCAAATGGAAGTGGAATATCTCCTGCATCAAAATAGTTCACATCATCTAGTTCTCTATCAAGATATGGAGAATATTCCTCTAGACCAATAGATACTTCACGAATACGCTGGGGACCGAAACGAGATCCAGGACGATAGCTTACTGTCCAATCCATCGGCATGCCATAAATGACAGCCTGTGCTTCGTCGTAATTCTTCTTACTTTTAATAAATACATTACCTGAGTATGCTTCATCGAATCTCATAGTTTACTCTCCTGCAAGGTCTTTCACAAATTTCGGTAAAACAAATGCAGCCTTGTGAAGCTCTTTTGTGTAATATTTAGTATCTATATCGAAGAATTGCTCATCTGGAACTTGTAGTGGATCATATTTTTTAGATCCAATTGTAAAGCACCATAAACCACTTGGATACGTTGGGATATTAGCCAAATACATATTTGTAATTGGGAATATTTCCTTCACATCTTTTTGTACTTGGCGAATTAAATCTGCCTTAAACCAAGGGTTGTCCGATTGTGCAACAAACAATCCGTCTTCTTTTAAAGCTTTAGAGATTCCAGCGTAAAAGCCCTTCGTAAATAGATTTACTGCAGGTCCTACCGGCTCTGTTGAATCTACCATAATGACATCATACTCATTTTCAGATTCAGCAATATGCATAAACCCGTCTCCTACTTGCACATCTACTCTTGGGTTTTCTAATTCACAAGCAATCTCTGGTAAATATTTTTTTGAGTACTCAATTACTTTTCCATCTATATCAACTAATGTCGCTTTTTTAACCTTCGGATGCTTCATAATCTCACGAATTACTCCACCGTCTCCCCCACCAACTACTAATACATTTTCTGGGTTAGGGTGCGTGAATAAAGGAACGTGTGCAACCATTTCATGATAAACAAACTCGTCCTTTTGGGAAGTCATAACCATGCCATCTAAAAAGAGCATGTTACCCCATTCCTCTGTTTCAGCCATTTCCAACAGTTGAAAATCCGTTTGTTCTGTATGAAGTGTGCGTTTCACCTTCATTGTGATGCCAAAGTTCTCGGTTTGCTTTTCTGTAAACCAAAATCCAGCCATTTATCTATCTCCTTCCAATATATGATTCTTTTACTTTACCTAAAAAGTAAATACAAAGAAAGTATAGTGGTTTTTGGCAAAAGTGCAATAGTTTTTTAATTCTCGGTTTAATTTGTTTCTATAGTTCTCATACTGTTAAAAACACAGGTGAGAACGGGGTTGATTTTTTGAAGCGCGCGCAATATAAAAAGAAGACTACTCGAAATAAAAGATTAAAAAGAGTTCTCCTAATAGGAATAGCTGCTAGCTGTGCATTTTTAAGTGCCATAGTCACTCTTCGAATATATGCGCAAATAGTTGGCGCACCGATTATTCAGGTTCCAATTTCCTCTGTATATTTAGACAATCAAGGTAACGTAATAGGAGATCGTTTTAATGAGCAGCGTAGGTACTGGATATCACTAGATGAAATGTCTCCCTTTATTCCACAAGCAACTATTTCCGTGGAGGACCAGGAGTTTTACGAGCATAATGGTTTTGATTACTCTCGAATTGCTTCCGCTCTTCTAAAGGACGTAAAGGCAGGGAAAAAAGTTGAAGGTGCCAGCACTATTACTCAGCAATATGCACGTAATGTGTTTTTAACCCACGATAAAACATGGACAAGAAAAATAAATGAAGCATTGTATGCTTATCGCTTAGAAATCTTTTATGAAAAGGATGAGCTTCTAGAGGGTTATTTGAACACTGTTTATTTTGGACATGGGATGTACGGAGTAGAGGCTGCAAGTCAGTATTATTTTGGGAAAAGTGCTAAGTCTTTAACTTTAGGAGAATCCGCTCTTTTAATGGGTATTCCAAAAGGACCGACCCACTATTCTCCAATTGTGAACGAAGAAAAGGCCGTTAATCGTCAAAAGCTAATATTACAATTAATGAACAATCAGCAATTCATTACTTCGGAACAAAAGGAACGTGCTAACCTAGAGCATTTAGCTCTAAAAACAGAAGAATCAAGAGTAGCCAAAAAGACAGCACCTTATTTCTTAGAGGAAGTTTGGAAGGAAGCTACAAAAATAGTGGAGAGCAAAGGCCGTCGCATCGAAGAAGGTGGGTGGACGATTACTACTACGTTAAATAAACAGCATCAGCAGGTAGCAGAAGAAACCATTGAAAAGTGGATGCCTAAAGGGGAACTGCAAATTGGTTTCGTCAGTATGGAGCCCAAAACAGGTTATATAACAGCTATGGTTGGAGGAAGAAGCTTTACCGAAAGTCCCTTTAACCGAGTTACACAAGCAAAAAGACAAACTGGATCAACAATCAAGCCTTTACTGTTTGCAGCAGCACTAGAGAATGGCTTCTCACCCCTTACTTACTTAAAAAGTGAGCGAACGATTTTCACCTATGACAATGGACGAAGAGAATACGAGCCTAAAAACGTAAATGGAGAGTTTGCTAATCATCCAATCTCCATGGCGCAGGCCTTAGCAATCTCCGACAATATATATGCAGTGAAAACATTGGAGCATATAGGCTATAAACCATTTGAACAACTGGTGGAACGCTTTAATATCAACATGAAGGTCGATCAAACACCTGCTACCGCGTTAGGTACACCAGAGGCTTCCTTACTGGATATGACGAAGGCATACAATACGATATCAGATAAAGGAATCCAAATGAAACCAACGTATATTACGAAAATCTCAGACAATGAGGGCAAAGTTATATATGACATCAGTGAGGAAAAAAGAAAAGGCAAGAAAGTATTGTTAGAAGAAGATGCTTTCTTATTATCACATTTGATGACTGGAACTTTTGACCCTACTTTTAATGATTACTCTCCTGCTACCGGTATTAGTATACGCGCAAAGCAAACACGTCCTTACGCAGCTAAATCGGGAACAACGAATACAGACCAGTACCTGATAGGATTCTCACCACAGCTAACTACTGGGGTTTGGAATGGCTATGACCAAGGCAAGGCAGTGAGTGATGCAGAAGCGAAGCAGGTAACGAAACAAGTATGGATTGAATTCATGGAGCAAGTGCATCGTGGACTACCCGAGGAGCCATTTATCGCTCCTGCAGGTGTACGCGGGGTTATCGTAGATATAGAAACAGGAGGACTTGCAACCTCTGATTGTGAAAAGCAGCGACTTGTTTATCTGAAGGAAAAGGATATCCCAACTAAGCTTTGTACAGATCCACGACTAAAACAGCACACATTCGAGGATTTATCGGAACAACAAAAAGAAGATGAATCCTGGTCCATCTTCCCTTTCAACTTCTTCGGAAACTAAGCATTTATAGTTAAATGGCTTTTTAAATAATAAAGTAGAATTGATTTCCGCTCTGTCGGACGCCTGCCGCTACAATCAATCATATAAATTGTTCGTGTTTTAATTGGTAAATTGCTATTTATGAAATTGATAACTTTAAAAAATTGAGCTAGGGAGAATAACCCCAAGCTCAATTTACTTTTATATTGTTTTTACCGAAAACCAGTTAGTTTTTTCATTTAACTTTTGAAACCGTGAAATCGGCAACTTGATTTTACGGTTTTATTTCTTTTTAAAGCTGCTAATTTCTTGTAAGACATCTATCCATTCCTATTGTTTGGAGTGGAGGCGGCGACTCCTGGGGGAATAGCTCGAGCTGAAAGCCCCGCAGGAGTAAAGCGACGAGGAGATTGAAGCCGTGCCCCCGGAAAGCGTCCGCCATAATGGAAAACAACTAGATTTTATTTTGAGATCTCTAAGTTTTTCGTGTTTTCCATAAGAATAGCAGCAATTATGAAATTGATTCTGCATTATTAACAATCTCTACATTTTAACATAGCCTAAAATTTAAAAGGCCTTTCATCTCCCTAAAGAGACGAAAAGCCTTTTCTTAGTATAATTTTCTGTTTAAAGTTGGAATGATTTGGATTGGGTTTCACAAATCTTCCAGCCCATCTCATACTCATTTAACTAAGTGTCCTAGCATTACTGTGAAGTAAGCTTTAAGTAAATTGTACTTTCTTTTTTCAATTAATTCAACCGTCTAATCGGACTATGTTGTAATTAATTCACTCAAAAGTTATTTTAATATGATATTTCTAAATCTTGATGCAGCTTTTGTTCGCTTTGTTCCCACATTTGAGGATTGTGAGATTGTAAAAATTCCTTCAAGATTTCTTTTGAACGATCGTCCATAAAATCAACTAAAATTTGACGCTTCATAGACTTATCCATTCGATTGACATGGTCAGCTAAAATCTTATAACCACGTCGCTTCTCTCGATTTACTACCATCTCACAGGCAGCTACGCCGGCGTAATAAGGACCATCCTGCTTGTAATCGATTGTTACCCAAACTAACCAATATGGCTTTCCTCCAGCAGAATCTTCCCGATTGGTAGTAAATTTAATACCTCTTTCAGTATCGCTTCTTGCATGCATCGCACCAATTTCAACTTTGGCAGTGCCTTCTTCTATATCGATAATGACTGGAGAAACGTTCTCAAGTGAAAGAGAACCGATCCCATATCCCTTGTGACCATCAGTTGGATCGTTTTTAATAATGGTAAATCCTACTTTTTGTTTCGGTTTTTCTTCATTTGTCATGCGTATGCTCCTTTTCTTCTGTTATGATGTTAAGTATACTGATTATTTCTACAAAGGAGGTAACAAAATGCCATATGTAACAGTAAAAATGTTAGAAGGCCGTTCAGATGAACAAAAAAGAGAGCTAGTGGAAAAGGTTACTGCAGTAGTTGCAGAAACGACTAAAGCTCCAGTTGAGAATGTTGTCGTATTTATCGAAGAAATGCCTAAAAACCACTATGCGGTAGCTGGAACACTTCTTAGCGATAAATAAAGTAAACCAAAGCTATTCCTAGTGAATAGCTTTTTCATTCATCAAGTTCATCACAAACGAAAAAGCTTCCTCGATTTCCTCATCACTGTAATTCAACTTTCCTTTTACAACACGTACTTTTTCAATTTGTTCTTCCTTTGGAAAGTTCTCAAAATAAAGCAATGTAGATACTAGCTCTAAAAACCGTGAGCTTTTCTCCTTCATTTGTTTAATGCAGGAATTTAATGCGGCACTAGGTTCTGCTATCTGAGCCATTTGAGTAAAGTGTTCCCCTGCATCGGTCATTTGATATTTATATTGGACGTAAGAGCCTTTATCCTGACGCTCCTCCTGCAAAAATCCCATATTACAAAGTTCCTCTATACGTAAGGTTAGCTCTTCAGAGTATGGGCCATATATATGGAAATCATATTTCTCTTTATATGGAAATTGTAGTTTCTTTGCGATATAGACCATTTTTTGTAATTTTTTTCTTCCCGTGATCCCGTCTGCTGCTCCGATAAATTGTACAATTTTTGCATGTTCCTCTAACAATACAAACCCACCTCTATTTTAGTAAATCAAGTATTTGTTTCTTCAAAGCCTTCTTCTTGCCGTCTGCAGTCAAAAAGTCCTCTGGAAAGTATAATTTATGATCTGTTCGTCGCTTACCCGAAATAGCTTCTACCACTTCCGATTGGCGAGAAAGTTCACGTATTTCTCCATTTGGCATTTGCAGGTGTATCGGGATACGCTCTCCCTCTTCTCCTGGTCTATAAAAATCGTAAGGCAAGTCTGATGACGAATCAAACACCAAATAATATTCTGGATCAATTCCAACTCGCTTAAAAAGCTGCTCTAATTCCTTCATTTTCACATAGTCTTTTGCCAAGTCAAATTCAATATATTGAAATAGCTTACGGTTAACAAAACGATTACATAAATCAGACAAAATGGCATCCTTTTCATTCATCCATAGCTGAAAATACGTTAACAATACCCCTTCATCTAATGCCAAATAATCATCAAGAGTAAAGGTCTTGTCAAAAAAACGAACAAAATGAGTAGGCTGCTGCTCGAAGGCATATCCGTTTTCACTCAACGCTTTTGCTCTATGCAAAATTTTCGTAAGAATGACTTCTGCACTTCGTGAAACTGGGTGGAAATATACTTGCCAATACATTTGGTAGCGGCTCATAATATAATCCTCTACCGCGTGCATCCCAGTAGATTTAATAACTACCTGGTCATCGAGCGGTCTCATCACTCGTAAAATACGTTCCATATCAAAATGACCATAGCTTACCCCAGTAAAATAAGCATCTCTTTGTAAATAATCCATACGGTCTGCATCTATTTGGCTTGAAATAAGACTTACCACTTGCTTGTTAGGATAAGTTTTCCCTATTACATCGGCAACTTTTTGAGGAAAATCAGGACTGACTCTTTTAAGTACCTCATTAACCTCTGTATCTCCAAGTAAGATTTGCTTTGTAAATTCCTCATGATCCAATCCAAATACATTTTCAAAGGCATGAGAAAATGGTCCATGTCCCAAATCGTGTAGCAATGCTGCACATAATACTACCAGTCTTTCAGAGGGGTCCCATTCTGGTCTTCCTTCAAAACTATCATCTACGATTCGACGGACGATTTCATATACACCTAACGAGTGATTAAATCTGCTATGTTCTGCCCCATGAAAGACTAGATAAGTAGTACCCAGCTGTTTAATGCGACGAAGCCGTTGAAATTCTTTTGCCCCAATCACGTCCCAAATCACTTGATCTCGAACATGTATATATCGATGGACTGGATCCTTAAATACTTTTTCTTCTGCTAGCTTTTGCGTAGCATAGCTCATATCTCACCCTCCATGTCTCTTAAAAATGTAGCTCACTTCCTATTAACTAAAGTATAAAGAAAAAAGCCGCTTATGGAAAGGCGGCAATAGTTCGTTACATATAGGATAACCTTCTTGCAAGGAATGTCTATTATTATGATTCCAGCTTGGCGCGTACTTTCTCCATTAATTCGTCCTCAGTTAAAGCTGCCACTGGACGATTATTTATAAAAGCAAACGTCTTTTTACGCCCTGGACCGCAGTAGGACTGACATTCTTTAATCTCAACCTCTGCCTCTGGATCGATTGCTTTTAGCTTTGGAATTAATGTTTTTAAATTAACGGCCTGACACTCATCGCAAACTCGAAAATGGTTTGCCATAGTACACAACCCTTTCTATAAATAGATATTGTCTACACGTCATTGTATCTTAAAGTTTATATTGCTATCAAGTGTAAATTACGTGAATAAAAGAGCGATATGTTGTCCATGATGTTAATAGAACAACGAAACTATGAACATGGTAGGAGGACAAACATGGTAAAAATCAGACAAGACGCATGGATGAGAGAAAACGATGAATTGTTAGCTGAATTGGTGTTAAGACACGTTCGCGAAGGTAGCACCCAGTTAAACGCTTTTGAGGAAGCTGGTGACGAGTTAAACCGTACTGCAGCTGCTTGTGGATTTAGATGGAATGCAGTAGTTCGCCATCAATATGAAACAGAGCTAAAAGAAGCAAAGAAAGAACGCAAAGAAAAGCTTCGTATTTTAGGAAAAGATTACAGACGTAGAGGAAATGGAATCTACCTAGCGAAACCTCAGGAAGAGGGAGAACGCACTCAATCTATTCCGGTTTCTGCATTATCGATAGATATAATCATTGCTTATCTAGTACGACTGCAGCATAGTGATTCAGATATTTCTAGATATCGTCATATGGCAACGATCTCAAATGAAAAGATTCGTAAGTTAGAAAGCGAGCTTGCCAAACTCGAAAAAGAAAATGCTGCTATTAAACAAGATTACGAGCAATTCGTACAAATCATGAACCGTGCCCGTCGACTAGTAACATTAAACGACGAAGAAATGCCAGCAGTGCCAGTATTTCAAATGGAGAAAAACGGCAACCTAGTAACAAAAGAACCACCAACCGTTTAATGGATTGGTGGTTTTTTTCTGATTATATCAGCATTTCGTTGCAGTTAGATAGACATACTCAATGTGCGCAATAAAACTTTTTTATGCGTATGGCTTGGTTATCCTTCTAGCATTTTTTGATTTCGTTTTAGTACTCTTTCTAAGTAGAATCGATAAAGTTCCGCTTCTTCCTGCATAAGTGATTGAGAGACCACTTGCTCGGACCTTTGATGCAGTAGTTGTTGAATTCGAATGACTACATCCTGCACTGTAAAGGTCGCTTGCAGCAGCTCATTAAGTGAAGCCATGACCTCAGGTTTTATACTAGGGTAACTAAACTTAGTATCCTCTCCCTGAACCCCTACTTCATAAAATTCTTGGATAAGGCGGGCTCTTTCGCTTCCGCTTCCTTCAACGCAAAGGTACACCTGGACAGCTATGCCTTGTCTCAATCTTCGTTGAGAGATCCCAGCAAATTTTTTGCCTCCAATACTTAAATCATAGGATCCGGGACAATATGAGCCTACTATTTCATAAGCTTCTATTTTTCCCTGAGCCTCTGGGAAAAGTTGCTGGACATAAGCCAACATAACCTCGTAGCCAGTAGGTATGTCTATGGAATTTTCCTTTTCAGACAACACGATTGATATATTTAGGACACCTTCATCTAATACAACCGCAAGTCCTCCTGAATTTCGAACGATAGGATTGTAGCCTCGCGTACGTAAGAAATCTTGAGCCTCTTCTACAAAAGGTAATCTATGATCCTGAATCCCCATTACTACTGTTTGATCATGTACCCACGTTCTTACGGTTGCTGGGGACTGCCCCTGACCGACTACATGACAAAGTAAATCGTCAGCTGCAAAGGATTCCAATGCAGAGCGGCTTTTTCCGCTAAGTGACTGATCCCAAAAACGCCATGTTTGTTGCTCCAATAAAACATCTATTTCTGACATCCCTATTCTCCTTAATCTAGTGCTTGAGCTGCTGTAATATAAGCAAGCTTGTATACATCCTCTGCATTGCAGCCTCGTGATAAGTCATTTACTGGGGCATTTAATCCCTGCAGTATCGGCCCAATTGCTTCAAATCCTCCAAGACGCTCTGCTATTTTATATCCTATATTGCCTGACTCCAACGAAGGAAAAACTAAAACATTTGCATCTCCTCTCACTGTGGCTCCTGGTGCTTTTTTATCCGCAATGGACGGAACAATACTTGCATCGAATTGAAGCTCTCCTTCTATCACTAGCTGAGGTGCTCGTTCTCTTGCAAGCCTTGTTGCTTGGACGACTTTGTCCGTCTCCTCCGATTTTGCGGAACCTTTAGTAGAAAAAGATAGCATTGCCACCTTTGGCTCTATACCAAATGCAGCAGCTGTCTTAGCTCCCTCCACTGCAATTTCTGCTAAGTCATCACTTGTCGGAGCAATTGTAATGGCACAGTCGGCAAAAATATAGCGTGTATCATTCTTTACCATTAGAAATGCCCCACTAGTCTTTGTAATTCCAGGCTTGGTTTTGATAATTTGTAAGGCCGGTCGCACAGTTTCTGCAGTTGTATGTGCTGCTCCACTTACTAGCCCGTCCGCTTTTTTTGTATAAACAAGCATTGTTCCAAAATAGTTAACATCCTTCAAGATTTCTCTTGCCTCTTCTATAGTCACTTTACCGTTGCGTCTTTCCACAAAAGCATTTACTAGTTCGTCCATATGTTCATAGGTTGCGGGATTCAACACCTGTAAGCCACTTGGAATATCCCTCTCATTTCCTATGACAATAGGCTGAATTACTCCCTCTTCCTGCAATTTTAATGCTGCCTCAATTATTCTTGGATCGTTTCCCTCTGGTAATATAATGGTTACATTTTTACTTTGCAGCTTGCCTTTTATTTCTGTAAATAAATCAGCCATAATAACGCCCCCATCAGGATATATTTGTACATTAAGCATACACGAGTTTGTCACAGATTGTCATGTAAAAGTGGGGCTAAAAGGGGAATTCTAAAAGCTGGTATGGTAAACTAAATATGCGAAATATTTATTAAAGGGAGTGTCTTATATAATGAATGAAGCAGCTATTACATTAGATGGTTGGTACGTTTTACATGATTTCCGCCAAATGGATTGGGCATCATGGAAACAAGTAGATCCTGAACTTCGTAAACAAGCAACAGATGAGTTCGTTGCCTTTTTAGATGAATTACAACAAGCAGACGATGCAAAAACTGGAGCTCACGCTTTCTATACTATTGTGGGCCAAAAAGCAGACTTTATGTTAATGACGTTACGTCCAACTATGGATGAATTACAAGAGCTAGAAGCGAGATTCAACAAGTTAACAATTGCTGACTTTACGATTCCTGCATATTCATACGTATCAGTAGTAGAATTATCTAACTACCTGTCTGGTGAGTCAAATGAAGATCCATATCAAAATCCACATGTGCGATCACGTCTATATCCACAACTTCAACGCTCTCAATACGTTTGCTTCTACCCAATGGACAAGCGTCGTGATGGCAACGATAACTGGTATATGCTTCCTATGGAGCAACGCAAAGAGTTAATGCGTAGCCATGGAATGATCGGTCGCAGCTATGCAGGAAAAGTGAAACAGATTATCTCAGGTTCAGTCGGCTTTGACGATTTTGAATGGGGAGTAACATTATTCTCAGATGATGTACTTCAATTTAAAAAATTAGTATATGAAATGCGCTTTGATGAAGTAAGCGCTCGCTATGGCGAGTTTGGTTCCTTCTTCGTTGGTACTATTTTAGAAGGCGAAAAACGCTCTACATTTTTCAATCTTTAATATAAATATCTAAAAGGCTGCCTTTTGGTAGTCTCAGACTGTAGCACGAACCCCATGAATTTTGGTGTTTGCCTACAGTCTTTTTCTTTAAGATGGAGATAAAGCTTGTTAAAGTTGCTTCCCTCGCTGCGCTCAGTCCAGGGTCTTCAGCTCGCGCTATTACCGCTGGAGTCGCCACTCTGCGCTCCAATCAACAATAATGTTTCTTATTTAAAATTACGGAGAGGCAAACTGTGGGCTACTCAGTCCATATCACAGACATAACCTGGATTACCCGGAAAAGGGGAAGAAATCGAAATCTATTCTACACCTTCTGTCTACAATCTGAGACTGCCTTTGGGTAGTCTTTTTTTATCGGCAAAATTTGTCATGTTAAGTCATTTCTTAACATAGTTTAATGTAGGAGGTGATGCATTGGCGGTAGTTCGTGCGACTTCGAAAGACATCGATCTACTAGCAAGGCTAATGCGAGCAGAAGCAGAGGGTGAAGGCGAGCTAGGAATGCTTATGGTTGGCAATGTAGGAGTAAATCGTGTTCGGACTGCATGTTTAGACTTTAAGGATATAAGAAACCTCCAGCAGATGGTATATCAACGCCCCGGTGGCTTTGAGGCAACTACTAAGTCCTACTTTTACCAGCGTGCAAGAGATAGTGATTTAAAGCTAGCACAACGTGTAGTTAACGGTGAGCGTTTTCATCCTGCAACGAGATCATTATGGTTTTTTGACCCCGGCGAGAGTACTCCATGCCCTGCACAATGGTATGGACAATGGAATACCGGGCGCTTTAAAGCTCATTGCTTCTTTTCCCCTACCGAAGAGGAATGTCCAGAGATTTAAAAACAGAGAGGATGTATAAATGGTTCAGTATTATTGGTATCCTGGTGCTTACCCAAATCAACAGTTTCCGCAACAAGCTCAGCAAGTCCCAGGTCAACAACCGCAACAACAGCAATATACTCCAGGTGTGCAAATACCCGCTAGTGGTCGCCAAGAAGAATCCTATGTAGAGAACATCTTAAGATTAAACCGAGGCAAGCTTGGAACATTTTATTTTACGTTTGAAAACAATGCAACACGAAACAATGTAGTCCTGAACGGATATGTAGAGGCTGCTGGACGCGATCATGTGATTATTAGTGATCAAAATGGGAAACGATACTTAATGTTAATGATTTACTTTGATTATGCGACGTTTGATGAAGAGATCAATTACTTTTAACCATCGGCAAGGCTTATTCTTTTTGGAGTAAGCCTTTTTCTATTACGCTAACGCTGTTCCCCAGGAGCTCAGCTTCCTCTTCAAACAAATAATGCAGAATTTCCCCCCCACAATGTATCAATTGGACTGAATAAAGTAAAACTTGAAATGGAATTTTCTAATTTCACGTTTTTAAATTGAACTACTAGATATGTCCCAAGTCTATTTTAATTTGAAATACTTTTTACTAAATGGCTAAGAGTTCAAGTAATACGAAGCTATGAAATAGCTAGTTTCTACCATTCTCATTCTTTTTATGATTACTTATCGTACGTTTAAGACTTTCTTTCTGCCTTTTAGCTATTTCACTAGGTGTCATATTTAAAAAAGCGTTAACATTTTTAATATCTTTATTTTCTTGCATGTTATATCGACTTACATTATTGGCCGCCACGAACGAACCCCATCCAGAGTAAGTAGTGCCAATCCCAGAAGAGTTGTATTCAAATTCTATTTGAATATTTCCGATTTTTTCAATTTGCTTAATATATTTTTTATGGTTTACACCCATGTACCAAGCATAGCCATATACTTTTGCATCAAGTATTTCTGAGATAGTGAGTTTTTCGTTGTTATTCATAAACGCTTTTACAATAAAATTTGTTCCGAACTGATCGCTACCCTTAAGATTTTCTAAAACTACTGCTCCAGAGTAGCTCCCGTCATCTAATAAGATAGATAGTACATCTCCTTTTTCAAAAAGAGCAGGTTTAAATCTTACCTGTTTAGGTTTTTTAGGTTTCTCTTTGGGAGTAGATAATTTGGTTAGAAATGATAAAAGTGCTTTTTCTCGCTTTTTTATGTCTTGGTTGGAAGCTCCAAGTTCTCTCCAACATTTTATATCGCTACCACTTTCTATTATTTCCTTAATCTTTTTATAAAGTTTATCATTTTGCATGCCGCATTCCCAAGCTGCAAACCCTGCTGCAAAATATAGATTGTGCAAAGAATCCTCGTCTTCTTTAAACTCATTTTCGTATGTTTCGATAGCTTTATATATTACAGTTTCAATAGGTACCCCCTCGTATATTAGTAATAAGAGCTCTTTCCGATAGAATTTCCAGTTGATCCGGACAGCTGGAGGATCTGTTGG